>DATNJC010000053.1:0-5225 GCA_035604115.1 Bryobacteraceae bacterium | reverse complement strand
TTGGGGTCGAGCGGATCGGCCGGACGCATCTTGGCCGCGCGCGCTGCGAGTTTGTCCAGGAACTCATCCTGCACTTTGCTTTCGACAAACAGGCGCGAGCCCGCGTTGCAGACCTCGCCTTTGCCGTAGAAAATGCCGTTGATTGCGCCCTTCACCGCGCTGTCAATATCGGAGTCGGCAAAAACGATATTCGGCGACTTGCCGCCAAGCTCCAGCGTGATGCGCTTCAGAGTGTCGGCCCCGCTGCGCATGATCTCTTTGCCAACCTCGGTCGAGCCGGTGAACGCAATCTTGTCGATGCCCGGATGCTGGACCATGGCCCTGCCGACCGCGCCCGGCCCGGTCACGATGTTGATGACGCCAGCCGGAACGCCTGCCTCGACCGCCAATTCGCCGAAGCGCAGGGTAGTCAGCGAGGTCTGGCTGGCGGGTTTCCACACAACCGTATTGCCGCAAGCCAGCGCCGGACCCAGCTTCCAGGAGGCCAGCAGCAGCGGGAAGTTCCACGGCACGATCATGCCCACGACGCCCACGGGTTCGCGCAGCGTGTAGGTGAACGCGGTCTCGAACGTGTTGACGGTTTCGCCGTGTATTTTCGTGGCCAGTCCGGCGTAATAGCGCAGGACGTCGACGACCATGGGCATATCGACGTAGCGTGACTCGAAGATTGGCTTGCCGTTGTCGAGGGTTTCGAGTTCGGCGAACTCGTCGATATTCTTTTCGAGCAAGTCGGCAAGCTTCCAGATGAGCCGGCCGCGCTCGCTGGCCGAGAGCTTGCGCCAGGCGCCATTGCGGTCTTCGAAAGCGCGGCGGGCGGCGGCGACGGCACGGTCGACATCTTCGCTGGAGCCGGCGGCGATTTGCGTCAACACTTCGCCCGTGGCTGGATTGATGGTGTCGAATGACTTCGCGCCATCGACCCATTGGCCGTCGATGAGGAGGCGGCCGGGTTTCAGGCCGACTTTGCTTGCTGCTAGCATCTGGTCTCCAAGTTCAGCCGAGCTGAGCTCGGCGGGGACGGAGGAATGCGTCCGTCCCTACATGACCTATTTCGCCTTGAAGTTTGCCGGGCGCTTTTCCACGTACGCAGCCAGGCCTTCCTTGGCATCTTCGCTCTGGAACAGCAGTTGCTGATTCTCGCGTTCCAGGGCCAATGCGGACTCCAGCGGAATCTCCCATCCGGTCTGTACCGCGCGCTTGATGCGGCCTACGGCCTTCGACGCCTTGTTAGGCGGGCAGAACTGGCGGGCGTACTCCATGATGTTGTCCATGAAGCCCTCGCGCTCGAAAATGTCGTTGACGATGCCCATCTCCAGCGCCTCTTCGAACGAATAGGTGTTGCCGGTGACCATCAGCTCGATCGCTTTGCTCTTGCCCACCATGCGCGAGAGCCGCTGCGTGCCGCCGGTGCCGGGCAGAACGCCGAGGTTCACTTCTGGCAAACCCACCTTGCCCGCGTCTTTGCGGGCGATGCGGATGTCGGCGGCCATGGCGATTTCAAGTCCGCCGCCCACGCAGTGGCCGTTGATCGCTGCAATCACGAGCTTCGGCGTGTGCTCCAGGCGCAAGAGCATTTCGTTGGCGTGCAGGCAGAAGTAATATTTGAAGGTCGGATCGACGGTCGAAAGCATTTTGATGTTCGCGCCCGCGGAAAAGAACTTGTCGCCCGCGCCGGTCAGCAGAATCACGTAGACGTCGTTATCCATGCGCGCCTTAAGGATGGCTTCGTCGAGCTGCCGGTTCATTTCGTAGGTATAGGTATTGGCGGGGGGATCGCACATCTCGATCACCGCGACGCCGCCGTCGGTGCGGTAGTTGATGAGCTGCTTGGTGGTTTCGTCCGTGACCGGCTGTAGCGTAGTTGCCATTGCGTGACTCCTTGATCGTGAAATGTCAGAAATCGAATTGTTCGCCCACGTTCCTCATCATCGCTCTTTCCGAACTTTTGTTTCTGTTGTGACCCCGCGCAGAAAAAGATCGCCCATCTCTCCGGCAATCGACGCCGCGTCGGCATCCACCCGCGGGTTGTGCCAGGTGTAGATCCAGTTCATCATGCCGAACAGGCTGAGCACGGCAATGCGCGTGGAGAACTGCGGGCCGCGATCGCGCTTGAGGTCGTCGAGCAGCCCCACGCAGATGCGATAGTACTCGCGTTTGATGGCCGCAACCTCGGCGGCAAAACTATTCTTCAGCGCCTCAGCCTCGTGCGAGAGCACCTTCATGGCCGCCTGGTTGGCCAGAAAGTATTCCAGATGATTGAGGATGAAGATCCGGATGCGCTCTTCCGGGTCGTTCACGCCCTCCAGCCGCGCCTTGAGCCGTTGCACAATGGTCGAGAAGGTGTGTTTCTGGATCAGAAACAGCAGCCGCTCTTTGGATTCAAAGTAGTAATACAGCCCCGCCAGGGACATGCCGCTCTCGCGCGACAGATCGCGCATGGAAGCGCCTTCGTATCCCTTTTTGCAAAAGACGTCGGTGGCGTGTGTCAGGATTTCGGCCAGGCGCCGGTCATAGCGGCTGGCGGAGGCCGCGGCGCGCGGCTGGGAACCAACTCGGGCTGCGGTTAAAGGGGTGGCCATCCTACGACAATTCGAACGTTCGTTCGAATTCAGTATAGCGCGGTGTGATTGCAATCACAAGTGGGCTGCAAGTTGTGAGATGGCTTCCACTTGGCGCCTTCAGTTCCTGATGTCGGCCAGCAGTCGCTCGATCTCCGCTTTCAGATCGGCAGTGAGCGGCAGGAACGGCAGGCGCGACGGACCTCCGTAGTAGCCATTGAAGTCCATGCCGTGCTTCACGCCCGGAACGCCCAGATCGCCGACCACGCGCTGCGCGGCTTTGGCGATGCGCTCCTGCTTCAGGCGTGCGAGGTTAGCATCACCTTCCTTCCAGGCAGCGTAGATCTCGTAGCACGCGGTTGGAGCCGGACAGGCGAAAGCCAGGATCGCACCCACCGCTCCGGCGTCGAGCGAGGGGTGCAGCTTCTGCGCTGCGCCCACAAGGATCTGGAAGCCTACTTCTTTCTGGCGAGTCTTGAGCTTGCCGACGACCGATACAGCCGACGAGGAAGGCTTGGTCTCCGAAGCCCCCGACAGCGCGCCCACCGGCACTAGTTCCCCGCCTTCACTTGGCGCTGCGGCCGACGCGGCCAGCATGCGAGGCGTAACTGCTTCGAAAGTCTCGGTAACGGTGGCGCTGCGCTGGATGTGGCGTGTGCCTTCGACCATCTTGCGAACCTTGTCCACGTCGCCGCTCGACTCCTTGATGCCGATCAGATTAGGGTGATCGGCCAGTTCGATCACCACTTCAGCGGGCATGTCGTACCCGGTGGCCTGCGGAAAGTTATAAATGATGACCGGCAGCGGCGAGCGATCAGCCACCGTGCGATAAAACGCCAGGATGTTCGCCGGTTCCATCTGCTTCTTGTAGTAGTGCGGCGTGCGCACCATGGCCACGTCGTATCCAAGCTCGGCAGCGTATTCGGTGAGGCGCAGCGTCTCGATCGCCGACTCGATTCCTGTTCCCGCAATGAGCACCTTGTTGGACGCAGCCGCCTGGCGCGCGCATTTCAGCACGTCTCGCCGCTCCTGATCAGAGAGCAGGATCGCCTCGCCCGTCGACCCGAGGACCACGATTCCGGATGCCGGGGTGCGCGAGTAGCGCTCCACGTTCGATTCGAGCTTTTTGAAATAGACGTTGCCGTCGGGATAGAACGGCGTGGTGATAGGAGGAAGAATACCGCTCAGCAGCATGGCGAATTTAGCGTATCACCTCTTGGGTGGGCAGAGCAGCGGAATCGCTTCCCGCTTGTTTCGCCGGTAGACGCGAAAGTCGTCTTGGTCCGTAGTGACAAGTTGGTGCCGGGGATACAACTCGCTCATGCGAATCAGGCACACGTCGGCCAGGTCGGGATTCCGGTCGGCATAGCGCGTTGCCAGAGCGTATAGATGTTCCATCTCGCTTTCGCAGTCAAAAGCAACGCGGACAATATTGTCGCGCAACATCCCAACCACTTCCTGGCTGGAGTGGAGATGAAACGCCGTCTCGGCCAGCACGGCCTCGCACGTCAGGACTGGCCAGCTAATTTGCTCCGCGACTTCTGCCGCCCAATCGTGATATTGGTCGTTTTCCCGCACCATGGCGACAAGGAGTCCGGTATCGGCGATGGCCTTCATCCGCGCGAGAACCCCTTGCGGGTAGAAAGGTCGCGCGGACCGCCTTTGATGACGCCCACATACTTGCGCCAAGCCTGATTGTTGCTTGCAGGAACGTCATGCGAAAGGCCGCTTTCCACAAACTGGCGGACCACACGCCCCACGGGAATTCCCGTGCGACGCGCCTTCTCCCGAAGCCGCTCCAGGAGTTCTTGGGGAAGCCGAACGCTGAGTGTGTTACCCATATGGAAATATTGTAACACATCCAGGGGCTGCAACTGGCCGCCTAAGCCACAAAATCTTCAGGCGCGAAGATGCCGGACTTCACTTCTACGCCGAGAGACTCGGCAAGTTTACCGAGTTCATATAGACTTTGCGTGCCGCTCCGCGTGCAAATGCTGTAGCGCCTTCACGTTCACTTCGCCGCGTTGGAGCGCGGCGATTCCCTCGGCCGCTGCGCGAGCCGCAGCCAGCGTTGTGATCGTGGGAATGCGTGCAGTTACGGCCGCGCGGCGGATCGCCTTCTCGTCGAACCAGGGTTCCAGTCCGGTCGGAGTGTTCACGATGAGCTGGATGCGCTGGCCTTTGATGAAGTCGACCACGTTGGGCCGCCCTTCCTTTACCTTGTAAACGCGCTCGACGTTCATGCCCGCCTCTTCAATCACATCCGCCGTGCCGGCGGTGGCCACCAGCTTGAACCCCATGTTGACAAACTTGCGCGCGACCGGCGCCACCTGGCGCTTGTCGTGGTCGGTCACGCTGAGGAACACGGCGCCCTTGGTCGGCAACTTCTGTCCAGCCGCCAACTGCGCTTTGGCGAAAGCCTCGCCGAAATTGTCGGCCACGCCCATCACCTCTCCCGTGGATTTCATCTCGGGGCCGAGCACCGTGTCGACACCGGGGAACTTGCTCCACGGAAACACAGGGGACTTCACGTAGTAGCAGGCTCCGGTATCGAGATCGGCGCGGCGCTCGATATATTCCGGGAGGAACTCGCGCAGCTTCCGGCCGGTCATGAGGCGCGCTGCGATCTTTGCCATGGGAACGCCCGTGGCCTTCGAGACGAACGGC
>DATNJC010000052.1:0-4529 GCA_035604115.1 Bryobacteraceae bacterium | reverse complement strand
CGCGAGCTGGAGACTTGCGAAGCCATTGCATGCCGTATTTCAGGCCGCCCTTCCCCACGCCGCATTATTCCGTAAGAATTGTCTACCGCACAGAGACAGGAGCAACCCCATGACGAAGCAACCGGAGAGGCGCCTCCTGCGCCGGTCATCGTTTGTATCTGTATCCATTCTGGTCATCCTTCTCACCGCCGGAATGTTCGCGGCGCTGGCCACGCCCTGCTTGGCCGACGAAGGGCCGAAGCCAGATCCATCGGGCACCGCAACTGGGGACAAAACTACCGCCGTGGACGCTGCCGGCAATCCGTTTGTCGTCCCCGAGCCCACCGACAAGGCGGCTCCGGACTACACCACGAACAAAAAGGCATTCGACGACTATCAAGCTCAGGCGGCCAAAGAGCCTCTCGCTGTAAAACTGGCGGACGATGTGGGGCACGTCCGCGTGGCCACCAACTTCGCCTGGACACTGAATACCGGCTACCTGGTTCTGTTCATGCAAGCAGGTTTTGCCCTCCTCACCTGCGGACTGGTGCGAAAGAAAAATGCCGCCCACTTGATGATGCTGAATTTCGCGGCCTACGTGTTCGCCTTCCTGGCGTACTACGCCGTCGGATATGCTTTCCAGTTTGGAGCGGTTGCCATCAATGCGGCGCCCACCAACCTGGGCGGCATCCCCACCCTCAACAAATTTCTGATTGGGAGCGGATCGTGGGGATTCGTAGGGGGCAAGGGTTTCTTTCTTGCTGGTCCGGCCTATGACAGTGCCAGCAACTGTTTAACGCTGTTCGAAGTGGTGTTCATGGAGACGGCCGGTTACATCATTGTTGGCGCCATCTGTGAGCGCATCACCTTCTGGGCATTTCTGCTGTGCGAACTTTTCATCGGCGCGATTCTTTACCCGATCTCGGGCTGCTGGGTGTGGGGTGGCGGATGGCTCTCGCAAATCGGAACGACCTTGAATCTTGGTCACGGTTATGTCGACTTTGCCGGTTCCACGGTGGTCCATGGGGTGGGCGGTTTCTGCGCCATGGCTCTGGCGCTTATTCTGGGCCCGCGCCTGGGCAAATATGGGCCCGGCGGGAGGATCCGCGTCTTTCCCGCTCACAACATCGTTTATGTAGTGTCGGGCACTTTCATTCTGCTCTTCGGCTGGATGGGATTCAATCCTGGCTCGACTCTGGGCGCCACAGACCTACGCATTTCCGTAATTGCTGTGAACACCAATCTTGCCGCCGTTGCAGCCTCCGCGGCAGCGATGGTCTTGTGGTATTTCCTGTTCGGTAAACCTGATATCACCATGGCGTGCAATGGAATGCTCGCCGGGTTGGTCGCCATCACTGCTCCCTGCGCCTTTGTGTCCCCAACCTCCGCGGTCATCATTGGCGTGCTGGCAGGCCTGTTGGTGTGCGGCGGCGTGGTCTTCAACGACCGGGTCCTCAAGGTCGATGACCCCTGTGGTGCGATTTCGGTACACGGCTACTGTGGCTGGCTGGGCGCGGTGAGCGTGGGCATCTTTGCCGACGGGGCGTATGGCGCCGGATGGAATGGCGTCGGCGCAACGGCGTATCTGGGACACGCGGGCCAGGGGGTGACGGGCTTGCTCCACGGCGATACACGGCAGTTCCTGTGCCAACTCATGGGAGCAACTCTGATTGTCGCCTGGGCATTCGGTGCGACGTACGTCGTCTTCTGGTGCGTCAACAAAGTGAAAAGCATGCGAGTGGCACCCGAGGTGGAAGAAGAGGGTCTCGATGTTCCCGAGTTCGGGATGCCGGCGTATCCTGAAGACGCAACGGTCCCCGCCTCCTACTGAATGGAGAGGCGGGCGGGGACGCTGCGGCTCCGCCAAGAAGCGCGGCACCCAGGTTCGCGCCGTGCGGCAAGCTTAGTGAGCCACGCTCTTACACTCTGAGCCGCAGGTCGCTCGAGGTGCCGCCGGCTGCTGGAACGTAGCACTTGGTCGTGTAATCCATCACCATACGATCGGCGTTGAAGCGCCAGCCGAGGGTGCGGATGGTGCGCTTCATGCGTTGGATCCAGCCGCGCGGAAGGCCGTCGCGATCGCGCTGATAGTAGAGAGGGATCACTTCATCGCGAAGAACTCGCAGCAGGTCCTCCCCATCGCGCGTGTCGTGAACATTCATGTCGGAGTGAGTTCTGCCGCTCCCGATCGCGAAGCCGTTTAAGCCGTCGTAAGCTTCCGCCCACCAGCCGTCCAGAACCGAGAGGTTCAAGCCGCCGTTCAAAACGACTTTCTGGCCGCTGGTTCCGGAGGCTTCCAGCGGACGCCTCGGATTGTTCAGCCAGACATCGACACCCTGCACGAAATGGCGTCCGACGTTGATGTCGTAGTCTTCGACGAAAACGAATTTGTCGGAAAACTGCGGGTCTCGCATCAACTGCGCAATCTGCTGCAGGACGCGCTTGCCGGGTTCGTCGAGCGGATGCGCCTTTCCGGCAAATACGAACTGTACCGGGCGCTTCGGGTCATTGACCATACCGGCGATTTTTTCGATGTCGGCCAAAATCAGATTGGCGCGCTTGTAGGTGGCAAAGCGGCGCGCAAAACCGATGGTGAGCGCGTCGGGACTGAGTACGCGTTCCAGTTGCTGCAGCACGCCGCGCGGTTCCTCGCGCCGCGCCGCCTGCTTGACGGCGCGGCGGCGCACAAACTCGATCAGGCGCGACTTCAGGTTGAAATGAGTCTCCCAGAGTTCGCCGTCATCCACGTTGTCAATGCCATCCCAGATTTTGGCTTCGCTGCTGCGCAAATGCCATCCCGTGCCGAGATGGCGATCGTAAAGGCGAAACATCTGCGGCGCCAACCAGGAGGGGACATGAACGCCGTTCGTAATGTGTCCGATAGGAACCGCGTCCTCCTGTTTGCCGGGATAGAGCCCGGTCCACATGGCGCGCGAAACTTCGCCGTGCAGGGAAGAAACTGCATTGGCGCGCCGCGAGAGCCGCAGGCCGAGCACGGTCATGCAGAAGCGTTCGTCGCTTTCCGGGTTCTCGCGTCCCAGCGCCATGAAACCTTCCCGGGAAAGACCGAGGGCCTCGCGCATAGGTCCGAGGTGCTCTTCGACCAGATCGGCGTCGAAGCGATCGTGACCGGCGGGCACGGGAGTGTGGCTCGTGAAGACCACCTCACGGGCAACGCGGGGCACGGCCTTCTCGAAGCCGATACCCTCGTCTTCCATGCGCTGGCGAATCGCTTCGAGCACCGCGAATCCGCTATGTCCTTCGTTCAGGTGAAGAACCCCGGGGGTGATGCCGAGCGCTTTCAGGGCGCGCAGGCCGCCCACGCCCAGAAGCAGCTCCTGATGCACGCGAACCCGGCCGTCGCCTCCATACAAACGCGAGGTCATGTGCCGGTCTTCGGGGGTATTGCCCTCCACGTCGGAGTCGAGGAGCAACAAATCGCAACGGCCCACTTTCACGCGCCACACCTTTGCGCGGATCGAGCCATGGCGGGTATCGACCTGCACCACGACCGGTCTGCCGTTTTTCCCGATGGCTGCTTCCATCGGAAGTTGGTTGACATCGGTCTCGAGATACTCCTCGCGCTGCCAGCAGTCGCGATCAAGGCGCTGGCGAAAATATCCCTGGCCATAAAACAGGCCCACGCCAACCAGCGGGATCCCGAGATCGGAGGCGCTCTTGATGTGATCGCCGGCCAGAACTCCAAGTCCACCGGAATAGACTGGGAGAGATTCGTGCACGCCAAACTCGGCGGAAAAATAAGCCACGGGACGGGGACGCAGCACTCCGGCGTGACGCGCGCCCCAGGTTCGCTCCGCATCCTGGTACTCGCGCAGGCGGCGGTAGGCGTAGTTGATCCGGCTGTGCAGGGCGAGTTCGGTGGCGCGCGCTTCGAGCTTCTCGAGAGGAAACTCGTTCAGCAGCGACACCGGACTGTGATTGAGCTGACTCCAGCGCAGCGGATCGAGATCGTGGAACAATCCGGCGGAATCGTGATCCCAACTCCACCACAGGTTGCGCGCCAGCGCCCAGAGCCGCTCCTGGGCAGGCGCGATGAAACGGTCGAGCGTGCGGGCTTCGCTCACCACGGGTGCAACCCGCTTCGCAGCCTCGGTGAGCAGGCGAATCTCATTTTCCGGAAAGACCCGCGCCGCCACAGTCTGAATCACCAGAACGCCTTGCAGCACGCCGCGATCAATCAGGGGAACTCCCAGGAACGATTGGTAAGCGTCCTCACCCGCTTCGCTGAAGTACTTGAAGCGCGGATGATTCTTGACCTGCTCAACCGCCACCGGCCGGACCTGTTCGGCGACCATGCCGACCAGCCCTTCATTGACTGACATTCGAAGCTTGCCGATGCACTCCTGGCGCAACCCGAGCGTCGCGGCCAGAACGAGATTGGCGCGGTCGGGTTCCAAAAGGTAGGCCGAGCAGACATCGACGCCAAACCGTCTGGCAATCAATGCCACAACGTTCATCAGGGTCTCGGCCGGCTTGCTGGGATCCGCCGTCAGGTGCGCGATTTCCTCCCACGTCAGCACATGGCTGGC
>DATNJC010000051.1:0-2817 GCA_035604115.1 Bryobacteraceae bacterium | reverse complement strand
ACGCTGTACCGCAACCCCGAGCTGTGTGAGCCGCTGTTGCAGATGACACTGCCGGAGGCGCGGGTCACGCTCGGCATTCCGCCGGAAGGTATGGACGACCGTGGGCAGTGAAAACCATTGGCCACGGATTTGCACGGATTTTCACGGATCGATCAAGAAATCTAAAGGAGTATCCGTGAAAATCCGTGTAAATCTGTGGCTGGTTTTCTACTCCCCGAACAGCATCTTGTAGATTCCGCCGCCTAATGCGCCGCCGATGAGCGGGGCGACCCAGAACATCCACAATTGCTGCAAGGCCCAGCCACCGGCGAAGACCGCCGGCCCGGTGCTGCGGGCGGGGTTTACGGAGGTATTCGTCACCGGAATGCCGACCAGGTGGATTAACGTCAGGCAGAGGCCGATGGCGATGGGGGCGAATCCTTTGGGGGCGCGGTTGTCGGTCGCGCCCATGATCACGATCAGGAAGAAGGCGGTCAGCACGACTTCGGCGACAAAGCAGGCGAGCAGGGAATATCCCTGGGGCGAATTGGCGCCGTAGCCGTTGGAGGCGAAGCCGGCGTGCACATCAAAGTTGGTCAGCCCGCTGGCAATGACGTAGAGCACGCCCGCGGCCGCGATGGCGCCC
Source organism: Bryobacteraceae bacterium (assembly GCA_035604115.1). Classification (GTDB taxonomy): domain Bacteria; phylum Acidobacteriota; class Terriglobia; order Bryobacterales; family Bryobacteraceae; genus Palsa-187. The sequence continues at coordinate 2,192 of DATNJC010000051.1, read as the reverse complement.
ACGACCTGCGCGATGATGTAGTGCGGCAGCTCGGAGGCGGGGAAGCGTTTGCCCACGACCAGGCCCACGCTGACCGCGGGATTGAAATGGCCGCCGGAGATATGCCCGACGGCATACACCATGGTCAGCACGGTAAGCCCGAAGGCCAGAGCAACTCCGGCGTATCCGATGCCGACGTTGGGGACGCCCGCGGCCAGCACGGCCGCGCCGCATCCGCCGAAGACCAGCCAGAAGGTTCCGAAGAATTCCGCTAACGCACGCTTGCCGATGGGCATGGAGGATCTCCTCGACAGCTGAAGTTGATTTGCCGATGGTCGCCGGTTCGGCGAGGGCAGCAGAGTAGCACAGGAGGTGGGAAATCAGAAGAGAGCGGGAAGGCAAAATCGACAACCACGAAGGACACGAAGTTTCACGAAGGAGAACGTCATACTAATTCCTTCGTGTCCTTCGTGGTTTGATCCTTCGCTCGTGCTGTTAGCGTCCCTGCAGGCCGCTCCACGCCATGTGGTGAAACAGGTCGTCCATTTCTTTGGGATCGGCTTTCATGCCTTTGTCGATCCACCAGTCGAGCAGGGAGAAGAAACTGCCGGCTAGAGCATGGGCCTGGGCCGACCGACTCGCGGGGTCGAGCTGCACGCCCGCCGCCTGCAGCCGTTCTTCGATTGAACGGGCGAAGAATCCGCGGGCCAGCGTCCATACCTCATTCAGTTTGTCCGACTTCACCAGGGCGGCGTGAAACTCGCGCACATCGCGGATGTGGGTAAGAAACTCGCGCACCGGGAGCAGGCGCCTGGGGTTCGCGTTTTGCCGTTTCAGCACGCCGGAGACGTGTTCGAGAAAATCTTCAACGTCGCTCAGGAACAGGTCGTCTTTGTCGCGGTAGTGCGCGTAAAACGTCGCCCGGCCCACACCCGCGCGGTCGAGCACTTGCTGCACGGTGATCTCGTCGAAACTCTTCTCATGCAGGAGCGCCATCATGGCATCGCCCAGTGCATCGCGGGTGCGCAGGATGCGGCGATCGATTTTCGGGCGAGGCTTGGCCGCCTTGGGTTTTGTTTTCGCGGTCTGGGTCTTCGTGGTCTGGGTCATTCGTGATTCCCGAACAGAGCCGGCGGGTTTGTTCCGTATCGCGGCATTTCTGCGAAATACACTGTCACAGGCCCACGACTTGTGTCTAGAGTGGCTGCATGACAGACGATCGCAAATCTGGAATCGCACTCATCGCCGGCGCGCTCGGCTTGATCATCACAATGGCCCTGCACCCCATGCCGGTAGCGTCTCTTACGCCAGAACAGGTAGTGCATCTGATGAGGATGTCGGGCATTGCGCACTCGATCGCGATGGTGAGCGGGCTGCTGCTGTTTCTGGGCGCGTGCGGGCTGACGCGAAGCATTCAGGCCGCCGACCGGATCGCCTTCGCCGCGCTCGTCACCTTCGGCTTCGCCTGCATCGCCGTGCTCATCGCTACTGCGGTCAGCGGGTTTATCATGCCCGGCATCATGGAGCTCATGCTGCGCGACGCTCCCGCGAATGCGCGGCAATGGCAGATCGTGAGCGCGGGAATCTTTCAGATCAATCAGGCTTTCTCGCGGATTTATTCCGTGGCTGCCTCGCTCGCCATGATTCTCTGGTCGGTGTCGGCTCTGCGCAATGGCGGATTCGGACGCGGCGTCGCCATCTATGGGTGCATCGGAGCTCCGGTTGTGGTGATTGCCATCGCCATCGGGCGCTTGCAGCTTGATGTCCACGGGATGGCGGCGGTGGTTGTGGTGCAGGCGGTGTGGTTCGTTCTGGTGGGAAGTCAGCTGCGGACGCGGGCGGCATCGACTGAGTAGCATCTGGCTCCCATTTTGTGGTTTTGAGGCTCCCCGGACGAGGGCGTCCGGGGCTACGTGTTACGAACGCTTTCGCCGCAAGCGAATCGCGATTGTCCGTTCTAGCGGCAAATGCTAGGCTGCGAAAGAGTGCGTTCTGCGTACGCCAATCCGTTGAAATCGAGCCCATCGCTGGCCAGCCGCGCGGGGAAGTGGCTGCAATCGGCCGCGGCGGAAGTGTGGGTTAAGTTTCTGCTGGCGCTGGTGGGATTGGCGCTGGCGTTCGGGGCGGCGCTGTTTTCGACTGTATCGCGCGATGCGGGGAATATGTGGGCGACCGTCATTCTGGCCTCGACTTCGCTGCTGCTGGCGGCTTTG
>DATNJC010000050.1:0-12926 GCA_035604115.1 Bryobacteraceae bacterium | reverse complement strand
TCGCAGCCGGTACAGGTAGTCCCGACACGCTTGCTCGGTGTCGAACCGAGCCTCGAAATCGGCCAGACTCCGGGGATACTCCTCCACAGCCGGCCATGCTACAGGTTGGGGCCACCTGAGTCAAGTAAATACCCCCTTCTTTTTTATACTCCGTTCTCGCCGAAGGCCGTGGGGCATTCACACCCCTCGCCAAAATATTCACTCAAATCTTTCAACCACTTCCCGTCATCACCCGCGGCCAGCCCGAAAATGTCGTGCTAAATATTCGATCGAGGAGACCGCGTATGACTTCACCACTTAAGTCCGAAACCGCCCGCATCAACGGCGCGCAATCTCAAGGACCCTTAACCCCCGAAGGCAAAGCCGCTTCGTCCCAAAACAGCCTGCGCCACGGCCTATGCTCGAACCAAGCCGTGCTCCCCGGCGAGGACAAAGAAGAGTTCGAGCGCCACCGCGCCAGCTACATCAAGCGCTTCCAGCCGCGCGACCAGCCCGAACAAGACCTAGTAGAAACTCTGGTTGCCGCCCGCTGGCGCCTGAACCGCTTGATGAGCATCGAAGCCCAGCTCCTGGAAAACGCCGAAGAGCCCAAAGACATCCTCAAGGCGCTGTCTCTTTTAACGCGCTACGAAAACCAGCTCAACCGCACCTTCGATAAAGCGCTCCAGCACCTGCAAGCTCTTCAAGAGAATCGCCCGACCGCCAAAAACAGCGCTGTACGAAACGAACCCAAGCCAACCTCAAAATCCGACCAGGACCTGCTGCTGCAAATAGAAAAAGCCATGCGAGCGCCCGTGCCAACGCCGAATATCACCCAAAAGCACCCCAACGCAGCCGTGTAGTGTCCTCAAAACAGTCCTGACTCGCGTCCTCCGCGCCTCGGCGAAAGACGGTGTTTCCGAAACACACCCGAAGTGTGCCCGATTTGCCGCGACAGGCGAGACGACGCAGGGGCCAGCCATGGTCCGACAACGCGTGGAAACGCGTCACTGTCCCCTTTTAGGTTTGAATTCCCGCACCTGTTTTTCGGCCTCGGCGAGTTGCTTCGGATTGAGCAGTGATCGAACGCTGTCGCGCTCCGCTCCGTACTTTGCCGCATCGCCCGACGCCGCCAGTTCCAGCCACGCATAACCCTGCACCGGGTCGCCCGCGACACCACGGCCGTTCAGGTACGCACGCGCCAGCCGATACTGGCCCGCCGGATGGCCGCGCTCGGCCGCACGGCGATACCAGCGCGCGGCTTCTGCGTCATCCTGCTTCACGCCGCGACCTTCGGCGTAAAGGTCGCCGAGGCTCGTGGCCGCCACCACGTCCTCCTGATCGGCCGCTTTGCGATACCAGCGCGCAGCTTCCGCAAAATCCTGAGCGACACCCTGAGCCACGCCCGAGCCCGCCGCGTAGAGCTGCCCCAACGTGAGTTGCACAGAACTGTGGCCGGGCTGGTCGGCGAGCTTCCGATACCATTTCACGGCCTCCGCCGGATCCTTCGCCACGCCCTTGCCGTTCAGATACATCTCGGCCAAAGCGAACTGCGCGCTGGCGAATCCCTGGTCGGCCGCTCGCCGATACCACACCGCCGCTTCCGCCGCGTCCTTCGGCACGCCGATGCCGTCCTCAAACATCGCCCCCAGATCCGCACAGGCGTCGGGATAATTCTTCTCCGCCGCGGCGCGATACCAGATGGCCGCCATCCCCAGGTCTTTGTGCACGCCGCGCCCGTAGTAAAAAGCCGCGCCGAAATTGAACATCGAAACCGAATCGCCCTGCTGCGCCCCGAGCCGGTACCACTTGGCCGATTCCGCAAAGTCCTGCGGCACACCCAAGCCGTTGAAGTACTGGAAGCCCAGATTCTGCTGCGCCAGCGCCACGCCCTGGTCCGCCGACTTCCGGTACCACTTCGCGGCTTCCGTGAAGTCCTGCGGCACGCCCTCGCCGTGCGCGTACAGGTAGCCGAGATTGGCCTGCGCCGACGGATGATTCTTGTCCGCCGCCTTCAGATACCAGCGGCGCATCTCGGCCAGGTCCGGCGGGACGCCTTCGCCGTGGCCGTACATGTAGCCGAGATTGACCATCGAGGGCGCGTGCCCCTTGTCCGCCGCCCGCCGGTACCAGCGCATGGCTTCCTCGTAGTTCTGCGCCACGCCGCCCTGGCCGTTTTCGTAAAAGCCGCCCATGGCGAACTGCGCATCCAGCGAGCCGGCGTCCGCCAGCTTGCGCACGTCAGCCAGCGTCTGCGCGGCGAGCGCGGAGCATACCAGAAGCGGAATGAGCGCCAGCTTGAGCATGAAACAGGGCCGGATACCCAACCAGGATTCCGGCCCGGAGCGAACACAGAAAGCCCCCCGAAAACCTATTTCTGGCCCGGAGCGTTGTCCGCGTTCTGCCCGCGCGTAATCGTGTTCGCCTTCGCCTCGCCGCCTACCGTGCGCGCCCTGTTTCCCGCGGGAGCGTCGCGAAGGCGGGCGCGGCACACCATTCTCGTCCACGGCGCCTGCCTGCAGCGGCATGATCTTAATTGTAAGCCGATCGCCCTTTTCGGACAAGAAACTGTCGGCCCTAAATGGGGTATACTTTCAACGACTGGAAGGCCACGAAGCTAATTCCGGGACACTTCAATCTTGAAGGAGAGACCCATGGATTCGAAAAGACCTAATCGCAGGGGATTCCTAAAAGGCGGCGCCGCGCTGGCCGGTCTGGCCGCGGGAGGCGCACGAGTTGCGAAGGGCCAGATACAAGGGACGCCTGCCAAAAAGATCGACGAGTTGATCGCCTACGGTGAGCGCTCCCGTTTCGTGACCTCGGTGCGGATGCCCGTGGCCGAGAGGCATTCGCCCGATGAATTCGGGCTCACCTTTCACGTCTTGACCCCGCTTCAGGATTCGGTCGGGATTATCACGCCGTCGTCGCTCTTCTATACCGCGACACACCGCGGCGCCTTTGTTCCCGACATCAACCCCCGGGAGCATCGTTTCATGATCCACGGGATGGTGGACCGGCCGCTGGAGTTCACCATGGACGAGCTCAAGCGTCTCCCGTACGTATCCCGCATGCACTTCATCGAGTGCCTGGGAAACCGTGCCAGGCCGACGCACAAAACCGTTCAGGAAACGCACGGATTGACGAGTTGCGCCGAATGGACCGGTGTGCCGTTGTCCTTGCTGCTCAAGGAGGCCGGTGTGCAAAACTCGGCGTCCTGGATCGTCGCGGAGGGCGCGGAAGAAGTGAAGGGCGCGTCGAGCATCCCGCTCGCGAAGGCCATGGACGACTGCATCGTATGCTACGCGCAAAATGGCGAGCCGCTCCGTCCGCAGCAAGGCTTTCCCCTGCGGCTGATGGTTCCCGGCTTTGAAGGCATTTATCAGATCAAATATCTGCGACGAATCAAGGTCGTAGACCGCTACTACATGACCTATGACGACTACGGGCACATCAATCCGGACCCGAAAGTGGCCGCATTGACGCACCAGATCGGACCGAAATCCGTCATCACCTTTCCTTCCGGTGGGCACCAGTTGTCAGGCCCTGGCTTCTACGAAGTCTCCGGCTTGGCGTGGTCAGGCGCGGGCGCCATCCGCGGCGTGGAGATATCCTTCGACGGCGGCACGAGCTGGAAGCAGGCTGACCTTCGGACACCGGCCTATCCAATGGCGCACACCCGGTTTGGCTACCACTGGAACTGGGACGGAAAGGAGTGCACGCTGCTGTCGCGCTGTACCGACGAATTGGGCACGGTGCAACCCACGCGAGCCGACATCGCGAAATACTGGAACCAACCCTTGGATAAAGTCCGGATTCAAGGGGCCGACAATGCCGCTCAACCCTGGAGAGTCGCCAGCGACGGGAGCGTTCACAATGGGCTTTCGTAAACTTTGCCTGGTTACGGCGGTCCTCGGGATTTGCCAGACTGCCTGGACACAGTCGCCCACCTACGGCCTTGGGAAGAGCCCGAGCGCGGAAGAAATCCGCGCCTGGGATATCGCCATCAGCCCGACGGGAAAAGAGCTCCCGGCAGGCCAGGGGACGGCCAAGGAAGGTGCGGCGCTCTACGCCCGGAAAGGGTGCGCGGGATGCCACGGGGCCACGGGATCTGGAGGCCATGCTCCCACGTTAATCAGCAGGAAAGGCGTCCAGTCCGCTCCTGCCACGCCTTCCATGCCTTCGATGCCTTGTCTCGCCCCTTGTGTGAACGACGCCAACACCATGGGGGTTCACTCGCCCTTCGCGACGACGATATGGGATTACATCAATCGCGGCATGCCTCTGGGGAAAGAGGGGACGCTCACGCCCAATGAGGTGTACGCCCTCACCGCCTTCCTGCTGTACAAGAACGACGTCATCAAGGAAGACGAGGTGATGGACGCCCAGAGTCTGCCAAAGGTCAAAATGCCGAACCGCGATGGATTTGCTCTTCCGCCGGAGTGGAAGCACGGCGAGCCAAGGCTTCAGGGTTACCCATAACCCCCAAGTCAATAGGAGCCGCGAGACCATGAACGCGGAGAACCAAACGCGCGACCGTCCGTCATCACGAACAGTTTTCGACAATCACGAACGTGATGTCGTCGGTTTGCGGCATGCGCTGAGTGAATTCCTCAACGGCCTCTAATAACTTCTGTTCGATCGCAGCGCTTCCGGACGGCGCCCATTGTTTAATGATGGTCCTCAGTCTACGCTCGCCGAACACTTCTTCGTGCTGATTCTCGGCCTCCGTGAGGCCATCGGAGTAGACCACCAGAATGTCTCCGCGGTTAAGCTGTAGCGGGCGGCTAGAGTACGTCGCGTCCGCGAAAATGCCCAGAAAGAAGGCATCCGAGGCAAGGTCTTCGATCTTCCCCGTGGCAGCCCGGAACAAATAGGCCGGATTATGTCCCGCGCTGATAAATTGTCCCTTGCCATCCGGGCTCAAAAGGAACAGAAACAGGGTTACGAACTGATAGTCGAGGGATTTATCGCAGAGCAGTCGGTTGATGTGGTTCAAGACCTCAGGCGGTTCCCTCCCGGCGCGAAATTCTACGCTCAACGCGCCCAACACCATGGAACTGAGGAGGGCTGCCGACAATCCCTTGCCGGAGACATCGGCCAGGACCCCTATCCATTCCCCTGAACTCAGTTGCTGGAAATCGTAGAAATCCCCACCCACATAGCGTGTGGGGGCATTGAAAGCGTGGATGTGGAAATTCTCAAACGATGGTAAGAAACGAGGCAGGAGGCTTTTCTGAGTTTCTTGCGCTAACGCTAATTCCTTCTCGCTCTTCTTTTGTTCTTCCAGAGTCTTGAGGCGGAGGATCTCGCGGGTAGCCTCCAATTCCCGTACGGTCTGTTCCAGCTCCTGGCTGTGGTGCTTCGCTGCTGTGTGCAGAAGGCGCACTTCCAGCATGTTGTGAACCCGCGTCAGCACCTCCGCCAGATCAAAAGGCTTGCTGACGAAATCCTTCGCCCCGGCCTGGAGTGCGCGCAGCTTGTGCCCGGGCTGGGCGGTGATGACCAGAACCGGAAGGTAACCGTCCGTTTCGATTTCCTTGAGACCGTCCATGACCTGAAATCCATCCATCCCGGGCATCTGTAGATCCAGCAGAATCAGGTCGTACGGATTCTTCCGGTGAAGCTCACAGACTTCAAACGGATTCATGGTCGACGCGAGCGATCCATAGCCGGCCTCGGCGAGCATTCGCTCCAGCAAACAGACATTGGCAGGTTGATCGTCGACAATCAGGATGCGGGCTTCACGAATCTTGGATGAATCGATCATTTACCCACGTGCTGCTGGACCAGCCCTTTTTCTGCAAATTCCAGCGCCACGTTCAGTGTTTCCATGAACTCACTGACCTTGATTGGTTTGGTGAGGTAGAGGAAGAATCCTGCGCGCATGCCCTGCTCGATATCGCGGGGCATGGCATTGGCGCTGAGGGCGACCACTGGGATATGCGCCGTCGCGGGGTTTCCGCGCAGGATTTTCAGAGCCTCGATACCACTGATGTCAGGCAGATTGATGTCCATCAGGATCACGTCCGGCTGGGAAGCGCCGATGAGCTCAACGCCGAGTCTCCCGTTCGTCGCGGTCAGCAAGCGCAGGTCGGGACGCCGGAGAAGGAGCTGCTCGACCAGCTTCAGGTTCGCCGGATTGTCCTCGACATAAACCACAGTGCGCAGCCGCGCGCCGTTCGGCTTTGGCGGTTTCGCCGCTGCAGTCGACGCGACCTCGCCGATCGCAAGTTGGGGCGCAACAGTTTCAATGAGCTCCACCCAAAAAGTACTGCCCTCTCCCACGATGCTTTCCACCCCAATAGCGCCGCCCAGCAGTTCCACCAGCCGCTTCGTGACCACGAGGCCGATACCTGTGCCCTCGGCGCCGCCGGCCTCTTGTCCCAAGCGGTTGAAGGGTTGGAACAACTGCGCCAGTTGTTCCGGAGCCAACCCCTCGCCTGCGTCCTTAATGCTGATCCGAATGCGCTGCTCGGCGCTGGCTATGGAGTTCACCACTACGGCTCCACCCACCTTGTTGTACTTGATGGCATTGGAAAGCAGGTTAATGAAAATCTGTTTCAAGCGGGTCCGATCGGCGCTGACATACTGGGGGCTGTCGAAAATCGGGAAGGTCATGCGGACGCTGCGTTGTTGCGCCTGCGGTTCCACCATGGTCTGGCATTCGAGCAGTACCTCGGCCAACGACACCGGTTCCTCCGACAGCGACACCTTCCCGGATTCGATCACCGCGAGATCCAGGATTTCGTTGATGAGCTTCAGTAAGTGCCACCCCGCTTGGAGAATCTGGGCGATGCTTTCCTTGTGGGAAGGCGTGAGCGGCGCGGAGCCGGATTCCATCAACTGGGCGAAACCGAGAATCGCATTGAGGGGGCTGCGCAACTCATGACTCATGCTGGAAAGGAAGTCGGATTTCGCCAGGTTGGCTTTCTCCGCCGCGGATTTGGCGATCTCCAGCTCGACATTCTTCTCCTGCAGTACATGTTCGATCTGTTTTCGTTCCGTGACATCCCGCGCCGCGGCGAACACGCCCTGCAGCGTCCTTTCCCGGTCGTAAAAGGTAGTCGCATTGTAGGAGACCACGGTTTCCTTGCTGTCCCGGGCGCGCGCTGTGAGTTCGTAGTCGGTCACCTTCTTTTCGCTCAGCACCCGCTTGATGGCCGCTTCAGCCCGTTCCGGATCGGTGAAATAGTTCTTGAACGGCGCGCCGATCAACTCATCGCGCGTGCATCCGGTGAGCGCCTCCATCTGCCGGTTGACGTCGGTGATGATGCCGCGCGGGTCGGTGGTCATCAAAGCGTCGATGTTGGACTCAATGAGAGAGCGCGTATAGAACTGTTGGTCGCGCAGGCGCTGATCCAGCTGTTTTTGCTCGGCTTCGACCTGCTTGCGCACGGTGTTGTCGGTGCCAATCAGGAGATAGCCGATGATGGCGTCTTGGGCGTCGCGCAACGCTGTGACCGACACGACCGCTGGAAAGCGGCTCCCGTCCTTGCGGATGTAGGTCAATTCGTAGATGTCCTCGATCCCGCGAGAGGCCTTGAAGACCAAAGCTTCAAAACCCGGCGTGATCGGCGTGGCGAGTTCGAGACTCAAGGTTTTGGCGCGGGCGATCACCTCCTGCGGATCGGAAATGTCGGCGGGAGTGATCTTATCCACCACTTCGATGGCTTCGTAGCCCAGCATCCGCTCGGCGCCGACGTTGAATAATTGAATGACGCCCTTCTCATCGGTGGCGATGCTGGAAAAGTTGGCGCTCTTGAAGATCGCGTTTTGCAAGGCCCCTGCTTCGACCAGGGCCTCCTCCGCCTGCTTGCGCGCGGTGTTATCGGTGCCGATGAGGAGATAGCCGATGATGGCGTCTTGAGCGTCGCGCAACGCAGTAACCGACACGACCGCGGGAAAGCGGCTCCCGTCCTTGCGGATGTAGGTCAATTCGTAGATGTCCTCGATCCCGCGAGAGGCCTTAAAGACCAAAGCTTCAAAGCCCGGCGTGATCGGAGTGGCGAGTTCCAGGCTCAAGGTTTTGGCGCGGGCGATGACCTCCTGCGGATCGGAAATGTCGGCGGGAGTGATCTTATCCACCACTTCGATGGCTTCGTAGCCCAGCATGCGCTCGGCGCCGACGTTGAATAATTGAATGACGCCCTTCTCATCGGTGGCGATGCTGGAAAAGTTGGCGCTGTTGAAGATGGCGTTCTGTAAAGCCCCGGTCTTAAGCAGAGCCTCCCGGCGGCGAACCTCGGTGACGACATCCATGGTGCCGGCGACATCATTGGGAACAACAGAGGGAACGACAGAGTCTTTGATTTGCACGGAATGGGTCCAACCTTCGTGGAGCTAGTTAGTTTCTCCGAATTCCGGCGCTACCCAAGAACGCAATCCGGAACAGATCGGCACTCGCAGCACCAGCATTTACTTAGAGCAGATGGGATACCAACGGACGGTTTGAATCTGGGCGGAGCGTCAACGTTACGGCAGGCGTTTGACAGTAACGATATATGGTCACGTGCCCAAGGGTGGTCACAGAAACTACGAGAGGTCCCCTACTTGCCGTCCACGGAAAAGGCCAGCAGGACGTTGCCTGGAGATCCACCCGGACTGGAGTATCCCGAATTGAAGAAGACCGTTCCGCCCGCGATCACCGGGCCGGGCCCGTTGAGAGAGCCGCCTCTGGCCGCAACACCGTCCACGGTTTCATACTTGCGCACGGTATCGAAGTCCCATAGGATCGCGCCGTCTCTCGTAGAATAAGCGCGCATATGCCCGTCGACCGACCCCGAAAACGCCACGCCCGCAATGGCGCTGACCGCCGCGGACTGAGCCGGGCTGCACGGTCTCCGGTCACCGCATCCCGGAGGCGCTGTAAACCAGACCCGCTCGCCATTGTCGAGGCGCAACGCTACAATTCCACCGCCCACCTTCGGATCGGCGTCCGTGGCGCTGGTAAGGCCGCTGGCGGCCAGCGTGCCCTCATCGAACGGGAGCCGGATGCGGCCCAAGTCGGAGATGGCCACGTACACGTTGGATTGGTCGGCTGCGGAGCCCCACTGCACTCCGCCGAAAGTCCCGCCCTGGCCCACACGAACCTGCCACAGCAATTTACCGTTGTCATCGGGATCGAGAGCGTGAACCACGCCGGACTTCTGGCCCGCGATCAGCGCCCGCCGGCCGCTCGCGAGCGTGATCAGAATCGGGGAAGCGGCGAAATCGAAATCCGGGGCCGACTCGTCCGGACAGTTGGTCTTATCGGGCAACCGGCAGGCCGAGGTCCAGGCATCGCCAGACGTCATCTGGCGGGTCCATAGAATCTTGCCGGTCCTCAGATCCATGGCCATGAAAGCGTCACTGGTCTTAGTCGCCGGCTGGCTGTAGTTGTCGCCGGTGGTGACATAGATCGCATTTCGCTTCTCGTCGATAGCCGGCGTGGTCCAGATCGGCACACCCGAAGGACCCCACAGTCGCACGCCCCTTGTATTCTTGGTGGTCGGTTTCGCCTCTTCATCAATAGTCCAAGTCTTCCAGACCTGTTTGCCGGTGGCCGCATCCAGAGCGACCAGGCTGCCGCGGAAACGGCAGCACTCATACGTGGGCTGCACCGCGAATACTTCATCGTTTCCGCGAACCGGAACGTAGAGCTTGCCTGCATGGAAGACGGGAGAGCCCGTGATGCCGGCGCCCGGCGTGTCGTCGACCTTGGTCTTCCAAAGCAGCTTGCCGGTCGAGGCATTCACCGCCCAGGCGAAGGCCCTCGCATCGCCAAAAAACGCGGCATAGACCGGACCGGAATCCGTCTCCACCTTCCCAATGCTGACCGCCGTCCGTACCCGGGACGCCGTATCGATTGACCAGTAGACACAACCCGTGGCTGCGCTGAGCGAATAAACTCCGCCACCTGGACTGGCGACAAAAACCCGGCCGCCCGCCACCGTGGGAGCCCCGTTCGATGTGGCCAGGATATCGCCGGGGTAACCGAACGCCCATTTCAGTTTGAGACGGGGTACCTGGCTTCCCGTCAATCCCGCCATTGCGGCATCCTGAAAGCGCGCGTTGGAGGTGTTCGGGCCCCAGCCGTTCCACTGCGGACCGGCCAGGGGGTTCGTGAAGTCATCCGATCCCGGGGGACACATCGCGGCTGAGGACAAGACTGTGGCCAATGGCGCCGTCCCGAGCTTCTTCTCTGTCACGAATTCGGCAATCGCGCGCCGCCCTGCCGCCGGCCAGCGCGCCGCCATGTAGACCATCTGACCGGTTTCCATGGCGTCGAGAACGCGCTCCGGGGACATGGCTTTCAATGCCTGGCGCTGCGGAGCACGCTCGACGCCGCCATCGTGGCACGGAGCGCAGCTCTGCTTGTACATGGACTCGCCAGTCTGCGGCTCTCCGCCTCGTCCTTGCGCCCAGAGCAACTCCGTAAAGATGAGCCCCGAAGAGCCGAGCCCCGCAAAGGCGAGCAAGAAGCTGGTCGAAGCCGCGGCCCAACAGACGGACGCCCTCATCGCGCGGTCAGTTTAGCACAATCGTCCTGCGGCACGAAGAAGTGCGAGGGGACTGTCGCGAGGGGAACTATCGCGAGGGGAACTGTTGCGAGGGGAACTGCGAGGGGACACCTTGTTCCCGCGAAAAGATTGTTCCGGCTTCTTGAACGCGCAAGGGTTTTGCAGTATATTTGAATCTCCAAGGCCAAGATGCCGCGTTGCCTTGTCGCAGTTAGTGCGATCAAGGAGGGTACGCGGATGTTCTTGACACGACGTAAGTTCTTATCGCGGGTCGGGCAGGCGGGGGGCTATGGCGCCGCCTTTGCCACGATGAATGCCCTGGGGCTGCTGCCCCGGGCTGCCTCAGCCGCTTCTCAAATCGATCTCCCTAAGGACGCCGGAAAGGGTGTGCGCATCGTCATCCTCGGCGGCGGGATCGCAGGACTCGCTTCAGCCTATGAACTGGGCAAGGCCGGGTTCGAATGCACGTTGCTGGAGGCCCGGGATCGCCCCGGCGGCCGGAACTGGACCATTCGCAACGGCTCAACCATCGAGTTCGTGGACGGCACGCGCCAGACCGCGCAGTACACTGGCGCAAACAGCTACATGAACGCCGGTCCAGCGCGGTTGCCCTCCCTCCACATAACGATCCTGGGCTATTGCCGTGAACTGGAGGTCCCCCTGGAGGTGTTCGTCAACACTAGCCGCGCCGCGCCGATGGTGACCGACAAGGCCTTCGGCGGCAAACCCGTCGAGGACCGCCAGGTCGCCAACGACACCCGCGGCTATGTCGCCGAGTTGCTCGCAAAAACGGTGAACCAAGGCGCGTTGGATCGGGAACTCACCGGGGACGACCGCGAGCGGTTGTTGGCGCTCTTGCGATCCTTCGGGGATCTCAAGGAGGGTTATGCCTATAAGGGATCGACGCGGTCCGGACTGACGCACATGGCGGGGGCGGCAGACGTCACCGAAGAGGGGCGGGCGCCACTCGACTTGCACGCTCTGCTCGATTCCGGTTTGTGGTCGAACCTCACCCAGGAAGAATCTCTGGATCATCAGGCCGCGATGTTTCAACCGGTCGGCGGCATGGACCGGATCCCCTACGCATTCGCCAAAAAGCTCGGGAAGGCGGCGCATTTCGGGGCGGTGGTGAAGGAAATCCGGAAGACGCCGCACGGAGTCAGAGTGGTCTACACGCAGAACGGAGCGGAGAAGAGCGTGGCCGCCGATTACTGCATTTGCGCGCTGCCGCTCAACATTCTCAGGTCCATCTCGAGCGATATGTCGCCCCAGGTGCAGAAGGCGATCGCCGAGGTTCGCTACGGCGATTCCTATAAGATGTCCTGGGAATCGAAACGCTTTTGGGAGACGGACTACAGTATTTACGGCGGCATCTCCTGGCTGCAGGGAGGACCGATCAACACCGTGTGGTTCCCCAGCGGGGGCATGCACACCGATTACGGCGTGATCTTGTCCGGGTACGGCAACCAGAGCCTTCCGGCCTTCGCGGCGCTGCCTACCATGGAAGCTAAGATCGCGGCGTCCAAAGCCGCGGTGGAGCGGCTTTTCCCGGGGCGCGGCAAGGAGATCCATAGCCCCATGTGGGTGGCCTGGGACAAGATCCCGTTCAATCAGGGCTCCTGGGTGGGGCAAGGACCGGGCTATTTCAATGGTCCCTACAAGACTTTCCTCGAGCCCGATGACCGGATCTATTTCGCCGGCGACCATTGCACGCACGTGGTCGCCTGGCAGGAGGGCGCGGCGCTGTCGGCCCACCGGGCTGTCTCAATGCTTGCGGAACGGGTGCGCGTGTCAAAGGCATAGACGTTAGAAAGGACACTCGATGAACCTCAACAAGACGGCTGCTGTGATGCTGGCGATCTCCGTCAGCGCCGCGGCCCAGACAGCGGTCAAGCATATTCAAACACCGAATGCCGTGATCGCCTCCGCCGTGTGGGCCGGAGACACGTTGTACGTGAGCGGGCAATTGCCCAACCCCGTCACGCCGGCGGATCGGGACAAGGGGACACCGGCGGTTTACGGAGACACGAAGACGCAGGCGGGCAGCGCTCTGGGAAAAATCGCGGCCTTGCTCAAGGAGCAGGGTCTGGGGATGGGCGACGTGGTGATGATGCACGTGTACCTGGTCGGCGATCCGGCGAACGGAGGGCGGCTCGATTTCGCGGGACTGAATGCCGCTTACAGCCAGTTCTTCGGAACCAAGGAACAGCCCAACAAACCGGCGCGTAGCGCCATGCAGGTGGCGGCTCTTGCTGCGGTGGGGCCGCTGGTAGAGATCGAAGTCATCGCCGTGAAAGCGAAATAGACCATTTTCTGAGATAATATAGACCAGCTCTGGCGATCCGGCTGCAAGCAAGAGATGGCGAAGGCCTATTCTGACGATCTACGACGGAAGTTGTTGGAGGCGCATCAGCAGGGGGAAGAGAGCCTGGAAGAGTTAGCCGAGCG
>DATNJC010000049.1:0-6338 GCA_035604115.1 Bryobacteraceae bacterium | reverse complement strand
TGAAGCGAGCCAAGGACAAGGTGGTCAGCCAGAGGAAAGCGGCCCAGAACATGGGCGTGAGCGACCGCTGGGTGCGTAAACTGCTGCAGCGGATGAAGTCCCAAGGAGATGGCGTGGTGGTGCATCAGCTGCGGGGCCGGGCGTCGAATCGAAAAATCGGAGCCTCCATCCAAGCCCAGGCGCTCCAGCTTTTGAAGCAGCCGGAGTGGCACGACTTTGGGCCGACGTTTGCCAGCGAGCAGTTAGCCAAGCGGCATCAGATCCGGGTGGGCAAGGAAACCTTGCGGGGATGGATGACCGAGGCCGGTCTGTGGCAGCCGGGATCGCGTAGGATTCAGGGCGTACATTGCTGGCGACCGCGGCGTAGCGGGTTCGGCGAGTTGGTGCAGTGGGACACTTCCGAGCACGATTGGCTGGAAGGACGCGGGCCGGTACGGTACCTGGTGCGGCTGATCGACGATGCCACCAGTTGGAGCTGGGGCCGCTTTGTGGAGCGCGATGCGACGCCCTTCAACATGGCCGTGCTGTGGGAGTATCTGGAGAAGAACGGGCGCATGGTGGACGTCTACACGGATCGCCACGCGATGTTCGCGGTGCCCCCGCGCCCTGGAGAGAGCCAGGCCGAGCGTGTCACCGCCGATCGCCTGACGCAGATCGGCCGCGGTCTGCGCGAGTTGGGCATTGGCTGGATCGCGGCCTATTCTCCGCCCGCCAAAGGCCGCGTGGAGCGCAGCCTTGGGACCGATCAGGACCGGCTGGTCAAGCACCTGCGGCTGGCCAAGATCGCGACGCTGGAAGCCGCCAACGCCTTTCTGGAGACCGAATACTGGCCGGAATGGAATGTGCGCTTCGCACGGCCCCTTCAGGACTTCCCCAACCAGCATCGACCCCTGACACCCTATCTGGACCTGGCCGCGATTCTGTGTCACGTCGAGCCGCGCGTGATCGGCAACGATTACACCTTTTCCTTCGCTGGCCGGCGCTATCAGATCGCACGCCAAGATGCGCAAGCCGGCATGCGGCATCAGCGCCTACGGGTGGAACTGCGGCTCAACGGGGAATTACAGGCCCGGTATCAAGACCGCTACGTGCACCTCGGCGAGTGTGGCGCCCAAGAGATTGCTCCGCAACCGGCGGTGCGTAAACCGGTGCGCAAGGATCACAACGCGGGCGGCAAGAGTTCCTGGATGCAAGGCTTCTTTGATCGTCCCAGCCCGCCGCTATGGAAGCTCATCGGTGACTGAAGTTAGCAAAACCCATTTCGTGCGCCGGGCCAGCCCGGCGAACTTCGCGTTTGGATGGCCCAAAGCCTCCGCTCGGGAGTTTCACCAGCAGCAGAAGGTCGTCCTTACAGGAAAAGCTCTCCGCGCGAGCGGGCCGGTTGACCCGACATATCGAGTCGCTCTGGAGGGCTTGCGCCGACTGCTTCCGGAGCCAACTCCGTCGCCTCGGCTTTGGGCGGCTTCGCCAGGCGCGACCCCAACGAAGCTGTGCCAACATAACATCAGGGTTCTTGATCAGCCCTCAAAATAGGAACTTTCTACTTGGCCGGGAATAGGAACTTTCTATTTGGCTCCGACAGGCAACGCAGTGTTCGCCCGGTGCGGCAGTGTTCGTTCAAGTGGCAAAACGCAAGGCTTGAACGGTTGCCTTTCTATTGGAGTCGTTCCCCGCTTACCGGACTTCCATCAACCATCGACGAACGTTGCCAAGATGCCTGTCCGCGTTCCATATCGACAAGCCGATGCAGGTCTATACGCGATGGTCTATGGTCTGAAGAATCGGCGCGCCGCGATACGGACAGTCCGACACTACTGCTGCGAGACGGCGCGCGGAACGACCGTAGTCCCTCTGGTCCTCGGGCGCTGTGCTATCAGTAAAGTGGACGGCATCAGAAGAAGAACCGAAGGCGGAAATTGAGTGGCTTCGATCGGAGAACGAATCACTGAAGAAGCCCGTGCGCGGACAAATGTCGCTCAACGTGAGCGAGAAGGGAGCTCTATCCGTACGCGGGCTCTGGCGCTTTCCGGTCACCCTCTATCGGGAACACTGGGAGAAGCTCCTGGGAATGGCGGATGAGATCCGCAAGTCGACACCGGTAACTGTGAAACGAACGCTAGTTTCCATCCTTGGGTTTACCGCCGGTCCGCGCAGGGCAGACAGGGCGCAGCGCCAGAACGCAGATACTAGAAGAAAGGACGTATCCGAGCATGCCGGTCGAGCTTGTAGAAATCCGGCCTCACATTCGCGTCATTCGGCCTGTGCGAAATGCACTGGTCCTCATGGCGGCGCTAGCGGCAACCGGCTGTGCCCAGACGCTGGAATCCCCATCCGCTCGCGACAAGGTCAATCCAAAGGACGGCCTCGCTTACGTCTGGATCCCGCCGGGCAGCTTCGAGATGGGCTGCCTGGGTGGTGAATGCATCATTGACGAGCTACCGAAGCACTCCGTCACTCTGACTCGGGGCTACTGGATCGGCCAGACCCTGGTGCCCCAGGCCGCGTATCGAAAGGTGACCGGAGCCAATCCCAGTAACTTCAAGGGCGATCAGCTGCCCGTCGAGAATGTCTCCTGGGACGACGCGCAGGCGTACTGCGAGACCGTGGGAATGCGGCTGCCAACGGAGGCGGAATGGGAGTACGCTGCGCGCGGAGGCCTCGCGGAAGCGCGGTACGCGCCTCTCGATCAAATCGCCTGGTACCGCGGGAACAGCAAGCGCCGGACGCAACCTGTAGGTCAGAAACAGCCCAATCGCTACGGGCTGTACGACATGTTAGGCAATGTCTGGGAGTGGGTGGCGGACTGGTACGCGCACTATGATTTTGAGAGTGTGGTGGACCCGAAAGGCCCCGCAGCAGGGCGGCACCGTGTGTTCCGCGGTGGTTCGTGGGACGATCTGTCTTCCGACGTTCGTGTATCCGTTCGCGACCACCTCGTAGCCGAGGATGAAAACGGCAATTCCCATCCCTACGCTGAATACACGATCGGTTTCCGGTGCGCCGGGGACTGATTGCACGTCCATATCGCCACCTTCGGGCCTTCATCGTCAGCGGCTCGTACGCCCGTTCGCATCGTCCACGAACGCCGCGGGGCGCTTGCCGTCCGGCGCAAGATCTTAGTTGGAGAAGTTGCCAGCACGCTATCTTGCTCGCGGTTAGGCTCCACGCCCACATTACCTGCGTCGATTCATCGCGGGATCGTCTACGCCTGCGCCATCTGGATCAGCGCTCGAATATATCCGTAGGCGAACGCGAACGCTTGATCGCCGTCCTTGTCGTCCGCGTGATACGGCACGTGATCCGGCATCATCATGTAGGGATAGCCGACCTCTTTATAGACCATCATCGCCTTGACCATGTTGACGCTGCCCTCGTCGGGATACGTCTCGACGAAGTCGTTCCGATGGCCGCGAATATTGCGGAAATGCACGTTGAAAATCTTCTTGCGCGACCCGAAGTAGCGAATCACGTCGCCGATCTCCTTATCCGGGTCCGCCAGCATCTCCGACACCGTGCCCTGGCAGAAGTTCAGCCCGTGGTAAGGACTTTCTTGGATACTGACGAACTTCTTGAGTCCGTCGACCGTGCCCAGCACCGCGTCGATGCCCTGGTAACCGGCGGGCGGCATCCCCGGATCGTGTGGGTGGCAGGCCATCCGCATCTTATACTCGTTGGCGACGGGGATCACCTTGTTCAGGAAATAGGTGATCCGCTCCCAATAGAGATCGGCGTTGACCTGGCCGGCCTTGGTCAGCGGCGTCTCCGGCTTGGCGTCCTTGAATCGCCATGTGCTCAGGGTTGTTCCGCCGCGGCCCGCATCGCGCTCTTCCAGACGAACCACGCCCAGAAGGCTCATGTTGTATTTGATCGACGGGATTCCCACCTTGGCGCAGTTCTGAATCCACTTGTGGACGCGGTCGATGTCGCGGTCGCGCTCGGGGCTCTGCCCCAGCATGATCGCCGGACGCGCCTCCCGGTCGATGTGGCTGGAGGCTAGGAACGGCGGGGTATAACAATCCACGGTGACGCCGTACTTTTCGGCGCGCTCCTTGATCTTCGACAGTTCCTCGACGCTCGGATAGCCGTCCGGGCAGGCGCCCGGCTCGCAGCAAATGTTATTCACGCTATGGCGCTTGAAAAACTGCAGGCGCTTCTCGGAGGTCGGAGTGCTCTGACAGCCGAGCTTCATGACCGCCTTCTTCGGCTGATAATCGGTGGCGGCTGCGTGACTGCTCTGTGCGGCGCCCAACGCGGCGCCGATCGCGGTGGTGGACAGAAAATCTCGCCTGTTCATACGCGAATATGCTATCACCTTGGAAGTGGGCCGGGCCGGACCGAAGTTTGAAGTGGAGTACTTGTTGGTCGGGCCTGTGCCGCCTCGCCGTGAAGCGGCACAGGCGACGCATTGGTCGACCACAAGCCGTTGCTGTTGCGCTTTGCTCGATCAAAGAGCGTATTGCTCCTGGATGACGGCGCACCCGGACACTGCTTCTACAGATTCGGGGGTTGGGCGACTTTCGGGTACCCAACTACTCACGACGAGGTTGCGCTCGATGCGCGCTCCCTCCAAACAGGCAGATACTTGCTGAGTCCGAGTATATTGATGAAGAGCGATACGGCGGAGATCCGCTTGAATGGTGAAACCGGACAGAGTCGCGAGTACATCGAGCGCTCAGACGAAGGCATGAGGGAGACGCAAATGGCAACCATGTTGAAGACGGGCGGGTTCTTGGCGGGGGCAGCACGCCTCGCGGTTCTGTTCGCAATTGTCTGCACAATGGCCGCTGCCCTGCGCGGGCAGTCGACTGGAATAACGATCACCTTAGCGGGGCAGTCGATGATCCGTTCGGATATTCGCGCGACCGCGCCGGCGGCGGTACCGGTGATCCAGGGACTGCTGAAGGGCGATGTGGTGTTCACCAACTTGGAAGCCGCAGTCGCCGAAAAAGGCGAGACGGTTCAAGAGGGTAGGGGGTTTCTCACTCCGCCTGAAGCGCTCGACGCGTTGGAGACCTTCGGTTTTAACCTGCTATCCTTGTCCGGCAACCATGCATTCGATCTGAAAGTGACCGGTGTTCAGAACACGATCCGTGAGGCGGACAACCGGAAGATCGTTCATGCCGGAACTGGAAAGAACCTGGCCGATGCTGCTGCGCCGGGTTATCTGCACACCCCGAAGGGCACGATTGCCCTGATCGCAAGCGCGTCAGGCCTGATTACGCGGGGAGGAAGCGCCACGGCGGACCGGCCAGGCGTGAATGAGCTTCGCGTCGAAGCCGGTGACAAGGAAAATGAGGCAACAGACGATCTGCCCGGCGCGCCCGGAAACACGCCGAATCAGGAGGACTCGCAACGCATCCTTCAAAGCATTCGCGAAGCCCGCCAACACGCGGACCTCGTGATTGTGTATCAACATAACCACGTCTTCGGGAATCACTCGTTCACGACGATTTTCACGGAAGGGATGCAGGAGCGGCTCGCTCCGAACGATTGGCTCAAGAAGTGGACGCATGCGGAGGTGGACGCCGGCGCGGACATCATTGTGATGCATGGCGCGCCTCTGCTACACGGGGTAGAGGTTTATCACGGGCGGCCCATCTTTTACGATCTGGGCAACTTCATTTACAACTTGACGCCGACGCTGACGTACATCGATGAACCGATGAATTGGGAGAGCGCGGTCGCCTACGTGCAATTTCAGGGGAAAAACCTGCAATCGATTTCCTTCCGGCCGATCGCCTTGAACAACGTGGGCGAGGGCCAGCCCGATATCCACAACCAGTACACCAACAACCAGTTCCTCGTCACGCGCGGCCTACCCTCGCCGGTTACCGGTGCGAGAGCCGTTTATATTCTCCAGCGCCTGGCCGACGCGTCAAAGCCCTTTGGCACGACGGTTGAAATAAAGGGCGACACGGCGGAAATCAAGCTGAAAGCCAGAAATTAGCGCGAATCTTGCATCGCCCACACCGAACTGGCCGGGGCCCGGAACCACTCTGGCGCGCGACAGCAGCGTGGTGAAAAGGCGCCTGCCACGCTGTCGTATGGACCGCGGTCAAGCAGGCCGATGCGCGCGGAGGAAGAAGCGTATTTGGCGCACCTGCTAGAGGAATTCGCTCCTTGGGCTCCGTCCAGGGTACACGTCCGCGTGGAGCCACTGGCGCCATAGGCTGCCAAGGTCGGTAGTGGTTGGGGTTGTGGGGCAGGTTGGTAACCACACCTGTCCAAATTACAGAGGGGCGGAAGACCGATACTTTGATTGGGTTCCCTGGAAAGAACCAATCAGAAAAAGTAGAGGTCTCCGCTTGAATCGAGTATGCAGCATTTTCTCGCAGCTG
>DATNJC010000048.1:0-11690 GCA_035604115.1 Bryobacteraceae bacterium | reverse complement strand
TCCACAACGAAGATCCCACTCCCTTCGTCTGGACCAAAACGGCAGACCAGATTCTCGCCAGCATTGGCCGCTACGCCCAGCGTACCCTCACCGCGCACCCCGCTCGACTTATCGCACGAACCATTGGGACAGGAGACTAGGTTCCATGGCGCTCCAGATCGCATACAGCCGTATCCACTGGGCTCCAGCATGCGCCGCTAAGTCAATAAACGGGCATCCGATAGTGGGACCGCATAGCCTTACGTCGAGATTCTCCGCGTCAACGCCGAAGGGCTGGTAGGGCCCTTGGGCCTTAGCATACTGGATCGACAGACAACTCAAAAACACTGCAACCGCACACAAACGTTTCATTGTAGCGGCTCCTTCCGGTACTCTTCGAAAGACGAGCGAGCTGTTCCTTACTCGCCAAAACCCTTTCCAACTATACTAGGGCGATTATGAGATTAATGTCACGCCGTTAGCGCCGCTATTGCCGATAATAGTTGCAGTGCATTGATTATAATGAAGATTTTTTCCCGCTCAGACCCAACGTGGCCTGTTGGGTGATGCTCCCGAGCCTGCTGCCGCGGCCGCTGGGCAAAGGCGGGCCGACGGCGGACACGCTGGTGGCGGCCAAGTAAGCGCGCTTACTTTAGCCCGAACAACCGCATCGCATTCTCTTTCAAGATCAGCGGGCGGACTTCGTCTTTAATCGCGATCTTGTTGAAGTCCGCCATCCAGCGCTCCGGCGTGAGCATCGGATAATCCGATCCGAACAGCATCTTGTTTTTGAGCAGCGAATTCGCGTATTGAATCAGATTCGGCGCGAAATATTTGGGCGACCAGCCCGATAGATCGATGTAGACCTGCTTCTTGTGCAGGCACACCGAAATCGCTTCGTCCTGCCATGGGAACGATGGGTGCGCCATGATGATCGGCAGGTTGGGGAAATCCACCGCCACGTCGTCGATGTCCATGGGATTGCCGAGCTTCAACCGCACTCCTCCTCCACCCGGCAACCCCGTGCCGATGCCGCTGTGGCCGGTGTGGAATATGACCGGCAGCTTGGCCGCCTCGACCACTTCGTAAAACGGATAAGCGCGCTTATCGTTGGCGTGGAATTCCATCAGCGGGCAGTGCAGCTTGAAACCCCGGATGCTTCCGGACTGGATCAGCCGCTCGGCTTCCGCAACAGCTTCCGCCCCGCGCATCGGATTCACACTGGCGAAGGCGATCATGATGTCCGCATTCGCCGCAGCCAGCGCGGCTACTTCCTCGTTGGGAACCTGCGGGCGGCCGGTGAGCTTTTCATCCACCGAGAACACCACGCAGCCGATGTTGCGCGAGCGGTAGTAATCGACCAGCGCCTGCCGGCCGTACTCCACGCCCGCATTCTTGAAGTAATCGCGCGCGGCGTCGCCGGCCGCGTTGTCCTTAGTCTCCGATTCGATGTGGACGTGGGTATCGATGGCGATCAAATGTTGTGCGTTCATATTTTGATGATCCGATTCGAGGGCTTGACCGAGTATAATTCCTCGACCAGCTCCGCCCGGTGGCGCAGGATCGCGCCCTGATTGAGCGACCCTTTGTCGGTGACCTCGTGAGCATCGATGGACGGCGGCGTATCGAGCAGAATCGCCCGCGCGATGCGCTTGGAGCTGCCGCCCGTCCCTAATGCCAGTTCGCGCAACAGATTTTCGAATTTCGCGCGTACGCCCAGGCTGGCCACGACTTCAGTTACCGGAGCGTGCCCGCCCAGTTCCGGGCACAATCCGCGGCACGCTTCCACGCCGGGGAAGATCAGAGCCGTGACGTCGTCGCGATCATGACCGGCGATCACTACCTCCTGCGCGAAGGGCTGGCAGTGGGCCAGGAATCGCGCCCGCAGGGGGCCGACGCTCACCCAGGTTCCGGTGGCGAGCTTGAAATCCTCGGCGATGCGCCCGTCGAAGACAAAGCCCCGGCCTGCATCAGCGGGATCGTACAAGCGCAGCGCATCGCCGATGCGGTAAAAGCCCTCCGCATCGAACATTGCCGCGTTCAACTCGGGCTGCCGCCAGTAGCCCGGTGTGATGCCAGGGCCGCGCAAACGCATCTCCATTTTGTCTCCCGCAGGGTCCCGTTTGTCTCCCGCAGGGGCCCGCTTTTCCCCTGCCGGGACCAGTTTCAGCTCCACCCCCGGGGCAGGGAAGCCCACGAACCCGGCCATGGGAATCTCATCGCCCGGAAACATCGCCGCCGGCCCAGTCTCGGTCGACCCCAACCCAGTGAACACCAGAATCCGCTCGCCGCAAGTTTCGACCGCCAATTGCTGCAACTCGTCCCAGACGGGCTGCGAAAGGCTGGCGCCCGCGTAGTAGAAGATCTTCAGGCGGCTGAAGAACCGCCGCCGGAATTCGGGACGCTCGCGCAGGAAGGGCAGCAAGGCTTCAAAGCCTCGCGGAACATTTAGGAACACGTTGGGCCGGACATCGTCCAGATTGCGGACCGTAGCCTCCATCCCAGCGGGCGTGGGCCGCCCTTCGTCGATGTAATACGTGCCCCCGTTGTACAAAACGAACCCGACATCGTGATTGCCCGCGAAAGTATGGTTCCAAGGCAGCCAATCGCACAAGACCGGTGGCTCCTCGGCGACAAACGGCAGTACCTGGCGGATCAGTTGCTGATTGCTGGCCAGCATGCGATGGGTGTTGATCACGCCCTTGGGCAGGCCCGTCGAGCCGGAAGTAAACAGAATCTTGGCGATCGTGTCGGGACCCACGCGGGCAAACGCGCGATCAACCGCGTCAGTGGCCGGCGCAACGGGAAGTTCGCTGACCACTTCGGTCCCCGGAGCCACCGCGGCTTCGATGGCTCGGGCGAACGGCGCGGCGTCGGCCATGAACACCAGACCCGGTGTGAGCAAGCCCAGAATGTAACGCAGCTTTCCATAATCGCTCGAAATCAGCGAATAAGCCGGCGAAACTGGAGCATAAGGAATGCCAGCATACATCGCGCCCAGGCCCAGTTGCAGGTGCTCCAGATCGTTGCCCGAAAGAATCGCGACAGGCCGTTCCACGCGCAACCCGCGATCAAGAAGCGCTTGCGCCACGTCGCGCGCCCCTGCGCGGGCCTGCGCGTAGGTCAAGGTCAGCCACTTGCCCGAGAGATCCCGCTGGGCCATGAACGCCCGGTCCGGCGTCACTTCCGCCCAGTGTTCCAGGCGCTCCAGTAGATTGCCCGGATAGGCGCCCAGTTCCTGCCGTGGACGAACGTAGAGCACGCCCTCGGGCGTTCTCGAACAGGTCACCTCAGGTTTCCAAATGTCGACCTTGCGCACCGGTGCGGCCTGGGTCGTCTGGGTCATATGTTGCCGTGTTTCCAAACTTTTACGAGTCCGAGCATCAGGCGGCACCCTAACGCAATCCCCGAGCTTAGCACAAGCCCGGCGGCTGTTCCGGCAGGCGCGGAACAGACCCGAACCAGCGCAGTCCGGTCGCCAGTCAGGTAGGATTTACACATTTGCCGAAAGGCAAAGAAGTGGCGGAAAGTGTTGTAACCTAATAGGAAGCCGGTGCGCCTCTATAGTTGGAAACATCGTATGTCGTACGCCGCCCGGTGGTGCGGTGCGGCTCATGCTGGTTGACTTCGAACTCATTGAACGGGCTCGAAGCGGTGACGATAGCGCCTTCAATCAAGTGGTGCAGGCGTATCGGAAACGGATCCTTGGAACCATTGCGCGGTTGATCGGGCGTCCGGAAGACGTGGAGGACGTCGGCCAGGAAGTATTCCTGCGTTTGTATTTCTCGCTGGATCAGTTGCGGACGGCGGAGGTGTTCGAGCCGTGGCTGTACCGGCTAACGGTAAACGCAGCTTACGACTATCTGCGCCGGCAGAAACGGCGGCCGGAAAGCCGGATGTCGGATCTGAGCGAGCAGCAGGTCATGTACGCCGACGCGGTCGCCGGCGGTAAAGTGCGCGACGAAGAAGAACGCCGGACCAAGATCCGGGAGTTGGCGCAGTCGCTGTTGGGCAAGGTTTCCGAAGAGGACCGGCTGCTGCTGGTGATGAAGGAAGTGGAAGGACGGACGCTGAAGGAGCTGGAACAGATCTACAAGGTAAGCGAAAACGCCTTGAAGGTTCGCTTGTTCCGGGCCCGGCAGAGGGTTCTGAAAGCCCTCCACGCCGAAGAAGCCGCGGGAAAGACCGCGGCCACGGCCGAAAATGACGCCGCGGAAAATACCGCGGGAGAGAGTTCCGGGGGAACCGGATAAAGGCCATGACGCTGGCTGGCAGGGAGCCAGGAGGTATAGAATGGATCGCATGAACGACAAGCTCGACGCGTTGTGGGCGGAGTACCGGCAAGCGTGCCCGGACCCCGATCCCGCGCCGGACTTCATGCCGCGCCTGTGGCAGCAGATCGAAAAGCGCAGGACGGGGAATGCCCGGGTGTTCCGCCGCTTGGCGCAGGTCTGCGTCATGGCTACGGTAGCGCTCACGCTGTTGATGGGCGCGGTGCTCATTCCGCGCATTCAGGCGGAAGCGTTCTTCGCCGGTTCCTACGCCGAAGAACTGGCCGCCGAACACACCAACGCGGATTACACCGACTTCCTCACCGCGGGTGACCTGCGATGAAATTGTCGCGCGGCGCGATTGCGGCCTACGTCGCGGTGGTGTTTCTCTGCGGCGCAGTGCTGGGCGCGTTCAGTTTCCGGTTGTATACCGTATCCACGGTGAGCGCGAAGTCCACCAAGCGGCCTCCCAACCCGGAGCAGGTCCGCAAGGATATCCTGGCCTTCATGAAATCGAACTTGAAGCTCACCGACGAGCAGGTGACCAAGGTCAACCTGATCATGGACGACACTCGCGCGCGCATCCGCGAAGTCCACGACCGGTCCAACCCCCAGATCCAAGAGATCCGCAAGGAGCAGACCGACAAGATTCGGGCCCTGCTTTCGGCCGATCAGCGCTCCACCTATGAGGAAATGCTCAAGCAGCGTGAGCAGCGCCAAAGGGAAAAAGGCAGCCGCGGCGGCGGTCCCGGCTTTTAACGCGCGCCTGGATCGCATCCCCTCGCGCTCGCCTCGCGCCTGGATCAACTCCACCATTTCCGCCTCCGGGTAGTCGCCGGGAGGGCCCCAGAACATACTTTGATCCACCGGATCGCGTGCAGCTCGATCCACCCCAGCCTGAATCGGCTTTTGCGATCCCCGCGGACGTGGCCCGGCTGCTTCAAAAGAGGTCGGACGAACCGCCGCAGTAAGCAGGGTTCTGGTATACTTCCGACTGGTGTCCGGCCCGCCCCGCGCGGGTGGCCCCTGGATCGCGCTGTCAATGAGGGAGGTTTGCAATGTTGCGACGAATTCCGTTTTTGTCCGCCCCGGTCTTGTCCAGCTTCGTGGCCGTGATTGCACTCAGCGTGGTGTGTGGCGCGTTGGCGCAGCAGCCTGCCGCGGAGGGGGCCGGAAAAGGCAAGGCCAAAGGCAAAGGTAAAGAAGGCAGCGGCGCACATGCGCCCCTGTTCTTCCGCGAGGAGTGGAAACAGACGCCCTCCGGCGGCGAGCATGACGTCACCACGGACGCGGTCTCGAATTCCAACCTGGAACTCAAGCTCTACGGCACCACCGCCAAGTCCATGCAGTTGACCGGCGACGCCGGCAGCGACACCAATCCCATCCACTTGTGGACTGGATTGTGCAACACCGTGTGCTCGGCCACTCTGCGCGACAAGAGGAATTACGCCGACATGACCGGCTTGGCCAAGATCCGCTGGGTCACCAAGGTTTCGGGCTTCCACAAAGTCCACCCCATCCTGAAACTCGCCGACGGAACCTTCCTGGCGGGCGATGCCGCCGACGGCTCGATCTTGGATTGGCACGAGAGCGAGTTCTCGATTGCCGATGTCCGCTGGCTGAAGTTCGATTCGGAGCGCGGCGTCACCGTCGGCACTTGGGTGGAAAAACCGGATCTGTCCAAGGTTGACGAGATCGGCTTCTCCGACCTGATGCCTGCCAGCGGCCACGGACAGGGCGGCTGGTCCGACGTAGGCAAGATCGAAGTTTACGCGAAGCCGGTCCCGCGCGGATAGTATTTCTCGCCAAGACGCCAAGTCGCAAAGGATCGCCCCGAAAAATCTTTGCGCCTTAGCGCCTTGGCGAGAGAATTATTCGACCAGGATTGTGATACACTAGACGTTTCCATGCGTAGATACCGCTCCAACTCGCGTCGATTTTGGTTTGGGTACTTTATCGGCTGAAGCCGCGAGTGGGCCCACGAACAGGTTTTACGCGACCCACTCGAAAGAGTGGGTCGTTTTCATTTTAGGAGGGAGTTTCCGATGATCATCTCGATGCGGCTGCACGCCACCAAGGAAGAAGTCGCGCAGGTTCGCGCCCGGATCGAAGAATTCGGCTACAAGGTGCATTCGATCGAAGGAGAAGAGCGCGTGGTGATCGGCGCGGTAGGCATGGGCGACGTCACCAATTGCCTGGAATCGCTGGAAGCCATGCCCCAAGTGGAGAAAGCCGTGCGCATCTCAGCCCCCTACAAATTTGTCAGCAAGGAATTTCGCCCCGGCCGCACCGAGATCCAAGTCCGCAGCGCGATCATCGGCGGCGACGATTTCGTCGTAATGGCCGGCCCCTGCTCGGTCGAAAGCGAGCGCCAGATCCTGGAATCGGCCGAAATCGTAGCCCGCGCCGGCGCCAAACTCCTGCGCGGCGGCGCGTTCAAGCCCCGCACATCCCCCTACGATTTCCAGGGCCTGGAAGAAGAAGGCTTGAAGCTCCTGGACAAAGCCCGCCGCGCCACCGGCCTGGGTATCATTACCGAGGTAATGAGCGACCGCGACGTGGACCTGGTAGCCGAATACGCCGACGTCCTGCAAATCGGCGCGCGTAACATGCAAAACTTCGCGCTACTGAAAACCCTGGGCAAGTGCGGACGCCCCGTGATGCTGAAGCGCGGCATGAGCTCCACCATCAAGGAACTCCTGATGAGCGCCGAATACGTGGTGGCGCACGGCAATCCGCAAGTGATGTTGTGCGAGCGTGGCATTCGCACCTTTGAAACCGCCACCCGCAACACCTGCGACATCAGCGCCATCCCGGTGCTGAACGAACTCACCCACCTGCCCGTGATTCTCGACCCCAGCCACGCCGCCGGCAAGCGCAGCCTGGTACCAGCCTTGGCCCGCGCCGGCGTAGCCGTCGGAGCCGACGGCCTGATCGTAGAAATGCATCCGCAGCCGGAAAAAGCCATGAGCGACGGCGCGCAGTCGCTGGACCCGCGCCAATTCGCCAAAATGATGGCCGACCTGAAGCCGTACATCGCCTTGTGGAAGGAAGCCCGAGTAGCGCAGACCGCCGCCGTGGTTTAATGTTTCTGGCCCCCGCTTCCGATGCGCGTGCCATCGAGCCGCGGCTGTAAAGGAGCGGTACAGGAGATCGAGTGAAAGCCCGCATCAAGCCCTGGCAACTGGCAATCGCGCTAATCGGAGTCTGCATCGCCATTATCGCCGCCCTGGAGTGGCAACAGTCCACCAAGATCTACGACCCCGCGACGCTGCTCCAGTGTCTGCCGCAAGACCGTTCCGTGCACATGTACCTGGACGTGGACACGTTGCGATCGAGCGGCCTGCTGGATCTGGTAGCAGGTTCCAAAGCCTCCGAGGAAGCCGACTACCGTCGCTTCGTCGACTCCACCGGCTTCGATTACCGCCTGGATCTGGACGCGGTGGCGGCCGCCTTCAACGGCGGCAACACGTACTTCGCCATCCGCGGACATTTTGAATGGGACCGGCTTTCGTCCTACGCGCTGGCGCAGGGCGGTCGGTGCCGCAACGCCATCTGTGTGATGCCGGCGGCCGAGCCGCATCGCTTCATTTCTTTCTACCTGCTGAAGCCCGACGTGCTGGCGCTGGCCGTTTCCTCCGACGAAGGCGGCATCTACATGGTGGCGCCGGCCAAGTGGGCTCACCCCCCGCAGGTGCCGGCCGCGGCCCTGTGGATCTCGACACCGGCTTACGTTTATTTGGACCCAGCGGCCTTGCCCGAAGGCACGCACGCCTTTCTGTCGCCGTTGGCCGCGGCCCAGAACACGACCTTTTCGCTAGGCCCGGCCTCGCCCGGCAAGGTGGCCATGCCAGGCATCGATCAAGGCTACGTGCTGCGCATGGAAGCCAAGTGCGGCAGCGCCCAGGATGCGGCCGGGCTGTCCCACCGCCTGGACGCGGCCACAGATCTGCTCCGCAAGATGCTTACCCGCGACAAACAGACACCCCATCCCGGCGATCTGGCCAGCGTCCTGGTCGGCGGGCGCTTTGAAGTCCAACAGGAGCGCGTCATCGCCGCCTGGCCGATCGACGGGCGCTTCGTGCAATCCATCCTGGCCGGCAAAGCCGACTGAGAGTATCCCAACTTATGAATCTGAACAACGCAGTTGCACTCGTCACTGGAGGTAGTTCGGGCATCGGCCGCGCGGTCGCCGAAATGTTAACGGCGGCCGGCGCGCGCGTCGCCATCACCGCGCGCGGCCAGGACCGCTTGCTGGAAACCGCCCAAGCCATCGGCGCCCATCCCATTCAAGCCGACGTCTCCAAGGAAGCCGACGTCCAACGCGTCTACGCCGATGTCCTGGCCAAGTTCGGCGATCTCGACATCCTGGTCAACAACGCCGGCATCGGCGTCTTCAAGCCGCTAGTGGAACTCCCGACCGCCGAATTCGAGAAGGTTTTCGCCACCAACGTCACCGGAGCGATGATAATGGCGCGCGAAGCCGCCAAAATCTTCATCCAGCGCAAGCGCGGCAACATCGTCAACATCGCCTCCACCGCCGGGTTGCGAGGAGCCCCCAACGGCACCGCCTACTACGCCAGCAAATTCGCCCTCCGCGGCATGACCGAATGCTGGCGCGCCGAGCTGCGTAAATACAACATCCGCGTGTTCCTGGTCAACCCCAGCGAAGTAATCACAGGTTTCGCCGCCACCGCCGGTTTCGACCAGAAAGTGAACGAGACCAAACTGCGCTCCCAGGAAATCGCGCACATCATCAAGGCGGTACTAGAAATGGACGACCGGGGTTTCACGCCGGAGCTGAGCGTGTTCGCCACCAACCCCGTGGATTAGCGCCGTGTGGCCGGTCCTTCAAGCCACCACGTGCACCAGCCCCGACTCGATGATGCGCTGATCCGAAGTGACGAGCCGGAGCCTGCGAACGCGCGCCGTGGCCACAATCGTCCGGTCTGCGGGATCGCGCAAGGACCCACCCAGCGCAGCAATCTCTGCCGCCACATCCACCGAGATGGGTACGATCTGAATCGCCGGATTGGATTCGAGTTCACTAAGAAGCTCACCCGCCGGGATAGCGCTCCGTGCGCCTCCTTCACCAAACAGGATCGCGATCTCGACCAAGGTGATCGCGCTGACGGCGACGGGCTCGCGCTGGCGGACTGCCTCGCGCAAAACTCGCGTTTGCTCTCGCGAAAGCTTCTTAGGGGCGGCCAGCCATCGGACGACAATGTGTGTGTCGAGGAGGAAGCGAGGGCTCACCCCCGCGCTCCAGGGCGCCGGCGCGCCACTTCCCGCCCCGCCACTTCCCAGAGCCCGGAGGTATCCGCCTCCAGGACGCCAGCGGCGAGGGTTACCTTTCCGGTCCATGCGCCTTCCGGAGACTTCCAAGCCGGCTCTTGTGCAGCCCCCACGGTCGCAAGCGCCCGCCCGCGTTTGGTAATCGTGATCGTACCGCCGTGCTCTCCGACATCCGCGAGGTACGCGAGGCACTTAGCCTTGAACTCGGTCACATTGACGATCCGGTGCCGCATGATTCTTCACGGTAGCACGCAAACTGGTCATCTGACCATATGCTGCCCGGAGCCGCAGAGAGGGCGGACGCCCGCGTCCGCGCCAGCCTCCCCGGGCCCGGTTCTGAGCGAACCCGAACGTCCGCGTTACAATAGACTCGTGGCGGAAAATCAACAACCCACCCCGGCGGGAAACTGGGCCGCGGCGCTAGCCTTGGCCTGGATCATCCCCGGCGGCGGACACCTCCTGCTGAAA
Source organism: Bryobacteraceae bacterium (assembly GCA_035604115.1). Taxonomy (GTDB): domain Bacteria; phylum Acidobacteriota; class Terriglobia; order Bryobacterales; family Bryobacteraceae; genus Palsa-187. Next base: position 1,677 of record DATNJC010000048.1, on the reverse strand, counting down.
CGCCCGGCCCGCGGCGGATTGCTGGCCGCCTCGGTCGCGTCCATGTTCCTGCTCGGCCTGATGATGCGCGGCGCGCTGTTCCAACCCCAGTCCGGCGACCTGCTGACCATGGTGATCTACTGCGGCGGCTTCCTCGGCAACCTGATGTCCGGGATTCTGTACTTTCTAACCGTCTGGCTGGGCTATTCGCAGCCCGACGTAGCCGGCCACGTCCACGACTACGGAACCAAGTTCCTGGTGGGCGCGGGCCTGCTGAATCTTCTGGCCATGGTGGACGCCTACGAAATCGCCACCGGGAAGAAGGACTGAATGCCGAAGGTCAGTCTTTCCCACTTCGAAGCCTCGCTGATCTTCGCCCTGCTGACCTCGGTAGTCCTGGGCATCGTCACCAAGCGCAGCGACCGCGAGCGCATCCGCTACGCCGCCTACTGCCTGGTCTGCTTCCTGGGCGCCATTTTCGGCCTGAGCTGGCTGATGTACCTAGGCCACGGCTAGCGGCAATACTGTTCAAGTAAGTCACCTTCGTTTCACGATTAGATTGCGGGCTATCGAGTGATGGCCACGTTTGCGGCATGCCGACGTTTCGTCCATGTGAAATATTAGCGGCTGCAAGCGCGTTTCCCAGGACTAATCTGATGAACCTGCAGCCCCTGCATGCATGCTGGTTGGGCCGAGACCAGTTCGGAGCAGCCGGATTTAATCTGGATAAGACCTACTCGAAACTAGACATCCGGACCGCGCCTATTTGAAGGCCTCGAGAGTGGGTTCGACCCACGAGAGCAGGAAATTTGAGATCGAAGGGAATATCGAAGCCAACAAACTGAGCGCCGGGAGCGCACCGTAGGCTGCGATCTTCAGATAGAACCCCGTGTTGAGCTTGCCTGGATCGCTGCCCGATATGCGGCTGACAATTGGATCCCTTTCAATCCCCACCAGGCAGGTTACGGTCACCGCCCCGATGATCAGAAACAACGTCACGAGCAGTCTATCCACGAACTGCGGCGCCTGGAGGGAGTAGCAATTCAGCGAGATCATCAGCAGGACGAATCCGCTCGAAAGAAACAGCAGAAGATTCTGGACCTGGCGAACGGCGTAGAGGATGAATGACGAATAATGCAAGGCGACGAATCTCTGGGCAAGGACGGCGAACTGATCCAGCGGACTTGCCGCCGGCGACTGTTTGGCTGGGGATTCCCCGCCCGCGTCTGGACTTTCGGGGATTTCCGGACCCGAGAGCGCCTTCGTGCTCCAGTAGTCGCGGAGGAACTGGAGAATCTCTTTCGCAATCGACTTGTTGGCGCTCCGCATCTCCTTCGTCACATTGAGCGTCTGTTCGCGGGTTCGCTTCAGGTCCACACTCAACAGCTCTGTGAATGGCGCCGTGTATTCCTCGTGGCTCTTTTTCAAGCTCTCAAGGTATTGAGCACCCCAGTGATCGTGTTGCGCCAGGATTTCCATGTTGTGATGCGCGTAGAGGGCTTGCAGGTCGATATCGATGGACTCTAGGTTCAGCCGGCGAACCCAGATCGGGCGGTCGGCTCTAGTACTTACTTGCAGAAATAACAGTTAAGATGTAGAATCGGGCATGGCCCGATCATTGAACGCCGGGATACGACTGACGGAGCAGGAAGAGGCGGTGTTGCGAAGTTGGACACGCAAGAGCAGTTCCCAGCAGCG
>DATNJC010000047.1:0-26492 GCA_035604115.1 Bryobacteraceae bacterium | reverse complement strand
TCCACAACGAAGATCCCACTCCCTTCGTCTGGACCAAAACGGCAGACCAGATTCTCGCCAGCATTGGCCGCTACGCCCAGCGTACCCTCACCGCGCACCCCGCTCGACTTATCGCACGAACCATTGGGACAGGAGACTAGGCAACCAAGACTGTGGCAAAAACCACCACGCAAGCGCCCGATACGTAGGACCACCGCTGTCTCATGAGTTGTTTTCGCTGTCTGTCCGTTATTCTCGAAATGGATCGGGCCGCCGAACAGCTACCAGCCGCGCTGACGGTGATATTCCGCCACCAGGTCGTCAAGCCGTTCGCGGCTGAGCGAAGCTTCGAGGTCATTGGGCAGGGGCGTGTTGAGAAATCGATCCGGGAGTGTATCTTCAGCCGGAGTCCATCCGGCGAGAAGGTTGAACTGCCGCTTGGCGGAGACGATGCGCCTCGCGGTCTCGCGCAGTTCGTCGGCGCTCACATCCCAGCCCGTGACGCTCCGCAGCATCTCGGCCGCCTCGGCGTGGAAATCGCCGAACACTCCGCGCAGGAACTTGCAGATGATCAGCGAGTCCATCAGCGCGGCCTTGTCCTCGGTGTCGATCGCATGGCGCACGGCATCCAGCGTCACATGCCGGCGATCGACCTTGTCCGAGAAATCGACTTCGTACGCGCCGCTGCGGTTGTGATCCGCGCCGCGCGCGCCCACCGCGAAACCGAGCGCCATGGTCTGCAGCGCCCGCGGCTCGTAGCCGGGTATCTCGAGCCCCTTGACCTGCGGCGCAATCGAGATGCTGTTATGCCCGATCGCTTGAGCCGCGCGACGGCTGCCCTCCGCCAATACGTTACCGAGCCCTTCGCGTGAACCAATCAACTCGATCGCGCGGAGCAGCGCGTCGCCGCTACCGAACTTGAGCCACGGCGCGTCCATCCAACCAGCGAGCCATCCGCGCTCGACGCACTCCATGGCAAACGCGATCGTCCCGCCGGTACTGATCGTGTCGAGACCGAGTTCGTCGCAGCGCTGGGACGCCCGCAGCACAACGTCGGCGTCGCTCACCCCGCACAACGAGCCCAGTGCGAACAGGCTTTCATACTCGACGCGCACGCCGCCGCTCGCGCCCAGCGAGTAAATGTGCTCGCATCCAATCGTACAGCTCATACAGCTCTTGCGAACCTTGGAATGTGTCGTGCCCATCTGCTCCGGCGAGAGGCTGGCGGCTTCGTCAAACGCGCCGGTCTGAAAATTGCGTGTCGGCAGCGCGCCGAAGCGGTTGAAGGTGAGCAGATTGGTTGCGGTTCCGAGCTCGCGGTACTTCGCCGTCGCGGGACCGAACGACCGTTTCGACAGGGACTTGCTCAGCGCCGTCAGTTCGCTCGGATGCGCCCACTCGGCTCGCTGCGTTCCGCGCACGGCGATCGCCTTGATGTTCTTGGCGCCCAACACAGCGCCGCTTCCGCCGCGTCCGGCATGGCGGCCGTCGTGCGAGATGGTGGCGTAACGCACCAGGTGCTCACCCGCGGGTCCGATTGACGCGACCCGATAGTTGGCGCCCAGACGAGCTTTCAGCCCGGTTTCCGTCTGTCGGCACGTTGCGTCACGATATTCCGCGGCCGGCTCCACGCGCACGCCCGTCTCATCCACAACGAGAACCGAAAGCTCCGGCGCGCGTCCCACGATCACAATGGCGTCGCACCCGCAGCCCTTGCCCGCAATCGCAAAACCACTGCTGGCAAGCGAGTCGTTGATGCGCCCGGTCAAGGGACTCTTGCTCACGACCGCAAACTTCGCCGACGTTGTCAGAGGGCTGCCGACCAGAGGGCTGAAGGCGAACACGAGCGGAGCCTCTGGCGCGAGGGGGTCCATCAGCGCCGCGCCTTCGTCCAGCAGCAGCTTTACACCCAGCCCGCTGCCGCCGATGAACTCGCGCAGGACCGAATCGGCCAGCGGTACCCGCTCGGCTGTGCCGAGAGAAACGTCGATCCGAAGGTAGCAGCCGTGGTAACCGCAGGGCATCGATTCCCGTCATCCTCCCGCGTCAGCGGAGAGGATCAGCACGCAGTCGCCTTCGCCGAGCGGTGTCTCCGGGTCGCTGACGAACCGATCGCCGTTCAGGTTGGCGACAAACGAGGAGTGCAGGCGGTCCACCGCAATAAGTTCGCCCAGGGACGGAATCTGCGCCGCCAGCGTCCCCAGCAGTTGCCCCAGCGTATCCGCCTGCACATCCAGTTTGGAGATGCCGGCACGCTGGCGGGGGACGCCGAGAAACTCAACATGCATAAATGCGAGCGGACTCTCAAGAAAATGATAGCATGATAGGTGACCCCGCAAGACGCAGGAACACCATGAATATCAGCGAAATTCCACTGTTGTCCGATGGAAACCGATGAGCGATTCCGTCTCCCTAATCGCGCCCGGACCGGCCTCTAAAAAGAAGCAGCGTGGCGGTGCTGGTCGAGTGCGCTCGACACCCAAAGGCCGCCGCGTCGACCCCCAGGCGCGCGAGGATGTCCTGGCCCTGCTTGGCGATGCACCGCGCCGCCGCGATCTTCTCATCGAGCACCTGCACAAGATTCAGGACCGCTACGGCTGCCTGTCGGCGCGGCATCTGGTGGCGCTCGCCGACGAGATGAAGATGGCCATGGCGGAGGTCTACGAAGTGGCGACGTTCTACCACCACTTCGATGTCGTCAAAGAGGGCGAGACGGCGCCGCCCGCGATCACCGTCCGCGTCTGCGATTCGATCGCCTGCGACCTCGCCGGTTCGCACGAGTTGCTCGCGAAACTGCCTGCGCTGCTCGGTGCGGGAGTGCGGGTGCTGCATGCGCCCTGTGTCGGCCGCTGTGAAACCGCGCCGGTCGCTGTCGTCGGCCAGAATCCGATCCCGCACGCAACCACCCAACTGGTGACGGACGCAGTTCAAGCCAGTAACATGACCCACCCCGAAACGGGTGCCGTCACGCCCGGCCACTTCGACTACGCGGCGTATCGCGCCGCAGGCGGATACGCGCTAGCCGCGTCGTGCATAGCTGGCAAGAAGACGCCCGCCGAAGTAATCGCAGTAATGGAAGACTCCGGCCTGCGCGGCCTGGGTGGGGCTGGCTTTCCAGCCGGCCGAAAGTGGAAGATCGTATCCGCCGAGCCCGCTCCGCGCCTGATGGCGATCAACATCGACGAGGGCGAACCGGGAACCTTCAAGGACCGCTACTACCTGGAGCGCGATCCGCACCGCTTTCTCGAAGGCGCGCTCATCGCGGCCTGGGCTGTCGGCATCGATGCGATCTACATCTACCTACGCGACGAGTATCACGGCTGCCGCGCGATCCTGGAGCGTGAGATCGCAGCCCTCCAAGCGAATCCTCCGTATGCGCTCCCGGAAGTCCATCTGCGGCGGGGCGCGGGCGCTTACATCTGTGGCGAAGAGTCTTCGATGATCGAATCCATCGAAGGCAAACGCGGAGAGCCGCGCCTGCGTCCTCCATACGTGGCGCAAGTCGGCCTGTTTGGACGCCCGACGCTTGAACACAACATGGAGACGCTGCACTGGGTGCGCGACATTCTGGAGAAAGGCGCAGCCTGGTTCGCCGGCCAAGGCCGCCACGGCCGCAAGGGTCTGCGGTCGTTCTCGGTGAGCGGCCGCGTCAAGAAGCCCGGCGTGCATCTCGCCCCCGCGGGCATCACTCTGCGTGAACTGATCGAAGAATACTGCGGCGGCATGCCCGACGGCCACGAGCTATACGGGTACCTCCCCGGCGGCGCATCGGGCGGAATTCTGCCGGCCTCGAAGGCCGACATCCCGCTAGACTTCGACACGTTGAACGAATACGGCTGCTTCATCGGGTCGGCCGCGATCGTAGTTCTTTCAAACCACGACACCGCGTCCGGCGCAGCCCGCAACCTGATGAAGTTCTTCTCCGACGAATCCTGCGGCCAATGCACCCCGTGCCGCGTCGGCACGATCAAGGCGCTCCAACTCATGCAGCAGAAGCGGTGGGACGCCCCACTGCTGCACGAGCTGTCGCAGGCCATGATGGACGCGTCCATTTGCGGTCTGGGCCAAGCCGCGCCGAATCCCGTGCTCACTGTCTTAAAATACTTTCCCGGGGAGGTCGAATAATGGACCCGAAGAATACTGTCCTCCTATCGACCAAGGAAGACACGACGAAAGTCGCATTGCCGTTGAACGGGAAGGCGTCCGGCAATGGCCACATGGCGTCAAAGCCGGTCTCGTTCACCTTGAACGGAACGACCGTGGCCGGCCGTTCGGACGAAAGCATCCTCGAGGCCGCGCAGCGCCACGGCGTCGAGATTCCCCGTCTGTGCTACATGGAAGGCATGCGGCCCGACGGCAACTGCCGCACCTGCATGGTGGAGATCAAGGGCGAGCGCGTGCTGGCGCCCTCCTGCTGCCGCTATCCCAAGGAAGGGATGGAGGTCACCACCAACAGCGCGCGGGCTTTGACCAGCCAGAAGATGTCCATCGAGTTGCTGCTGTCGGACATCCCCGAAACATCCTACACTCTTAACTCCGAGCTCGACCTCTGGGCGAAAAAGCTGTCCATCGGCAAACCGCGCTTCGCCGCGCGCCATCAGCCGGTCGCAGATCTCTCGCATCCGGCGATGGCCGTGAACCTCGACGCCTGCATCCAGTGCAAGCGCTGCGTGCGCGCCTGCCGCGAAGAGCAAGTCAACGACGTCATCGGCTACGCTTTCCGCGGCGGACATTCGAAGATCGTGTTCGACCTCGACGATGCGATGGGCGACTCCACCTGCGTCGCCTGCGGCGAGTGCGTCCAAGCGTGCCCCACCGGCGCGCTGATGCCCGCGCGCGATGCCGGCAAGATTGCCGTCGACAAGCAAGTCGATTCGGTGTGTCCCTACTGCGGCGTCGGCTGCCAGCTCACCTACAACGTCAAGGACAACGTCATCCTTTACGTGCAGGGCAAAGATGGCCCCGCGAACTCGAACCGCCTGTGCGTGAAGGGCCGCTACGGCTTCGACTACGTCCAGCACAAACATCGCCTGACCAAGCCGCTGATCCGCAAGCCGGGCGTCCCCAAGCACAAGGACTTTGTGGTCGATCCCGAAAACTGGCGGGAAGTTTTCCGCGAGGCCACTTGGGAAGAAGCGCTCGAAGCCGCGGCCAAGGGACTTCGTGAGACCCGCGATACCTACGGGAAGCGCTCGCTAGCCGGTTTCGGCTCCGCCAAAGGGACCAACGAAGAGGCCTACCTCTTCCAGAAGCTCGTCCGCACCGGCTTCGGCTCGAACAACGTCGACCACTGCACGCGGCTATGCCACGCGTCGAGCGTGGCGGCGCTGATGGAAGGCATCAATTCGGGCGCCGTGTCGAACCAGGTGCGCGACGTGGCGAACGCTGAAGTGATTTTCTTGATCGGCGCCAATCCCACCGTGAATCATCCGGTCGCCGCCACGTGGATCAAGAATGCCGCCAAGTCCGGAGTAAAGCTGATCGTGGCCGACCCGCGCCGCAGCGATCTCGCCCGGCACGCTACCCACTACCTCCAGTTCAATCCCGACACCGACGTGGCGCTTCTCAACGCGATGCTGCACGTCATCGTCGAGGAAGGCCTGGTCGACCAGAACTTCGTCCGCGACCGCACTGCCGGTTACGAAGTGCTTGCCGAGAACGTGAAGAAGTTCTCGCCCGAGCTGATGGCGCCGATCTGCGGCGTCGACGCGCAGACCATCCGCGAGGTCGCCCGGATGTACGCGACCTCCAAGGCGTCGATCATCCTGTGGGGCATGGGCATCTCCCAGCACGTCCACGGCACCGACAATGCCCGTTGCCTGATCGCACTGGCGCTCTCCACCGGCCAAATCGGCAAGCCCGGATCGGGACTGCATCCGCTCCGCGGACAGAACAACGTGCAGGGCGCATCGGACTCGGGCCTGATCCCGATGTTCTATCCCGACTATCAGCGCGTGGGCACGCCCGCCGCGCGGCAAAGGTTCGAAAAGCTGTGGCGTACCCAGCTCGATCCGGATCCCGGCCTCACCGTCGTCGAAATCATGCACGCCGCGAAGAGGCGCGAGATTCGCGGCATGTACGTCATGGGCGAAAACCCCGCGATGTCCGATCCGGACGTGGATCACGCCCGCGAAGCGCTCGCCGCCCTCGATCACCTGGTGGTGCAGGATATCTTCCTCACCGAAACCGCGTACCTCGCCGACGTCGTGCTGGCCGCCACCGCGTGGCCCGAAAAGGTCGGCACCGTCACCAACACCGATCGCATGGTGCAGCTCGGACGCAAGGCGATTGAGCCGCCCGGCGAAGCGAAGGAAGACTTCTGGATTCTTAACGAGCTGGCTCGCCGCATCGGCGTGGACTGGCACTACAACCACCCCAGCGAAGTGTTCAACGAGATGCGGACCTGCATGGACTCCATCGCCGGCATCACCTGGGAGCGCCTGGAGCGCGAGTCGTCGGTCACCTATCCGTGCGTAAAGGAGGGCGATCCCGGCGACCCGGTGGTGTTCATCGAGAACTTCCCCACGGAATCGGGCCGCGGCAAGTTCGTTCCCGCCGATCTCATCTCCGCCGCGGAGCGGCCGGACGCGGAATATCCCATGGTGCTCATCACCGGGCGTCAGCTCGAACACTGGCACACCGGGGCGATGACCCGCCGCGCGTCGGCGCTCGACTCCATCGAGCCGGAGCCGGTGGCGTCGGTTCATCCGCTCGACCTCGCGGGGCTGAACGTCGCGCCCGGCGGGACCATCACCATCGAATCGCGGCGCGGCCGGATCTCGCTCTACGCGCGCGCCGACGATGGAACGCCGCGGGGAGCGGTGTTCGTCCCCTTCTGTTTCTACGAGGCCGCGGCCAACCGGCTCACCAACCCCGTGCTGGACCCGGTCGGGAAGATTCCCGAGTTCAAATATTGCGCGGTGAAAGTGACGCCGGGTGGCTCCCCAGGAGAGCAGATGAGCTTCGGAGGCGGCGTCCTGCTGCCGGAACGAGAACCCCAGCCAGTGCGGTAGTCGCCGCCAACGAACCGCGACAGCAATGGAGCGGCGCTCCGCCGCTCCCAGATCACAAACTACGCCGGCCACTCGAAAGCCTCTTGCACGGTCTTGACCACCCCAGGGTCCTTGCACCGATAGCCCGGCAACTGCGAGATAGCCGTTTGGAATTCTTCGCTCCGCATGATCGCCAGCACTCGCTTGACCGGCGTCAACTCCAAAAGCTGCTTTCGGCAAACAAAAAAATAATCTTCCGTGACCAACCGCACAAAATCGAGATCGAACTGCCGCGCCGCCGCCTCCACCCCGAAACTGACGTCGGCCATATCGCTCGCGACATAGGCCGCAACGGCCGCGTGCGTGAATTCGACCTGCTCGTAGCCGTTGATCCGCGTGACGCGTGAACCGTCGAGCCCGTACTGCGTCAGTATCTGGTCGAAGAGCAAGCGCGTCCCAGAGTCCGGATCGCGGTTTACGAACCGAACCGCCGGATCGAGCAACTGCTCGATCGATGTGATCCGCAGCGGATTTCCCCGCTTCACCATCAGACCCATCTCGCGGGTCACCAAGCCGATCACCCGGTGAACACTAGGGCGTAGCCAGCCCTTGCAGGCCGCGATGCTCCCCTCTCGCAATTCCCCTTGCGGCAGGTGGATGCCCGCCAGATCGCACCCATCGTGCGCCAGGGAGGCCAAGGAGTTCTGATTGCTGACGTACCGCAGATCCACGCCGAGATTCGCTTCCCGGCTGAGTAGTTCTCTCAACTTCGAAACGGCGAACCCGTGGCTGGCGTGCACCCGGATAATCGCAGGGCTGTGGGGGAGAAATTGGTTGATCTCGGTTTCTAACTCCTGGGAGAGGTTCTGGAGTTGAGGTCCCAGCCGCGCCTGGAGCCGCTGCCCGGCCCACACCAGCTTGCCGCCGAAAGGCGTCAGGCTGGTTCCGCGCCCCTGCTTCCTGTCGACCAGAGGCGCTTCGAAGAAGGCCGACCACTTCTCGATCAAGTTCCACGCGTGCCGGTAAGACACGCCCGCCCGGTCTGCAGCCCGGCCGATTTTTCCAGTCACCCGAATCTCGTTCAAGAAATCCAGCATGATCAGGATCGACTGCGTATCGCCGTCTCGTTTAAAACGCCACACAGGTTCGATTTCGATATGGATCACGCCATCATGTCTCCTGGCCCATATAGGCTGCAAACATCATATTCCAAGTTCACCATAGATGAGTCATCCTTGAAGATCAGTCAGCATCTTATAAGAAGAAATATGTATCTTGTACATATATTGCAGCAATCCATGTGGGGCAGGATGGCATCCTGCGGCGGGTTGTCAACCCGCCTCTCGATCTGCCCAAGCGCGCACGGGCCGATGGGCCATCGCCCGCAGGTCTGCAACCACACCGGGCCTTGGAAAGTTCCTGGTGTCATCCGGGTGTCGTTGCTGCTGGCACTCCCGGCGCTGGCGCAAACCACGGGAAGTACCGGTCAGATCACGGGCGTAGTGAAGGACCCGGCTCAGGCCGTAATCTCCGGTGCTCAGTTGACTCTAACGGATCAGCAAACGAAAGCTAAGCTCACGGCGGCCACCGACGGCCAAGGCGCTTACACGTTCCAGTCTCTGCAGCCCGGCGTGTACGTAGTCGAGGCCGATGCCAAGGGTTTCAATCCCAGCGTAAGCCCCGAGCTCAAAGTCGCCGCGGGCCAAATCGTGAACTTCGATTTCGCCCTGACCGTCGCCGCAACCACAACCACCCTGAACGTCTCGGCCGGCGCCGTCGAAAACGCCTACCGCGTGGACAACGTGGAATCAGGCGGACCCCTCGGCGTCACGCCGATCCTGGACCTTCCCTACGCGATCAACCTGATTTCGCGCCAATTAATCGACGACACGCAATCCAGAAATTTCAAAGAAGCCGCCAAGTACCTGCCGCTGGCGTCGTTCCAGGAGATGCAAGGACCGGAAGTTCTCCGTCCCGAGACCCGCGGGATGCAAGGCAGCAACATGCAGAACGACCGCAAGGACGGCATGGGAATCGCGGTCACCACGCCCTCCGCGCTGGAAGAATACGAACAGATCGAAGTGCTCAACGGACTGGGCGGCCCGCTCTACGGACCCGCCAACCCATCGGGCATGTTCAACTTCGTGACCAAACGCCCCACCGAGCGAACCTTCGCGGAAATCGAGTTGGGCTACGAAGCCAATAGCGTCGGTACAATCCATGCCGATGTGGGCGGACGCGCGGGCAAGAATGAGATGTTCGGCTTCCGCACGAATCTGCTGCTGGCGGATGGCGATGGCTATGTCACCGGCAGCCAGCTCCGCCGCCAGTTGGCCGCCGCAGCGGGCGACGTACGTGTGACGGACCATACGGTGATCGAGGGGAACTACAGTTACTACAACTTGTTCCAGCACGGATACCCGGGCTGGTTCGCCTACACGCCCACCACGACTCCGCTGTCCACGCCCGGCTCCAAGAGCATTTTGTTGCCGGAAAACGCGCCCGATCCGACTCTTCCAGGCTACGGCCAATCGTTCTCCGGCGTGGATCTCACCTCGAAGATCGGCGAAATGCGGGTCAAGCACGACTTTAGATCGAACGGGGGCGCGAACTGGCGCCTTGTGGTTGGCGTGCTCGACCAGCGTTCCGATCGCAATATCAATACCGCCGTCAACCAGTTCATCGACAACAACGGAAATTACAAGTCATACCTCGCCAACAGCTTCTCTTCGTTGGCCCCGCGGTTCCACGTGGACAGCGACTTGGCATACCTCACCGGCAAGTTCAAAACGGGGCGTTTCCGTCACGACGTGGTGATCGGCGGCACCGGTTACAGGTTTGTGTCCTATTCACCCGTCACCAGCCCAGCCAAGACGGCCCTGTGCACCGCGAACACTCCCCAAGGTATCTGCCAAGCCAACATCGCCGATCCGCTGGTGGACGTCGAACCGTTGGCCGGAATCTTTTCTTACGCCAAGACCAGTCCATCCACTGGCATTTATGCGTCCAGCATCGTCCGTCAACAGGGATTCAGCCTGAGCGACACCATTACGCTCACTCCCAGTTGGCTCGTAAGATTGGGCGCCAGCCAGGACTGGACGTGGACCGACAGTTACACCGACACCGCGGCTACCGGCTATGCCAGAACCAATATCCCGGGCGGCTACGTCTTCCAGGGCGTGAGCCCCTCCGCGAGCGTGATGTTCAAACCCCGCGCCGATATGACGATTTACGGCACTCTTGCCGACAGCGTGCAGGCGCCCGATGTCGCCGCGGCGAACAGCGGCAGCATCGTGATCGTCAACGCCAACCAGGCGCTGCCGCCATACCGCAGCAAGGAGGGAGAAATCGGCTACAAGCTGCGCGTGCGTAAGATCAACTTCTCAACCGCCTTGTTCCGGGTGGAGCGGCCCTTTGCAAACTATGCTGTCGGCGTGGCGAATCCAGTCTGCGGCATTCAGTCCGGCACATCGAACTGCGAGGCATTCAGAATTACCGGAAACCAGGTCAACTACGGCCTCGAGTCGATGCTCTCGGGCAGGATCTTCGAGAGTCTCATGATCACCGGCGGCCTGTCGGTGCTGAATCCGAAGCTCACTGACACCGGTATCGCCGCGACCAACAACCGGAACTTCGTGGGCATTCCCGACTACAAGTCCAATATCCTCGCCGAGTATCGTCTCCCGGCGCTCAACGGCGCCTTTCTGAATGTGGACTGGCAGCATGTAGGACGCCGGCCCATCGACGACATCAACAGCGCCTACACACCCCAATTCAGCACGTTCGATTTTGGCGCGCGCTATACCACGAAAGTTTTCGGGAAAGTGACCACATGGCGCGTCACGGTAAACAACGCGGCCAATGCACACTACTGGTCAACTCTGGGTCCCGGCAGCATCACCGGGCAGAGTACCGGCAGCTATCTCGGGCACCTGGGCGAGCCGCGGCTGATCACGGCCTCCCTGCGATTCGGCTTCTAAGGTTTTCAGTATGTCGACACACAAATTCGGATTGCTTCTGCTCACACTTTCTCTGGCATCGGCCGCCACCGCGCAGACGCCAAACTGCGCGACGCCGTCGAGCCAGCAGCTAATCATCTACCGTGCCGGTAGCTTGACGCGCGCCTTCAAGCCACTGGTGGAGAAATTCACCTGCGAAACCGGCATCCAAGTGAAGGACGTCGCCATGGGCAGCGTCGACGCGGCCCGGCAAATAACCGCAGGCGGCCAAGCCTGCGACCTGTACGCGCCTGCCGACTACCTGGACATCGACCTGTTCATGAAACCCGCCGGCTACACGAATTTCAATATCGTGTTCGCCCGCGGCAAAATGGTGCTCGCATATTCGGCCAGCGGCGTAGCTGCGAAGAACTTGCCCGCCATCGCCGAGCCGGGAAGCCAGCCCTTCAGTCCGCCGAAATCCGTTCCGAACGCGGTCGCGAGGTGGTACGAGACCCTGACGATGCCCGGAGTCGCGATCGGGGCAGGGAATCCGTATCTCGATCCCGGCGCCTACCGGGCGCCCATGATCTTCCAGTTGGCCGAGGCGTTTTACAAGATACCGAACCTCTACAACAACCTGCTCGAGCACGTGGTGACTCCGGGCCCGAATTCGGCCATCGATCTAGGCAAGGGATTCGATTTTCAGTTCGCCTACGAACACAACGCCCAAGCGGCCGCGAAAGCCAATCCGGATTACCGCTACGTGAACCTGCCGGACGAGATCAACCTGTCCGACCCCGCGAAAGACGCCTACTACCGCCAGCACGCGATCATGGTTCTGCCCGGACTCGGGACGTCTCGGAGTGCACAAACCGTAGCGGTTCCCGGCGCTCGTGTTGCATGGGGCATCACGTTGCTAAAAGAAGCCCCGCACCGGGAGAACGCCGTGAAATTTCTCCAGCTCTTGCTGGGTGCTGCCGGGACTGCTTCGCTGAATGACAACGGTCCCGCCCCGATCTCCCCGGCCCTAGTGAGCCCCGGCGATTTCCCCAAGCTTCCTGAATCTCTGCGCCCCCTCGTCAGGACAATGGGGAAATAGCGCGCGAATCAAAGCCTGCGAACCCTCAAGCCTACGGCAAACCCGTCGGACTCGAGATGTGGCTCACATCCTGATTGTTCTCCGCGCAAATGTATTCCATCAGCTCATCTTTGGCCGCGAAACGCGCCGTATAACTGATCTTGAATGGCTTGGCGTACGCGCCGGGATCGATGATGGTGGTCTCCACCACGAGGTTGCCCAGATCCTTACGCGTGTAACGTTCGATGGTGTGAAGCTGGTCGGTGTGCGGATGCCCTTTCGCGTCGAACCAGAACCGGTCGTTGAATCCAACCGTGTCGACCACCAGCGTATCCCCGTCCCATGTGCCAATGGAGTCGCCGTACCAACTGGGCCACCGGTTGGCTTCCGGCGTATGTTGGCGGCCATCGATAAAGATCTGCCGGAAGCTATGAATGTTGGCCTCGAACAGGATGAAGAGGTGTGTGCCCTGCTGCACGATCCGCCACGGATAGGGAGCCATGCGCGGCACGCCGGCAGGCAGGCAATTGGCTTCCGGATCGTCTTTGGGACGCCGCCCCTGCATCAGTTTTTCGGCGGCGGGTGTCATGACGATTTGCTCCCCGGTCATCAGCGCCAGACTGATGTCCTGAGAACTAGGCCCTCCGTTCCACACGCCATTGAAGTCAGGCTTCCCATCGGCCAGGCGCGGCGTCGGTCCGGTGGGCGCCGCAGGCCCGCGTCCCTTTCCACGGCCAGCCGGTGCGCTGGCCCCGCCTGTGGCCGGTTGCTGCGCCCAAGCGGAGATGCCCAGCGCCGATGCAATAATGATCCAGCGAGCGAAATGGGTTCTCATGTCCGTCCTATTGCGTAGGTGCGCCCCCACTGTCCCCGCCCCCGGCAAAACCCGGAACCTTCTTTCCGTCCGCCAAAGTCACCAGCCGCGTCTGGGCCAAGTGCGAACCATCCTTGGCCGCGTAGCCTTCGACGGTGATCTGATCGCCTTCCTTGACCGTATTCCGCGTCCAGCCCGCGCGGAACAAATGGTTCGGGCTGCCGAACTCAAAATTCCAAACAGTGACCGTGCCGTTAGCGTCCTTCACGTCCAGGTACATCCGGGAGTGCGGATTAGTCCACTCCACCTTGCGGACCGTTCCCGTAACCTTCACGGGTTTTTTTTCATCGTATTCCGCTGCGAAGGAGTGGTGTGCCAGCGCAGGCAGCGCCCCGACGAGCAAGCCGAGACCGGCCCCTAAAACACCAACTTTCCCTCTCATTGTCAGCCTCATAGTTCCAGCCCTCCAAATTAATCCCGCCGTAGGTATACGCACCGATCACTGAAACACAGTCTTCCGAAGGTGTCAAGCAACGGGTGGCGATACCGTGTGGTAGACTGCCTTCGCAACCCATGGTTCCCGAATGCCCTACGAGTCTCACGAGCAATACATGACGCGCGCGTTCAATCTGGCTTTGAAGAGTTACTCGGAAGGCGGTTGCCCGATCGGCGGAGTGCTGGTGGACAACGCCACCGGCGAGGTGCTCGGCGAAGGCCACAATGCGCTCGTGCAGGAAGGCAATCCGATCATCCACGGCGAAATGGCCGCCCTGCGCGATGCGGGCCGCCGGATCAACCGCCACCAGGCGACCATGTACACGACGCTTCAACCCTGCTTCATGTGCACCGGGGCCATAGTTCAGTTCGGCATTCCCCGTGTCGTGATCGGCGATGTCACCAACGCCTCGAGTGACGAAACAATTCTCTTCATGCGGGCGCGTAGCATAGAGGTCGTTGTCATGGACCCCAACGCCAGCCAGGCCGCGCGCGCCTGCATCGAACTAGCCTCCCGTTTCCGGCAGGAAAAACCGGAATTGTGGCTCGAAGACTGGGGAAGCCGACCAAACCAACGCCTCAAAGCGTAGTGTATTGTGGGGCAGCCTTTTCAGGCTGCCGCCGGCTTTCAGCCGGCGTTCTGGCACTCCCGGGTAAGTGTCATTCCGCTTGCCGCACAACGCAAGTGTAGTGCGTAAAAGCCCGTCCTAAGCCGCCGCTGGTTGACATCACCGCGGTAAACTACGATCATCGCCCTTAGATCCGTCTATGAAATCAAAATGCCGGGGCACGCTTTTTCTCGCTGGGCTAAGCGCCGCGTTCGCCTTCGCCCAGACCCCTTCCGACCCCTTCCCGCCCGCGGCGACCGTCAAGCAACTCATGCTCGACGTGATCCATCCCTCGTCCAATGACATCTTGCTTGCCATCTACCGCGGCGAGCCAAAAAACGAAAAGGACTGGGCGGCCGTCCGCCGCGCCGCGCTGACCCTGGCGGAATCCGGAAACATGCTAATGGCGCGGGGCCGCGCGCGCGATCAGGGCGACTGGATGAAAGACGCAAAACTGCTGGTGGATGCCGGAAACGCCGCCTACAAAGCCGCGCAAGCCAAGGACAGCACCGCGCTAGCGGCGCTCGCCGGAGCCGTCGACGCATCCTGCACCACCTGCCACAAACAATACCGGCCGAACGTGTTCCCGAAGAACGGAGGGTCGCAATGAGCTATTCGCGCAGAAATTTTCTCAAGGCCGCCGGCTCCGGCGTAGTGCTCACCGTCGTGACACGCGAATCGCTGGTAGCCGCTCCCACCGCTCCCCCGGCCGTAGCGAAGCCCTTCGCGAACGAAAAGGCCGTCTTCATAGTCAACGGCAAACCGTATGCCGCCGAATACGAAGCCCGCACGACCCTGTGGGAAGTGATTTCGATGAAACTGGGCCTGACCGGCACTAACCGGAGCTGCAATCGCGCCAGTTGCGGCGCCTGCAGCGTACTGGTCGACGGCACGCCGTTCTATTCCTGCCACACCCTGGCAACGGAAGCCGTAGGCAAAAAGATTCTCACCATCGAAGGCCTCGGCGATGCGAAAAATCTGCACCCGTTGCAGAGCATCGGCCACACCCGCGTAGCCGCCGATTGCGGCTTCTGCACCGCCGGATGGGTCGTGACCGCGAAAGGGCTCCTGGACAAGAACCCCAATCCGAATGAGGACCAGGTAAAGGCCGCTCTAGCCGGCCACATCTGCCGCTGCTCGGCCTACCCGAACATCATCCGCACGGTGATGGATTCCGCGGCAGTTCTGCGCGGCAGCAAAATCCAAATCGAACCCGAGGCGGATTCCATCGTGCACATCAAAATGCCGATGCTGCGGGATTACTCGACCACGGGCGGACACCTGGCGGGCGACGAAGTAGTGGAAGGCTCCAACAAAACGATCACCAGGAAATGGCAAGGCTATCCGCCCGAAAACCTCAAGGTCCTTGGCCAGCTTCTGCCGCCGTTGCCCGAAGTCTCCATCCCCAGGTTCACCGGCAAAGCGCAATACGCCAGCCGCGTATGGTTCCCGGATCTGCTGTACGCGAAATACCTAACCTCGCCGCACCCACGCGCCCGCATCCAAGACATCGATACGTCGGCCGCGGAAAAGATGCCCGGCGTCAAGTACATCCTCACCTACAAAAACGCGCCGAAATTGCAGCGCCCCAACGTCGCCAGAGGCCGCATCTTGCCCTACCCGCTGCCTCAGGAACTGAACATGCAGGGCGAAGCCGTAGCGATTGTCGCAGCCGAAACCGAAGATCTAGCGCAAGACGCCGTCGACGCCATCAAAGTCCAGTATGAAGTTCTACCCTTCGCCGCCACGCTGAAAGACAGCATGGCGAAGGACGCGCCCGATCTAGGCCGGGGAAAAGGCAACCTGATCCGCCATGCAGATTCCCCCAAAGACTTTCCGCAAGCCACCTGGGCCGATCAGCGCGGCGACGTGGAAAAAGGGCTCGCCGAAGCAGATCTGGTGAAAGAGTTCACCTACCATTTCACAGGTGGCGTGTCCGTCCCCATGCAGCCGAGCGGCAGCGTAGCCAAATGGGACGGCGACCGCCTGACCGTGTGGAGCATGGGCCAGGGCATCTACCCGGTGCGAGCCACGCTGGCGGCGGCGCTGGGCATCGACCCTTCCAAAGTCCGCGTGATCAACAAATACAACGGTTCCACATTCGGTGCAGCGCGCATGGCCGCCGAGAGATTTTATCCCATGATCGCCCACCTGGCGAAGGTCACCGGCCGCCCCGTGAAGGTCATGCTGCCCAAGGACCAGGAACTCGCCCAACTCCAGATCAAGCCCGAGACCATCACCAAATTCCGAGTCGGCTACAAGAAAGACGGCCGCATCGTAGCCCTGGACCACGAAGTCTACGTAAGCATCGCCGACCTGGACTTCGGCGTGCACGCCGACGGCCCCGGCAACGCCGCCAACCAGTTCGAGTTGTACACGTCGCAGGTTCCCAACTGGCGATCGACCTGGTGCGCCTATCGCACCAACGCGCCGCGTCCCGGCGCGTCCCGCAGCCACCTGCAGCAGGAAACCAAGTGGTCCTGGGAAAACATGATGGATGAGATGGCCGACGCCGTGGGGATGGACCCGGTCGAATACCGCATGATGCACATCACGCGCCTCACCCCTGGTGACACGCGTCATCCCTACGAATCGATGCCCACCGTGGAAGTGCTGCAGGAAGGCGCCAAAGCCTTCGGATGGGACAAGCGCAACCCCATCGCGGGCGGCGGAAACGGAAGCGCACAGCCCGCTCGTGGCGTTGTGCGCGATTCAAACGACAGATTCAAGCGCGGATTCGGCCTAGGCATGTCCCAGCATCATGGCGGGAACATGGGCTACCACGAAGGCGAAGAAGCCTTCGCCAAACTAGCCGCGGCCCCCGACGCCAACATCTTCAGCACCGAACTGGACCTGGCCGCCGACGGCACCGTAACGATGAAGATCGCCCTCCCCGACAGCGGCTCCAACGCAGCCACGGCGCTGGCGGCTCTAGTCTCGGAGATGCTGGGATTCACCACCCGCGACCACGTCCGCCTGATCTGGGGAGATTCCGACATCGCGCCCGTAAGCGATGAGTGGTTCGGCGGCCGCACCATCACGCTACAGGGCGCGGCCATTTGTTTCGCCGCCGACAAGCTTCGCAAAGACCTGCTAGCGCGCGCCGCCAGCGCACTAAAAACCGACGCAACCAAACTCCAAATCCGCGATGGCGTCATCTCCGCGATCGAAGATCCCAAAAAGAGCACGACCTTCGCCGCACTAGCGAAGGCGAACAACGGCCTGATCCGCCAGACCGGCCGAGGCACCACCGGCGGCGAACGGACCGCCACCAACAAAGGCGTAGGCGCCTGCTTCGCGGAAGTGGAAGTCGACACCTGGACCGGCAACTGGCGCTTCGTCCGAGCCGTTTACACCCACGACACCGGACTCGTCATCAATCCGCTGGTATCCGAAGCCGACATGGTGGGCTCGCTAATGGAAAGCACCCAGCTAGCCACCGACGCAATCCCCTGGGACCGCGAGTTTCCAGGCACGCGCCACTACAGCGTAGGCTACCTGTCCTACCGCCTCCCGACCATCATGGACATCCCCAAATCCACGCAAGTGTACATCGACAGCCTGGAGCCCCGCTGGTTCTACGGCGTAAAGAGCTTCAGCGAAACCACCATCGGCGCAGTGCCGGGCGCGATCTCCAACGCGATTTACAACGCCTGCGGAGTCCGCATCCGCGAGCATCCCATCACCCGCGAAAAAATCATGGCCGGGCTCTCAGCCAAGCGCGCCGCCAAGACTCCAGGGAGGCAGGCATGAAAAAGGTTTCCATCTACAAGCCCTCGACCGTCGACGAAGCCATTCAGATCCTGACGCAGCACGGAACCGAGGCGTCGGTGTACGCCGGCGGCACCGACCTGTTAATCCGCCTGAAGAACCGCCTGGAACAAGCCCCCAGCTACCTGGTAGACATCAAGAAAATCGACCATCTCCGTTACATCAAGGAAGACTCCCAGGGAGGCGTAGAAATCGGCGCAGCCACCAAGCTCGTCGAGCTGGAAGAATCCCCCCTGCTGCGCGACAAGTATCCGATGCTGGTCGAGGCCATCGGCAAGATCTCCTCCCCCGAGCTCCGCAACGCGTCCACCCTAGGCGGCGACCTACTGCAAGAAGTCTGGTGCCAGTATCTCCGAGGCGGCTATTCGTGCTGGAGAAACGGCGGCTACCTGTGCTACGGAGCCATCGGCGATAACAGCTACTATCATTCCGCGATGGGCGGGCGCTTGTGCTACGCCGTCTATCCCGGCGACGCCGCCACCGCCCTGATCCCCTTCGACGCCCGAGCAAAATTAGCCACGCCCCAGGGAGTGAAGGAGCTATCGATCGAACAACTGGTCCCCGGAGACCTGCTAGTCGACGGCAGAATCCAGTCGCACGTAGTGCGCTTCAACGAAATTCTCACCTCGGTGGTCATCCCTCCGCCCAAGCCCGGCCTGCGCGCGTCGTTCGAAAAGCTCCGCCCCCGCGGAGTATGGGACTTCGCCATGGCCTCGCTGGCCCTCAGTCTCCAGCTTCGAGGCAAAACGATTGACGACTCCCGCGTAGTCTTCGGCGGCATCGCCGGCAAGCCGTTGCGCGAAACCGCAGTGGAGGCGTTCCTAAAAGACAAAACCCTGAGCCCCGAGTTAGCCGAGCAAGCCATGTCGGTAGCCCTAGCCAACGCCGCCCCGCTCAAGTACAACGCCACCAAGATCGACATGGCCAAAGGCCTCCTAGCCTCCGGCCTAGCCAGGTTGAACGCGTAGCAGCGGCACTTATTGAGCTTCGCGTAATTGAGTGACAGGTCGATGTGGGGCAGGATGGCATCCTGCGCGGCGGTTGGTAACCGCCGCTGTCACCGTATTCCGCGAAGCTCAATAGTCAAGGAGTGCCCTCCGTGAAGTTCAGCACCGCGTCCTGGAAGCGTCGATTCAATTCGGGCACCAGCAGCCGGGCTGGCTCCCATGCCCGGGGCTTCAAAATCATTCCCTTTTCGACCGAGCTACAGAGCTTCGGCACCAGCTCTCGGTACTCGGGGTCGCGTAGCATGATGCGTTGGTGATACACATCTTTCTCGTCCTTGAACTGGCTGCGCAGAAAGCCATAGGCCTCCAATTCGCTCAACAGAACCACGATAGTGCGTTCCGCTTATTCCGGTTGGAACTCAACCAGATGGGCGATGGAATGGCGCGCGCTTTCAAGGCCGAGAAACAGCATGTAAACCACATTGCGGGCCGCCTCGTGCCAAGACCCCGCTGTTGGCGTGTCCGTAGCTGCCGAATTCGGCTCAGCCGGCTGCGGACCGATCTCGGCCAGAGCGCGCATCGAATCGCGAACTGCCTTCATGTAGGTATAGAAGGCGGTGATGTTGATCACGACCCTGGCTTCCAACGTCTGCAGGTCTCGCACGCTGCTGTCAAACACCGGGAAATAGCTTTCCTGAGAGGTGAAAGCATGGGCCCCCGGCGTGTGTGACCCGCCGGAACGGGAGGGCTCCCCACGCGGGCCCTGCATGAACCTGTCGACGGCTCGGCGCACGGTGTTCACAATCGCGGCAACGCGGCACAGCGTGCTGATTTCGCAGGCGAATAAATCGACCACGCCCAGCCGCGCGCTGCCTGCCTGGTAAGCCCACGTAAGAACCGCGCCTAAAACGCCCAGCACAGGCGTGATGAAGGTGACGATGCCGGTCAAGGTTTGCCCGCGCACCCGCGTAACGACACCGCCGACAAAGACCAGGACGACCGCGATGAGGGCAGCCGTGACAATCAGCCGAAGATCCTTGAGGTGTCGCGAAATGAAGAACCGGTCCAATGTAGCGTGCGGGTCGCGGCTCCCCATCAACCACGCAACGGGCTTCAGTAATACCTTGGTGAAGTCGGATCGGACACGCGAAGGCACCGGGGGAGTGCTCATAGAAGTGCCTCCGATTGTATACCAGAACAAATATCGGCGAGACGCTGGACCCGGCGTTTATCCGCACAGTCCTTGCCCCCAAGGCGCTCACTTCATTCGTCCGATTCATTCATGTCCATCCGTGGCCGAGAAAAGCCTCACCAGCCCAGCTCTAATCCTCTTTACCCCGTTGTGCGCGAAGCCAGTGGTGCATTTCCGGGACGGATCGATCCCAAGGCTTTTGCCGGACGCCTGCGGCCCAAGTGCGAGACCTTCCGAAAAAGCCGGCACGATTCAGGGTCCGTGTGACGATTTGAACCGTTTTATTGTGCTACGCTTTTTGCCATGGACCGTCTCAAAAATCCGGCGCTGGCCGGTGACGTGCCATTCGACACGGTCGTCTACGCCGCACCTGGAGTGAACTACTCGGCCGTGCCGGCCTTGGTGCAATACGCTATCTACGATACGCCGGACCCAGCGTACCTGACCGGGCGGATCGACATCTCGGCGTTCGCCAACCTGGGCTTCGCGCCATGGCCGTTTCTCAACACGAACGTGCCGCTCAATGGGCATGTTTGCGTGCCCCGCGGCCGCGGCCCCTTCCCGCTGGTGGTGTTTGCGCACGGCAATCATGCGCCCCTCGTGAATTCCACGCCTGGATACTTGTATCTGTGCCAGTTGTTGGCCTCGCATGGGATCGTCGCGGCGACCATTGACGTAAACTTCCTCAACGGCGGCGGCTTCGGCGAGAACGATGCCCGCGCGATTGTGCATCTGGAACACCTCCGCCAGTTTCGCGCCTGGGATGCAACCGCCGCTCATCCGCTTCACGGCAAGGTCGACCTGAACCGCATTCTGATCGCCGGCCATTCGCGCGGCGGCGAAGGTGTGGGACACGCCTCGTTCTTCAATCGGCTCGCCTCCATTCGGCCCACCATCTTCAGTCCCGTCGTTCCCCTGGATGGGTCCGCCGGCCTGGGTCCCTATCGCTTCGGAATAACTGCTGTCGCGGCCATCGCTCCCACCGACCGGCAATACATTCCGCTTAGCGGGCCGACGGTGGTTCCAGACCGCTACTACCTGCTTCACGGCAGCCGGGACGGAGATGTCTTCACCTTCGAAGGCTACAACACCTATGATCGCGCGCACGCCGTGGACCTGGCTAACCCCACTGTCTCGGACGGAAAGTTGAAGGCCTTGCTGTGGGTCTACGGAGCGAACCACAATCAGTTCAACAGTGTTTGGCCGCCCGAGACCGCGCCTGGGTTCGCCATGCCGCGCGCCAGTCAGGAGCGGATTGCCAAGGTCCACTTGGGCGCATTGACGCAGGCGCTGCTCTTGGACCGCTCCGAGTATCGGGAGGTTCTGCGGGACCACGACGCCGCGGTGGCCTGGGTGCCGGCAGGCGCCCAGTTCGTTTCGCAGTACCAGGATCCCGAGCGGGTCTTCGTCCAGCACAATCAGGAAGGACTCGCCGCCCCGCAAATCTCGTCGCCGGTTCAAGGGACGGTTGCGGCGGACTTCGTGCTCGCGGCCCGCCAACTCAAGGATCTGGTCAACGCGGGCGCCCCCCAAACCACGATTACGCTGCGGCTGGAATGGAGCGCCCTGGGAGCTCGACTCATCTTGAACGTCGATCCGTCGACGCTCCCCGCCGAACGCTACAAGACTCTCGCCATCCGTGTGGGACAGTCCACGGACGCGAAGAACGCCGCCGATCGCGATCAGGACTTCACCCTGGAGGTCTCCAGCGGTTCGCGGACCGCGGCGATTCCGGCGAGCTCCCTCCACCGGCTGCTCTATCCCGACGTCGCGTCCGGCGCCGGGAAGATCGTCATGCAAACATTGCGGCTCCCCGTGGAGCGGCTGGTCGATTGCGGTGTGGACCCCAGCGACCTTCGGTCCATCGCGCTGGTCTTCGATCGGCGATCGACGGGCGTGGTCTGGGTCGGCGATGTGCAGGTGTCCAACTGATTTTTTGTGCACGCGAGGTTTGCCATGCAACCGTCAACACCACTGAAGGCGACACCACCGAAAGTGATCGGGGTAGAGGTCGTCACCGCACAACCCACCGAAGCCGACAGCGCGGCGATTAAGCATCTGAGCGCCGAAGCGGGCAGATTGCTGCCCCAGGTCGCCTACGTCGTCAAGGTCCGGTTCCGGACCAAGCCCCCCGTGTCGTCGCAGGGTTGGGCGCTCTATGTGAACGACTTTCGCATACCCAAGTACTGGGAATACGAGCACGGGATCTATTTCAAAGTGTTCGATGCGCAATTTTTTGCCGATCACAAAGGGCACAAGTTGCGCTTCTCCCACAACGGGAATGACTTCATCGACACCGGGACAAAGCTACCTGCGCCGCCCCCGGCCGCGGCGAAGTCCAAACGCAACGCGGTCCGCTTGCCGCTTCAAGCCGAACTGCTAAGGTAGACCCCGTCAGACGCTGGAACTTCGAGCTTCAAAGCTCTCTGGCCAGCCTCCGTCCTCGTCCAATCCATCCGTGTCCATCCGTGGCCAAGGAAGAGCCTCCCCAGAGTCGCTCTAATCCCTCTCCATATCCCGTGGTGGCCAAAGCCCGTGTCAGTCACGCCCCATAAAGTCTCCGCGCCCCCTTCAAATCAATAACCTGCCACCCGCATGACGCGCCCGCGCTCCACCTCCATGCGAACCTCCAAACGAGGTGAACCGCATGTCAGTCAAGAAACCGTCCGAAAAGCAACAAGAAGCCAGCCGCATCAACGGAGCAAAATCCAAAGGCCCAGCAACGCCCGAGGGCCGAGCCCGATCCTCCCAGAACGCTCTCCGTCACGGACTGTCTTCTGCCATCGTGGTGTTACCCCACGAAGACCGTTCCCAATTCGAACAACTCCGCGACTCCTACATGGATTCCTTCCAACCCGCCGACCAACCCCAGCACGACCTGGTAGAAACCATGGCCGCCGCCCGCTGGCGCCTGAACCGCCTCCAGGAAATCGAGGCCAATCTGTTCGAAAAAGAAATGGTCCTCCGCGCCTCCGAAATGGCGAAGGAGCTCAAAGAAATGACCGAGGGGGAAAAGCTAGCCTGGGTCTTCGACCGCATGGCCAACCACAGCAAATCCCTGGCGATGCAGATCCGCTACGAAGGCAGTCTAAACCGCACTTATGAGCGCGCCTTCAAGCAGCTACAGCAACTCCAAAAGCAGGTGGCACAGGCGTCGGTCTGTGAATCGCCAGAATTACAAAACGAACCCGAGCCCCCCGTGGCGCAGGCGCTAATCCTGGCGCCCAACCCCCTCGAAACCCCCTCCGGCCCGCCGCCGACTCCCCCGGCCGCCCCCAACCAGGCCTCCCAGCCGGATATGGAGGCCCAAAAGGAGTCTTAAATAGACACTCAGCGTAGAAACTCCAGGCGAGTAGAATCGTTGCACAGCGGAAGCTTGTCTCCCCATCCCGCGTTTCGGACAGGACGAGGCTCCCTCCGGCGACTGGCCGCCGCGAGCGTGCCTTTCATCCATCGAACGATCGACCCATCGAACGATCAGCCCATCGAATACGCACGATCGAGTTCGACCCGGTAGACCACGCGCACTTCGCCCACGCTGGTGCGCACATACTTGTCCCGGCCCGTGTACTTCTTCGAGAGCTTGTTGATGTGCTCGTCCGCGCCTGTTTCGCTGATGTCCACCACCCGGCCCCGAATGGAAAGGTGGCGATAAGGATTGTCGGGATCGACAATGTCGAGGCCCACCCGCGGGTCGCGCCGGACGTTACGGTCTTTCACCCGTCCCACGGCTGAGTTGATCAGAATGTCCTTGCCGTCGTAGTCGAACCAGACCGGCGCCACATGCGGGCTTCCGTCCGGCATCAGCGTCGCGAATTGCGCGAACGCCTTCTTTTGAGTCAAGTCGATGAATTTTTCGGGAAAAGCCGCCATGGTGCCTCCTGTTCATTTCGAGGGTAACACCAACCGTGAGTGGCAAGTCAATTCCCGGATACGCGTCCGTCCCGCGAGTGGAGTAGAATCGTTGGACAGCGGAAGCCCGTCGCTCCTCCCGGGTTTCGCCGAAGGGAGGCGTCACATGGCCAAACAGGACGCCGAAATCCACCAACCACACAAGCTAATCGGCAAGGACTACACCACCCCCGACCTGCTAGCGAAAGTCACCGGCAAAGCCAAATACGCCGAAGATTTCCGCGCCGACGGCATGCTCTTCTGCAAGCTCCTGCTAAGCCCGTTACCGCACGCCCGCGTCCGCGGCATCGACACCCGTGCGGCGCTAGCCATGCCCGGCGTCAAAGCCATCCTTACCATGGAGGATCTCCCCGCCCCAGCCGCCTACATCACCGACGATGGCCAAACCGTGCAGCCCAATCCGAAAGCCGAGCGCGGACTAACCAACGAGCCGCTGTATCAAGGCGAGCCGATCCTAGCCGTAGCGGCGGTAGATGAGTTATCCGCAGCCGAAGCGATCGAGCGCATCCACATCGACTTCGAGCGCCTCCCCTTCGCCGTAGACCCTCTGGCAACTCTGCGCCCCGGCGGCGCGAATGCGAGACAAGAAGGCAACGTTTGGGTCCGCCCAGCTCCACCGCCGCCAACCCCCGGCGCACGCCCGCAAGCCGCCCCGCAGCCCGAAGTCCATGAACTCAAATGGACCGAAGCCGACTTCGCCGACGCCCAGCAAGGCCGTCTCCCCATGGGCAAAGCCCCCGATGAATGGGGTTTCGGCGACATTGAAGCAGGTTTCAAGGAAGCCGCCCTTGTCCTCGACGAAACGTTCGTAACGCCCAACACCAGCCACCAGTGCCTCGAGACGCGCAGCGCGATGGCCTACTGGCAGAACGGCAAAGTGTACATCCACTGTTCCACGCAGAGCACCGCGCAGACGCATCCCGGCGTGGCGCGCTGGCTTGGTGTCGACCCCGCCAAGGTGGTCATCATCAGCGAATACACCGGCGGCGGATTCGGCAGCAAAGTCACCAGCGGCATCTCGCTGATCATCCCCGCGCTGCTGTCGAAGAAGGCCAACGCTCCCGTGATGATGCGGCTCAGCCGCGAGGAAGAGCACTACGTCGGCCGCGCCCGCCCCAGCCTGCACGGACGCATCAAAGCCGGATTCACGAAGGAAGGCAAGATCACCGCTCTCGACATGCTGGTGATCTGCGACAACGGCCCCTACGACCCGATGAACGATCCCAACAACGCGGGCCGCATCGTGTCGCTGCTGTATCAGCCCGCCGCCATGCGCTGGCGCGGAGTAACGGTGCTCACCAACACGCCGCCGCGTAGCGCGCAGAGCCAGCCCGGCGGCATGCAAGGCGTGGTGTTAATGGAGCCACTTCTAGCCAAAGCCGCGCGCAAGCTGGGCGTGGATCAGGTAGCGATCCGCCGCCTGAACGCTCCCATAGGCAAAGCTCCCATCGGACCTCCGGTGCGAGGCAAGCGTGACCACGTCACCAGCGCCTTCGTCCAGGAAGCGCTCGATCGCGGCGCGGAACTCTTCCGCTGGGAGGAGCGCAAAGCGCAACCCAAACGAAGCGGCACGAAAGCCCGCGGCATCGGAGTAGCCATCAGCGCCTACTCCGCCGGCACCATCGGCTTCGACGGACTCTTCGTAATCCAGCCCGATGGCCGGCTAGCGATCCAATCGGGCATAGGAAATCTAGGCACGGAGTCGGTGATCGATGTGCATCGCGTGGTGGCCGAGCTTCTCGACGTCCCGTGGGAAAAATGCGACATCACCTGGGGCAACACGGCCAACAACCTCCCGTGGAGTTGTCCTTCGGGAGGCAGCCAGACCATCCACGCCATGACCCGCGCCGCGCACGCCGTCGCCATGGACGCGAAACGAAAGCTGCAACAGATCGCCGCGATGGACCTCGGCGGCCAGCCGGATGACTATGAAGTCGCCGGTCAGCGAGTTTTCCGGAAGTCCGGCGGCGCAGGCATGAGTCTAGCGCAGGCCGCGCAGCGCGCCATCAAACTAGGCGGCATCTACGACGGCCACGAGCTCCCTCCCGAGATCAACAAGTTCACGGCAGTGTCGGCCACGGCGCTGGCGGGCCAAGGCCTGCTGGCGGTGGCCAAGGACAAGTACCCGCGCGACGGCGTAACGAATTCCTTCGTAGCCGGATTCGCCGAAGTCGAGGTCGATCTAGAAACCGGCAAGTACCGCATTCTGGATTATCTGGGCGTAGCCGACGTAGGCGTAGTGATCCACCCACGCGCCCTGGGCGGTCAGGTCTTGGGCCGCTCGACGTTAGGCTTCGGCCACGCGCTAGGCCAGAAGTGGGTCTACGACCAACACTACGGCCTGCCGCTAGCCAAGCGCTTCTATCAAAACAAGCCCCCGACGATCCTCGATATTCCGGTTACGCGTGCCTGGGACGCGGTGGGCCTTCCAGATCCGGAGACCCCAGTCGGCGCGCGCGGGATCGGCGAGCCGCCAGTCGGAGCCGGATGCGCCTCAGTATTGAACGCTCTGTCCGACGCCCTAGGCGATGAAATATTCCGACGCGCTCCGGTGACCATGGACGTAATTCTGTCGTCCCTGGAAGCAGGCAAGCCCACGCAGGACGGCCTAACCGCGCATATTTAGACCATTTTCTGAGATAATATAGACCAGCTCTGGCGATCCGGCTGCAAGCAAGAGATGGCGAAGGCCTATTCTGACGATCTACGACGGAAGTTGTTGGAGGCGCATCAGCAGGGGGAAGAGAGCCTGGAAGAGTTAGC
>DATNJC010000046.1:0-4016 GCA_035604115.1 Bryobacteraceae bacterium | reverse complement strand
TAACTCTTCCAGGCTCTCTTCCCCCTGCTGATGCGCCTCCAACAACTTCCGTCGTAGATCGTCAGAATAGGCCTTCGCCATCTCTTGCTTGCAGCCGGATCGCCAGAGCTGGTCTATATTATCTCAGAAAATGGTCTAGTGGACATTACGGGAGTAGAAAGTGTATTCTCTAGCGGGAGACAAACCATTATGTTCTTGCCCCCCGGATTTGATAAGAGTGTAGCGCTCGAAGCCGCGGCCCTGGTCGACCAAGCCTACGATCAGTTCGACAATTTCTCGCAGGGAACCAGTTGGAGTCTGCAGGG
Organism: Bryobacteraceae bacterium; assembly: GCA_035604115.1. GTDB lineage: Bacteria > Acidobacteriota > Terriglobia > Bryobacterales > Bryobacteraceae > Palsa-187. Next base: position 3,711 of record DATNJC010000046.1, on the reverse strand, counting down.
GAATTACGATACGCTCGGTCTAGTATCGGCCAAGGCGGAAGGGCTGCTGGCCCGCAAAGAGCCGTTCGGCTTTATCGCGCGCAATCGTGATTCCGGCACCATATTTGTCACCTTCCGCGGAACCAAGTCGCTCGAGGACTGGCTATCCGACCTCACCTTCCCCCAAGTCGCCCATCCCTGGGGTCAAGCCGAGCAGGGATTTTCCTATCTATACTCAATGCTCCGGGGACGTCTTGGCCGCGGTGAAGAACGCCGCTCCCGCGCCGAGTGTTGTGGTTACCGGCCACAGTCTCGGAGCCGGGCTGGCGATTCTTGCTACGGCGGACTTGGTGAACTCGGGTGTCGCCGCAGCGGGAATGTACAACTTCGCCGGTCCACGGGTGGGAGATCTGGCTTTCGCCGCGAAATTCAATCAGCAGGTGGGCGTGTCTTGGAGGGTCGTCAACACGGAGGACATCGTAACCACTGTTCCGCTGGCGACTCCGGACTTGTTCTCCAGCGAGAGCCCGCACACGCCGTTCGGGATGATGCTGATGCTGGCGAAGAAACTGAATTACGAGCATGTGGGGACGCCGGTCAGCTTCACCACGCACAATGGTTCGATTGCCGGCAATCACGCCATGCAGAACTACATCAACGCGCCGAAGGTAAGCTAAGTTTGACTGGCGGGTACCGCAACCCAACCCCGGCTCCGATGGCTTTCTAGCGCGGCTTCAACGATTTGCAGTTGATGGATGCCGTCGGAAAACTGGGGATAATCGGGCTCGCCTGGGTTCGGTTGGTAAAATCGCTCGAACAACTGCTTGAACGTGTCCGGGTAGCCTTCGGCGTGGCCGCCGGGGTAAGCGGCGTAGGTGCGGGCGGCGGGAGCCAGCAGCGCGGGGTCCTTGAGCAGCACTTGATTGGGTGTGTCGCGATGACCAATCCATAATTCGTTGGGGCGCTCCTGGTCCCATGCGGCGCTGCCGCGGGAGCCGTAAACCTCCAGTCGCAGGTGGTTCTTGCGGCCTGCGGAAACCTGGCTTACGGTGAAAGAGCCTCGCGCTTCGCCGTTCGTATGGAACATAACCGAAGCAAAATCTTCGGTTTGAATGGAAATCTCCAACGATTTCTTTGACTCTCTTCTAGAGAAGGTTTCGGCGCGTTGGGCGATGGGCCGCTGTCGTGTCTTGTGGACTGTCATCAGATCGGCGCAGAGACTGGTGATGCGCAAGCCAGTGACGTGCTCGGCCATGTCGCACCAGTGGGTTCCGATGTCGGCCAAGGCGCGGGAAGGCCCGCCGGATTCCGGGTCGGCGCGCCAGTTCCAATCGGTCGAGTGGAGCAGCCAGTCCTGAGAATAGGTGCCTTGCAGAATGCGGATTTCGCCCAGGTCGCCCGCGGCGCACATGGCACGCATCTGTTGAACCATTGGATAAAATCGCAGGTTGTAACAGGTGCAATGGCGAAGGTTATGCGTGCGCGCCAGCGCTACTAACGGTCGCGCTTCCCGGGTGGAGATGGCCAGAGGTTTTTCGCACAGGACGTGTTTGCCGGCTTGAAGCGCCGCGTCCACCATCCAGGCGTGGGCGGCGTTGGGCGTGCAGATGTGGACGGCTTCGGCGTCCTGGGTCGCATCGCGGAACTGCTCGGGAGTGCGGGCCGAGACCACCCGGGCGGTCCGGCCGATCCGGTGCAAGGCTTCCAGGTGGGTCCGGCCCATAAAGCCGTTGCCGACGACGGCGATCACACCCCCGTTCATGCCATCGCTCATACCCACCAAGCCGCGCCCGGTGGTTCCCGGAGCACGATCTGGTTCAAAAACGCCGCCGCCCGGCTCAAACCTTCCTCGGGCGACATGAGGCTGTCCTCGTGTTCGATGGACATCGTGTAATCGTAGCCGAACATGCGAAGCGTGGAAGCGAACTCGCGCCACCACTGCTCGCCGTGACCGTAGCCGCAGGTGCGGAAAATCCATGCGCGGTTGCGCTCGTCCGTGTAGCGCTTGGTGTCGAGCACGCCGGTAAGTGGTAAATTGCGCTCGTAGATCTGGGTGTCCTTGGCGTGGACGTGGAAGATGGAGTCGCCCAGGATTCGGATGGCGGCGATAGGGTCAATCCCTTGCCAAAACATGTGACTAGGGTCGTAATTGCATCCGATGGTCGAGCCTGCCGCACCCCTCAGCTTCAGCATGGTTTCGGGGTTATAGACCAGGAAGCCGGGGTGCATTTCGAGGGCGATCTTGACCCCGTGATCCGCTGCGAATCGGGCCTGCTGGGTCCAGTAGGGCAGTGCGACTTCGTTCCACTGCCATTCGAGGGTTTCGAGGTACTCGGGCGGCCAGGGGCAGGTGACCCAATTGGGACGCTTCGAGGTGGGCGAATCGCCGGGGCAGCCCGAGAAGTCGATCACCACGGGCACCTCCAGCTGCTCGGCCAGCAGGATAGTCTTGCGGCTGACTTCGCGGTCGTGGCGGGCGCGTTCGGCGTCGGGGTGCAGGGGGTTGCCGTGACAACTGAGGGCGCTGATGGTGAAGCCGTGATCCTCGATCAAGCGCTTGAAGGAAGCGCGGGCGGCGCGGTCTTCGACCATCGCCAGCTTACAGTGAGCATCGCCGGGATAATTACCGGTGCCGAGTTCCACGGTATCGATGTGGTAAGACTTGAGCTTCTTAAGGACATCCTCAAGCGGCAACTGGCTCAGGAGAGGGGTGAAAACGCCGATGCGCACCACATGAGGCTAACAGCGGGGGGCCGCTGCTGGCAAGGGGCAATCCTGCTATGATCGCCGTCAGGGACGCCCACTAGGTTTATAGCGGGAACTGAGTGCCCGGACGGAGGTCGGACGAATGCGGAACAGATGGCTGGTAGCGATCATCTGTGTTGGATTACCGGTCATGGCTGCGGAGAAGGTGCGGGACTGGCAGGCCGGGCAGGTAGTCGAATCCAAGGCCGAGGTTGGTCCGCAGATTCACACCATCGCAGCGGCGGGCAAGAACTATTTGGTCAAAGGGTCCTTGGGAAGCGGTGATGATGAGCTGGCCACCGGAGCCAACGTGCGGTTCGCAGTGGAGGGTAAGACGATGTTCCTCTCCATTGCGGGCAGGGAATACAAGTTAAACGTGTTGGGGGAAACACGGGCCGCTCCGCGTCCGGCTGCGGCGGCGGTGGAAGCGCCGCGTCCCGTCGCGCCGTCGGTGGAGGCTTCCCGTCCGAGCGCCCCGCCGCCCGTGGCGCCCGTGGACGCGCCGCGTCCCAACGTGACTCCGATCGACGCACCGCGCCACAGCGCGACTCCGATCGACACGCCGCGTCCGGTCGCAGCACCAGCCCAAGCGCCGCGACCTAGCGTTACGCCGAACCCTCCCGCGGCTCTGACGAACGAGCCCCTGGGTGAAGCCTTGGACAACGACGCGGTGGTCAAGATGATCCTGGCCGGTCTGAAGGAAGACACCGTCACGCGCGTGGTCCAGACGCGGCCGGGAAAGTACGTCTTGACGCCCGATGCCCTCGCGGGACTGAAGGCTGCCGGCGTGCCTCCGAGCGTCCTCTCCGCCATGACGGCCGCGATGTCCCGGCGATGAACTCTCTTTAACTTGGGGATTTATATACATAAGTCCCGTCGATCACTTTGATTTGCTGTCCGCAAGCCGAGACTTCTGATCGCCAATGTAAAACATCAGGGCCGTGCCTGCGACGGCACCAAAGAGTCCGCCAAGGTCGATGGCACCTT
>DATNJC010000045.1:0-3540 GCA_035604115.1 Bryobacteraceae bacterium | reverse complement strand
CTCGTTCACCCGCAAGGTGAAACCTCCTGCTCCTGCTTCACCAAAACGGGCTTGACTCAACCGCCCACTTGAAGCCGTTCGCCACACATCTCTCGCGCACTGCGCACTCCAGCACCGCCGGTTACGGACGGATCACGGGCTGGGGCCTCCTCTTCACGGAAGATGAACTCTCCGCGCGGCGTCTGGTAGCCTGGAACTTATGCCCGATAACAATCGCCGCTTTACCGCGGGACCCGACCCCTTCGGACGCAAGTGGGACGTCGAGTTTCGATGGCTCCAGACCGGCATCTCCATCCGCCACGCCGATACCGTAGACGTTAAGTTCATGGTCAAGCCGGAGGGCGAAGAAAAGCAGGAGAAGGTGCTGGCCCTGTCGCACCCCGGCCTGCTCGCGCTCAGCGCCGAGACGGGCCATCCGGTGACCGACGCCTGGTGCATGAAGCTGGCGGCCCGGCATCTCACCTACATGATCGAGTCCGCCGAGGATTTGGAGAAGACCTTGGTCACGCTTTCGATGGACCATCTGAAGCGGGCGGCTGGAGTATTGCAGCCGGTTTGAAAGACGATGGTCATGTTTGCTGCGCCACAAACGGCCTCGCCGCGTGGTACAACAAATTCTGAAGCCGTGAAAACAACCGCGCTTTGCGGCGGCGGTTCGGTAGCGATGGAGCCGTTTCCGTGTTCGCGCAGAGAAATGGAGGAACGAACCCAAATGGTCAACTGCCCGCTGTGCGACGCCGCGATCGACGTCGACGAGGAGGAGCTGGACGAGGGCGACGTTCTCACCTGCGAGGAATGCGGCACGAATCTGACGGTGAATAGTGTGACTCCTCTCGATCTGGTTTCCGAGGACGACGACGAGGCCGACGACGATGACGACGACGATTTCGACGACGATTACGCCGACGACGAAGAGGATGAGGACGAGGAAGACGAAGACGAGGACGAGGATTAAGACGAAGACCCGGACGAAGACTCCGATGGCGGCAAGTCCGCGCCTCCGCGCCGCGCTGGTTTGTCTAGGCGCCATGCTCGCGGCCGCCGCCGCTCCCGTGGCATCGGGCCAGCCGTCCAACGGAAATAAGAAGTCCGGCAAGAACGAATCCGCGTACGCGGTGATCGCCGGAACGGTCTTCCGAGACCCGGGATTCGCACAGCCGGGCGCCGCTGTGTGGCTCACACGCAAGGACGATCCCAAAGAAAAGAAACTGGGGGAAGCCGTCTCCGATGGCCGCGGGGAGTTCGCTTTTCGCGTTCCCCCGGTGCAGGCAACCTACGTGCTGCGTGCGACACTCAAAGGGTACCGCCCAGTGCGCCAGGACATCGACGTCGGCGGCGAAGAACAGGTGAATGCAACCCTGCTGCTGGTGCCGGAGTCCAAATAGCGGCAGAGTTGTTAGAGTTGGGATATTGGGATAGTAGATAGGGGATTGCGAGTGCGAAATCATCTGCGCCCGGCGATGGCCTTGGCCGTTACGGTTGCCATTATGGCGGCGCTACCGGGCGTGGCCGCCGCCCAGAAAAAAAGCAAGGAAGACGCCAACGCCCGCGCCGTGCAGGGCACCGTGCTCGACTCCGACTCCAAACCCGTACCGGGAGCCGTGGTTCAGCTCAAGGACATGCGCACGCTGCAAGTCCGTTCCTTCATCGCTCAGAGCGACGGCGCCTATCATTTCGCAGGCTTGAAGGCGGATGTCGATTATCAACTCAAGGCCGTGTCCCAAGGCTCGGAAAGCGGGTGGAAAACGCTCAGCGTGTTCGACGACCGCAAGACCGCCATCATCAACCTCAAGCTGGAGAAAAAGTAGACCGGCGTGCGCCGCCGGGCCCTGGTTTTAGGCGCCATTGCGGGGGCCCGCCTGTTAGCCCAACCAGCCCCACTCTCTCCGGACGCGCCCATCGTCTTCCAGCACGTCACGATCATCGACGCGACTGGCGCGGCGCCACACCGCAATTTCTCGGTGCTCGTCTCCGGGGGGAGCATTGCGCAAATCGCCCCGAAAGTGAAGATCCCGCGTGGCGCGCGCAAGGTGGACGCCAAAGGCAAGTTCATGATCCCGGGCCTGTGGGACATGCACGTCCACTTGGGATCCCCGGAAAGTTTCTTCCCTTTGCTGGTAGCCAACGGGATCACCGGCGTTCGCGAGATGTATTCCGGCGTCGCGCCCGCGGCACTGATTCCGCTGCGCTCCCGGCCAGATGTTCCTCAACTAGTCGTATCCGCGTTTCTGGACGGCCCTCGCATGTTGAGCAACGGTCCGCCGCCTCCGGGCGCCGCCGCCGTGGCGACTGCCGATCAGGCGCGCTTTGCGGTCCGCGCGCTGGCCGCAAGCGGCGCCGATTTTCTCAAGGTCTATAACAGCCTCCCACGCGAGGCCTACTTCGCAATCGCCCAAGAGGCCCGCGCGGTGGGCATTCCGTTCGTGGGCCATGTGCCGGAGGAGGTCAGCCCGGCCGAGGCCTCCTCCGCCGGTCAGCGTAGCCAGGAACACTTGATCAACATCCTGTTAGCTTGTTCCACGCGCGAACCCGAACTCCGCGCCGCACGCATCGAGCTGATGAACTCCAACGCGATCTCCGGCGAGCAGCGGATGCGTGAACTCGGATTTCCAGACCCCCAGGGCCTGTTCGACACTTACAGCGAAGAAAAGTGCGCGGCCCTATTCAAAACGTTCGTGAGCAACGGAACCTGGCACACGCCCACGCTGGTCCTGCTCCAAGGGTTCGCACACGGCGACGAGTTCGCCCGCGACCCGAGGCTCGCCTCCCAGCCGCGTATCATTCGTGAAACCCCGCATCCGCGCCAGAGGTTCTACATGCAGGATCTCTCGCCGGAAGCCTACGGAGGGCTGGAGCTGCGAGTTCGCGCATCGCTCGAGCGCTACCAGAAACTGGTGGGCGACATGCATCGTGCGGGCGTCGAGTTCCTGGCGGGGACCGATACCAGCGTCAGCAATCCCGTGCTGATCGGCTACGGATTGCATGAGGAGCTGGCTCTGCTGGTCGAATCCGGCCTCACGCCCATGGAAGCCTTGCAAACCGCGACGCTAAATCCAGCTCGCTTCTTCGGCGCGCAGGACCGGATGGGCACGATCGAGGTAGGCAAAGCCGCCGACCTCGTGTTGTTGGACGCCGACCCGTTACGCGACATCCGCAATACGCAGACTATCCGCGCCGTTGTGATGCACGGGCGCTTCTTCGGACGCGCCGAGCTTGACGAAATGCTGCATCGGGCGGCAGCCAACTAGTCTCGTGTCTTTGAATTTCATGCACCAAGTGGGGCCAGGCTTTCAGCCTGCCGCCGCCTTTTGAGGCGGCGCGTCCCCCGTGCTGCCAAAAGCTAGACGCCGCGCAAAAAGCACGGCGGCGGCAGCCCGGAAGGGCTGGCCCCACTTCCCTGCTAGTCTCCTGTCCCAATGGTTCGTGCGATAAGTCGAGCGGGGTGCGCGGTGAGGGTACGCTGGGCGTAGCGGCCAATGCTGGCGAGAATCTGGTCTGCCGTTTTGGTCCAGACGAAGGGAGTGGGATCTTCGTTGTGGA
>DATNJC010000044.1:0-74508 GCA_035604115.1 Bryobacteraceae bacterium | reverse complement strand
AATCAGCGCCTATGTCGACCAGCACAACCATCAACCCAAGCCGTTCATTTGGACTGCAAAAGCCGCTGACATCCTCGAAAAGGTCAAGCGCGCTCGCAAGGCTCTCGATAATCGGCAATCTGCTTGACGCACTAGACTAGGTACCGGCCGCTGATTCATAAGGGTGTTGGGACACCGCCGCATGACAGCGCGGGTCGCGGGAGTCCGGACGCCCTAGCCGCGTCCTGGGCGGCCGAGTGTGGGCTGCTGCCCGCGAAGTGGCGGAGCAGGAAAGCCGCGCCACCTCAACTTCGGTGTGGCCAGAACGGGGCCTGCGACAATGGGCTGATGTTGGGGAGGCAATTGAACAGCAATCGTCGCGTTTTGCTGCGCCGGCGCTGTTGCGGACTTCTAGTTCAACCGGTACTTTTCCGAATACGCATGGATTCTCGATTCCAGCACCCGTCCGTAAACGGTCGCGGCTGTCTTCGTGTCCCCGTTTTCCTCCTGCGATTCTGCTAGCACAAGCTTCATTCCTGTGTCATCGAGCAGATCGGGACTGGAATAGAGGTTCGCTAACTCGTCCACTCCGCCGCGATACGCGTGAACCGCCGCGGCGTAATCCTTCTTAGATTCCAGTTCGTTCCCGTGGACCAGCGCCCCCTTGGCAACCACGTAAGGGACGTGAGTCATGAATTCCATCTCGCGGCGAAGCTCTCGCAGGTCTGAGGGCTCACCCGTGGCGTTCCAGGCGACCATCGTCGCGGCGCGCTCCGGCCAGTTCACTTTCAACTGGAAATCCTTTCCGTTCTTCGATGCTCGTATCTGACTCAGCATCTTCTCAACTGTCGCCAGGTGGTCTTTGAGAGGCGTCCCCGTCCAAGCTGTGGGGGCGGCTGTACCCGCCATCCGTAGGGTCACACTGGCCTTACCGAGCTTGGACCAGTGCACTTGGATGTGGTCGCCATGCCGATACTCGTTCAATTCAACCGCAAGCTGTTTTTCGTTCGACATCGCTTTCTCCGTATTGCCGGTCTGCGCAATGGCCTTCCATCTTGTGCTCCACACCACGGCGGCAAGGAGTACCACGGCCGCCACCCATCCGCGACTAGCAACTGACCCGTTGGAGGACCCCACCTTTGCCCTCGTAATACGCCATCTTATTCTTCTGCGCTGTTTCTTTCGCCGCGATTCGGCTAGCCTCGCCAAGGCCTTTGCCCGATTTCTGCAGTTCTCTGATTCTCTTGTTTTGATCATCGTTCATTTTCTTGTAGTCGACCTTCGTCGGACTCTCCTCGGTCGGCATGATCATGAATTGCGTGTCGCCGCTTTGAACATAATCGGGTTCGCGACGATTCACGGCTACGGCGATATCCGCGCCGCTGTAGGAAACTCCGGTGGCGCCGCCTTCGGATTTGTCGTAGGGATGCGTATGGAAGATGCCAATGACAGTTTGGCCCGCCGGTACCGTCCGGTCGGGCGAGAACGTACCACCCGTACCTGCGCCCTTGTTTACTACGGTGACTTTGCCATCTTTGTCCTGTACGAGGGTGCCGCCTTGCTCCTGACTCTTTCCGCCCGGAAAGCTGTCACCCCAAAGCTTCCCGAAATCGTCGTTGACAGTCTTGGGAATCGTGATGGTCTTGGGCGCGTCCGCGCAGGTTTTGGGAACGGTGGTGGGAAGCGCCTGAGCTGCCGGACAGGGTGTGGCAGTCGCTTTAACTCCGGTGGTGTCGGTGGACGGCGGGGTGGGAGGCTTTGAATCGCCGAGACCCATCGTTACTGATCCCCCGCATCGGACGTCCCGCCAATCAAGGAATTCAAGGCTGCCTCGCGATAGGCGAGAACCTTCGAGGACAACAGATCCAAGCGAGCTTGCGCGTCCTGGATCGCGGAATCATTCAGCGTACTTGAGACCCAGGGATAAAGAGCATCCGTATAAAACATGTGACCTAGATCAAACATCAGCCCAGCAAACAAAGCGACGTTTGAACTTGAAACTGGACCAAATCTGGCGGCAGTTTCGCGCGCGCCGGCAATTAGAGTTTTCACTGCCCGTTCGCCCACATACGCGCATTTCTCCGGGTACGCCTCCTTCAGACTGTCGAGAACGGCTGATGCGGAGGGGGCTGCCGGTTCGAGCGCGCCAGGACCCTTGGCCACGGCGCGTTGGAGCGCCCTAACCGCCGCTTGCCGATTCGGACCAGCGACTTCTTCGAGATAATTCGTGATCGCTCGGTACAACTGGTCGGCCTTCTGTATCCCGCCGTCAAAGCTCGCCGTACCTAATATTTCGCCGGCCCAGGGGTACTGGACATCACTGTCGAAATGTCCGCCGACAGTGAACATCAACTCCAAGAACAAACGCACTCCTCCCCGCGTTGTAAGCTGATATGCAAAGGCGCGCCTCGTTCCGTCTGCGACGATCTGTTGCAAGGCTCCGTCGCCGAGAGCACTGGCGTGAGTGGGAGAAAACTGTTTCAAGTGCTCGACGAGGGAGCGCTGAAACCGCTGTTCGGCAGCTACTTCGAAGACCAGCATTTGCTCGCGCCGTATGACCATGCTTTTAATACGTTATCATTGCGTGGCGCGGGAGGTGCTGGGCAACGAATCCGGCCTCGGCGCGGTAGTGAGGTCTTAAGACCACACTACCCTCGGCGCTGGGGACAGCATTCCCTGACATATACTCGTACTAATGGACCTCTACGACGAAATCGTTCGCTTGCGCAAGCTGGGGCAGAAGTGCGCGCTGGCGACCATCGTGCAGGTGAAGGGCTCCATTCCCAGCTATGAGAGCGCCAAGCTCCTGGTGCGCGAGGACGGCTCGATGGCGGGCACCATCGGCGGCGGCTGCGTCGAAGCCGAGGTCTGGACGGTGGCTCGCGAGGTGATCGAAACCGGCAAGCCGCGCCACCTAAACTTCAGCCTGGGCCAGGACGCGGCGTACGACAACGGGCTGATCTGCGGAGGGCAATTGAACATCTTCGTCGAGCCGGTGATTCCGCAGCCGCGGACGTTCATTTTCGGCGGCGGGCATGTATCGAAGAGCATCTCCAAAGTCGCGAACCTGGCGGGATTTTCCACCGTCATCGTGGACGACCGCGAAGCCTTCGCCAACGCCGAGCGCTTTCCTGAAGCGGAAGCCACCTATGCCGAAGAGTATGAGGCGGTGTTCCCCAAGCTGGAGGTGAATTCCTCCAGTTATCTGGTGATCGTCACGCGCGGCCATCGCGACGATATGCGCGTGCTGCGCTGGGCCGTCACGACTCCAGCCAAATACATTTCGATGATCGGCAGCAAGCGCAAAACCATCTCGGTGGTGAAGGAACTGGAGAAAGAAGGCCTGCCGCGCGAAGCGTTCGAGAAGATTTTCGCGCCCATGGGCCTGGAGATCGGCGCGGAATCGCCCGAGGAGATCGCCATCTCCGTAGTAGCCGAAATGATCGCCGTCCGCCGCGCCCCGGACGCCGACTGGCGGCAATTGTCGAAGTCCATTTTCGCGCACGAGAATCTGAAGGCGCTGCTGAAGTAAGTGCCAACATCGGGAATCGCCGGGATCATCCTCGCCGCGGGAGCCTCGCGCCGCATGGGCCGGCCCAAGGCGCTGCTGGATTATCGCGGCGAAACCTTCCTCGCCCGGTTGGTGCGTATCTTCGGCACAGTGTGCGATCCGGTGATCGTGGCGCTGGGCCACCATGCTCGAGATGGAGCCGAGGCGCTTCTTCCGCACGTCCCCTCCGGCGCGCGCGTGGTGGTGAACCCGGACCCCGACCGCGGTCAACTTAGCTCACTGCAAATCGCGTTGGCGGCGCTGCCTCCGGAAGCGTCCGGCTTCCTGTTCACGCTGGTGGATTGTCCGGCGGTGAGCGAAGCCACGGTGGCCGCAGTGAAGCAGGCGTTTGAACAACGTCCGGCGTCTTGTCAGGTGGTGATTCCGCGGTATGGCGGGAGGCGCGGGCATCCGGTGTGCGCGGCGCCTGCACTGGTGCAGGAATTCCTTGCGCTGCCGCCCACCGCCGAAACGCGGCAGGTGATTAATGCCCGCGCGGATCGCATCTTGTATCTCGATGTGGACGATCCCGGCGTGCTGGCCGACGCCGACGATCCCGCGGCCTATGCGCGGCTCACGGGCAAGCATCTGGAGCCGGTTCGATGAAACGCAAGTGGTGGGTTGCCGCGTTGGTTCTGGCTGCGCTGGCAGTGGCCCTGCCGTTCTTTCCCGTGAACCTGCTGCGCGCGCCGATCCAGCGGGCGCTCGAACGCGGCCTGGGACGCAAGGTGGAGATCGGCGCGGTCCACTTCACCCTGTTCCCCAGTTGGACGCCGGCCCCCGGCTTCACGCTCGACGACGTGACCATCCACGAGGATCCCCGCGCCGGCATCGAACCCTTTGCCTACGTGGACTCGCTGGGAGCCAGCGTGCGCCTGCTCGGCTTGTTCAAGCGCAAGCTGGAGTTCTCCAGCCTGAACCTGGGCGGACAAGAGGTCAATATCAACCTGGTCAAGACCGCGGCCGGCCCGTGGAATTTTCAATATTTGCTCGGCGGACCGGCTTTGTCCATTTCGCCCAGCGTGCGCGCCATTCCGGCGTTGCGCATGCGCGGCGGACGCGTCAATTTCAAGTTTGGCGACACCAAATCCGTGTTCTTTTTCGATAACGCCGATCTGGATGTGGCGCCCGGCGCGGACGGATCTGTGGAGCTGCGTTTTGGAGGAGCGCCCGCGCGTACCGACCATTCCGCCCAGGACTTCGGACGCTTGTTCGTAAACGGCAGGTCGTCGGCGGGAAACCGCGCCCTCGATTTCAAAGTCGAATTGGAGCGCAGCTCGCTCGAAGAAATCCTGCGGCTGTTCGATCCTTCCGGTTTCGGCATTCAAGGCAGCATCGCGCTCGAAGCCCAGCTTTCCGGCGCCCCCTCGCAATTAAATGTGAGCGGCCAGATTCAGGTGGGCGATGTCCACCGCTGGGACCTGCTGCCGACGCCGGCCACAGCGCTGCGCATGCCCTTCAACGGCGCGCTCGACCTCCGGACCGAGCGCCTCGAATTGTCCACCTCGGCGCCGCCCGCTGCAGGGTCCACTGCTGGGCCCGCTTCAGAGGTGGCCCCGCAATCGCCCGTGACAGTGCGCTTAAACGTGCGCGAATTGCTCTCCGCGCCGGACTGGGACGCCGCAGCCGACCTGACCGCGGTCCCCGTCGCGCCGCTGATCGAGATCGCGCGGCGCATGGGCGTGGCCCTGCCTCAGAAGTTGGCCGTGGACGGAACCGTTTCCGGATCGTTAGGCTACGCCCGCGAAAACGGCTTCAGCGGCCACATCGGTCTGGAGCGGGCTTCGATCACCTTGCCGGAAGCCGCGCCCCTGGCCGCCGATGCGGTGGTCTTCGACATCGGCAGCGAGAGCGGTGCGAGCACGGTGCGTATGCAGCCCGCCACGTTGCGGGTGGGAGAGAATCGCAGCGTGGACGTGGAAGGCAGTGCGGCGTTGGGAATCGGACATTCCGGCGCCCGCGCGCTGGATCTCAAAATCACCACGCGCGGAATCAGCGTCGCCGACATGCGCTCGTTCGGCTTCGGAGCCATCCCGCTACTGGAACACGCCACCCAGGGCACGTGGCGCGGGTGGGCTCGCTTCCGAGCCGGCGATTCCGCGGGACGGGCCGCTTCCCAGGCCGGCGGTGAACGCAGTGCCGATCCTCAACGCGGCGCAGACCCCTTGGGCACCCGCGCCGGCGAATGGACCGGAGAATCCGAGCTGCTGGACGCGCGCATCCCGGTCGAAGGTTTGGCCGATCCGGTCCAAATCAAATCCGCGGCCATCAGCCTGAATGGCAGCCTCCACGGACAACGGGCCGCCATCACTCGGTTGCGGGCCAAGGTTGGCGACGTGAGTTTCACCGGCGACTATCGCTGGGAGCAGGGCGCCGCGCGTCCGCATCGTTTCCGCCTCGCTATCGCCGAGGCCGATGCCGCCGAACTGCAACGGCTGCTGGAGCCCGCGCTGGTGCGTCAACGCGGCTTTCTGGCGCGAACTCTCGGTCTGCGCGCGGCGGCGCTTCCGGAATGGCTCGCGGCCCGCCACGCCGAAGGAACCATCTCCATTGACACGCTGGCCGCCGGCGACACCAAGATCCGTGGCCTGTGGACCCGTATGGTATGGGACGCGGGAATGGTCTACCTGCTGGGCCTGAACGCTCGCATGGATTTTGCCCGCGCCGATTCCCCCCGCCTGGACGCAGCCCGCCCCGAGACCGCTCGCGCCGATACAATCCGCTCTGATGCCCGCCCCGATGCCGCTCGCCCCGACACGGCCCGCCCCGATTCCGTCCGAATGGACACCGGTGGTTCGGCCGTGCCGGGAACCGTCGCGGGAGACCTCACCATCGATCTGTCCGCCTCCGCACCCCAGTTTCATTTCGAAGGCGAGGTCAAGGATGTGGCCTGGCGCGGCGGCCGCATCGACCTCGAAGGTGTCTTGGACGCCGAAGGCAGCGGGCTTCAGTTGCTCGAAACCGCGCGTGCGGAAGGCCGCCTGCGCGGACGCGGCATCGCGTTTGCCCCGGAGGCGGACTTCCGGGCCATCGCCGGCGATTTCCAGGTGGGGCCCGGGCCGGCGCGCTGGAAGTTGAGTAATCTGGAAGTGGCCGTGGGGCCGGAAACCTTCACCGGTTCCGGCGTCTCGCAGGCCGACGGCAGGATCGTGCTGGATCTGGCCAATCGCGCCCGGCAGGTACATTATGCCGGCACTTTTCTGGCCGCGGGAACCGCACCCTAGAGGAGGCTGCAAGGATGCCGATTTACGAATACGAATGCCGGGGTTGCGGCGAGCAGTTCGAGCTGCTGGTCCTCAAAGGGACCGTAGCAGCGTGCCCGGCTTGCCAAAGCCAGGATCTGGAGCAGCTCCTCTCCGGGTTCGCCGTGAGTTCCCAGGAGATCACCCGCGCCAACGTCGCGGCTGCCCGGAAGAAGTACGCCGCCAGCAGCAAGGTCCTCGATCAGAAGATACACGAAGCGGAAGAAGTCATCGACCACACGCCCAGCCTTCAAGAGAAGAAGGTGTCGCCCAGTCAGTTTATAGGGAAAAAGAAGACTTAGGCTCCGGCTAGGCGCAGTTCGCGCTCCAGCCTTCGGCTCGCGCGGTGTCCTACCAGATCGGCGATCTTACCCAGCAGCGCGGGAACGTCTTCCGGCCGGATGAGCACCGAATTCGTTTTGCGGGCGGGCGCAACGCTTTGATACGTAGTGATGATCGCCGTAGCGGGCTTATAATCCATCATCTTGGCGTGAGCTAGAACTTTCAGGCCGGCTTGCGGCGATTCCATCTGCAGATCGCTCAACACCAGTTCGTATTGGCCTTCGTCCAGCTTACCCACGGCTTCGGCGGCGCTGGCCGCGGAGTCCACATTGTAGCCGCTGGCCTCGAGCACTGTCTTAAGGGTCAGGCGCGACGTTGGGTCGTCGTCTACCAGCAGAACTCGGGCCACCTCGAACTCGTGTGCAGCGTGGGACATCGGTCGCAGTCCCAGTTTACTGCAGATCTGAGCGTTTCCACCCACCAATTTCAGGTGGTGTACTAATATCCATATAAGTTGTTGAATCTTAATGTGATTCCTGGAAGACACGCGCAAAGATCCGATCCACGTAGGTGAGGTAACGGCGCACCGAAAAAGCCTCGGTAATCTTTTCAATCGTAAGATAATAAAGGATTTCCTTGTCCGACTCCACCGCGGCCCGAAAATTGCTGCTTCTTTCCCAAGCCTCCATGGCGTGGCTCTGGACTAGGGCGTAAGCCTGTTCGCGAAGCATGCCCGCGGCCGCCAAATCTAAGAGTAATTGCCCCGAGAAAATAAGGCCTTGCGTGGATTCCAGATTTGCGAGCATGCGCTCGGGATAGACGCGCATCCCGTCCACTAACCAAGTACTCTTGGCGAGCAGGTAATCCACCAGGATGGCCGAATCGGCCAGCACCACGCGCTCGACCGAGGAGTGCGAGATGTCGCGCTCGTGCCACAGCGCGACGTTTTCCATCACCGCCTGGACGCTCGAGCGGACCACGCGCGCCAGGCCGCAGATCTGTTCGCACACCACCGGGTTGCGTTTGTGCGGCATGGCGGACGAGCCCTTCTGTCCTGCGGCAAAAGGTTCTTCGGCTTCGCGGACTTCGGTGCGCTGCAAGTGGCGGATTTCGAGCGCCACTCGCTCCAGATTCGCGGCGACCAGCGCCAGCGCGGACACCCACGCGGCGTGGCGGTCGCGCGCGATCACCTGCGACGTGATGCGGGCGGGTTCCAGGCCCAGCCGCCGGCAGATGGCTCCCTCGGCTTGCGGGCCGATGTGGCCGTAGGTGCCCACGGCGCCGGAAATTTTACCGACGCGCAAGTCCTCGGCGGCGGCGGCCAGACGCGCGCGGCCGCGGCGGAGCTCATCGTACCAGTGGGCGATCTTCAAGCCGAACGTTATCGGCTCGGCGTGGATGCCGTGCGTGCGGCCGATCTGCACGGTGTCTTTGAACTCGTACGCGCGGCGCTTCATCACCTCCAGGAGTTGGTCCGCACCCTGGAGCAAAAGCCGCGAAGCCTGTTGCAAGACCAACGCTTGCGCCGTGTCCACGATGTCGTTCGATGTGAGGCCGTAGTGCAGCCACCGCGACGCGTCCGTCTGGCCCGCCGCGGCCATGGTCTCGGCGACGGCGGTAGTAAAAGCGATCACGTCGTGCTTCACTTCGCGTTCGATGGCGTGAATTCGCTCGACGTTGAAGCCCGCGTGCGCACGCAAGGCCCGGGCGGAGTCGGCGGGCACCTCGCCGGTTTCCGCCAGCGCCTCGCTCGCGGCCAATTCCACGGCCAGCCATTGATCGAAGCGATTCTGATCGCCAAAAATGCGGCCCATCTCGGGCCGGGTGTATCGGGGAATCATCGGAGGTTAGTAAACGAAAGCTTCCGTGGCTTGGCTCGGCTCGGCGACGACCAATTTCGTGAACAGCAGCCGGCCGTGCAGCGCCTGCTCCGCCTGCAAACGCACGATCGCCGGATGGTTGTTGTGCTCGCTCAGGTGGCCCAGGATCAGCGTGGACGGGCGCACATCGGCATCTTCGCGCAGGAACCCGCAGGCCACGTCGTTCGAAAGATGCCCCATCCGCCCCATCACCCGCTGCTTCACCGCCCACGGATACGGCCCGACCTTGAGCATGTCCAGATCGTGATTCGATTCGAGCAGCAGGATCTCCGATCCGCGCAACTGAAACCGCACCGATTCGGGCAGATATCCCAGGTCGGTGGCAACCGAAACCTTGATGCCTTCGGCGCGGAAGGAAAATCCCACCGGATCTACCGCGTCGTGCGGGATTGTGAAACTGGTGACGTCGATATCGCCGACGGTGAATGCGGACCCGGCCTGAAACAATTCGAGCTTCGGCGTGAAGTCGCCCCAGACTTCGCCATACAAGACGGCGGGCGCGGTGAGGCGCGAGATGTAGATCGGAATATCCAGCTTGCGCGCGATGGCGCACAGGCCCGATACGTGATCGGAGTGCTCGTGAGTGATCAGGATCGCGGTCAGCGATTCGTGCGGGCACCCGGCGGCTTCCAGGCGCTCGAAGGTTTCCTTGCGGCTGATGCCGGCGTCGATCAGGAGACGGGTTCGCTCGGTGGCAACCAGAGTCGCATTGCCGCTGCTGGACGACGCGAGGACGGAAACTTTAACGATGTGAGCGCGGCTCCTACTGGCGATCGCTTTCCGCGATCAGCTTTCAGCTTATCAGCTTTCTGCGCGGTGAAATACTCGCCCGGAAACGCTGGCCGGTGAACGCGGAACGTGGCGGCCTACAGGCCCGGCCCTTTACTGCGCCACCCGCGCGCCAGTTCCAGAATGCGGTCGGCGGCCGATTGCGGCTGGTCGATGGTCCGCATCACGATTTTGCTCGATCCGCCCGCGGTTTCCAGCGACAGGTCGCCCACGCCCAGCAGCCGTTGTCCCAAGGTCTGATCCACGCGCACATCCTGGATCTTGTCGAGTTCGATGGTGCGCGTGGCCTTGGAGACTATCCCGGATTCCCAGCGCAGCCGGTCCTCCAGAACGGTCAACTTGGTGGTGATGGCGCGCAGCAGACGGATGGTGATGAGAAGATCGATGGCCAGGAAGGGAATCAGCGGCGCCCATAGCGGAACTTGAGTCAGCTTCCAGGCATAGTACGCCACCACCACGGCCAGTTCCGCGAGCGTGCACAGGACGTAGGCCAGGATGATGAATTTAAGCGATTGCCGCACCAGCATGGCGTGCATGATACCCGTGAATCATAACATGGTCTGGCCGCCAAATCGAACTCGGCTGCGATCGCGCGGTCGCCGTCGCGCGGCCGTCTTCGGTGCGCTTTGGTCTTGGGGCGGAATTGGGTTCCTTTCGGGGAACCTGAAGCGTATAGACTTTGTTTAGACTTTTGTCCGGTTTGCCGTCGCCAATGGGTTCGCTTGGGAATTCCTCGGAGCCATTTGCCCGCTCACGGGTGGATGTTTACCGGCGACGGCGGAGCCCAAAATCAGGTTCCATTTTTCCCTCCGCCTGATATACTGTAGCCAGATTGCGGCGAGCCATGCGTTCTCTGGGTTCCCTTGTTCTCATTGCGCCGGCGTTGCTGATAGCCACGCTGGCGTTGCGTTCCGACGATCAGACGCCGAAGCGCGCCGACTCGTCTCCGCCCAACGTCAACATCACGCCGCGGGTGCGTTCCGGCAAAGAAGCGCCCGAGACGGTGCTGGACCGTAAGGCCGACATTCGCGTCGACACCACGCTAGTGCTCATTCCCGTCGGTGTGACCGAGCCCAACGGGCGCTTCGTCACCGGCCTCGAAAAAGAAAACTTCAAGGTCTACGAAGAAAAGGTCGAGCAGGAGATCACCCAGTTTTCCGCTGACGACTCGCCCTTGTCCGTGGGGATCGTCTTCGATACCAGCGGGTCCATGGGCAACAAGCTCACGAAATCGCGGCAGGCCGTGGGCCAGTTCATGAAGACCGCCAATCCGGAGGATGAGTTCTTCCTGGTCCAATTCAACGACCGCCCGGAGCTGGTGGTGCCTTTCACGCCGGACCCGGAGGAAATACAGAGCCGGCTGGCGTTCACGCAATCCAAAGGCCGCACCGCCCTGCTCGACGGCGTTTATATGGCCATGAATCATATGAAGCGGGCGCGTAACGGGCGCAAGGCCATCCTCATCATCTCTGATGGAGGCGACAATTCCAGCCGATACACCGAGAGCGAGGTGCGGAACGCGGTGCGCGAAGCCGACGTACAAATCTACGCCATTGGCATCTTTGAACCTTACGCCTCCCGCGGGCGCACGCCGGAGGAATTGAACGGCCCCACGCTGCTGGCCGAAATCGCCGAGCAGACCGGTGGACGCCACTTCCCAGTGGAAAATCTGGCGGAGCTGCCGGACGTCGCGGCCAAAATCGGCCTGGAGTTGCGGAACGAATACGTGCTGGGATACAGCCCCAAGAATCTGACGCGGGATGGCAAGTACCGGCGCGTGCAGGTTAAGCTGGTAAAGACGACGGGACTGCCGCCGCTCAAGGCCATGTTCCGCACCGGATATTATGCACCCACGCAGTAGAAGGGATTTTCTGGCGGCGCTGGCGGCAGGCTGGGGCTCCGCGTCGTTGAGTATGGGGCTGGCCGCCGCGCAGAATTCGACCGCCAACGCCGTTTCGGAAAAATCCCCGCAGCAACTCGCCGACGACGAAGTAGCGGTGTTCCGCACCGACACTCGCTTGGTGGTGCTGCATGCCAGCGTACTCGACAAAAACGGCAAGTTGATCACCACCGTGCCGCAGTCGGCCTTCAAAGTTACCGAAAACGGATTGGATCAGCCCATCAAGATATTCCGGCGGGAAGACGTACCGGTGTCGATGGGCATTATCATCGACAACAGCGGCAGCATGCGCGACAAGCGCGCCAAGGTCGCCGCCGCCGCGCTGGCGCTGGTCAAGGAATCCAACCCTCAGGACGAGGTGTTCATCGTCGATTTCAACGATGCTCCGTACCTGGATCAGCCCTTCACCAACGACATCAAGAAGATGGAAGAGACGCTGGACAAAATCGATTCGCGCGGCGGAACCGCCATGCGCGATGCCATCAGCCTGTCCATCGACTACGCCAAGGAAAGCGGGAAGAAGGACAAGAAGGTCCTGCTGGTGGTCACGGATGGCAACGACAACTCGAGCGATGAAACACTTGAGCAATTGGTGCGTAAAGCACAGAAAAGCGAAGTCTTGATCTACTGCATCGGCCTCCTCAACGAAGAGGAGCCGCGCGAAGCCCGGGCCGCCAAGCGGGCCCTGAAAGCGCTGGCCGAAGCTTCGGGTGGCCTGGACTATTATCCCAAGGATCTGGCCGAGGTGGAAAAGATCACCCCAGAAGTGGCCAAGGAAATCCGCAATCAGTACACGCTGGCGTACTCGCCCGCCAACCAGAACCTGGATGGCACGTTCCGCAAGATCCAGGTGACTGTGAACGGCTTCGGACGCCCCACGGTCCGGACCCGTAACGGCTACTACGCCACGCCTGAGACCCCGGCCAAACCGGCTGGGAAGTGATCCATTTCCTGCGTAAAGTACGGCTAATCTGGCGAGCCTCGCGCGGCCACCGGCTGCAGCCGTGGCGCAGTCCCTATCTGCGCTGGCGCATCGAAACCTACTGGGGCCTCCACGCCGAAACCATCACGCCCGCGGCATTCCGTCAGTTCGTCTGGGAGCACCGCGGCGAACTGCGGCGATTTCTCGATTGGGCCGCGCGCATGGATAGCTCGGCCCGCTGATGTGGAGCTAATGTGGAGCACGCACTTTTGCGTGCCACATCGGCACTCGTGCCGATGCGTGGCGAGTCTTAGAAAGATCGGCCTTGCGTCGCGATGAGCCGCGACGTGGCACGCACGAGTGCGTGCTCAACACTTACGAATTAAATCGCTTCTCGGCGGCAGCCCAGTTGACAACGTTCCACCAGTTACCGACGTACTCCGGCCGGCGGTTCTGATATTTCAAATAGTACGCGTGCTCCCAAACATCCAGCCCGATCACAATGTGCTTGCCTTCCATCAGCGGGCAATCCTGATTTGCGGTGGAGGTGATCTCCAGGCCCGAGCCGCTCTTGAGCAGCCACGCCCACCCCGATCCGAAGCGGCCCGCGGCGGCCGCGCCGAACTTTTCCTTGAACGCGTCGAAACTGCCGAATGCTCCGGCAATCGCGGATCCCAGATTGCCCACTGGAGTCCCTCCGGCGCCCGGTCCCATGATCTGCCAGAACATGGAGTGGTTCCAGTATCCGCCTCCGTTGTTGCGCACGGCCGTGCGGATGGCCTCCGGCACGATGGCGCAATTGTTGGCCAGCAGTTCTTCCACGCTCTTCGACGCCAGAGCGGGCGCGGACTCGAGGGCCTTGTTCAAATTCGTGATGTAGGCCTGATGGTGCTTGCCATGATGGATCTCCATGGTCAGCTTGTCGATGTGCGGCTCCAAAGCGTCGGGCGCATAAGGCAGCGCGGGCAGAGTGAATGGCATCGGTTACGTCCTCCTCAGTTGGGGTGTCAGTTACGGTTTAGCTTCATTTAAGCATCGCGCACAACGCAGCGGGGACGCGATGATACTTTCCTTAAACGGGCGCGCCCCGCGCTGTGCGCTCGTACGCATCGGCCAGACGGAACATGGCCGTTTCATTAAAATGCCGGGTAAGAATCTGCAAGCCCACCGGCAAACCCTCGGGCGTAACGCCGCAGGGGACGCTCATGCAGGGGATGCCGGCGAGATCGCCGGTGATGGTATAAATGTCGGACAAATACATGGCGACCGGGTCGTCCACTTTTTCGCCCAGTTTAAACGCGGGGAAAGGCGATACCGGGCCGACGATGGCGTCGACCTGCTCGAATGCTTCGCCGTAGTCGCGGGCCACCAATGTTCGAACCTTCTGGGCTTTCAAATAGTAAGCGTCGTAATAGCCCGCGCTGAGCACGTAGGTGCCCAGCATGATGCGGCGCTTGCACTCCGCGCCGAAGCCTTCGTTGCGCGAGATGCGGTACATCTCGGAGAGCGTCCCGGCAGAGGCCGATCGGGAAGTGTAGCGCACGCCGTCGAATCGCGCCAGGTTGGCGCTGGCTTCCGCCGTGGCGATGATGTAGTAGCAAGCGATCGCGTAGGACGTGTGGGGAAGATGAATCTCGCGCACCTGACATCCCAGCTTCTTTAGCAGTTCAATGGCAGCCAGAATGGGCGCGCCGGTGGCATCCGCCAGCCCGTCGAACCACTCTTTGGGAACGCCGACCTTCATCCCGCGCACGTCGCCGTCGAGAGCGGCGCAGTAGTCGGGAACCGGCGCAAACGCCGAGGTCGAGTCCATCCCGTCACGGCCCGCGATCACTTGCAGCAGGCGCGCGGAATCGCGAGCCGTACGGGCTAACGGGCCGATGTGATCCAGGGAACTGGCGAACGCCGTCAGCCCATAGCGCGAGACGCGTCCGTAAGTCGGCGTGACGCCGGTGACACCGCAAAACGACGCTGGCTGGCGGATGGAGCCGCCGGTGTCCGAGCCCAGCGCAACCACCGCGGTTCCTTGCGCGATGACCGCCGCCGAGCCGCCGCTCGATCCGCCGGGGACACGGTCGAGCGCCACGGGATTGCGCACCGGTCCAAACGCGGAGTTTTCGTTGGAAGAGCCCATGGCGAACTCGTCGCAGTTGGTTTTGCCCAGAATGACGCCGCCGGCCCGTTCCAGGCGTGCGACCGCCGTGGCGTCGTAGGGCGGGATGTAATCGGCCAGCAGGCGCGATCCGCAGGTGGTGCGGAGGCCGCGGGTGACGATCACGTCCTTGACGGCCACCGGGACCCCCGCGAGCGCACCCGGATCTTCGCCCGCCGCGATCTTGCGATCCACTTCGCGCGCCGCGGCGAGCGCGCGCTCCGGCGCAAACGTCAGGTACGCGTTGGTCTTGTGGTTTTCGCCTTCCGCGTGAGCCAGCGCCTGTTGCGCGAGTTCCTCGGCGCTGAAGGCTTTCGAGAGCAGGGCGGCGCGGATGGAATCGATGCTGAGACCCGCCAGCGGTGACGTCATCGCTCAATCACTTTCGGCACTTTGAAATAACCCCCGCCCGCCAACGGAGCGTTGGCCAGCGCTTCGGCGTTGGGCAGCGTGGGACGCTCGATGTCTTCACGCAAAGTAGCGGTTTCTTCCGCATCGAAAAGAACCTGCGCCATCGGCTGTACGTTGGAGGTGTCCAGCGCATTGAGCCGATCCATGTGCGACAGAATGCCGTCCATGTCCAGCGCCATGCGCGCGATCTCTTCGGGAGTCAGCGCGAGGTTGGCCAGCTCGGCCACGCGCCGCACTTCCTGTTCGGTGATCTTCACCGCTGTGCGCTCCTCTTGTACAGCATCCGCATCACCGGGTCGGCGATGGCGTCGGCTTCATCGTGAATGGCCTTCGGTCGGGCCGACTCTGCCATGCGCGGCTTGATCCGCGCCGGGATGTGGCGAAAGTCGATGTCTGCGACCAAGGCTTCGCCCAGAGCCTGATTCAAATTGTGCACCAACAACGGGCGCATGGTGGCCAGTTGCCGCTGCCACACCATGTCCTCCACTTCCACTACCAGCTTGTCCCGGACCAGCATCGTCGCGCGCGTGTACCGCAAGATTCTCTTACCCACAGCCAAAGCCCAAACGGCGCGGGCGCGCGTTTCCGGGTCGGCCATGCCGGGCGGGAGTTTGAGTTTTCCGATGAGAGTACCGGCGCGTTGCATTGCTGGTTGCCGGGGGAAGCTTGATTGTAACATGCAGTCATGCGTGATCTTCCGGCCGAGCGCACAGCCGAAGTCCGTTGTGCGCGAGATATCAAATTAGTGCTCGCGTCGCAATCGCCGCGGCGGCGCGAACTGCTGACGACTGCAGGATTCCAGTTTAGCGTTCGCGTCAGTGCGGTGGAGGAAGTTCGCGCGGTGGGAGAAGATCCCGAAGTGTACGCGCGGCGGCTGGCCCAAGAGAAGGCGGAAGCCGCCTGGCAGGCCGGACCGCAATCCGCCGATGAAGTCGTGCTGGGCGCGGATACCATCGTGGTGCTCGGCGACAGCGTGCTGGAGAAACCGGACGGCCCGGAAGGCGCGAGATCGATGCTCGAGCGGCTTTCCGGACGCGAGCATCGCGTGATCACGGCCGTGTGCCTGCGGCATGCCGGCGGAGTAACGGTTGCCAGCGAATCCACGCGCGTGAAGTTTGCCGCGCTGTCGGCGGAGGAGATCGCGGAATACGTGGCCACCGGCGAACCGATGGACAAAGCCGGCGCCTACGCCATCCAGGGGCGAGCCTCGAAATTCGTCGAGCGCATCGACGGGTGTTTCTTCAACGTAGTGGGATTGCCCCTGGCTTTGGTGTACCGGAAGCTGAAGAAGATCGGTCAGACTCAGCGTGGCTCCCAAAGCTCGATCTTATTTCCGTCCGGATCGTAGATCCACGCGAACCGGCCGTAGTCATGGTCCTCACGTTTGGGATCGATCCGAGCGCCGTTCTTGGCAAGTTTGGCGAGAATAGCGTCGAGATCGTCCACGATGTAATTGAGCATGAGAGGCGCCGGGCTGGGATCGAAATACGTCGAGTTCTGTGGAAACACGCTCAACACCGTATGGCGCTCGACCTCTGGACGGTCGTGATCGCGCCACTTGAAATCGAATCCGCCTGCGCCGGCCGGCATTCCCAGGTTGTCCGCATACCAGGTATTCAGCCGTTCGCTGTCCGTGGATTTGAAGAACACCCCGCCAATGCCGATGACGCGTCCTGGTTTTATTTCAGAGGGTTCCTTGTCAGCCATACAGCTTAGAGTACACGACGCGTGCACCGCGCCAAACGCGGGTGTAGTCTGAAGGGCATGAGCCGTCTGGCGAGCCTCCTCGGGTTGGCCCTGCTAAGCGCGGCGGTGTCGTCCGCAGCGGACGGAGGCTGGCTGGAATTGCGCGGCCAAGTCGTCGACGGAGCGCGGCGTTCCCGGCCGTTCCGCATCACGCTGTTCAGCGTGGGGACTGCGTACTCGACTTCCACGTTGACCTATCCCGGCGGCGAGTTTCGCTTCCGCAAGCTCCAGCCCGGCAACTACACCCTATCGATTCTACGGCGGGGGCTGGGCGAGGTGCATCGCACCATCGTGGTGACGGCCAGCCTGGCGGACCAGAAGGGCGTGGTGCGGGTCACCGTGCCGTTTTCTTCCGCGGAAGCCGCCGAGAGTGGAACCAGCGCGTTGGTTTCCCGGACGCAGCTCTCGATTCCGGGCAAGGCGCTCAACAAATACCAAGAAGCTGTGCGCCGCATGTCCAAGCACGACACGGAGGGCGCCACGCGATTCTTCGAGGAAGCCGTGCGGATCGCGCCGAAGTACTCGGCGGCATGGAATGCGCTGGGCGTGATCGCCTACCAGCAAGCCCGCTTCGAGGAGGCCGAGAGCGATTTCCGCAAAGCCGCGGAAGCGGAACCGGGTGCGTTCGATCCCCAAGTGAACCTGGGCGGCGTGTTGCTCAACCTGAACCGTCCGGAGGAAGCCCTGCCGTACAATCAACGCGCGGCGCAAGTGCGGCCCAAAGACGCGCTACCCAACGCGCAACTGGGGATGAACTACTTCGCGCTAGGCCGTGCGGATGAGGCCGAAGAGTATTTGAAAGCGGCGGAAAGCATCGATCCCGCGCACTTCTCGCAGCCGCAATGGTTCCTGGCCGCGATCTATTCCGAGCGCGGCGACCGGAGTGCGGCGATCCGGGAATTGCGCGATTTGATCGAGCACCATCCCGATGGCAGCACAGCCGAGCGCGCCCGGCGGGCCCTGGCGCGGCTGCAGCGAACTTCGCCCACGCGGACCGCGCCCGATGTTTCGGCGGAGGGGCCGTCGGACCGCCCGTAGGCGTCACGCAACTGCATGCCGGTGGAAGCGCGCCCCTTTCTGACCGCCGATTGGCGCTATCTGGCGATGTTGAATTACGCCGTCGATCCAGGTGTGCTGGCGACTCTAACGCCCCCAGGAACGGAGCTGGACCACTTTGACGGCAAGACCTACATCAGCTTGGTCGGCTTCCGGTTCGAGCGTACGCGGGTTCGGGGAATGTGGATTCCGTTCCACTCGGACTTTGACGAGGTGAATCTGAGGTTCTACGTAAAGCGCATGTACGAGGGGCAGCAACGCCGCGGAGTCGTATTCATACGCGAGATCGTTCCGCGATGGGCCATCGCCAAGATCGCGCGGGTCATGTATCACGAGAACTATATCGCCCTGCCGATGCAGCACCACGTGGTGGAACCATCCTCCACAACCAAATCTATTGAGGTTACTTACCGCTGGCGCGACGGCGCGACGTGGAATTCCATCGGTGTCGAGAGCTCAGGTCAGCCCACGCATCCCGAGGAAGGTTCGTTCGAACAGTTCATCACCGAACACTATTGGGGCTACGTCAGACAGCCGGATGGCGGATGCGTGGAGTACCGCGTGGAACACGTTCCCTGGCGAGTGTGGAACGCGTCGCGCGCCAAATACGAAGGCGATACCACGCGGCTTTATGGCGCGCCATTAGCGCGATGCCTTACCGGCGAGCCGGATTCAGCGTTCCTAGCCGAAGGGTCAAGTGTCGCAGTGTATTGGGGGCACAGAATCGCGTAGCGTCTTTCGAATTTCAGTTAGAATAACTAACAAAGCTTAAAATCCACGAAAGGCACCCTGAAGATGCACGTGCGCACCGCAACGATTATTTCTGTAACGGTTGGATTCTTCCTGGCAGGCTGGATGTTAGCCGATCGGAACGCATTAGCCCAGCAACCCCGCCGCGTCGACGACAACGCATTGAAAAACGCCGGCAAAACCGGTGAAGATTGGATCAGTTACGGACTCACTCCCGGCGAAACTCGCTACAGCCCGCTGAACGCGATCAACACCGGCAACGTCAGCCGCCTGGGCCTGGCGTGGTCCTACGATCTGGGCAAAGGCGGCGGCAACCAGGAAGGCACGCCGCTCGAATACAACGGTACCATCTACGGGATCACCAACTGGAGCATCGTGTGGGCCGTCGACGCCCGCACCGGCAAAGAGAAATGGCGCTGGGACCCGGAAGTGAATCAGACCGCCGTGCGCCCCAAGATCTGCTGCGGCATCGTCAACCGCGGCATCGCCATGTACAACGGAAAGATCATCGCTCCGGTCAATGACGGCCGCCTGGTGGGCCTCGATATGGAAACGGGCAAGCCGCTGTGGGAATCCCGCGTCGCCTATTCGCAGGACAACTACACGCTGACCATGGCTCCCCGCATCGCGCACGGGAAAGTGATCGTGGGCGTCAGCGGCGCCGAGTATCCGGTGCGCGGATTCTTCGCCGCCTTCGACGCCGACAACGGCCGCCAGGCGTGGAAGTTCTACACGGTACCCGGCGATCCCTCCAAGGGCTTCGAGAATGCCGCGATGAAGAAAGCCGCGGAAACCTGGGAAGGCGAGTGGTGGAAGATGGGCGGCGGAGCGACCGTGTGGGACGGCATGGCGTACGATCCGGACACCGATCTGTTCTACGTCGGCACCGGCAACGCTGGCCCTTGGCCCGAAGCCGCGCGCAAGCAATCCAAGGGCAAGGACAATCTCTTCGCCGCATCCATCGTCGCGGTGAAAGCCGACACCGGCGAATACAAGTGGCACTTTCAAATGGTGCCCGGCGACGAGTGGGATTACGACAGCGTCCAGCAACTGGTGCTGGCCGACGTGACCATCCGCGGCCAGAAGCGCAAGGTCATCATGCAAGCCAACAAGAACGGTTTCTACTACGTGATCGACCGCACCAACGGCCAGTTCATTTCCGGCCAGCCCTTCGCGCAGGTCACCTGGGCCAAGGGCTTGAACGAAGCCACCGGCCGTCCCATCGTCAACCAGGAAGCCTATTACGGGAAAAACACCATCACGCTCGCGCCGGGCCCCGGCGGAGCCCACAACTGGGCGCCGATGTCGTTCAATCCGAACACCGGCCTGATCTACATTCCCGCGAGCACCACCAGTACGTTCTCCTTCGCCGTGGATGAGAACTTCAAGTTTCAAGAGGGTCGGCAAAACATGGGGATCGTGTTCGGACGAGGTCCCACGGGCGGACGCGGCCCCGCCGCGGGTACCGGCACGGGAGCGACTCCAGAAACCACGGCGGCGGCCGCTGCTGCTGCCGGCCGTGGAAATGCCGAGCCGCCTCCAGCCGGGCCACCACCCCAGCCGCCATCTAAACTACCCTCGCCACCTGCCATCGGCCCGACGCCGCCATCCGGCGAGCGTGGAGCGCTAGTCGCCTGGGACGTCGTAACCCAAAAAGAGAAATGGCACGTCTCGCTCGGCGGCGGCATCGGCGGCGGAACGGTGACCACCGCCGGCAACCTGGTATTCCAAGTCGTCCCCGACGGCCGCCTGTTCGCCTACAGCGCCGATAAGGGCGAAAAACTTCTCGAAGTCCAGACCGGACTGCGTGGCGGCATGGGCCCGCCCATCACCTACATGCTCGACGGCAAACAGTACGTCGCGCTGGCCGGCGGAATGGGCAACGTAGTGAATCCGTTCCAACCGCCGCCTCCGCCCCCAGGCGCAACCGGCGCAGCGGCCCCTCCGCCTCCGCCGCCCCCGCAAACCACAGCACCGGTTCTACCGAAGTTGCTGGTGTTCGAACTGGACGGCAAAGGTACTCTTCCAGTACCCGAGCCCACCCCGGCAAGCAAGTGATCTAAACTCATAGCGCGCTCGGCCCAGAGGCACGGCCCATACGTTCCCGCCGACGCCTACCGAAGCCGCGACAGGAGGAAGCGGTTTTTTGGAGTCTTTTTCGGCGGCCTTTATATGCCTGAAGATCAGGAAGCTCTTCGCCGCATCGAAGAAGCGGAGCGTTCCGGCGCCACTAACCTGGACCTCCACGGCCTCGGCCTCAGTGAGATCCCGGAGAACCTGTCCAAGCTCACCAACCTCAAGCGACTCGTCCTTGAGGGCAACCAGATCGCCACCCTTCCGGAGAACTTGTCCAAGCTCACCAACCTCCGGGTACTCCACCTTTCGGACAACCAGATCGCCACCCTTCCGGAGAGCCTGTCCAAGCTCACCAACCTCCAGTACCTCAGCCTTTGGAGCAACCAGATCGCCACCCTTCCGGAGAGCCTGTCCAAGCTCACCAACCTCCAGTACTTCCACCTTTCGAACAACCAGATCGACACCCTCCCGGAGAGCCTGTCCAAGCTCACCAACCTCCTGCGCCTCGACCTTGAGGACAACCAGATCGTCACGCTTCCGGAGAGTCTGTCCAAGCTCACCACTCTCCGGTACCTCGACCTTTCGGACAACCAGATCGCCATCCTTCCGGAGAGCTTCTCCCGGCTTGTCAAGCTTAAGCACCTTTTCCTCGACGGAAATCCGCTCGGCATTCCGGCCGAAATCCTTGGCCCGACAACTAGGCAACCCGGTCCGTGGGCCTCGCCCAAAGCGATCCTCGACTACTACTTCAGCCAGCGTGAAGCGTCACGCCCCCTTCACGAGGCCAAGCTGATCCTGGTGGGCCAGGGCGGCGTAGGCAAAAGCTCCCTGGTGAAGACCATGCTGACGGGAAAATTCAACCCCATTGAAAAACCGACGCCGGGAATCAAGATCGACGATTGGTCCTTCCCTTTGGGACAAGACAAGATCGCCATCCACATCTGGGATTTCGGCGGCCAGGAAATGCAGCACGGCACTCATCGCTTCTTCCTGACCAAGCGCGCACTCTACCTGCTGGTGCTCAATCGCCGCGCCGGAGCCATCGACAAGGAAGCCTATTACTGGTTCGAAATGATCCGCTCCGCGGGCGGCGAGGACGCTCCCGTCATCGTTGTGCTCAACAAGCAGAAGGAGGAGCCCTTCAACGTAAACCGCGAGAAGTGGCTGGAGGATTACCCGGACAACATCAAGGGCTTCATCGAAACCGACTGCAACGATCCTGCATCCATCAAGCTGCTCCAGAGCAAAGTCGAAGCCGAGATCGCGGCCATGCCCGGCCTCAATGACCGCTTCCCCCAGCGCTGGTTCGGCATCAAGACACAGCTCTCCGAAATGCAAGGCGGATTCATCTCCCTTCAGCAATACACCGACCTCTGCAACGCCCAAAAGGAGCCTGACCCGGAGAAGCAAGCCGAGCTAGCCGGTCACCTGCACAACCTGGGCATCGCCCTGAACTATGGCCAAAACCCCCGCCTGCGCTCCCATTACGTCCTGAAGCCCGAGTGGGTCACCGAAGGCATTTACGCCCTGCTGCACGCGCCCGTAACCAACGGCCTGCTCACCAACCGCCAAGCCGAACAGACTCTGAAGGAAAAGAAGTATCCCGCCGACGCCGCCGGCTTCCTTCTGGACCTGATGAACGCCTTCGAGCTGAGCTTCCCCGTGGACCATGCCAGCGTGCTCATCCCCCAGCTTCTCGAAGATTCCCAACCTCCCGCCGCGAAGCAATTCGGCGACGATTGCCTGAAGTTCGGCTATCAGTACCCCGTGATCCCGGAAGGTCTCGTCCCGCGCTTCATCGTCCGCACGCATTTCTGGAGCGAAGCCGGCACACGCTGGAAGAGCGGCGTCATCCTGAAGGACCCGGACAGCGGTTGCGAAGCCCTGGTGCGCGCCGACCCGGTGAACGACCAGGTGCAAATAGCGATCCAGGGCCCGCGGGACCCGCTGGGGGACCCACGGGACCCTCTGGGAGACACACGTGACCGCCGCCGCGAACTGCTCGCCGTAATCCGCCACAACTTCGACGCGGTCCACAGCGCCTACCAGTTCCGCGCGCAGGAGTTGGTGTACGTCGCCGGCAAGCCGCAAGCCGTGGAAGACCTCGAAGTGCTGCGCGCCGACCAGCCAACAGTGTCCGTAGTCTCCGGCGGCAAGACGGTGAAAGAGCCCATCGCCGAGCTACTGGCGCCCCTCGAAAGACCCGAGCCGCTAAGGCTGTTCGTGAGCTACGCCCACAAAGACGAAAAGTACATCCAAGTATTGCGCCAAGTCCTGAAGGTTTTCGAGCGCCGGGGCCTGCTTTCCTATTGGTCCGACCACGAGCTGACTGCTGGCGAGGAATGGGACGCAAGAATATTGCAGGAGCTTCGCAGCGCCGACGTGGTCGTCTGCCAAATTAGCCGCGATTTTCTGGCATCGGGCTATTGCATGCGCACGGAGATCCCCGAGGCGCTAAAACGCAAGCAAGCAGGTGATGCCGAGTTGATCGCGTACATCCTCGCCGACTGCCTTTGGCATGAAGAGGAATTCGCCAAGTTCCAAGTTCTGCCCAAGGGCGGGAAGCCGCTGGCGAAATGGAACAACGCAGCCGAGTATTGGACCGCCGTATCCGGAGGCATTAAAGCCGCCCTCGAAAAGTTCGCCAAAACTCGCCCCCGCCGCCCCCGCGAGCCATAAACCCCACAGCGAACATCAGGCGAAAAATATATACAGTATGGAAGTATGGTATAGACTTGTCATACTTCTATACACGCCAGTCAGGCGGGCCCCACTCCGCTACCCAAATCCCCCATCCAAATCATTGGATATAAAGGATATCCAGAAACCGCAAAACGAACCCAACCCTTACTTGATTTCGACCTGAATCTCCACCGCAGTCTTGTCCCCGATGTTCTCCGTCTCGTGTTTCAAGTAATCCCGCCACGCGATCTCACCCGGCTGCCGCGGATTGTCGACCTCCCGCCCATCGGCCATTTTCATCGTCGTGTGCAACACCGTCAAGTACACCACCACGTAGTGCGGATGCTCATGCATCGGCGACTTCAAGTGCGGCTCCAGAATCGTCCGCAGCACCCGCACACGCGCATTCTCCAAAGGAACCAGGTGATGCTCCGGGTCCAGCTTCACCGGGTCGAGCGCCACCGGCCCCGAACCTGACGATGACGTATGCCCGTTCGCCGCCGCCTTGAGCTCGATCACCACCTGTTCCAGCGGTCGATCGGACGGGTTCTCGTCGCCGTACTTGCCAGCGTCCCGCCAAGCCACCTCGTCCTTCCGCGGGCCGCTGAGATAGATCACCACCGCAGCCGGATGCTCCCGCGCCGCCAGCTTCTCATGCGGACCCAGCGTCTCCCGCAACGTCCGCACCCAGGTGTTGTCGATCTCCACCTTCTCCGCCGCCTGCGCACCGGCAGCCGCAAGCATCGTCACCAACAAGACGGTTCGCATACGCCAGCGATTCTACCGCACCGAGCGCCACAACGGGGCGCTACAATGAGTCCGCATATGGAGCGCACCAAATACCTTCTTCCCGAAGACCGCATCCCGCGCGCGTGGTACAACATCATTCCCGATCTTCCCAAACCCATGGCGCCGGTCTTGCATCCGGGCACGCTGAAGCCGATCGGCCCGGACGACCTGGCTCCGCTGTTCCCGATGAGCCTCATCCTGCAGGAAGTCAGCACCGCGCCGGAGATCGAAATCCCCGACGCAGTCCGCCAGGTCTACGCGCAGTGGCGCCCATCGCCGCTCTACCGCGCCCGTCGTCTCGAAAAAGCGCTGGACACGCCCGCGCGGATTTACTACAAGTACGAGGGCGTCAGCCCGGCCGGATCGCACAAACCCAACACAGCGGTCGCGCAGGCTTACTACAACCAGCAGGAAGGCACGAAGCGCCTCGCGACCGAAACCGGGGCGGGGCAGTGGGGCTCATCGCTGGCCATGGCATGCGCCTTCTTCGGACTCGAATGCAAGGTCTACATGGTGCGCGTCAGCTACGATCAGAAGCCCTACCGGCGCGCGCTGATGGAAGCCTTCGGCGCTTCGGTCACTCCGAGCCCTAGCACGGAAACCGAATCGGGCAAGGCGATCTTGAAGCAAAATCCGAATTCCACCGGATCGTTGGGCATCGCCATTTCGGAAGCCGTGGAAGTGGCCGCCCAGGACCCGAACACCAAGTACGCGCTAGGCAGCGTGTTGAATCACGTGCTGCTGCATCAGACGGTGATCGGCCTAGAAACCATGGAGCAGATGCAGATGGCCGGCGACGAACCAGACGTTCTGGTGGGCTGCACCGGCGGAGGTTCGAACTTCGCCGGACTCACGCTGCCGTACATCGGGCGCAAGATCAAAGGCCAGATCAACCCGCGGATCGTAGCCGTTGAACCGGCGGCCTGCCCCAGCCTGACCAAAGGCAAGTTCGCCTACGACTTCGGCGATACCGGCCACTTAACGCCGCTAGTCAAGATGCACACTCTCGGCAGCGTGTTCGTACCGCCCGGCATTCACGCGGGCGGCCTGCGCTATCACGGGATGTCTCCTCTGATTTCGCACATCGCCGATCTGGGACTGATCGAGGCGACGTCGGTGCAGCAGCTCGACGCCTTCGCCGCCGGTATCCAGTTCGCCCGCGCCGAAGGCATCATCCCGGCTCCAGAAGCGAATCACGCCGTGGCCGGAGCAATTTCCGAGGCGCTGAAGTGCAAACAAGAAGGCGTGTCGCGTACGATCCTGTTCAACCTGTGCGGCCACGGACACTTCGACATGCAGGCATACATCGATTACCAAGCCGGAAAGCTCCAAAACTACGATTACCCGGCGGAGGAAATCGCCATGGCGCTGGCAGGGCTGCCCTCCGTTCCAGCCTAGCCCGATGTGCCTGTTTAGCCCTTATGTGCCTGCCTAGTCCTGTGGTGCCTGTTTAGCCCCATGTGGAGCACGCACTTTTGCGTGCCACGTCGGCACTCGTGCCGACGCTTGGCCGGTTCGTGCAAAGTCCGCCGGTGCGTCGCGACGTGGCACGCAAAAGTGCGTGCTCCACGTCCTTCACTCAACAGTTTTGAGGAGCCTGGTGGCTTCGTCCACTTGCCGGGTCATCGCGCGCAACACCTGTGCGACGCGGCGGGATTCGCGATTAGCATCCCGCCAATGCTGCGCTTCCACGGCCTCCCGCACGCCGGGGATGGTTTTAGCCCCGTAGCCCGTGTTGAGCCCCGGCGCGTAGATCTGGTGCCGGTACCACTCGCGCCCCGGCAAGCCCGCGGGCGAAAGCAGGCTGCGCTCGGCATGCGACAAGGACTCATTCAGCTTCGCCAATTTCTCCGGAGCCGACGCGCCGGGTCGCTTCCACAAGGCGGCCAGTTCGTCCTCGTAAGCCTTCGCCGCGACGGCCAATTTCGTGACTTGGTCGGCGATCTCATGCAGATCCAAGTTGCCTTGGCGCGCCGCTGCGCCCGGGCGCGCCGGAGCTTCCTTCTGAATCTCGCTCACGTAGCGCCGCAGCGTTGCCGAAAACGTCTCGAACTCAAAGGGCAGCACCGGCGCGTCCGCCAAGCGCAACAGCGTCGCGGCCATCATCTGCGCCAGCGTCTTGCCGTACACGCGGGTGGAATCGGAGAAGCGGTCATACCAGTTCAAAGTGTCGTAGTTGGAGTGGTACACGCCGCTTTCTTCATTCCCGCCAAAGCCCAAGTTCAAGCTGGCGATTCCGGCGTGGTCCAGAAATGCCACGTAGTCCGAGCCGGCGCCCAGCGCGCCCAAGTGGAACTCCGGGCCGCGCGATCCATCCGCGCGCGATCGCGAAGCGTTAGCCCGCGACAGCTCCAGCAAGCTCTTGGATGCGACCGGATCGGCCGTATCGCGCATGACTTCCTTGAAGAACATTTCAAGAGTGTGCGATCCGCTGGCGGACAATGCGCCGAGACCGTTCGAATCCGTGTTGATATAAACAGCGGCTTTGCGATCGAGTTCGTCGAGATGCTTTTCCACCCACTCGGTGGAGCCGAGCAATCCGAATTCCTCGCCGTCCCACAGCGCCAGCACAATGGTGCGCTTGGGCTGCCAGCCCTGCTTGGCCAGCGTTCCCAGGACGCGCGCGGTTTCCAGCAACGCCGCGGCGCCACTCGAAGGATCGCTGGCGCCGTTGGCCCAAGCGTCGTGATGATTGCCGTACACGATCCATTGGTCTTTGTACACCGCTCCCGGAATGGTCGCGATCACATCATAGAGCGGGCGATTGGCCCAGTCGAAATCGAGCTTCAAGTGGACCGTCGCCGGGCCGGGACCGATGTGATAAGTGATCGGAAGTGCTCCGCGCCACGCTTCTGGCGCGAGCTCGCCTTCGATCTGTTCCAGCAGCGGCTTGGCGTCGCCCCAGGAAATCGGCATCACCGGAATCTTCAGCAGCGTGGCCGCATCTTCCCGCGCCAGCTTGCGCGCGCCCGCCTCCGACGCCCAGCCGGGCGAAAGCGGATCGCCAGGGTACAACATCATGTCCATGACGCTGCCGCGCTGCACGCTTTGCTCGGATCGCGTGAAGCCTTTGGGGTACGGGTCGCCTTGAAAATAGCCGTCGTCGCGCGGATCGGAATAGATGATGCACGCGACGGCGCCATTGTCCTGCGCCAGCTTGGGCTTCAGCCCGCGCCACCCTTTGCCGTACCGCACGATGGCGATCTTGCCGCGCGCGTCGATGCTTTGGCGCTTCAGGTAAGCGTAATCCTCGGGCATGCCGTAGTTGACATAGATGAGCTGCCCCGTGACGTCGCCGGACGCGGAATAGGCGTTGTAAGTGGGAATTTGGCCGTTGTCGTCGGTGGCGGGATCACCGGGGATGGGCGGTTCCTTCAGGGACGCGCGGAAGCGCACAGGCGAGATCATCTCGAGCGACCGCGAGCCCGCGCCCGCGTTTGGGTACGGCATCAACGCCTCGAAGGTTTCGATGTGAGTGTCGAGACCCCACTCCTTCATTTGCGCGGCCGCGTAGTCAGCGACAGCCTTGGCCCCAGGCGATCCGGCATGATGCGGTGTTCCGGCGATGCGCTCCATGGCGATGCGGATGCGCTCAGGGTTGGCCAGAGCCTTGGCCTTCTCCTCCAACTCATGCCGTGTTTTCCATTCTTCGGGTGCAAATCCCCGGATGGGCGCAGCGGTCTGCCCATAAGCAACACAACAGATCAGCAGAAGAAGTGGGGCAGGCCTTTGGGCCTGCAGCCGGCCTTCCGGCCGGCTTCCGAGGCCGACCTCAACATCCGCGCGGTGTTTCAAACACTGGAGCCGGCCGGCACGGGCTCGGGGGTCCGCCTCACAAGGCAACATTTGCGGGAGCCCGCGCATCGCTCTAACTCGGCCGCGACTTCAAAAACGCCAGAAACTCCGAAGCGTTGCGCGTAGCGTTGGGAAAGGTGGCGACGACGCGCTCGTCGGCGTCGAGCAGCGCGTAAAACGGCATCGAAACGGTGGAGAACTTCTGGTCTTCCAGCTTCTGATTCTCTTCCGAAGCCGCGTCCGTTCCGTCGGTGTAGAGTTCCACCAGCACCAGGTCTTTCACCACGTCCGCGATCTCCGGCCGCGGAAACATGTTGGCCTTCATCCAATGACAATTGGTGCAAGCGTAACCGGTGAAGGTGACCAGCACCAGCTTGTTGTCACGCTTAGCGATGTCGAGCGCCTCGCGCAACTGGTTCTTCATCCACACTTGTCCGCCCGCGCCTGCCGCTCCGCCCGACGCAGCGGTCACTCCTGTTCGCGAGTCCGCCGCCGGTACGTAGGCGTCCAGCTCTCCCAGCGGCGCGCCGAACATTCCGGGGAGCAAGCTGCACGCGAAGGACAGAAACACACCGGCGGTGAGCAACCGTCCGATCCCCAATTTGTCTGAAGCCTCGATTCCTTCCAGCCGCAGCAATCCCAACAGGTACAGCCCGGCTAAAGCGAACAGCACGAACCAGGCGGCCAAGAAGCGTTCGCGCGTGAGGGCGTTGAGTTGCAGGACTTGGTCCACGTTGCTCAAGTACTTGAGCATCGCGGCCAACAATACGAATCCCATGACGACTTTCACTCGCATCAGCCAGCCGCCGCTGCGGGGCAGTTTCTTCAAGACCGACGGGAACGCAGCCAGGAAGAAAAACGGCGACGCAAGGCCGGTGGCGAAACTCAGCATCCCCAGCACCGGCTGCGCGCCTTTGGCTTGTACGGAAGAAACCAGAAGGGGCCCCACAAAGGGTCCAACGCACGCAAACGAGGTGAGCGAAAACGTGAGGCCCATCAGCAGCGTGCCGACGTAGCCGCCGCGCCGCGAAGCCTGGTCCAACTTCGTCAGCAATCCTGAAGGCAGCGTGAGCTCGAACGCGCCCAGCAGGCTCAGCGCGAATGCGCCGAACACAATCGAGATGAATCCGTTCACCCAGGGATTCGATCCCAACTGCACCACACCGAACGGTCCGATGGCCGCGGTGACGCCCAGTCCCAACGCGCAGAATAGGACGATGATCCCGAGCGAGAAGACCAGTGCTTGAAGGAATCCGCCCCGCTGGTTCAAGAAGAATGAAACCGTGATGGGGATCATCGGGAACACGCACGGCGTGAAGATCGCGGCCAGGCCGAATCCGAATGCCGCGAGCATAAACGCCGCGAGGCCGGTGTCGCCTTGCGCGCCCCCGGCGGGGGCCGACGCAGAAATCTGCCCGGCGCTCGCCGCCGTCCCGGGCTTTGCTTCCAGGTAACCAGCCGGAATCACGAACGCCGCGGGCACTGACGCCGCCTGATCGACGTTCACGGTGTACGAAGCAGTCTTAGTCTTCGGCGGCAGGCATTGCTTGTCGTCGCAGACCGCGTAGCGCACTTTGGCCGTCAGCTCGACCGCGCCCGAAGCGTCCGTTGCCAGCGTTACGGGAACCCACAGCGCGGCTTCGTTCTCGAACATTTCCGTATCCAGCTGGATGGTCGGATCGAGCTTACGAATCGGCTTGGGCTCGTAGAACTGGACCGACGCGACCGCCGGGTTCGGCTCCAGCGACGCCGTGGTCGGAATCGGCCCATCGAACGTCTTGGCAATGGTCAGCGAATAAATGTGCCAGCCGGGGTCGATCTTGGCGGTGAGGCGCAGCGGGACGGTGGAACCGGGCGGGGCTTTCTCCAGATCCGAGTTGAAAGTCCACTGGACGGGATCGAGGCGGGCGGCACAGGCCAGGCCCGCCGCCAACAGGAGGCCGGCTGTGATTTGGCCGATGATCCGCCCAGGTTTCATTGCGCTGCCATTCGTAGTGCCGAGGTCTGCTCCAGCTCCGCCTCAATTTTCGCATTGATTCCGCCGTGTGCAAACTCCGCCGCGACGCGGATGGCGTTCTTGATCGCGAAGGCGTTGGACCGGCCATGGCATATAATGCACACCCCCTTGACGCCCAACAGCGGCGCGCCGCCGGTCTCGGCATAATCCACGCGCTTGCGGAAATCCTTGTAGGCTGCGCGCGAGAGCACATAACCCAGCTTGCGCGCCACGGTCTCCTTGAGCGAAGTGCGCAGCATGTTGGTCATGGTCTCCACTAATCCTTCGCTCACTTTCAAGGCCACGTTACCCACGAATCCGTCGCACACCACCACGTCCGCGCAGCCGCTAAACAGATCGCTGCCTTCCACGTTACCGATAAACTTGATGGGCAGAATCTTGAGCAAGGGCAGGGCGGTGCGAGTCAGATCGTTGCCCTTGTGTTCCTCCTCTCCGATCGACAACAAGCCGACGCGGGGGCTGGAGTTGTGGAAGATAATGCGCGAATAGATCTCGCCCATCACGGCGAACTGCGCCAGCATCTCGGGCTTGCTGTCGACGTTGGCGCCCACGTCCAGAAGCACCACGCGCTTGCCGGTGAGCGTGGGCAGCGCCGAGGCGAGCGCGGGCCGGTCCACTCCGCGGACCATGCCTAGCACAATCTTGGCGGTGGTCATGGCCGCGCCGGTGTTCCCCGCCGATACCACACCCTGCGCGATACCATCGCGCACCAGCCGCGAGGCCACGCGAATCGAGGAATCCTTCTTGGCCTTGAAAGCCTTGGCCGCCGAGTCCTCCATGGTGATGAACTCGCTGGCGTGGCGGACTTCGATGGGCAGGCCGGCCGCCTGCGAGTGCTTGTCCAACTCGCGCCGGACCACGTCTTCCAGGCCCACCAGGATCACCCTGACGCCCAGCGTCTTGACCGCTTGAATTGCTCCTTCGACCTCGGACTTGGGGGCATGATCGCCACCCATCGCGTCGACCGCAATCGTCAGCATGGGAGAGGGAAGAAAGTTACTCTTCAGCGACCTCGATTACTTCGCGGCCCTTGTATTTACCGCAGTGCGGGCACACCCGGTGCGGCAGTTTCGGTTCGTGGCAATTGGGGCATTCCGAGACGATGGCGCGGCGCAGCGAATCGTGCGTGCGGCGCGCCGAGGTGCGGCGTTTGGAATGTCGTCGTTTGGGATTCGGCATGGTTCGTTCGTGCTTCCTGTAGCACAGGCTTCAGCCTGTGGCTTGGTTTATTGTCGCAACTCTTTCAGGGCGTTCAGCGCGGCCCAGCGGTCGTCGGCTTGCGCCGCCCGGCACCCGCATTCCTTCTGATTCCGGTTCTGCCCGCACACCGGACAGATGCCCTTGCAATTCTCACTGCACAGCCGCTGCATGGGCAGGGCCAACAAAACATACTCGCGGAGGACGTCGTTCAGCTCAATCCCTTCGCCCTCGTAAAAACCCATCTCGGCCTCGCCCTCGTCCAGGGCGACTTCTTCCTGATATCCGCTCTCGACCGGCCGATAGTACAACTCAAAGTCCGAGTCCACGGGCAACGGCGCGGGCTCCAGGCACCGGTCGCAGTCGGCTTGCATGTCGACCATCAAGTGGCCCCGCACACGGATTTCTCCGAGCGCTCCGGTGACCAGCTCCACTTTTCCAATGGCCTTTAATACGCTGGCCTGCCGAAGTTTGGGGTCCAGGAACTCAATGGTCCCCACCGGCAGTTCCACGTCGAACCGTCCAGCGCGAACTTCCAGGTCTCGAACGTGAAAGAACACGGAACGCTACTCCCGACAACTCCTGATAGGCGCCTGCCCAAACCTATCACCAGGGAGGCACCCGCTCGGAAAACTCTATTGTATCAGGATCTTGCGCCGCGTGGCGGGATTTTTGGCGCGGTGGGAGCAAACTGGGCCGGTGGAAGGATCGCCGGCTCCCTGGACGGGTAACTTTCTCAAAACAAACTGGTACTACTTTGACAGGGTGAAGTTCACGTCCACTTGCGTGTCGACCTCGACCGGATTCCCGTTCAGCAACGTCGGCCGGTATAGCCGCTGCCGCACGGCTTCTACAGCGGCTTGTGCCAGGATTGGATCGCCGCTGATCACCGTAGCGTTGGTCACGTGGCCGTCTTTGCCGATCCTCACCGCCAGGGTGACCACGCCTTGCAGCCGCGCGGCTTTGGCTTCGCGCGGATACGCCGGCACGGTCTTGTCGATCAGGTTGCCGGCGGCGACGGCTGCGCCCACGCGGATCACCTGGCCGCCCGTCGCGTCGCCGGTTCCGTGGTTGAAATCGAAGGTGGCGGGGACGGTCACGGGTTTTCCGTCTTTCGTGCCCGGCTGGAATCGCCACGAGCTGAGAATCGCGATGGCTTCGCTCTCCAGCTTCGGATTGGATTTGGTCTGGCTTCTAAAATTGATTGGAACGCCATTCTCGTCCACTTCAAACGACACGCGGACGCTGTCGTTCACGGTGCTTCCGGCATCGGCGGGATAAGGCGCCGCGATCAGAACAGGACGCGCCACCCCGGCCGGCGGATTGAACAAAGCCCGCGTCAGACGCCACGGCGGCGCACCTTCCAGCAGCCGGAAATTGATCTCGATCGACGCCTGAACCGGCACGGCGGCGCCGTCCTTCATTCCCGGCTTGAAG
Source organism: Bryobacteraceae bacterium (assembly GCA_035604115.1). Classification (GTDB taxonomy): domain Bacteria; phylum Acidobacteriota; class Terriglobia; order Bryobacterales; family Bryobacteraceae; genus Palsa-187. The sequence goes on along the minus strand of DATNJC010000044.1, from coordinate 41,856 downwards.
CGCCACGCACGAACCGCCTCGATGGCTTTTTCGTCCAACCCCAGCCCCAGCGGCCGGATGACATTTAGGTTGCCTCCGGCGCCGTCCTCGCCCACGACAATCTGGAGCAGGGTGGTCCCGCTCAACTTCGCGATGCGCGCTTCCTCGGAGTACTCAGGGTCCCTCTTCTGCAGCACGTTGGGAGCGCTGACGCCGTTACCGACGCGAAACACTCCTGTGGGCGGGGGAGCCTCGACGCGCGCCTCCTGGGGAAAGGGTTCGGGAAACGGCTTGGCGTCGAAGGGGTAAGCTTTGGAGGGAGTGGAAAAGAAGTAGGCGGAAGCATCCCCTCGAGGGCCCGAATGCTGGTTTCCCTGTTGCTGCGATTGCGCCGGCCCGCTGGTTCCGCTCTGTTGTGAACCCTCTGCCCGGCGGGCGACCGTCACCTCCTGAGTGGCGGCGTCCGCTGGCGCTGGTTGCTCGAAGGAAGGTTGCACCACCGCATACGCGTGCGGCTGCAACCGAGGCGCGGGCCGCAGCAGCCACGCTCCCACACTAGCCGCGACCGCCGCCGCGCAGGTCGCCGCGGGAATCAGCACCCATTTGTGGCGCCGGACAAAGCCCGGCCGCTGTGCGGCCCACACCCGCGCTTCGAGCCCTCCAGGCGCCCCGCCGGCATCCCACTTCTTCAGCAGCGCGGAAAGTTGTTCGTCCGTCAGTGGTTCATTTTCGTTTAAGTCCATATAACTCCTCCCCATCGGCTCTCTAGTGAAATGCGCCATTTCGAACCGGCGCCAGCGCGCGGCGCAACCGTTCCCGAGCCCGGTGGAGGCGCGACTTCACCGTCCCCACATCCGCGCCCACCAGCTTCGCGATTTCCTCCAGCGTGAACCCTTCGTACTCAAACAGGACCACGGCTTCGCGCTGCAGCGGCGCGAGCGATTGCACCGCGGAAGCCACCAGCCCCGCCACGCCCAGCATGGCCGCGCTGCGATTGCCCGAATCCGGCGCCGGCCACTCGCGTTCTTCGTCCAGCGGATCCATCCGCGCTTCCTCGCGCCAGTAGCGGAACACCAGATTGCGCGTCACGCCCAGCAGAAATGCCCGCAGAGACCCGCGCGCCGGATCGAATTTCGCCGGATCGCGCATCAGTTGCACAAAGCAATCCTGCGCCACATCCTCGGCCACTTCCGCCGACCCGGTCAGGCGCAAGGCGAACGCGTACACCGCGTCCTTGTGGTCGTCGAAAGCCCGGCGAAAGTCCCGCTCCGTCATCGGTCGCTCAATATTCGAATCAATTCTCCGTAGGCGCCATCTCAGCGTGGTCCACCACCAGCACGTCCAGCGGACCCTTGCGCGATTCCAACCTGAGCCCGAGTTGCTCCTGCACCGCCGTGAACAGGGAAGGGCCATCGATGGCCACCCCGTTCAATTCGGCCGGACGGCCGTCGTCGGGAGTCCATTCCAACTTCATTTCAAAGACTCCCTTGAGTCCCGTCATGTCGACGACCGTTTGACGCTCGAAGCGCGACAGCAGGGTGGCCAGAAGTTGCATGGACACCTGACTACCCGCGATGCGGCCTCGAACCGCTCCGTTTTGTGGGCCCGCCCGATCCGCCTGCACCTCGCGCATTTTTGGACCGTTCTTGCCCACTACCAGGGCCACGTAGGGAAGTTCCTTCTGTTCATGATGCACCACGACCTTCAGCCGGTCGGCGAGCAGCCTCTGGAGCATGAGTTCAAGCTGTGGCCGCGGCATATCGGGTGGGGCTTGCGCGACGATATCGAAACGTACGCTCTTGGACTTGATCCAATCCGGCGCTGCGAGCTGTGCGTCGGAGACGATCCCGTAGGCAAACTTCAGGCAATCACTCAACGAGGCGTTCCCGAAGGTGAGCTTTCCATTGCGAAAGTTGCCCAGATTGATGTTAATGCGATCGATTTCCGGCGGCGGCGGCGAGGTCTTCACTGTAGCGACTTCGAAATCCAGCGCCGAAGCTTGGGCGCGCGCCGCCGAGGCGAAAAGGACTGCAGTCGCCAATGCCCCCAGCGTCCGAACCAGTTCCTTTGTCATGCCGTCTTGTTTAGGATTGCCACGGGACCGTCTCCAGGATACGCCCAGGCAAGGATCGCCTCGGGAGGTTCGCTCAACCGAATCGCGTGCCGGGGCGCCCTTGTGGGCTAGAACACGCGGAAGGGCGGAACAACTGGAGGCGAACTATTCGACAAGTTGGTTTCCGCTGGGTGCGGCAGTGCTGTGACCGTGCGGTTCGGTTCCCAATGTGGGGCGGGATGGCATCCCGCGCGCTGGTTGCCAACCGGCGCTGGGTGTCTTGTTCGCGCTCGCCCAGGCGGGTTACCAACCCGCCGCAGGTTTTACAACCTGCCCCACAGTTCCACATTTGGCGCGAGGCCTCACGGTCAGAGCACTAATCCGGCGCGGCTCTATTTCTGAAATTGCGCGAAGGCGCTGAGGCCGATCTGTTCGAGCGACGCTTTGGCCTGTTGATGGGCCGCTGCGTCGGGAAACGGCCCGACCAGCACGCGGAAGATTTTGTCGTTCGGTCCCGGCGCCACCAGCGATGGCAGGCCGTGGCTGCGCACGCCTTCCGCCATGATGGTGGCGATACCCCGGTCCACGGCTGCCAGTTGAATGTACGTCGCTCCGGCGATGGGGTCGGCGAAGAGGTCCGCGCTGGTGGTGGGCGGGGATTTCACCTCGGGCGCCGGCGCGACTGGCGGTGCGCTGGGATGGCCGGCGGCGGCCTCAATCACGGGTTTACTCGGCGGCGCGACCGTGTTGGCGTGTGCCACCGTGGCGCGGCCCATCAGATACGAGATGCCCGCAAACGCGGAAAGCAGCACCAACACGACGAACGACAAGCTGGCCACCTGGCGCCGGCCCAGCACGAATTCGTACTCTTCGATTTCGTCCAACGCGTGGTTTCGCCGGAGGTCTTCAACCGAGGGGGCATCCATGGCCAGATTGTCGGAAGCCGCGGTGGCGGTGGCGAAACGCTCCGGGGTCCAGATGTGCAACATTTGCGCTACCTCTGGCAATCTATCGGCGGTGCGGCCGGACACCTATAGTACTGGAAAGCCCTTAGTCCCACCGGCGGACAAAACCAGTATTTTCTTATAGATTCCGCTTCAGGAAACTGCAGATATGGTAGCCGTCCAGGAATTTGAACGGGCTCTTGCCCAGGGTGTAGTGACCGCACGGCAGCACCACCACTTTGTGCCGGAAGTTCAACTCGCGCGCCCGGGCGATCACCTGCTCGGAGAAGCGCGTGGGAAAGGTGGTGTCGTAGCGGGCGTAGATGAACAACGGGTTCTTGTCGAGCAGCGCGTAGCGATCGATGTAATGCGGCGGACTGATCGGCATCCAGGCGTCGCGCAACGCATCCAGGGTAATGACCGGCTCCAGGCTCTGGCGGATGTGGCGCGTGGAGAGGCCTTCCCACACCACGTCGGCGAAGTACGTCGAGCAGTGGTTGAACACGTTTACTTTGATACGCGGGTCATGCACGCTGGCCAGAAACGCGTAGCACGAACCCAGGCTGGTACCGACAATGCCGATGCTTTCGAAGCCCTCGCGCTCCAGCCAATCCACTGCGCTGCGCGAGTCGATCACGGCCTGGCGGGTGGCGTCGATGGTGCGCGCGATGTTCGAAGACACCGCGTAATCGGCGCGCTTCAGCTCGGCCGGCATGCGGTAATCGTGATACGGCGGGCTTAGGCGCAACGCGGAAATGCCGAGCTTGGCCATGCCCGCGCACAACGCGTTGTGCTGGGTGACGGACGCATTCCAGTGCGGCAACACGACAGCGGCCACGCGCCGCCGCCCCGGCTTGTGCGCGGCGGGGAACCATTGGCCGTGGACCAGGTTGTTCTCGGGATGGGGCGTCGCCACCGCGCTGGTGAAGCGCAGCAGATTGCCTTCCACCTGGAAGTCGGTGGGCGGCCGGTACGCGAAGAACTCGTCGCTCGATTCGACCGCTGCTTGGCCCAGCACTTTCAAGTAGGTGTGCGGATCGTGTCCGTTGCGCGGCATGCGCTGGGTGTGGGGCCACGCTTCGGTCCACTCCAGGCCCCACTCGAACGGCCGCACGACGCGGTCGGTCGATACGTTGAGCAGGCGTTCCTCCCAGTCGTGGATCCAGCGTTCGTAGACTTTACTCATGCGGGGGCTAGATACCAAGGTAGCAGCGGGTTCACGGAAGGAACAATCCCGGATTTTGAAAGCGGCGCAAGTCTCGGGTTTTTTGTAGTCAACTAGTTTAAACTAGTTGTATGAAGACCATTGGCTCTTTCGAGGCGAAAACACACCTGTCCGCTCTGCTCGACCGGGCGGCAAAGGGCGAGCGCATCTTGATCACCAAACACGGCGCACCGGTCGCGATGCTGGTTCCTCCGGATGCCGGCGCCAAGCCCGGCCGCGAGGAAGCGCTGCGCCGGATCGAAGCGTTCGGTAAAGGCCGGACGCTCAAGGGGCTCTCTATTCGAGCGTTGATCGAAGAAGGGCGGCGATATTGAGCCTGCTGGTGCTGGACGCTTCCGTAACGCTGGCTTGGTGCTTTCCCGATGAGGATCCCTCCTACGCGGTATTCACGCGGAATGCGGCCCGCGAGTCCGAATTGATCGCGCCTTCCCTATGGCCATTCGAAGTGGCCAACGGGCTGCTCGTCGCAGAGCGGAAGAGACGGCTAAAGCCTGGCGATGCAGGGCGCTTCCTGGGACTACTCGACGCTTTGGATGTGGACGTCGAGCTGGCATCGACAGCGATCGCGGCGGCGTGCGTGGCGATCGCCCGCAATCACTCGCTCTCGGTTTACGATGCCAGCTATCTCGAACTGGCCGTCCGGCGAAAATCCCGGTTAGCAACGCTCGACGGGGCCTTGGCGAAGGCGGCTAGAAACACCGGCGTTCTTCTGGCCCCGCTCTGATCGCCGATCGATCTATTCTGCTACTGAGGATTGTAATGACCTTACTCTTGCTTCTCTTCGCGCTCGGGTTCCAATCCGGGCCCGCCCCCAATGCCGATTTCGCCTAGTGGTGGCCGCAGTTTTGATTCGCCGTGGCCAAGGGCGACGTCGGTGTCGTGGCGCAAGGCGTTCAGTTCCCGCTCAACTGGGAGAACGGCCTGACTCGCGATATCAAGTCGGCAGCCGACCTCAAGTTCCACTACGATTCTCACTTCACTGCCGAGATCGAGAAGATCATCTATCAATCACCTGGAAAGCGCGCGGGAAAAAGTATTCGATCTACTTCAAGCGCAGCGCAACAGGTTCGCGCTGGACGGATTGTCGCAACGCCACCTTATCGGAACGCCACCTTAACGGTCAAGTTTGATGCCATGCTGGACGCGATAGTCTTCTATTGCGGGCATTCGAATTACCCGGCATAGCTCAAATAGGCGCGAGCGGGCACGGGCGCCGATTACGTCGGCCAAAGTCTTTTTCTGGATCTTCACGCCGCTGATCTCCCCGTACGCGGTCACGGTACCTGTAATATCCGGATCGGGTAGGTTCGTAGTGACGATCAATGGTTTCCAGTTGTTGCATCGGTGCGTGATTATCCCGGTCACAACATCCTCGATCCACTCCATTGGGCGATGGGCTCCCAATTCATCAAGCACGAGCACATCGGTCTCGAACGCGGAACGATAGGCCTCGCGGTCCCCTTTTCCTCCAGTGAGATCCCAGCTCTTCGTTATCCTCTCCAGGAGAGATTGGTAATCGAAAAACACGCCTTCAAACCCTTTTTCGATTAAAGCCTTTAACACGCTCACAGCCAGGCGGGTCTTTCCTGTGCCATTGCCGCCCACAAGCAGCAGGCCCGGATGATCCTTGGTTGGATACTCCCGCACAAAGCTGCGCACCTGCATCAGGACGTTGCCGAAGCCCCGGCGCGCAATAGGATTGTCCTGCGGCATCACAAAGTTGTCCAGAGATGCGTCCTCGTAGTTAGGCGGAATGCGCGCTTGCTCCAACAACCTCCGCGTTCGCGTCGCCGCCCAACATTCGCAGCGTTCGGCGCCGGATAAACCCGCTCGCTCGACGATCTTCCAGCCCGTGCCCCCGCAAATCTCGCAAACCGTTTCCGCCGTCATTCGATCACCACCAGCACCTCGCCCGCCGTCACCGCCGCACCGGCGCGCGCGCGAACTTCGGTCACGCGGCCGGCCTGGGGCGACTTCATCTCATTCTGCATCTTCATGGCCTCCACCACAACCAGGCCGCGGCCTTCTTCAACCACATCGCCCACCGCAGCCAGCACGCGCACCACTTTGCCCGGCATGGGCGCGCGCACTTGCTGGCTCCCATGAGAGGCCGCGCTTTCCTGCGAGCTCAGCCGGTCGCGGGGATCGGACACTTCGACGGCGAGCGTCCGGCCGTTTACTGTCGCTTCGCCCGGCTTGGACAGAACCACCCGGAAGTTCCGCCCGCCGATGAGTACCGAGGCCGATCCCGCACCTATCAGCTCCAGTGAGAACTCGCCCTCGATTACTTCGCCCTCGCGCTCGTACCGGAAATGCGAGCCATCGATCACCAGGCGTCCCTGGCGACCGTCGATGTTGGTCTCGCGCGCGATACTTTTCCCGCCCGCGCACAGCGGACTGACGCCGGTGCGCTTCATCGCAACGCAGCCTCGCGCCCGTCGGCGAGCCACCGGCTCGCGGGCGCGGAAACTGCGGGTGGGCTCGCGGCTTCCCGCAGCGCGACCATTAGCGCCGCCGCGGCTTCGGCCATCAGCTCCTGCGGCTCACGCTTGGGCCGCCGCGCGAAGAAGCCCTCTAGAAACGCTGTCGACAGGCACCCTTTGCGGAACTCTTCATCGGCCAGCACCTCGCGGAAGAAGCCGATGTTGGTGCGCACGCCGGTCAGGGTGTATTCCGCCAGCGCGCGGTCCAACCGGTCGATTGCTCCAGTCCGAGTGCTGGCCCAGGCTACTAGTTTGGCCAGCAGCGGATCGTACTCCAGCGGCACATTCCAACCTTCGTAGATCCCCGAATCCAGGCGGATGCCGGGGCCCGCAGGCTCGCGCAGGCGCTCAATGCGCCCCGGGGACGGCATAAAGTGTCGCTCCGGGTCTTCGGCGTAAATGCGGCACTCGATGGCGGCTCCCCGCCACGCGACATCGCTCTGCTGCAGCGTCAGGCGCTCACCTGCGGCGATCCGCAGTTGCCACTCCACCAAATCGAGGCTGGTCACCAGTTCGGTCACCGGATGCTCCACCTGCAGCCGCGTGTTCATTTCCAGGAAGTAGAAGTTGCCGTCTTGGTCCACCAGAAACTCGACCGTACCGGCGTTCGCGTAACCCGCGGCTTGGGCCACGCGCACCGCCGCTTCGCCCATGCGCTCGCGCAATTCCTGGTGGGTGGCCATCAGGGGCGACGGGCACTCCTCAATCACCTTTTGATGCCGCCGCTGCACCGAGCATTCCCGTTCGCCTAGGTGGATCATGTGGCCGTGATGATCGCCCAGCACCTGGATCTCGATGTGGCGCGGCGACACCACCAGCTTTTCCAAATAGACCTGGCCGTCTCCAAACGCCCTCGCGGCTTCGCTCGAGGCGTCGCGCAGAGCGGAGGCGAGATCCGGCTCGCGGTCCACCCGCCGCATGCCCTTGCCACCTCCACCCGCGGCGGCTTTGATCAGAACCGGGTATCCGAGAGACGCAGCCGCGTTTCGCGCGGCCTCCAGATTCTCGACTACTTCGGTGCCCGGAACCACCGGAGCCCCCGCAGCGATGGCGATTTTCCGCGCGCCGGTTTTCGACCCCATCTTGCGGATCGCAGCCACGGGCGGGCCGATAAAAACGATTCCGGCGGTAGCGCAGGCCTCGGCGAAATCGGCGTTCTCACTTAGGAAGCCATAGCCCGGGTGGATCGCGTCGGCTCCATGGCGGCGCGCCGCTTCAATCATGTTGCCGATCGACAGGTAGCTTTCCGCCGCCGGCGATGCCCCGATGTGGGCTGCTTCGTCGGCCAGGCCGACCGCGAGGCTAGCGCGGTCGGCGTCCGAGTAGGCCACGACGCTCGTAATTCCGAACTCGCGGAGCGCCCGAACCAGGCGGACGGCGATCTCGCCACGATTGGCGATCAGCACTTTCTGGAACATGAAGGTTCGATTGTACCAAGGGCCCACCGGGGCCACTTCGAGACATTTTACAAAACGAACCCACAGAGGGACCAAAGCGAACCAATGCAACTTCTTGGCGCGGCTAAGCCCAGGCCTGCCGGTGCTGGATCACTGGCGCTTCTGAAGGGACAGGCTGTCGCGCGCACTCGGAGACATTTTGTCGCTCAGGGGCCGCCCCTAATCACAACTCGTAGAGACACCTAGGCGTCCACGTTGGTTTGCTGATTGCATCTAAGTCCGGCGCAATGCACCTGCCTACCGCCAAACCGAAGCTGCTGCGGCGAGAAGGCTCCCGCCCCCGGCGTAGCATCCGGGTCTCTCAGATCCTCTCTGCGCTGTCCTACGCGCTCGACCTTACGGAGGGCCGGCCCATGGGCCATTCGGTGCGGTCTTGCATGATCGGCATGCGCCTGGGCGCCGAGATCGGTCTGAGCGTCGCCGAACAAAGCAACCTGTACTACGCTCTGCTGCTGAAGGACGCCGGATGCAGCAGCAACTCCTCCAAACTGTTTCACATCGTCTGCGCGGACGAGATTCGGGCCAAGGGAGATGTCAAGCTGACCGACTGGACGCGCGTTGGCTGGGAGAGTTTGCAGTACGCCGTGTCGCACGTGGCTACGGGTGCGCCTTTTCTGGAGCGGGTTCGCACGTTAGTGCGGGTGGCGGCCAAGCAGCAGGTGGAGTCCTGCGCGCTGGTGAAGATCCGGTGCGAGAGAGGCGCCACGATCGCGCGCAAAATCGGATTTGAAGAACCGGTGGCGCAGGCCATTCACAGCCTGGACGAACATTGGAACGGCGGGGGGTACCCGGACGGACTGCGCCGCGAAGAAATCCCTCTGTTTGCCCGCATCCTGAACCTCGCGCAAACCCTGGAGGTGTTCCAAGCCCATCGCAGCGCGGAAGCCGCGCTCGAGGTGGCCCGCAAGCGCAGCGGGCGATGGTTCGATCCCGACTTGGTTCGCGCCGCGGAATCGTTAGACAGACAAGGGCTGTTGTGGAAGGGTCTGGACCAAGAGCGGGCCATCGACGAAGTCCTCGCGCTGGAGCCTGAAGAGCGCCGCATGCCGGCCGACGAGGAGACCATCGAGAAGATCTGCCAGGCGTTTGCCGAGATCGTCGACGCCAAGTCTCCGTTCACCTTCCGGCATTCGAACGGAGTCGCAGACGCCGCGGTGGGGATGTCACGGCAACTGGCGCTGCAAGAGGACGCCATCACGTTCATTCGCCGGGCAGCCCTATTGCACGACGTCGGCAAGCTGAGCGTCGCCAACAGCATTTTGGAGAAACCCGGGGCGTTGGACAAAGACGAGTGGGAGATCATCAAGAAGCATCCCTACTGCACGTTCGAGATCCTCCGCCGGATTCCGGGTTTCGAGGATTTGAGCGAAGTCGCCGGGGCGCACCACGAAAAGCTGGATGGCTCCGGATACTACGCCCACTTGAGCGCGGAGCAGCTCTCCCTGGAGATGCGCATCCTCACGGTGGCCGACATTTACGACGCTCTGGTGGCCAAGCGGCCGTATCGCGAGGCGATGCCGCTCGAGAAGGCTTTCGGAATTATGCAGAAGGACGCGCCCCGGGCCATCGACGCCCAATGCGTGGACGCGTTGATGATGTACCAGGAGACCGCGGGGTCCACCAGCCAGAGCTTGGTGGGACTCTCGGCCAATGTTGGCACCAGCGGCGTCCAGATTTCAGCGGAGAAAACGGAGAAAGCGGAGAAAACGGAGGACAAGAATGAAAGCGTCGTACCTGTTCGTTAAGTGTGCTGTGGTGTTCAGCATGGCCGCCACCCTTGTTCATGCGCAAGGTTTCTATTGGAATACCGCCAGCGCGCGTTCGATGGCACTGGGCGGAGTGTACCTGCCCTCCAGCGGAGGAGTGACGGATGCTCTGGCGTCGAATCCCGCCGGTCTGGCCCTAGCGGGTAGCCGGACCATAGACTTGAGCCTCACCAGCATCTTTGCGCGCGGCTCGTTCAGCAATTCGGTAAACACCAATGCGCCGCTTAACGATAGCCCGGGCGTAGTGCCGTACGGCGCCTTTGGCACGCCCATCGGGCATTCGCGCTTCAGCATCGGCGTTGGCCTGGTGCCGGAACTAACGTCGGTCTCGAACTGGAATTACGTGGACGCGCCGGGGGTCGCGGGAGCAAGCTACGGTCTCCAGAAACAGAAATCGGCGATTGTGGCCGCGCGTTCGGTCGCGGGCTTGGGTTTTGCTTTGAATAAGAAGCTCTCGCTGGGGGTGAGCGTCGGGGCGGTGTACAACACCAATACTCTGGAAACGCCTTACGTTTTCCAGAGCTACCCGGCGCTCGCGGGCTTGAAGACTTTGGTGGACCTCCACACCGCGGGTGTGGGTTGGAATACCAGTGTGGGCTTGATCGCGAATCCGACGGACCGGGTGCAATTCAACGTGGCGTGGAAGTCGCGCACCACGATTAATAGCAGCGGCGACGCCAATGGGAACATCGGAGTCCAACTCGCGGCGCTGGGCATGGGGGGAGCGCGTCCGGATTTCCACTATGCCGCGGGGGTCCAAAATGTGCTGCCGCAATCGGTGCTGGCCGGGGTGAATTGGCGCGTGGACGGGCACTGGATCTTCGCCCTCCAATCCGACTGGACCAACTGGAAGGACTCGTTCGCCAGTTTGCCAGTCTCGCTCACCAACGGCAACAACGCCGACATCAACGGATTGCTTGGTTCCAACGCGATTTTCGATCGCGTCCCGCTCAACTGGAAGGATCAATATTCCTTCCGCGGCGGCGTGGAGCGGTTTCTGACGGAGAACATTATTCTGCGGGGAGGCTATGCTCACGCCAACAATCCGGTGCCCGCGTCCACGCTCTCACCGCTGACGGCGGCCATCATGGGCAACCAGCTCTCGACCGGTATCGGGTATCGCCACAACCATTGGCGGTTTGACTTGGGTTATGGATTCGACCCGACCGCTCAGGAAAACGTCGGCAAGACGGCGCTGCTTTCCGGCGAATACGCGAATAGTAAGGTGCGCATCGGCACGCAATCGCTGGGGCTCAACACGTCGTACCAGTTCTAGAGGTCTGCGGCTGGTTTTTGAGTCCGTCTACTTCGTGTCGACCTTCACCACTTCGATGAGCAGGCTCTTGGGCACCAGCATCTGGTGCGGGATCTTGGCGGGAATGTGGAACACGTCGCCGGGAGCCATGGCGTGGCGCTCCCCGCCGTTCATCGACTTCCCGCGAATCTCGTTGGGCGCGCTGTCGCGGCCGCCGACGACCGTACCGCCCACCAGCAAAGTGCCTTCTCCGGAGATTACGGTGATCACGTCCACCTGGGTGTTGTGCACTTCGACCTCGCCATCGCCCTCGCGGCGGACCAGCAGCAGGCCGTGGTTGCCCCAAGTGCCCGCGCGATCGAGGCCGGCTTTGTGGTCGTCGAGTTTGGCGGCTTTGAGGCGGGATTGAATGTCGGCGGCTTTGAACATGGCGAATCCTTCGGGGTCGGCCGCGAAGACAGCCACGGTCATGGCCACAGTCAGGGTGGTTGCGAACAGGATAGGGAGAAGTTTCATGAGCGCGATGGTAACAAGCGGGCGGGGTGGGCGCAAGGTCGCGCGAACTAATCTTCACTGCGTGCCTCCAGCCGCTTCGTCGTCGGCAATGCGCCTTTCGGGTAACATCCGCCCATGCAGGATGCGGGAGACCAGAATCCCTCGGGCCTCCTGCCGGTAAAACACTACGTGCCGGCCGATCTCCATGCGTCGCAAGCCGGGGCGAATATCATAGGAGGTGCGACCCAATTCAGGGCGGTCGGCCAGCATTTGACAACAGGCCTCAAGATCATCGAGGTAGCGGATCGTCTGGCCTTTGCCCCAAGTGCGAAAAGTATACACGGCGATGTTGCGCAAGTCGGATTCGGCCCTGCGCGAGAAGCGGAACGCAGCCACGGCCTATCGCGGCGTCCGGGGAAGTTTGAGGGTCTTGCGAACCCGCTCAAAGACGTCGTCGTCGGTAACGCCACTTCGATCGCCCTCGTCAATAGCCGTGCGCAGCGCGGCAAGCTTGGCTTCATATTGCCGCTCTTCGCGCTCCAAAGTCCGCAACCCTGCGCGCACAACCTCGCTGGCATTTTCATAACGGCCGCTCCGTACTTTCTTCAGTACGAAGCTGTCAAGCTCGTCGGTCAAATTAACATTGCGGGTCGGCATGACGGCTCCTTCCTTGGTGGGCCCAGCCCATCTTGTTACAAGTTTAGCAAAGATTGCTAATCGGCTCCGTGGCGGATCGTCTCGGCATCAAGGGCCGGATATGCGCCGGGCCACGTGAATCGCCCTCGTTTCAGAGGGGCGGACGACGGCCACGCCAGGGGAAGGACCCGCGGTGGAATTGTTGTGACGAAAATCGGCGAGTTTGCATCTACCCTGATAGAGGTGGTTGGAGGCCATGCCGATGGGCAAAATGGAGAAACCGATGCGGAGATTACTAGTGTTGCTGTTGTTGGCTACGGGGGTGGGGCTGGCTCAGGTCTCGATTGGAATTAGGATCGGGCCGCCACCGCCGCCGCGGGTTGTGGCCGTGATTCCGCCAAGTCCGGGCGCGGATTTCGTCTGGGTCGAAGGCTACTGGTATCCGGATGGGCACAAGTACAAATGGCACGCCGGATATTGGACCCGGCCACCCTACGCGGGAGCCCGTTGGATCGGACCACGGCACGACGGCGAACGGTTTTTCGCAGGTTACTGGGACGGCGATCATGGCCGGCGCGAGCACGACCATCACTGGGATCACGACCGCGACCGGGATTACGGCCGCGATCATGATCGCGACCGGCACTGAGATTCGGCGGGCCGCTACGCGTAAATTCCGCGCAGCTTGATCGCGAACGCCACCCGGTCGAGCGCGAGCATATACGCCGCCGTGCGGTTGTGCACGCCGTGTTTTTCAGCATACGCCACCACGGCGTTGAAGCTGTCCACCATGATTTCTTCGAGGCGGGTGTTGACCAGTTGCTCATTCCAAAAGTAGCCCTGGCGGTCTTGCACCCACTCGAAGTACGAAACGGTCACGCCGCCGGAGTTGGCCAGGATATCGGGGATCACGAAGATACCCTTCTCGGCGATCACGGGGTCGGCGAAATGCGTGGTGGGGCCATTGGCGCCTTCGCACAGGATCTTGCAGCGGAGCTTGTGGGCGTTGTGGGACGTGATCACGTTCTCCCGCGCGGCCGGCAGGAGCACGTCGGTCTCCTGAAACATGGCCTCCTCGCGGTCGATGTCCTCGCCGCCCGCGAAACCCTGGATCGAGCCTGTTTCCTTCCGATGTTCTAACAGCGCGGGGATATCCAGCCCCTTGGCGTTGTAGACCGCGCCGTCCCATTCGACGATACACACGATCTTGTAGCCCGCTTGCGACATCAGCCGCGCCGACATTCCGCCCACGTTGCCGAAGCCTTGAATCACCACGCGGGTCTGCGCGGGCGCGAGGCCGAAGCGCTTCAGAGCCTCGCCGGTGACGATCATGCAGCCGCGTCCGGTGGCCTCGCTGCGTCCGCGCGAGCCGCCCAGATCGATGGGCTTGCCCGTCACCACGGCGGTCTGGGTGTGATGCTTGTGCATCGAGTAGGTGTCCATGATCCAGGCCATGGTTTGCTCGTTGGTGTTCATGTCCGGAGCGGGCACATCGATCTCCGGACCGATGAAGTCGAACAACTCGGCGGTGTAGCGGCGGGTGATGCGTTCGAGTTCGCCCGGCGAGAGCAGGCTCGGGTCGCAGATCACGCCGCCCTTGCCACCGCCGAAGGGGATGTTGGTGACGGCGCACTTCCAGGTCATCCACGAAGCCAGCGCGCGCACTTCGTCGAGCGTGACGTCGGGCGCATAGCGAATGCCGCCCTTGGCCGGACCGCGGGCGATGGAATGCTGAACGCGGTAGCCGGTGAACACCTCCAGCCGCCCGTCGTCGAGCGACACCGGGATGTGCACGATCACCTCGCGCGCGGGCGACCGCAGCACTTTCTGCATCCCTTCGTCGAGGCCCAGCCTGGCGGCGGCCTCGTCGAAGCGCGCTTCGGCGGAGGCTAGCGGATTGAACTCTTCTTCCGTGGATTCAAGAATCGCGCGCGGTACGGACTCGGCAACGGTCATGGTGAGTACAATCCTCCGCACCCATTATGTACCAGTTGGCCGAAGTTGCCGGGTGTGATCGGGCGACATCCGGTCACCCGGCGACCGGGATCGAGACCCGCGACACGAAGTCTTCGACGAAGCGGTCCAGCGCGGCCCAATCCGTGTAGTCGTAGTCGCGCGAGGTGTCCGTGTCCCCTCCGCTCGCCTTGGCGATGTGCTTCATGATGAAACGGATCAGGACGTTATAGCGCGTATAGAGCAGGGCGCCCGCTACCGGCTTCACATATTTCGGATGCCAGCCGGTGTCGGCGAAGAACTGGTCCATGACGCGTTGCACGTCGGCGGCGAATTGCGCGTGTTCCCGCGGCGTTGCGTCTGTACGCTCAGCCCCGGCCTCGCTCATGGTCACCGACAGAAAAGCCGCCGGGATCGTCTCCAGCTCGGCGCGATGCTGCTTGACGAACCGGGCGATCTCGGGTTCGTGTTTCCCGCAGTGCACCGACGCGGCCAACACGATACCCGCGTAATTCGTTGGGAGGACATCGCTCGACGGGTTCCGAAGATTGCGGACGTCGGCCTCCAGGCCGCGCGCCTTCAACGTCGCCGCAATATGTTCGGCGATCTGCTGGGTGTGGCCCTCCCGGGTTGCATAGAACACAGCAATCGGTTTCATAGCACCGATGGAAGTGCACGCCGCTCGCCAAACCGAACCGCTATCATCGAAGCGATGGGACGTCTTCTGATCCTGCTTGGAATCGGCCTGATCGTCGCCGGGGCGGTCATCGAGGTGACTGGCCGGCTTCCAGGCGGGCCGGGACGCCTGCCGGGGGATATCGTCATTCGCGGGAAAAACAGTGTGTTCTATTTCCCGATTGTGACCAGTCTGCTGCTCAGTGCGCTGCTCACGCTGGTGCTATGGTTGGTGAACCGGCTGCGGTAGCGCGGCGAGGCGGCCCAAGGTGTCGGGGCCGCCCACACGGTGGCGCGAGCGGCCCCTTCCTCCGACACATCCTCCGATCCTCCGACGAACTTGGCTACAACCTTGATCTCCGTTGGAATCGGTAAATTCCTTCCGGAACGGTGTGCTCGTTTTCTTGTTCCTTCGACTGGGTACGCGCAAACGCGCGGAAATCGGGATCAAGAAATTTTGAAGTATTTTTACCGTGGAGCTGGCTTCAGCCTGCAACGGAGGCTTTAGCCTCCGCTCGGGCACGGGTGCTGAAAGCACTCGTTGCAGGCTGAAGCCAGCTCCACGTTAAACCGTCTGCAAGCCGCGGCGCTGGGCCTCGTCGGCGGTGGCGTCGACGACTCCGGCCAGCACGTACGGGCCTTCGGGGATCACAGCGACGCGGCTGCCGCGGGGGAAGCCGGCGAAGAAAGATCGAAGAGCTTCCGCCGGATCGTCGAAAGCGGGCCCCCACAGCGCACCTAAATAAGGTTGCGGCAGACCGGGGACGCAGTAGTAGACGTCCGACCGCTGCGTGGCCAGCGCGAGTTTTTCCAGTTGCCACTGATCTATCGTGACGGGCACACCTTCGATGGCCCGCAGGAATTCGCGGCCGGAGTGGTACTGGAGCAGCATGTCGCGGAACTCCTTGGCTCCGGCGCCTTCCTCGCAGGCGCCGAACAGCAGCATCCGCCCGCCCGGCCGCACCAGGTGCGACGCCGCGGTGATGCCCTTGACGGTTTGGTAGAAGGTCAGGTCGAGCGGGTAGCCGGCGCTGGTGGTGATGGCCGCGTCGGCGTACTCAGGCACGGGTTGGAAGAGTTGCGAAGCCACCCAGTCCGTGCCCTTGCGATGCGCGGCTTCGGGCTCGCCGGCGAAGACCGCGGCGATCTCGCGATTGCGGTTCAGGGACACGTCCAGGATGAAATCGTGGCGGGCCATACGGGCGATTTCGAGCAGCTCGGCGTGCAGCGGGTTGTCCTTGATCGAGCCTTCGCAGGCGCGGGTGTCGCGCATGAAGCGGGAGCTGTGGAGTTCCTTGATGGTGGCCTCCGCGGCCAGGCCGGGCGCGACCAATTTGCGTCCGCCGGAAAAGCCGAGCATCAGGTGCGGCTCGATGAAGCCCAGAGTGATATGGAGGTCGGCGGAGATGAAGCGGTCGTCGATCGCGACCGGAGTTCCCGACGACGTGGAACCGAGATTGCGGTGTTGCGTGGCGTTGCGCGCGTAGTGGTTCAGCACGCGGTACCGCTCAGCCACTGGTTCACCAACAATGTGCCGGATCTCGGCGTCGGTCGCGGCGCGATGCAGGCCGGTGGCGATCAAGATGAGGATGTTCTCACGCTCGATGCCGGCGGCTTCCAGGCGCTTCAACAGGGGCGGCAGCGTGACGGGATTGGGCGCGGGACGGGTGATGTCGCACACCGAGACGGCGGCGGTGCGCTTGCCGCGCGCGAGTTCGACAAGCGAGGGTCCGTGCACAGGCGCATCGAGCGCGGCTTCAATCGCGGCCACCGGATCGGCGGCGGCAGGAAGCGGCGGGCATTCGAGCACCTGGTATTCGTAGCCCTCGGGCAGGTCGACGGAGAGGCCTTCGCGGCTGTAGGCAAGGTGGACGCGCATCGGTACCCTAAGGATAGCGCTAGCGCAGGCCGGCCTGATTCAGCATTTCTAGGAACTGGCCCATGGTGCGCATATCGGCGGATTGGGCGACGAGCTTGCCGTCGCGGTCGTAAACCAGGCTCACGGGAATCCCTTGCACGTGGAAACGCTCATGCACCTTGCTGCCCGGATCGAGCAGGATCGGGTAGGTGTACTTGGCGTCGCGGATAAAGGGCGCGACTTTGGCCGTTTCTTCGTCGGACATCGCCAAAACGATCAAGCCCTGTTTGCCGAAGCGCTCGGAGAGCTTTTCGAGATCCGGCATTTCCTTACGGCACGGCGGGCACCAGGTGGCCCAGAAGTTCACCAGCACCACATTGCCGCGCAGTTGCTTGAGCGTCCACTGTTTTCCGTGAAGATCCTGGAGCGTAAAGTCGGCGTTCTGCCGAGCGCGGTCGTCGTCCTTCAATTCCGCGAGCGCAGCGCCGAATTTGGGATCGTCAAGCGAGGCGTCGACGTGCTCGTAGTGAACCAAGCGCGCCAATTCAGCGTACGCGGACGCGGGGGATGCCCTTTCGTGGATGGCCTGCGCCAGGGTCGTGGCGACTTCCGGCAACGTTCCGCGTCCGAAATCGCCCTCGGTGGCAAGATTGGAAAGGGAGACGGCCAGCGCCACCTTACCCGGTGCGGGCGGCAGGGCTCGAATTTGAAGCGCGAGCGTGCGCGTCGTCGTAGCTCTGGCGTCATCGGGCAGCGATCGCAAGGTTTTGATTTCTCGCTCAATGCTGCTGGACGGGTCGTTCGAGTTGGGCGTTTTCTGCGCGCAAACGGCGACCGCGAAAAGGCAGAGCAGCACAAGGCGGCGCATGACACTTTCAGCGTACATCAGGTCGGAGAACTCGGTAGGAACCTGGCTCCGCCGTGGTGGTACGCTCTTGACTGGGTGTTCTCGATGCGGCTGTGGGCTTGGTCGACGGCAATTCTTGTCCTGGTTGCCGGGGGGCTGTACGCCTTCCAGAAGCCCTTCCGCGAGTATCCGGGCATCGAGTACAACGATTTTCCGCTGCCTCCCGATTACACCGAGAAAACCGAGTTTGCCTTCGCGCGGCTGATGTATCCTCCGGCGCGCGGGGCGTTTGGGTTTGGGCGGTACCGCGGCGATTGGCGCGAGGGCGATTCGATCTGGACGCAGGATTATCCGCGCGCCGACCGGCACTTCATGCTGGCGCTGCGGAGGCTGACCCGGATTCACGCGCGCTCGGTCGAGCAGCCGGTGAACCTGGACGACGGCGACGACGTGTTCAACTGGCCGTTTCTATACGCGGTGCAGACGGGGCAGTGGAATCTGACTAATCCGCAGGCGGCCAAGTTGCGCGACTTCATCGACCGCGGCGGATTCTTCATGACCGACGATTTCTGGGGCGAGGCGCAATGGGAAGTGTTCGAAGCCAGCATGAACCGCGTGTTTCCAGACCGGCAGGCCGAGGATCTGGACAACGCCGAACCGATTTTTCACACCGTGTACGATCTAACCGGTCGCTATCAGGTGCCTGGGGCGCGGTATTTGAACACCGGCGTCACCTATAAGTGCGAGGGCTGCCCGGCGCGCTGGCGCGGGATCTTCGATGACCGGCACCGTGTGGTGGCGGCCCAGACCTTCGATTCCGACATCGGCGATTCGTGGGAGTGGGCCGACGATCCGCGCTACGAAGAACGCTTCTCGGCGCTAGGGATCCGGATCGGCGTGAACTATATCGTTTACGCGATGACGCACTGAGGTGGAGCAGGGCTTCAGCCTGCAACGGGTGCTTCAGCACGCGTATCGAAGCGGAGGCTAAAGCCTCCGTTGCAGCCTAAAGGCTGCTCCACAACTTGCCTACGGAAGCGCGAAGACATACATCGCGTTGCCGTAGTTGGGGAAGTGTACGTCGGGCGCTAGCGTGCTCGGCACCATGCGCGGACTGCCACCACCCAATCCAGTCGAGACAGCGATGTATTGCTTCCCGGCGATGCTGAACGTAATGGGGAAGCCCTGAACGGAAGTAATCAGGCGGGTCTCAAACAGCACCTTCCCGTTGCGTACGTCGACGGCGCGGAACATGCGGTTCATGTCGCCCACGAAAGCCAGGTTGCCGGCGGTGGACAACACCGCGGTCATGAAGGGCGCGCGCTGCTCGATCTTCCAGTTCTCCTTCAGGGTCTTGACGTCGAAGGAGGCGAACTTGCCTACGTTGCCGTTGGTGCCGGGCATCTCGAAGAAGCGCCGGGCCGCGCCGCCGCCGCTGCCGCCGCCCTCGACGAAGTCGATTTTCTGCGCGTTCATCTCCTGGCAGCTCTGCGCCAGAGGAATGATCAGCGAGTTGGTTCCCGGGTTATAACTCATGGCGTGCCAGTTGTGGCCGCCTTCCGAAGTCGGGCAGCTCTGCACCCACTCGCCGATCTGCTGTTCGACGATGTCGTTGCGGTAGTGCGGCGCTCCGGTGACCGGGTCGTAGGAATCGTAGATGTTCTGGAACACGGTTTCCTTGTGGCCCAGGTGCTTGCCGGTTACGCGGTCGAGCTTCCACAGGACGCCCGCCTTGCCGGCGCTGAATACGAACTTCTCGTTGCCGTTGTCGACGAGGACGCGCTCGAAGACTTCATCCAGATCGAGCGACTCGCCCGGCGCGTGATCGAAATACCACACCAGCTTGCCGGTATCGGCGTTCAGTGCGACGGTGGAATTCGCGTACAGCGTCTCGCCCGCGCCCGAGCCGCGGCTGGGGCGCATCCAGGGCTTGGATTGCGCGGTGCCCCAGTAAGTGATGTTCAGGTCGGGATCGTAACTGCCGGTGATCCAGGTCTCGCCGCCCGCCCGGAACAGGTTGGGGAGCTTGCCCCAGCTATCGCCGCCGGGCTCGCCATCCTTGGCGATCGTATAGAAGCGCCACACCTCTTTGCCGGTCTTGGCGTCCCAGGCGCTGATGAAGCACTTCTCGTTCTGATACCGCGAGCAGCCGCCCAGGCCTTGCACCAACTTGCCCTTGATGGCGATGGGCCCGCTTGAAGTGCTGTAGTTGCCCGTGCTGCGGTCGCCGATCACGGCGTCCCACACGTTCTTGCCGGTGCGGGCGTCGAGCGCGTACATGTGGGCTTCGCCGGTGGTGACGAACACTTTGTCGTCGTACAGCGCCAGGCCGCGCTGCGAGTTGCCGCTGCCGCCCAGACGGTTTTCCCAGATCAGGTCGCCCGTTTTCGCGTCCAAAGCCTGCACGAAGTTGCCGGGATTGTTCAGATACATCACGCCGTTGTGGACTAGCGGAGCGGCCTGATTGGTGCCGTCGTTCATGGCCCAGCTCCAAACGAGATGCAGGTTCTGCACGTTGCCGGTGTTGATCTGGTTCAGCGTGCTGTAGTTGTTCGCATGGTAGTCGTGGCGCAGGATCAGCCAGTCGGACGGATCGGGATTGCGCAGCATGGCGTCAGTGACGGGCGTGAAGTTCTTCACTTCGCCGGCCACGGTAATGCCGACCGGACCGGCAGGGGCCTGCTTGCCTTTGCCCTGGGCGGCCTGCTTGGCCTGCTGCTTGCCTTGTCCGCCCTGCGCCCCACCCTGAGGTGGCCGGCCGTTGGCTACCGTGCGGATGGGCACTCCGGAATTCGCCGCGAGCGCGGTGTTGCTGGCCGTCGCGCCGTTTTGCTGCATGATGAACGCGGCGATATTGATGTAGGTTTCGGCGCTGAGGCTGTTGCCCTGGCCCGGAGGCATCGCGGCCGTGATGAAGGAGACCAGATCTCCGGCGGTGCGCTGGCCCCAATCGCCCATGAACTGCAAGCCGGCCAATTGCACGGCGTCGTTCTGCCCCTGCAGCGTGGCGCCGTGGCAGCCCGCGCAACTGGTTTGGTAGGCCGTGCGGCCGGCGTTGGCTTGCGCGGCGGTGAACGGCCCGGCACTGAGTGCAGGTTGCTGACCGGTGAGTATCAAAACTCCGCAAACGGCGAGCGCGGCCAGAGCGATTGCAAAACGAGTTTTAAGACTTGACATGGAACTCTCCTTACTAACGCGGCCTTACTTATTTCAGAAGCCAGCCCCACAGATTGCCCTCGGGGGCCTTCTCGCTGTGAAGCTGAACGTACATCTTTCCTTTTCGCAGCGCATCGGCCTGCTGCGGAGTGACATCGAACGATCCCGAGATGGAACCGCTGGTGGCTTTGGTGACGGTGAGGTCCTGGACCACCGGGCCGCGTACGCCGGTGGCGATCCCGGAGTGGAGTTGGGCCATGGTGGCCGCGGTTTTGAGTCCTTCAAAGGCTCCGGTGACGGTCACCTTGGTGCCGTTCAGGACAACGGTGGCCGTGCCGCCGCCGGTGATATCGGGCCGGGTCTTCAGGTCGGAGGGCACCAGCGCCAGGCGGGCCTTGAAGGTCTCCGTACCCTGAGCGGCCACGGTGTGGCCTCCGATTAAAAATCCTAAACACAACGCGCCCGCCGCGATCAGCAGGGCCGCGTAACGCCGGTGTCGTGACGTGTGTTGTGACATGGTGTGGGCCTCGAAATTACTTGAGTTAAGTTCGAATCAAACCAACATAGAATAACAGTTTGCCGGGATCGCGCAAAGGGGTTGCCCCCGAAACCAGCGCCACCTTTGTCCGTAACGACAGCAACAGCGACATCGTCTTTCGTGTTAGGAGAATGTCGGAGGTTCAATTATGCAGACTCGAAAAGCTGTTTTGTGGCTGACTCTGGCGACCGCGATTCCGGGCTTGGCCCAGGCGCCCCCCTCGTTTGCGCCGCCCGATTTGGAGCGGCTGGTGGCGCGCATCGCGCTGTACCCGGACCCGCTGGTGGCGCAGATTCTGGCCGGTGCGACCTATTCCGACGAGATTCCGGACGCGGCTCGCTGGGCGGATCAGCATCACTATTTGACCGGGCAAGCCTTGGCCAACGCGATCCAGGGCGACCATCTTCCGTGGGATCCGAGCGTGCAGGCGCTGCTGCCGTTTCCGTCCGTGCTGGACATGATGGCCTCCGATCTCAATTGGACCCGGGATCTGGGCAACGCTTTTCTGGCGCAGCAACCGGACGTGATGGAGGCCATCCAACGGCAGCGCGTTAAAGCCAGGAACTTCGGGTATTTGCGGAGCAACGGGCAGATCATCGTGGGCGGCGGACCCTACATCACCATCATGCCGGTGAACCCGGGGTTCGTGGTGGTGCCGTATTACGATCCGGCCATCGTGTTCTTTCCTCCACGGCCCGGATTCGTGATCGGCGGGGCGATTCGCTTCGGGTTCGGCGTGACCATCGGCGCATTCTTCCGGCCTTGGGGCTGGGGTTATGGCCGGTTCGACTGGGGCGGTCACGCGGTGTTCATCAACAACGCCCCGTGGGGGCGGACCTGGGTGAACCGGGGCGCTTACGTTCATCCCTACGAGGGAGTCCGGCGTTGGGGGCCGGCCGAGCGGGGTCCCGAGGCGCATCCATTACACGAGCGCAGCGAGCGCGAACGCGCGGCTCCACGCGAAGGGCGGCGATTCGACGAAAGGGAGCATCGCGACCGGCATTAGCCGCTGTGGAGCACGCACTCGTGCGTGTCGGGCGCCCTCTGGGCCGGGCACTCGTGCCGACGCTTGGCCGGCGTGAAGAAGTGAATCACATCGCACCGAATTTCTCTTATTCCCTTCCACGCCCGTCACTTGCCGAGGCTTGATCGCCCTCCGGAGCTCGCACTGCAGCGCGCGAGGTGTATCTTGAAGCCGGGAGTGATCGGCACTCAGCGCATCCGAGCCGGTTCTACCGCGTACGCAATCCCGGGCTCTTCGCGTACAACGTGCGATAGGATGGCCGTCCGCCGGTCTCGTTAACCGGCCGTTGCTGCGCGGACGTACAAAGACATGCGTCTTTCTGCCGGTGAAAGTAAAACCTCGGCACGGGAGCTCCCGAATTTACGTTCTTTGAAAACTTTTGAGCGGCCGCGAAAGCCAGCGCGGCGATGTGCTGTAATGAACCCATAAAGCGCACAGGCGTCAGTCCGTTGTGCGCGAGGAGCACAATGAATCGCATCGCCAAGACTCTGTTCACCGGCGCGGCTCTGCTCGCTACCGCCGGATTGTTGTCTCCACAACAGTTGAGCACCAAGCGCACGCTCAACCTGGATATCGCCAAGCGCATCGTCGCCGCGGCCGAGCAGGAAGCCCGCAAGAACAACTTCACCATGTTCATCTGCGTGGTCGACGACGGCGGCAATGTCATGTTCATCGAGCGCATGGACGACGCGCAACTGGGAAGCTTCGAAGTCTCCATGGAAAAGGCCAAATCGGCGCTGCTGTTCAAGCGGCCCACAAAAGCGTTTGAGGACGTGGTGGCGGGTGGGCGCGTCGCGGTGATCAAGCTACCGGGAGCGCTGCCGGTGGAAGGCGGGATTCCGCTTACAGCCGAAGGCAAGATCATCGGCGCGATCGGCGTGAGCGGAGGCACGTCGCCGCAGGACGCGCAGGTGGCGCAGGCGGGCGTGGCCGCGCTGGAAGCGATGCTCAAAGGCGGCAAATGAAGCTGGTCGCGGTAGCGATCGCGCTGACGCTCGCAGCGTGGGCGCAGACCAACACTGGAAAAGGGCCGAAACTGGCGAAGGACCCCGGCGCATTCCCGGGTGTCGGCGACACGGACGCGTCGCCGCGCGCGGTCCGGCCAGCGCCGCCGCCCGCTGGACCTGCTCCGCACTTTTCTGACGGGCGTCCCGATTTCGGGGGCAAAGGCGCGTGGTTTCCGGGATTCGCGGGCAACATCGCCGAGACGCAGTGGAAGGGCGTGCATAGCGCCGACAAGCACGTGGACGTGCCGTTCCTGCCAACCGCGCTGGAGCTGTTCAATCATCGCGTCGAGACCATCGGCAAAGAAGATCCCGAGGCGCAGTGTCTGCCGGTGGGCGTGCCGCGCTACATGTTCGACCCCTACGCCTTCCAGATGATCCAGACGCGCGACCGCGTGCTGTTCCTCTTCGAGGGCGACAATTATCTGTGGCGCGAAGTGTTCACCGACGGCCGGAAGCACCCCGCGAGTCTGAAGCCGTCCTGGCTCGGCGATAGCGTGGGGCGTTACGAAGGCGACACGTTGGTCATCGACGTGATCGGGTTCAACGGCAAAGCCTGGCTGGATCAGGCCGGGCATCCGCAGTCGCCCAAGCAGCACCTGGTCGAGCGCTACACGCGCGTGGATGAGCGGACGCTGAAGTACGAGGTGACCATCGACGATCCAGGCGCGTACTCCAAGCCCTGGACCACCAGCAACACAGTGCGTTGGCGGCCGGGGTTCGAGCTGCTGGAAAACATCTGCCAGGAGAACGAGAAGGACTCGCGCCACATGCTCGCGGTGCCGGACCCGGGGCGTAGGTAAGCGAGCTTCATGCTTGAAGCGGTGCTGGACACAAATGTACTCGTAGCCGCGTTCCGTTCGAGCCTGGGCGCGTCTTATCGATTGCTTCAGACAGTTCGCACTAGTTGTCGTTACGTTTAACAGGAAGGATTTTGTGGGGGCTGAACGCTTTGGCATAGAGGTGATGGGCCCGAAGGATGTCCTGACGATCGTCGGAGGCAGGAGATGAATCTAACGATCAACGTTTCCGACGAACTCTACCATCGTGCCGCTGAGGTCGCGGCTACGGAACACGTATCCATTGCCGGATTGTTCGCCGCCGTCTTTGAAGAACGGGTACTCGAATATGAGCGCCTCAAGGAAAAGGCGGCAAAGGGAAGTTACGAAAGATTTCGCCGGGTTATGTCCAGTCGCAGAACCACAGCTTCCCGCCGTCAAACATCTCTGGTAGAATCCGCGTCATGAGAAGCCAGACTCCGCTTGAAACATGGAAACGCGTGCTGTTGGTCTTTTGCGCGATCGCACTACTCACCGCCGCCTACGAGCGCTCCAACGTTCCCGGCGTGATGTCCGATGCCGCGCACGCCTATCTCAACTCGCTGACGCCGGAACTGCGCACGCGCGCTGTGATTCCGTTCGCCAGTGACGAGCGCCAGAACTGGCACTACATCCCACTCGATAACCGCAAAGGCGTGGCGCTCCGCGAAATGACGTCTGCACAAAAGCACTTGGCCGAAGCCCTGCTCTCCGCCGGTCTCTCCCAGCAAGGCGTGATCCGCGCCCATACGATTATGAGCCTGGAGGACGTTCTCAAAGCCGCCGAAAAGGGCAAAGGCCCCGAGCGCGACCCCGAAAAATACTTCCTGACCATCTTCGGCGACCCCTCTGAACAAGGCACCTGGGGCTATCGTTTCGAAGGCCACCACGTCAGCCTGAACTTCACCGTCACTAACGGCCGCGTAGTCTCCAGCCCGAGTTTCTTCGGGGCCAATCCCGAAACCGTGAAGGAAGGCCCCCGCGCCGGGCTCCGCGCGCTGGCCCGCGAAGAAGACCTGGGACGGGCGTTAATCAAGGCTCTTACCGATGAGCAGCGCGCCATCGCCATCGTCGACAAGGCCGGTTACAAGGAGATTCTCACCTCGGACACGCGCAAAGCCGCGCTCAGCGGCCAGCCCAACGGTCTGCCGTTCGCGAAGTTTACGGCGAAGCAGAAGCAACTCCTGACCGAACTTGTGACCGACTATGCGTCCAATTTCCCGCCGCCGGTGGCCGAAGCCCGCCTGGATCAATTCAGCAGGACCCAGGACAAGCTGTTCTTCGCCTGGTCCGGCGGCATCGAGCCCGGCCAGCCCCACTACTATCGAATTCAGACCCCGGCCATCCTGATCGAATTCGACGACACCCAGGACAACGCCAACCACATCCACAGCGTGTGGCGCGACTTCAACGGCGACTTCGGCTTGGATCTGCTGGCCCAGCACTACCAGACCAGCCACTAAAACGCAGCGCCGGGTGGACGCGCCCAAGGGCGGACGCTACCCGCGCAGGCACAATCCACCAATGCACCAGTGCGGCGTGGGTTAGGATGGTCTCGAGGACACAACATGGCAACTCTACGACGGATAATCACCCCGGCTCTGTTGGCGGCCGCAATATTCGTGCTGGTTCCTGGCCGCGCCGCCGAACCCGATCCCAAGGTCATCACCTACACGCTTCCCGAGAACATCCAGTGGAAGAAGACGGCCAACAACGACTCCGCCATTGTGCAGGGCGACCCCACCAAGCCCGGCGTCTATATCGAGCTCATCCGGTGGCATGCCGGCCATACCAGCCGCCCGCATTATCACAACACCGACCGCTACATCATGGTGCTGGAGGGAACATGGTGGATGGGTTGGGGGCCGAAGTACGATCCGGCCAGCATGTTTCCGGTGGGGAAGGGAACCTATGTGGTGCACCACGGTAACCAGATTCACTACGACGGCGCTAAGGATGCCGATTGTATGTTGGAAATCGTGGGCACCGGGCCGTTGACTACGGTTGGGGCGGAACAGAAATAGTTCGTGGGGCAGCCAATCATGGCTGCAGCCGCCTTTCAAGGCGGCTCTGGACCATCAGGACCCAGTGACCTTTGCGAAAAGAGCCGGCTGAAAGCCGGCTGCGGGCAAAACTTCCCGCCCCACCACTACGTAGCCATCACGCGGCGGCCTTCGACTCGGTAGCGACCTGCCAGCACCAAAGCGATTGCTTGCGGGTAGAGGCGGTGTTCCTCTTTTAAGATGCGCGCCGACAGCGACTCGGCAGTATCGTCATCCCTGACCGGAACCACAGCTTGCAGGATGATCGGCCCAGAGTCGAGCCCCTGATCCACGAAGTGCACCGTGCAACCGGAAACCTTGACGCCGTGTTCCAGCGCCTGATGTTGCGCGTCGAGGCCGGGGAAAGCCGGAAGAAGGGACGGGTGAATGTTAAGGATGCGTCCGGCATACTCGCGCACGAAATGCCCACTGATCATGCGCAGGTAACCCGCCAGGCACACTAGATCCACGGTGTGCGCGCGCAGTTCGTCGAGAACCCGGCGGTCGTAAGCTTCACGGTCCAGGCCTCGCGAGGGTATGGCTACGGCAAGCAGGCCGTGCGCGCGCGCCCACTCCAGCCCCGGAGCGTCGGCGCGATTGGAGAGCACCACCGCAATTTCGGCATCAGGAAGACGTCCATCGGCGATGGCCTCAGCGATGGCAGCCATATTGGACCCGCGCCCGGAGATCAGGATGCCGAGCCGCTTCATTCTCCACCCGCGCGCTTCACACGTAGACGACGCCGCGGCCGCGCACGGTTTCACCGATGACGTGCCACGGCTCGCCCATCGCGGTAAGAATCTTGGTAGCTTCGCGCTGGTCCGGCGCGCCGACCGCCAGCACCATGCCGATCCCCAAATTGAACGTGCGACGCCAGTCGTGCTCCGGAATGCGGCCGATCTTGCGCAGGAGCTCGAACACCGGCAACACCGGCCAGGAGCCGCGATCAATGCGCGCGCCGACGCCTGCCGGGAAAATTCGTGGGACGTTTTCGGTGATGCCGCCGCCCGTGATATGGGCCGCACCTTTGAGCAATCCGGCGTCGTGAAGCGCGCGCAACGGGCGCAGGTAGCTGCGGTGGATCTTGAGGAGTTCCTCGGCCACCGAGCCGCCCAGTTCCTTGACCTGAGTGTCGGCGGTGTGGCCGGCGATTTCAAACAGAAGTTTGCGCGCGAGCGAATACCCGTTGGTATGCAGCCCCGTGGAGGGCAGGCCGAGCAGAACGTCGCCGGGGCGGATGGCGTCACCCGTGATCATACGCTTGCGCTCGACGGCGCCGACGATGAACCCCGCCAGATCGTACTCGCCGCGTTGGTACAAGCCGGGCATCTCGGCGGTTTCGCCGCCAATCAGCGCGCAGCCGTTGTTGCGGCACCCGCGCGCGATCCCGCTGACTACGTCGGCCGCCACCGCGGCGTCGAGTTGTCCAACCGCGAAGTAGTCCAGGAAGAACAGCGGAACCGCGCCTTGGACCGCAATATCGTTGACGCAATGGTTGACCAGATCTTCGCCGATGGTCGAGTGCCGCCCGGTGAGAAACGCCAGCTTCAACTTGGTGCCGACGCCGTCGGCCGAGGACACCAGCACCGGCTCGTCGTAGCCTTTGAGCAAATAGCCACCGCCAAAGCTTCCGATGTCGGTGAGCACGGCGGGAGTGAACGTGCGCCGAGCCATACGGCGGATGCGCGCGACGGCCTTATCGGCTTCGTCGATGCTTACTCCAGCCTGGCTGTAGGTGATGGCTGCTGGAGGCGGTTTCTTAGCCGGGGCTTTCTTCTTTGGAGGCATGAGCGTGCGGGGAGAACTACGCGAAAGTACTATGATACACGCCGCCACCCAACGTGGAGCGCGCACTCGTGCGAGCCACGTCGAGACTCGTCTCGACGCCCGGCGCGACCACGGCAGCCCCCCGGTGCTCCCGCCAACTCACCCGCGCAGATTCTTATTGAAAAAGTCGATCGTCCGAGTCCAAGCCAACTTGGCGGCGGCTTCATCGTAGCGCGGCGTAGTGTCGTTGTGGAAACCGTGCTGCGCTCCCTGATACACGTAGCCGGTCGCATCGACATGGTTGGCTTTCAAAGCCGCTTCATAAGCCGGCCATCCGTCCGTGATGCGCTTGTCCTCGGAGCCGTAGTGAGCCATGATAGCCGCCTTGATTTTAGCCGTGTCGGCCGCCGAAGGCTGCGCGCCATAGAAGGGCGCCGCGGCCGCGAGGTCCGATCCCAGCGTCACCGCCAGGTTGTTGGCGACGCCGCCGCCGAAGCAGAAACCCACCACGCCGATCTTGCCGGTGCAATCGGAACGCCCCTTCAGCCAGCGCGCCGAGGCCACGAAATCCTCGGCCATTTTCGCGCGGTCCACTTTCATGAACAGTTGAGCGCCCTTCTCATCCGCGTCGCCCTCGCCGCCCTTCGGGTATCCGCCCACGCTGGTCAGCCCGTCGGGAGCGAGCGCCATGAAGTTGGCCGTTCCCAAGCGCCGCGCGACGTCTTCGATGTACGGATTCCGCCCGCGATTCTCATGGACCACCAGCACGCCGGGAAGCTTTCCGGTAGCGTTCGCCGGGCGCACCAGATAACCGTTGATTGAGCCGTTGCCGTTGGGCGAGGGCACGTTGACAGATTCAATCTTGAGGCGCTTGTCGTCTTTGGGCACCTGTTCGGCCCAGGCGTAATTCGGGCGCAGAGCTTCCCAGATCGCGGTGGCAGTGAGTCCGCCGACGGCGAACTTCTGGGCGCGTTCCAGAAACTCACGGCGGGGAATCTCGCCGTGCACGTAGAGGTCGAAGATGTCGAGCAATTCCTGCGGAAAATCACTGGCTTTTTGGCGTTCCATGAAGGACTCCTTGTGTGAGGGTGCGGGGCTTCCAGCGCGAATCATAGCACAAGCACAACCGGCGAGCAGCCGGTTCCAGGTCACACGTACCATTCAGCCGCAAAACATACTATCCTGGTTTTCCACTGGAGAGTCACGATGTCACATGCAGGTCGAGCGCGATTCGTTCTTGTAACCAGCGCGGTTGTTATCGGCATTTTTGGAGCCGCGGCGCAAGCCCAGCAAACCGGTTACCCCAAGCCAGCCGAACTCCCCAATCCGTATCGCCTCGTGGAGGGTTGGCCGACTCTTCCCAAAAGCATGAACGGAGGTCGGTGGGGAGAAGTCATCCGGGTGCACGTCCACAGCGACGGCAACATCTGGGTCTTTCATCGCTGCTTCAACACCGTGCCCCCCGGCCACGCCACCTGCATCGGCCGCGGTGATTCCAATCCGCCGATTTTGGAATTCAATCCCTCGGGCAAGCTTCTGAAGAGCTTTGGCGTGGGACGGTTCGCCTATCCTCACGGCTTCACCGTCGATGGGCAAGGGAACCTCTGGGTCAGCGACGTCAACGATGAGGCAACAGTGCTCGGCATGTCGGCTAAAAACGCGAACGGCGTGCTGATGGGCCAGGAAGTCCTCAAATTGAGTCGGGCCGGCAAAGTGCTGATGACGATCGGCAAGGAAGGCGTGTCCGGGAATGGTCCGGATACCTTCGACCGGCCGACCGGCGTTGCCGTCGCCCCCAATGGCGATGTCTTCGTGACGGATGGCCACGCTCCCAACCAGCACAACTCCGGCCGCGTCGTGAAATTTTCGGAAGAAGGGCGGTTCATCAAGACCTGGGGACACAAAGGAGCGGTGCCCGGCGATTTCGACGAGCCCCATGACATCTTCATCGGCGGCTCGCAAGCCCATGTGTACGTCGCCGATCGCAGGAACAACCGGATACAGGTCTTCGATCAGGACGGCAACTTCATCGCCGCGTGGAAGCAATTCGGTCAGCCGAGCTCTGTGTTTGTGGGCAAAGACGACACCATTTATGTGGGCGCCTCATTCCCCGATCCGGCAGCCAAAAAAGGCGAGTTGAGAGGCATCGTGGTCGGGAACGCCAAAGACGGCTCGCTCAAGGCTTTCATCCCCGACCCTGCCGACCCCGACAAGTTGGACGTCGGGACATCGGCCTCAGGCATTGCGGCGGATGAAGCAGGCAGCATTTACGCAGCGGACGTCGCTGCGCACAATCTGAGGAAGTACGTCAAGGTTAAGTAGCAACCCTATCAAAAAAAGGCCTGCATCGCTCTGCTCTCTTGGTCTGCCTTCGGCGAACCGCAAACCCTCCACAATCGAGTAGTGCCCGGATACGCCATCCTCTTGGAGTTATCCACAGCCTGACGGGTAAAACCTAGCTGGCACCGCCCATTCTCGAAGGGTACTGGTAAGGCTACCGGCGATGCGCTGATAAGAATTTTTTGGTGCAAATTGACGCGCTTGCTGTATACTACCCGCGCCGAGAAGCCAAAATCGAATCCCGGAGTGACTGCTTCTGGGGTGGAGCGTACGTTCTGCCCGAAAACAAAAAAAGGAGAAAAATTCAATGCAAATGAAACAATCGTCGCTTGTGACTGCCACCTTGCTATTCGCCGGCTGCGCGAGCACTCTGTTGGCCCAGAGTGCAAGCCCGGGCGGTGGGACCAGCGTCACCATCCCTGGCTCCAGCGTTGTTAACCCTAGCGACGCTGGAATGCGGGCTCACACCAACATCCAACTCCTGGTTTCGCCGGGACACTTCAATGGGACGCCTCAATTCTATGGCCCTCCTTTCGCCGGCTATTTCTACGAAGATCCCGCTTCGATAGCCTGCATTTACGAGCTGCAACCGCAGGTGCCGGGCTGCAATCCGAACGTCGCCTTTCTGAATCCGAACGGCGGCAGAAAAGCCATTGGCATCGTGGACGCCTACGACGATCCCAACGCGTATGCGGACCTGGCGACCTTTTCGGCCCAGTTCGGAGTAGCGGCCATCAACCCCACCAGCTTCATCGTCGTATTTGCGCCACATGGCGCCACCCCGCCAGGAGCTTGCACCGGAACTGCTACCAGACCTCCGGTCGACTCTAGCGGCGGTTGGGAGGTTGAGGAATCGCTGGATATCGAGTGGGCTCACGCCATGGCTCCCGAGGCGACACTGTATCTGGTGGAAGCTCAGTCCAATTCCTTTTTGGACTTGCTCTGTGCCGTGACCGTCGCCGGCAATCTCGTCAAGGCAGCAGGCGGCGGTGAGGTATCCATGAGCTGGGGCTCCGGCGAGTTTCCCTCCGAAACGATCCTCGACCCCGTCTTCACAACCGCCAAAGTGGTTTACTTTGCTTCGGCGGGCGACTCGCCTGGGGCTTCCTACCCCAGCGCCTCTCCCAACGTCGTTTCCGTCGGAGGCAGCACCCTCAGCACGGACCCTATCACCGGCGACTTTATTGGGGAAAATGTCTGGCAACAGGCGGGCGGGGGTCCGAGCGCGTATGAATCCCGGCCAACTTACCAGAACGGCATATCGAGTATTGTGGGCAGCCATCGCGGCACTCCCGACGTTGCCCTGGACGCGAATCCCTATACCGGGGTCTGGGTTTTGGACAACTTCCTGGCGCCGCCCGGATGCAGTCCGCAATGTTGGTACATAGTGGGCGGCACCAGCCTTTCCTCGCCCATGATGGCCGGTATTGTCAATGCGGCAAACAGCTTCTCTGCCTCCACCGACGCCGAACTCGCCAAGTTATACGGCGACCCTCACGCGGATTTCACTGACATCAAACTGGGTTCGTGCGGCCCGTACATGGGGTACTTTGCATCCTCGGGCTGGGATTTCTGTAGCGGTCTCGGCAGTCCCAAGACTTATAAGGGGAAATAAGTTCGGACCTGTTGCAATTGCTTCCCGGCGAACGCGGCCGGTAGCGGGAAGAACGGTCGAGCGGCAGTTTCGACCATTCTTACCAGCTCCGGCCCGCCGGGGCAAGAAAGAAATCCATCTACGTGTTGGAGAGCCGCCCCCCCGGTCAGACGAACGCGCATCGGTGTAAACCGGCAGTGAGCGGGTCGCGTCCAATTCATGTCCACGTCCGTGATTAGTGTCTTTACAGAGGTAACCATGCAGTTTCGAAGATTCGTGTTGATTTCCACCGCAGCGGTCTGCAGCGCGTTTTCTCCCATGTGGGCGCAAGGCACGACCACTCCGGCCAGCGTCACGCGCGATTACCTGTTTCCACCCGTCGGTCTGGGCAGCAGCGAGACGGCCTCGATCACCGTGGTGAACACAGCTACGGTGCCGTCGCCCGGCGCAACCAGCACCACCCCTGCGCCAGCGCCATCCTGTACCGGCACAATCTCGTTCTCCAGTGCGAGTGGCGTGATCGGGACGCCGGTGTCGTTTACGGTGGGATCGGAGCAATTCAAGACGGTCACCCTGCCGTTTGCGAGCACGGGGCTCACCGGCAATCGCGGCGAGATTCAGGGGACAGTTTCGCTCACGATCTCGACTTCCACGGACACTCCGTGCTCGCTGATGTTCTCGCTGGAGACCTACGATTCGACCACGGGCGCGACGCACGTGGTGTTGAGCAGCTCACTGGCGAGTTTGCGGTTTGTCGGGCCTGGGGGACCTATAGGGCCGATTCTTCCGATCGTGGGCCCCGGCGCCCGCTGAGATAGACTTCCATAATCGGCTGCATGCGGGGTATCTGAAAACCCGGTTGGAGGCTGCGGTACGCTCCTTCGAGCAGGCGGTGCTGTTATTGCGCATGATGCCATGACGCATTATTACTTCGGCCCATCGCTCGACGAAACGAACCCGACGCCTCTGAACCGCCCCAATCGCGTGAGTCAAGGAGTGACTCAAGGAATTCGCCGCCCAAATTTCTTGGCGACGCGTGCTAGCATCGGGGGCGTCAGAGGTTGCGCCGGCTAACACCGGAATTGCCGGACGATCTTAATATTGACGGTGACCACGCCCAGGAACGGCGGCAGCGCCTCGGCCGCGACCGCGCTCGCGGTGGGACGGCTGCAGCCAAAAAAGGCGAGTTGAGAGGCATCGTGGCCGGGAAACGCCAAAGACAGCTCGCGCAACGCTTTCATCCCGGACCTGCGGACCACGATCAAGTTGGATGTCCCGCGGAGCGGCAGCTAATATGGGACTTTCAGACGGAGGCGCCCTCGCGGCCAACGTGGTATCGTTTACAGCGGATCGCCACCAGGAGGAATCGGGGAAACTTAAGCAGTAAGGAGGTTCTATGAGTCGTCGTTATCTCGCTTCGGCGGCTGCTCGGGCGGTCGCGATCGCGCCCGTCATAGTGCCCGTCGTGGCTTTCGTCATCACAGTGGCTTCGCTGTTGCAGATGCCCACCGCCGGTCAGGCCCAGTCCTCCTCGCCGAAGGCGAAACCCGCTGCGAAGCAATGGACTCCGCCCCGCACGCCCGACGGCCAGCCGGATCTTGAAGGTTTCTGGACCAACGCCACCACCACGCCGCTCGAACGCCCGGCCTTCCTCGCCGGGAAACAGGTTCTGACCGCAGAGGAAGCCGCCGAATTTCAGAAGCGTGTACTCACGCCGTCCGGTGACGGTCCTCCGGGACTCCAGGCCGGCAGCTCGATTGACGCCTCGTGGTTTGAGCGCGGCAACGTGGTGGAGGGCAGACGCACTTCGCTGATTGTCGATCCGCCGGACGGTAAAATCCCTCCCTTGACGCCGGCGGCGCAGCAACGGGTGGCCGCCCGTGCGCAGCAGGCCAGGCTGCACCCCGCCGACGGTCCCGAGAACCGATCATTGGGCGAGCGCTGTCTGATCCAGGTGAACGCCGGGCCGCCCATGCTTCCCGGCGGGTACAACAATAACTACCAGATCGTCCAGGGTCCTGGATATGTGGCGATCGTCACCGAAATGTTGCACGAGGTCCGCCTCATTCCACTGGATGGGCGGCCGCATCTCCCTTCCGGCGTCCGGCGCTGGTTGGGCGACTCGCGTGGCCGTTGGGAGGGCAATACGCTGGTGGTCGACACGACCAACTTCACCGGCAAGACGGCTTTCCGTGGATCGAGCGAGAATTTGCATCTGGTGGAACGCTTCACGCGCATCGCCCCGGACACAATCCGCTATGAATTTACGGTCGACGATCCGGCGTCGTTTACCAAACCCTGGAGCGCCGAGATTCCCATGCGGACGGGGCGCGGTCCCATCTATGAGTACGCTTGCAATGAGGGGAATTATGCCCTGGTAGACATCCTCAACGGCGCCCGGGCAGACGAGGCGCGTGCCGCTGATGCCGCATCGAAGAGATGATCGCAAGGAGAGGGCGTCCTCAACTGTCTGCCGGCGCAGTCACCCCATATGCGTGCCGATGTCGAGCCGTGCGGGACCAGCCGTGTGCCGGTTCATCGACTCGGCGAGCTCCACGCCTTTGAGCGTGATGGTGTGGCGGGCGCTGTCGCTGCGGACCAGATAGCCGCTCTCCTTGAGGTACCAGAGGCTGAATTCGAGATGCTCTTTCGGCGCACCCAGCAGCGCTTCGAGCTCGCGCAGGCCCAGGCTGGGCTGATCGGGATGGGCTTGGCGTCTGCGATACAGCAGCCGGAGGATCTCTTCACGCCTCTGCACTTCGTCTTGGAAGGGCGGAGCTGGCGGCGGGGCAACGAATGTTTCTTGTGCCGCTCGGCCGCGCGCGCGGCGATGTTCGGCGTCATAGGATGCGCGGCTTTGCGGCTCGCTTAAGACCTCGTAGGCTTCCGCCACCAGGCGGAACTTCCCGGCGTCGCCGGTGTCAAGATTGTCGGGATGAAATCGCTGCGCCTGAATCCGATACACGCGGTGCACGGTTTCCTGGTCCGCGTTGGGGCTGATCTGAAGGACTTCGTAATAGTCCACGAACACTGACGGTCTCCTCCCTTTTGTATCGGCGGCGACGGACGCGCGGTCCATAGGGGAGTTCGGCCAGGGCCTTAGTAAACCGAGCACTCCGTGCCTGGGCTATCTTTTTCATTCCATTGCGGATCACCGCGGACCAGGCCGCGCTGCTTCACCGCCCCGCGAACTCGGCATGAACTTCGCGCGCACCGCTGATACAATGGGGCCGCGTACGCCGAATGACTCCTGATCCTCGCAGTCATCGGCAAGGAGGCGGCATGTTGAAGTGGAAGGTTTTGGCGTTCCTGGGATTGATGTTCGGCGTCGCTGGAGTCGTGTGGGGCTACGCTCAGCAGAAAAAAGCAATCGGGTTCTTCGAATTGCGCGTCTACACAGCGCTGCCGGGAAAGCGGGATGCATTGGCAGCGCGCTTCGCCGACCGCACCGCCGCCATCTACGCGAGGCACGGGATTACCAACGTAGGGTACTGGATTCCGCAACAGAGCGACCCGGAGCTAGGCATCAGCGCCGAAAACACTTTTATCTACATGCGCGGCTACCCCTCGAAGGAAGAACGCGACAAGCGCCTCAAGGCGGCCCACGACGATCCTGAGTTTGGTGAAGTTGTGACGAAGCAGGAGCAGAACCCAGCCACCAAGTTGATCGTGAAGGCGCGCAATATCGACATGATCCCGAGTGGCAACTACACCGCGGTCATGATCGCAAAGTAGGTGGGCCCCGCTAGTTCTTCGTCATCGTCAAGCCGGTGACGGCGACTTCGGTGTTGTGCGCGAAGCGAAGGCCATATACGCCGTCCAGCGACTTGAGCTTTCCCGCGGTCACCAGCGCGGCCTTGTCGTAACCCGCCACGACGGCGCCGTTGATCATGCACTCGACGCGGTCGCCCTTCACGGAAATAGCGATCTCCTGGGTCACAGGTTGTCCGCGCCCGGCGGCCCTGTGCACCGCGGGGTTCGTCTGGCCGCCGCCGTTCATCTGGAACGCTGTGGGGCCGAATCCGCGCACGATGAAGTTCCCATCGCCATAGGCCGCGCAGTAGAGGTAACTTTGCTGGGCGGTCCCGAGATCGTTGCCCGCGACGACGATGCCGTACGGGTGAGGGTGACTGTTCAGGTTCATGTACTTTGGCTCATTGAACGTCGCTTTGACGGTGTAGTTGCCCGCGGCTTTGTTGGCTGGATTCCAATAGGTCACCGCCGGACCGGTGGTGATGTGCAGGGCGTTGCCCTCCTGCGTGAACTTCGCATTTTGGAGTGCCTGGCCGGCCCTCTCTTCATTGGCGTCGATCTTTCCGGCCCAGCCCGGCACGGAAATGCCGCCGCCTTGAACCGAGCGGGAAACTTCCGACTGAGCCTGGGCATAGATCACGGGAGCGATGAATACCAAGATCGCGGTTGCGAAGGAGGAAACGTTGACGACACGCATGACACGTCCTTTCACGGAAAGGTTGGAAAAGACGATTATAGCCGCTTACGCTGGCTTTGTGTTCCGTCGGAGGATGTTCGCGTCCGTGCGGCTAAGATCTGTCGCGCTTAACACGCTCAACAGAGATGTGCCAGCGGGCCGCTTGTGGTTTAATCAGGAGTATGCGTGCTGACATCTGGATTGGAACGGCGTTCGTTGGAGCTTGCTTGTGCGCGCAGGCCCAGTGGCTGAACAACCCGACTCCCGGGGCTCCGCGCACCCCCGACGGCAAGGTGAATATGACCGGGCCGGTTCCCCGCGTGAACGGCAAGCCCGACCTTTCGGGAGTCTGGCAGGTCCAGGCAGAACCGCGCGGGCCGGGCGGCCTGTACGGGTTGGGCGAATCCCCCAATTCGAAATACTTCAGGGACATCCTGTCCGACTTCAAGCCGGACGAGGTGCCCCTTACGCCCGCCGGCCGGGAAATGTTGCGCAAGAACAGTCAGCCGGGAGTCGTCGGTTACAACCTGAAGTGTCTGCCGGATGGGGTGCCCCACGCGGATCTATTGCCGGAGCCCTTCAAGATCATTCAGACGCCCACCGAAACCCTGATGCTATACGAAGTCGAGACGATCTTCCGCCAGATCTTCACCGACGGACGCAAGCATCCTGCCGATCCGTCCCCGGCGTGGCTGGGGTATTCGGTCGGCACATGGGACGGGGACACATTCGTGGTCGACACGAAGGGCTTCAACGATCTCAGCTGGCTGGACGCACGCGGGCACGGGCACAGCGAGGACATGCGCGTCGAGGAGCGCTTCCACCGGCGCGATTTCGGACACATGGAAGTCGCCGCGACGCTTACCGATCCGAAAACCTTCACCAAGCCGTTCACGATCAACTTCGTGGAGGAGCTGCTTCCGGACACCGATGTGTTCGAGCACATCTGCTACGAAAACGAAAAGGACACCGCGCACCTGCCGGGCAAAGCGGGCAAGTGAGCGACGAGGATGCCTCTGTGACGATTACTTTACGTCCTGAACAGGAGCGGGCCGTTGCAGACGCCATTCGGTCCGGCGCATATCAGACTCCAAATGAGGTCATTGAACGCGCCCTGGAAGTCCTACGGTTTGAGGACGGGTGGTTGCAGGAGAACAAGCAACTCATCGAAGAAAAGATCGACCGGGCCATCGGCCAGTTAGACCGGGGCGAGGGGATTTCGGCCGAAGAGTTACCCGGGCGATTGGAGAAGCGCAAGGCGGCTTGGCGGGCTGAACAGAGCCGCTGATGGCCTCGTTGATCGTCGCTCCGGAAGCGGAAGACGATATCTTCGATCGTCACCGTCCACTTCTGCACGTTGAGGGTCCTTTCTCAGGGCTCCAAATGGAAGAGGCTGGTGGACATTCAGGATCCAAGCGGATCGTTTAAACGCCCGCGCTCACGATCTGACCGAGACAACGTACTAGATGAGCTCGGGCTTTGGAAAGGAAGCGTGCCGAACCGTTCCAGTGTGGCCGGGAGCGCCGATGGTGAACCCGAGGATCGTAAGGATGGTGTAAGCAGAGCCGTCGAATGTGGCTAATGCCGACAATCCTATTTCCACGACCTTCCTCTGCGTGAACGTTCTCTCATCGTTTGACCTACTTTCGTAGACGACTGTTTCAAAGACGGAGCCACGGACAATTGCGGAGAGCCTAATGTTTGAGCCAAGAGGAGGGTCCGACTGAAAGTGAGGCACATCAACATCTACCACCTCGGTCAGAAGCGCATCGCTCCAACTATTCTGCATGCCGGATGCGGCCAAGGACCTTCGCAGATTCCTCTCATTGGCATTGACCATCTCTTGAAACTGCGGAAGGTAAGCCAGCACCGAGTCCGTTGCTAGCTTTTTGTGCCGAACAATTCGTTGTTTCTGGTCTTCCTCTAATCGCGCGAGGAAGTGCTCTTGAACGTCCCTGACCCGCATCGCAGCCAGGTTGACGTTCCGATCCAGCGCGTATCGTGACCAATCGCTCTGACGCTTGTGGAATACGCCGTCCTCTGAAACCAGCGCGCCCTGGTCACTTGTGGTCTCCAAACGATGAATGCTCGACAAGAGAATGATGGCGTCTTGAAAATTTGCGCCTTTTTGCTCAAACACAAGAGACTTTTCACCTGCGTGCTTGAACAGCTGCTCTAGCGAAACCGAAGCAAGCGGAGTAACGGTGATGGACCATCGTTTGAACATTGCTTCTACGGCATTTTGGTATCCCTTCTCTAGGGCAGGCCAATCGGGAAGAACAGCACTCAGTTGTGCGCTGTCGGCAAGAGAGCCTAGCGTGTCTAATGATTTTTTCGTTTCGGACAGCATAGTGCTGATGCGCTCTCGCCAATTTCGCTCCAACTCGTAAAGAACAGCGTAAGGAATTTCCACAGATATGCCGAGCCTGAGCGCATCCGTCAGGATGTTTTCGACCTTGACGGACAACTGAGGCCATGCTTGATGAAGTACATTGCTGTCGAGAAAGAGTCGGGTAATCGGTCGCAAGACGCCTTCCGATCATCATGGCACAATCGGGGCGGAAGACCAAACCGCCTTGGCTTGCTGGACGAGCGAGCGCGATGCCAAGGCGTGGGACGATTCTGGACCGAATAAGATTTTTTGAGCGGGGCGCCGGCATGGAGTTACTCGAAGAAGTCGACGCGCACATCGACGCGGGCAACCTTCACTCCCTCAAAGTGACTCGCCCGCGCTACGCACTGCTGGTACGATGAAGGGAGAGGGGCGCGAATACAATGAAACAACAAACGACATCGGGAACGGCGCCGATGCCAACTTTGCCCCAGTCCTCCGCTCCGGGTTCCATCGACACTGCCACACTGGAATTGCTTGCAAGTTGGCGGGCTCAAGACGCAACTGACCACCCCGAGGACCTTCGGGCGGCAGAGCAAGAGCTTGCCGACTTCAAGAAGGCGATGAACGACAATCGGACCAGCTCCGGCGAGCCTCGTCTTTATCCGTGATTCTCATCCTCGACTCCGGGCCGCTTGGTCTTCTTACTCATCCACTCCGTAGCGCGGACGTAATCGACGTCACCAACTGGCTCTCGCGGTGTCTTCTTGGCGGCGCCCGCGTTGTCGTTCCCGCCATTGTCTATTACGAATTGAAGCGGGAACTTCTACGAGCGAAGAAAACCTTTAGCATTGAAAGGCTTGACGCTTTTGTCAATGCTACGCCGGGGCGGTATATCGAGCTTTCTGACGATGCGCTGCGTTTGGCCGCCGAGTTGTGGGCCCAGGCCAGGCAAGCGGGCCGGCCCACCGCGGAGCCCAAGGCGCTCGACATTGACGTCTTAGTCGCGGCGCAAGTTCTTTCTTCCGGATTTGCAATATCAGATGTTGTGATCGTCACGACCAATCCAAAGCACCTTTCCCAGTTCATCGCTGCAAAACACTGGAGCGAGATTCTTCCATGAGCTGCGGAAGCGCCTGCCGCAGCATGACATTGCATCGGAACGGTCGGCATGAGTCACGTCCATCTCGCGCGATCTTTCTCCAATATTCCCCTTCACATAGGTGCTGGCCGCACCTCCAGATGATCCCGCCGGGGCTAAGATGGGCTTGACGATGCACCGCTCTCAAAGACTCAGCCGAACGCCCCAGCCGCAGGCTGTGCGCACAGCCCCCGCAAGGAAAATACCAAACGAACCCGAGCGGCACGCTCCCGGACTTCTACCAAAACTACCAAACGAACCCAAGACCACGACCCCGCCAGCCCGCGGAGCAAAACTACCAAACGAACCCAAGACCCCGCCCGTCAGCCTCCGGAGCAAATTACCAAACGAACCCAAGACCCCCACCCGTCAGCCTTCGGAGCCAATTACCAAACGAACCCAATTTCCCCGTCAAAGTACTGATGCTCAAAGACTTCCTCAAAGCAAAACGAACCCATTTCAAGCCTCCGATCCATCCGCCGACCCGGCAACCTCAAGCCGACTTCAGCCGACCATTCTGGTATGCCGGAGCCGAACGAGGGCCGCAATCCGGGAACCGGCGGGCGGGTCGCAACCCGACATTGCATCGGGAGAATCGGCGTGATATCCATTAAAGCAACAGGCAATACAACCCGCATGAAGAAGCTCACCAGACCGCTCCTGCTGCTTGCGCTCCTACTTTGCGCCGGGGCCTTGTTTGCCCATCACGGAAACTCGGCCTACGACGAAACTGCCCGCGTCCCCATTAAGGGCACTGTCACCGAATTCATCTGGACCAACCCGCACTCCCAAATCTATTTGGACGTGAAGGACAGCTCCGGCAAGGTCGTCAATTGGGGTGTCGAGACGAACAGCCCAGGCATTTTAACTCGCGCCGGCTGGACACGCCGCTCGCTTAAGGCCGGCGACCAGATCACGATTATTCTCTGTCCCGCCAAGAATGGCCAGCCCGTCGCCTACGCCGGATCGGGAGACCCCGGCACCAAAGTCATCTTTGCCGATGGCCGCGAATTGCTCTTCGCAGATAAGACGGCGGGCCCCTAACGAACATGCGAATCCATTTCCGTAGCGCTCTGGTCCCGCTTGTGCTGATTCTGTCGGCCGGCGTCAACGCGCAAGTCCCCGCGCCCAAGCGCGATTTATCGGGCGTGTGGGGACTGCTGCCGGCGCGCGAAGTCTCCGAGGACGATAAACAATCGCCCGGCGGCGAAGTACCTCCCATGACCGCCTGGGCCAAAGCGCGCTTTGACCTGGAGAAGCCCGGCTATGGAAAGCGAGCTGCGCCCGGCGGCAACGATCCCATCCTGCAGTGCGACCCCATGGGCTTTCCCCGCATTCTGTATTTCCCCGCGCCCTTCGAATTCGCGCAAATCTCCAACCGCGTCCTGCAAATGTTCGAACGCGATAACGTGGTCCGCCAAATATGGACCGACGGGCGGGCCCTCCCCAACGATCCCGATCCGCTGTGGTACGGATATTCAACGGGCAAGTGGGTGGACGATACGACCTTCGTCGTCGAGTCCACCGGCTATGACGACCGCACCTGGCTGGGCGCAGCCGGTTTTCCCCACAGCGAGACCATGCGATTGGAAGAACGCTACCAGCGCGTGGATCGCGACACCATAAACTTCACGCTGAAGATCGACGACCCGCAGGCCTATACCAAACCGTGGATCGCCTTGCCCCGCGTACTCAAACTGCGCCCGCGCGCCGAAATCCGCCAGGGCTACTGCGTGGCCTCCGAAGAAAACGCCTTCACCAAACGAATTCGCGAACCCGGCGCGCTGAAGACCGGTGCAGCTCCTAAGAATTAGTCCCCAAGAACACGCGATCTGGGCCGCGGCTTGGCAGGCGTTCCGGGAAACTGGGCGAGAGTCGCCGAAGACTGTTGACTTCTCCAAGTGCGCGCCCTGCGATCTGCGAACCTCGCCCGATCCGCAGCATTTTCTCATTGAAGGATGAGCCTGAAGGATAGGCAAGCTGGCGGGGCTCCTTTCTGCGATTTTGGCGAGCGGGGATGGGGTCCAGGGGAAGGGAGCGGAGGT
>DATNJC010000043.1:0-3067 GCA_035604115.1 Bryobacteraceae bacterium | reverse complement strand
GGCGTGCCGCTCAAGTTTCCCAATACGAAGGCGCATCGGTGGGCGACGCCGTTGCACGATTTGCACCACATCCTCACCGGCTATCGCCCCGACTGGATTGGCGAGGCCGAAATTGGCGCCTGGGAACTGCGCGCCGGGTGCAAAACGCTGGTCGTCTACTGGCTCGACCTGTCGGGAGTTGTGATTGGAATGCTGCTTGCGCCGGGGCGAGTATTGCGGGCGTTTCGCGCCGCGAAGGGATGCCGCACGCTGTACCGCAACCCCGAGCTGTGTGAGCCGCTGTTGCAGATGACACTGCCGGAGGCGCGGGTCACGCTCGGCATTCCGCCGGAAGGTATGGACGACCGTGGGCAGTGAAAACCATTGGCCACGGGTTTGCACGGATTCCCACGGATCGATCAAGAAATCTAAAGGAGTATCCGTGAAAATCCGTGTAAATCTGTGGCTGGTTTTCTACTCCCCGAACAGCATCTTGTAGATTCCGCCGCCTAATGCGCCGCCGATCAGCGGGGCAACCCAGAACATCCACAACTGCTGCAACGCCCAGCCACCGGCGAAGACCGCTGGGCCGGTGCTGCGGGCCGGGTTTACGGATGTGTTCGTGACTGGAATGCCGACCAGGTGGATTAGCGTCAGGCAGAGGCCGATGGCGATGGGGGCGAAT
Source organism: Bryobacteraceae bacterium (assembly GCA_035604115.1). Classification (GTDB taxonomy): domain Bacteria; phylum Acidobacteriota; class Terriglobia; order Bryobacterales; family Bryobacteraceae; genus Palsa-187. The sequence continues at coordinate 2,403 of DATNJC010000043.1, read as the reverse complement.
CCTTTGGGGGCGCGGTTGTCGGTGGCGCCCATGATTACGATCAGGAAGAAGGCGGTCAGCACGACTTCGGCGACAAAGCAGGCGAGCAGGGAATATCCCTGCGGCGAATTGGCGCCGTAACCGTTGGAGGCGAAGCCGGCGTGTACATCAAAGTTGGTCAGCCCGCTGGCAATGACGTAGAGCACGCCCGCGGCCGCGATCGCGCCCACCACCTGCGCGATGATGTAGTGCGGCAGCTCAGAAGCCGGGAAGCGTTTGCCCACGACCAGGCCTACGCTGACCGCAGGATTGAAGTGGCCGCCGGAGATATGCCCGACGGCATACACCATGGTCAGCACGGTAAGCCCGAAGGCCAGGGCAACCCCGGCGTATCCGATGCCGACGTTGGGGACGCCGGCGGCCAGCACGGCCGCGCCGCATCCACCGAAGACCAGCCAGAAGGTTCCGAAAAATTCTGCTAACGCGCGCTTGCCGATGGGCATGGAGGATCTCCTCGACCGCTGAAGTTGATTTGCCGATGGTCGCCGGTCCGGCGAGGGCAGCAGAGTAGCACAGGAGGTGGGAAATCAGAAGAGAGCGGGAACGCAAAATCGACAACTACGAAGGACACGAAGTTTCACGAAGGAGAACGCCCCTCACCTCTTTCGTATCCTTGGTGTTCTTCGTGGCGAGATTTTTCGCGCGTTAGCGTCCCTGCAGGCCGCTCCACGCCATGCCGTGGAAAAGGTCGTCCATTTCTTTGGGATCGGCCTTCATGCCTTTGTCGATCCACCAGTCGAGCAGGGAGAAGAAACTGCCGGCTAGAGCATGGGCCTGGGCCGATCGACTCGCGGGGTCGAGTTTCACGCCAGCCGCTTGCAGCCGTTCTTCGATCGAGCGGGCGAAGAATCCGCGGGCCAGCGTCCATACCTCATTCAATTTGTCCGACTTCACCAGGGCGGCGTGAAACTCGCGCACATCGCGGATGTGGGTAAGAAACTCGCATACCGGGAGCAGGCGCTTGGGGTTCGCGTTTTGCCGTTTCAGCGCGCCGGAGACGTGTTCGAGAAAATCTTCGACGTCGCTCAGGAACAGGTCGTCTTTGTCGCGGTAGTGCGCATAAAACGTGGCCCGGCCCACACCGGCGCGGTCGAGCACTTCCTGTACGGTGATCTCGTCGAATCTCTTTTCATGCAGGAGCGCCATCATGGCGTCGCCCAACGCGTCGCGGGTGCGCAGGATGCGGCGATCGATTTTCGGGCGAGGCTTGGCCGTCTTGGGTTTTGTTTTCGCGGTTTGGGCTTTCGTGGTCTGGGTCATTCGTGATTCCCGAACAGAGCCGGCGGGTTTGTTCCGTATCGCGGCATTTCTGCGAAATACACTGTCACAGGCTCACGGCTTGTGTCTAGAGTGGCAGCATGACAGACGATCGCAAATCTGGAATCGCACTCATCGCCGGCGCGCTCGGCTTGATCATCACCATGGCCCTGCACCCCATGCCGGTAGCTTCTCTTACGCCAGAACAGGCAGTGCATCTGATGAGGATGTCGGGCATTGCGCATTCGATCGCGATGGTGAGCGGGCTGCTGCTGTTTCTGGGCGCGTGCGGGCTGACGCGAAGCATTCAGGCCGCCGACCGGATCGCCTTCGCCGCCCTGGTCACCTTCGGCTTTGCCTGCATTGCCGTGCTCATCGCTACTGCGGTCAGCGGGTTCATCATTCCCGGCATCATGGAGCTCATGCTGCGCGACGCTCCCGCGAATGCGCGGCAATGGCAGATCGTGAGCGCGGGAATCTTTCAGATCAACCAGGCTTTCTCGCGGATTTATTCCGTGGCTGCCTCGCTCGCCATGATTCTCTGGTCGGTATCGGCTCTGCGCAACGGAGGATTCGGACGCGGCGTTGCTATCTATGGGTGCATCGGGGCTCCGGTTGTGATGATTGCCATTGCGATCGGGCGCTTGCGGCTTGATGTGCACGGGATGGCGGCGGTGGTTGTCGTGCAGGCGGTGTGGTTCGTGCTGGTGGGAAGTCAGCTGCGTGCGCGGACGGCATCGACTGAGTAGAATCTTGCTCCCATTTTTGTGGTTTTGAGTCTCCCCGGACGAAGGCGTCCGGGGCTACGCGTTACGAACGCTTGGCCCGCAAGCGGATCGCGATTGTTCGTTCTGGTGGGGAGTGCTAGGCTCGAATTTTATGGCTATGGAGTATGCCAATCCGTTGAAATCGAGCCCATCGCTGGCCAGCCGCGCGGGGCAGTGGCTGCAGTCGGCCGCGGCGGAGGTGTGGGTTAAGTTTCTGCTGGCGCTGGTGGGATTGGCGCTGGCGTTCGGGGCGGCGCTGTTTTCGACTGTATCGCGCGATGCGGGGAATATGTGGGCGACCGTCATTCTGGCCTCGACTTCGCTGCTGCTGGCGGCTTTG
>DATNJC010000042.1:0-10942 GCA_035604115.1 Bryobacteraceae bacterium | reverse complement strand
AAAAAGTCCGGCATGTTCTGGACCGTAAGGGGAGCCAACGCCATCATCGCCCTCCGATGCTGTCACCTCAACGGCCGCTTTGAGGACTACTGGGAAGCTCGCCGAGCAGCTTGACCTCCACTTCTATGTCGCCCACCCGCGGGCAATCCTGCCCGCAGCCGGCGGCTCGTCGGCTCTAAGAAGACCCGCCGGAAAGCGGGTCCGCAGGCTGCCAGCCAGCCCCACAAAACGTTACCATCTGCCAATGATCGGAGCGTCCCCCGAGGCTCCGAACACGCCCGAAAGATCGACGCCCGGGTCCCACGCCAGGTTGCCATTCAAATCCAGCCCCCACAAGTCCACGCTCGCGCGGAAAATGCCAACCCTGATAACGCCCGAGCCGTCCCAATCCCCGACCACCGGCTGGTCTCCCGGCACGCCGAAAACGCCGGCTTTATCGGTGCCTGCCTCGAACGTCAGATCGTTGTTGATGTCCTCAGCCCACAGCGACGTAGAGCTCCGGTAGATCCCCACCTTGGCGATCCCGTTGCCCGTCCAGTCGCCTATGATCGGCGAGTCCCCAGCGACGCCGAAAACGCCGTATTTATCGATGCCCGGGTCCCAAGCCAGGTTGTTATTGATATCTTCGGCGAACAGCGACGTCGAGGGCCGGTAGATCCCGATCTTGGTGATGCCGTCTCCGGTCCAATCGCCCACAATCGGCTGGTCTCCGGCGACGCCGAACTGGCCGGTTTTGTCGATGCCGACGTCAAAGGTCAGGTTGTTATTGACATCGATAGCAAACAGGTTGTTGCTGGGCCGGAAGATCCCGATCTTGCTCTTGCCGTCGCCGGTCCAATCGCCCACCAGCGGTGTGTCGCCGTTCTGGCCGAAGAAACCAAATCGATCGCACGGTGGTGTGCCGCATGGCGCGGGGTCCCACACTCCATTGTTGTTCATGTCCAACGCAAACATCCCCGCGCTGGGCCGGAAGATGCCCAGTTTCGTTCTGCCGTCGCCGGTCCAGTCGCCAAAGATGACAATATCCCCTTGAATTCCGAAAACGTAAGCATGATCCGGCGGGGAATCCCAAGCGATGTTGCCGTCGGCATCTTCGGCGGTCAGAAAGGCGCTGGAGCGGAAAATGCCGACTTTGGAAGGCACATGTCCGCCCACACCGAGCAGGATGCTCACGTTGTTGCTGCCATTGTCGGCAACCGCTAGGTCGGCCCTGCCATCGCCATTAAAGTCCGCCACCGCCACGGATATCGGACGGGTCCCAGCGGCGAAGTTCACCGCCGTCTGGAAGGTTCCGTTGCCATTTCCTAGCATTATGCTCGCGTTGTTGGTGCTGATGTTGGCCACCGCCAGGTCCGTCTTGCCGTCCCCGTTGAAATCTCCCACCGCCACGGATTGCGGATTAGTCCCCGCGGTGTAGTTCACTGCCGGCTGGAAGGTTCCGTTGCCGTTGCCCAGCAGCACGCTCACGTTGTTGGTGTTAGAGTTGGCCACCGCCAGGTCCAGAATGCCGTCCGCGTTGAAATCCCCCACCGCCACTGACAGCGGAAAAGCTCCTGTCGCGTAGTTCACCGCCGTCTGAAAGGTTCCGTTGCCGTTGCCCAGCAGCACGCTCACATCGTTGTCGAATGTGTTGGCCACCACCAGGTCCGGAATTCCGTCCCCGTTGAAATCCCCTACCGCCACGGCCTGTGGGAAGGACCCTGCGGCGTAGTTCGCCGGCGCCTGGAAGGTCCCGTTACCGTTGCCGAGCAGCACGCTCACATTGTTGCCGAAATTGTTCGCAACCGCCAGGTCCGCGTTGCCGTCCCCGTTGAAATCCGCCACCGCCACGGACCACGGATTGGACCCCGCGTTGTAATTCACCGCCGTCTGGAAGAACCCGTTCCCCACCCCCAGCAGCACGCTTACGGTGTTACTGCCATAGTTGGCCACCGCCAAGTCAGCTCTACCGTCCCCATTGAAATCCCCGACCGCCACGGAGGTTGGGCCAGGACCTACGGCATAGCTCGCGGCTGCCTGGAAGGACCCGTTGCCGTTGCCCAGTAGCACGCTCACAGTACCGTTTCCAGCCGCGAAAAAATTGGCCACCACCAGGTCCGGAATTCCGTCCCCGTTGAAATCCCCCACCGCCACGGACTCTGGATTCGTCCCCGCGCCGTAGTTCACCGCCGGCGAAAACCCAGTCGCCACCACCGGAGCCACGCCCTGCGGGAGCACGCTCGACAGGCTCCGCTGCCACACTCCTGAAACGCCGTCGTACCGCGCTCGCAGCGACTGCGTTCCCGAGGGCAACAACGAAGTAACCAGTTGCGCGCTACCGGAGCTCAGCGTCGCGGTGCCCAATATCGTGGTCCCATCCAGGAACTCGACCTTGCCGGTGGCCGCGGACGGAGTCACGCTCGCGGTCAGCGTCACGGCGCGGCCGTACAAGGAAGGATTCGCGGATGACGTAAGAGTCACGGATGTGGCGGTCGCACCGGCTCCCAACAGCACGTTCAAGCTGTTCCCGGTCTCATCGGCCACGGCTAGGTCCGCAACGCCGTCACCGTTGAAATCCCCCACCGCCACGGACTGCGGGCTGGCCCCGGCGCCATAGGTCGCCGGCCCCTGGAAGCTGCCATTGGCGTTGCCCAGCAGCACGGTTAGGGCGCCTCCGGTCGGGCTGACCAGCACCAGATCGGTGATGCCATCCCCGTTAAAATCCCCCACCTCCATGGACAGCGGAGCGGTTCCCGCGGCGTAGTTCTTGCGCAATTTGAAGGTCCCGTTGCCGTTGCCCAGCAATATGCTCACGTTGTTGTCGCCGTTGTTGGCCACCGCCAGGTCCAGGATGCCGTCGCCGTTGAAATCCGCCACCACCACGGAGAACGAAGCGTGCCCGGCGGAGTAGTTCACGGCCGTTTGGAAAGTCCCGTCGCCGTTGCCCAGCAGCACGCTCGCGCCGCCGGTGCTGGCGCCGTCGGCCACCACCAAGTCCGGGATGCCGTCCCCGTTAAAATCGGCTATCGCCACGGACTCCGGAAGGCTCCCCGCGGCATAACTCACCGCCGCCCCGAAGGTCCCGTTGCCGTTGCCCAGCAGCACGCTCACGCTGCCGCTGGCGTTGTTGGCCACCACCAGGTCCGCCTTCCCGTCCCCGTTGAAATCCCCCACGGCCAGGAAATACGGATTGCTTCCCACGGTATAGTTGATCGCCGCCTGGAAGGTCCCGTTCCCGTTGCCCAGCAACACGCTCACATTGCCGCCCAGGTTGGCCGTCGCCACATCCGCTTTACCGTCGCCGTTGAAATCCCCTACCGCTACCGCGGACGGGTGGAGTCCCGCGCCGGAGTTGATCGCCCCCTGGAAAGTTCCGTCGCCGACGCCTAGCGCCACGGTCACGTTGTTGCCGTAATAGTTGGACATGACTACGTCCGCCTTGCCGTCCCCGTTGAAATCCGACACCGCCACGGAAGTGGGAACATTTCCGATCAGGTAGGCCGTCAGCGTCGGGAAGCCCGCGCCCGGCACCGCCGTAATCTGGTACGGCACCACCGCCGATTGGCTGCCGGTAAAGCCACCCCCGCCTCCGTAGACCGCCCGGAAAGAATGCGGTCCCGCCGTTAGCGTGAGCGTGCTCGCTGAGGCGACCCCGCCGCTCAGGTTACCCACTCCCACCAGCACGCCGCCATCCATGAACGACACCGCGCCCGGCGCCCCGGCGGGGGACACTTGCGCGGTGAGCCTGACCACCTGCCCAAACAGGGGCGAGGGGGGCGTAACGCTGGTCAGCGTCGTCGTGGTGTTGGTCGCGTGCAGCAGTCCGCAGGACAACAAAAACGCTATCGATAAAACCGGATGCTTCAACATGGGTCCTCCCCGTCAGCTCCTGAAGCCTTCGGCGGCTCGCTTCAGGCCTTATTAACGTGAGGATTATACCACGCAGCAGGCGCGGACCACTCGACGTATACTCAGAATCGCGATGCGGAACGCTCGGCATTTCCTCTTGTTAATAGCGGTATCCGCCGCTTCATTCGGGCAAAACCCGATGCTCGGGAGCGTAGTCGGCAACGCCGATTACTCCAACGCCGGAATCCCGCGCGGAAGCATTTTCTTCGGTTCCGCGTTGGCTCCCTCCGTGCAATCGGCTTCGGGCCTGCCGCTCCAGACGATTCTCAACGGCGTGCGAGTTCGAATCTGGCGCACGTACCCGGACGCTGCGCCTCTGGCGGAATGTCCTATTCTGTACGTCTCAAAGACTCAGATCAATGCGATTCTTCCGTCGAGCCTCGCGGCTGGCCAATACGTCGCGACTGTACTCGTGGGCCAATCCGAGTCGGGGCGTATGCGTTTATCGTGGTAACTGACGGTCGTTTTGCCGCCTTTGCCCAGGGAGCAAAGGGTTTCGGACCTGCCGTTGTTCAGCAATATGTTCAGCAAACCGCCAGCGCGAGTGGCCAGGTTTCTCTGAACCAGCTGACGGCTCCCGCGCAACCCGGCGTGGTAGTGACGGTGTGGGGAACGGGCCTGGGACCGCTAACCTCTGGATCGGACGCGGACGCCCCTCCGGCAGGCACGATCCGAAACGATGTCACGGTGTACGTGGACGGAATTCCGGTGACGCCGCTGTACGCGGGTCGCGCTCCGGGGCTTCCGGGCGTGGACCAGATCAACTTCACCATCCCGCCGGACGTGCGCGTGGGGTGTTTCGTTCCCTTGCGGATCGCCACGGGCAGCGCCGCGAGCGGCGGTACGACCATGTCCATCACCGCCCCTTCGGCGGGACCATCTGTTTGTTCCTCCGAATTCCAGCTTTCCCCCGCGGCGCTGGCCTCGCTGGACTCCCGTGGAGTGGTGCGTGCAGCGTGCTGGCCTGGAGTTCTACTACCTCGACGAATGACGGTTCGGTGGCCCAGTCGGCCGAGGCTTGGGAGGCGGAATACGACGCGGGTTCGTTAGGTATCTTGGCGGCCGGCGCAAATCCGCCGCGGAGCGGGGACCTTCCCAATTGCTCGCGAGATCCCGCGGATCTCACCCAAGGTCCCCGGCTGCTCTCAGTGCCGCCGATTCCCTCCGTCGCCGGCCAATCCGCGTGTTCGTGGAGCTTTTCCGCTTCCGGCAACGTGCTCAAGGGATCCGGCTGCCCGGCCGCCTCCTTCGAATTTGGACCCGGGCCGCCGGGAGCTGCATCGGCGACGGCCCCGTTTGACGTGCGGGGCGCCTTACCGCCACCCCGGCCAGCCAGCGCAATCGCCGCTTTCACCGCCCAACAATCGGGCCTGCAGGTGACCGCTTCCTGGAGCGTCACGCCAAGCGGAACTGACGCCGTTGGCCTGGATCTCGGTTCGTTTGACATCTTCCCTAGGGGACCTGCCGGCGGCGGGTTCATTGAGGAATCAAATGACCTCACATGCCAGGTGAACGTACAGGACACCCCATTCGCGTTTCCCCAAGCCGACGCAGGATGGGCGCTGGTGTACCAGTATCGTGGGATGGTGTTGTCCCTGAACACGGTCAGCGATCAGGTTTTCACCAGCGGCACTCCCCTGGTGGACTTCGTCCTCGTCCGCACGATCAACTCCGTTACCGCGAGCCGTTCCTTACCCTAGTAGAGTGGCTTGAGCCCCGCTTAGGCTTTTGGCAGCTTACTTGCAGTTTGTAAGGGCGTGCCGGGTCAGTTTTCGGAGAATCAACAGTTTAGGGGGACGGATCGGGAAATAGTTCTCTCCGATGCCGTGAAGATTCTACCGGGCACAATTCTTCAAGGATTGGTTGCTGACTGGTCCGATATGTTTTTACAAGTTCCCGTGGTTGCTCCCGCGGGCTTCCGCTCTCCGGGCAAGGTCGAATTAGGCGCCGCCCCCCCGGCGTGGTCTTCTAGGACTGGGTTTGGCCAGCCTGGAGAGCGGTTTCGCATACCTAGAGCTGTAAGAATTGCAGGGCCCAGGGTGCCTCGTGTACCCCCCACCTGCGAAAATAAAGGTAGCGAAAAATGTGTTGGCGGCATCTCGCTTGCAGGGTGCTGTAACGGCCCGGAGGCGAGTTCCTGCCTGGGTTCCATAGTCGGAAACAGAAAGGTTCAAGAAGGGGAATGGAAATGAAATCAATATTGACAATGACTGGCGCGCTCGTGTTGACTCTGGCGGGTACCGGGTGCGCGACCAAGAAGTACGTAACGCAGAGACTGTCGCCCGTGGAAGCTCATGTTTCCGCGGTCGAAACCAAGAACGATTCCAAGAACGCCGAGCAGGACACCAAGCTGGCGGCCCAGGGCAAGGAGATCGAGGACCTCGGAACCGATCTGTCCCGCTCCAAGGAGCGCCTGGCTGCCGACATCGCCACGGCCGATCAGAAAGCCGTCGCCGCCGGGCAGAGCGCCACGCAGGCCGGCCAGCGGGCCGATGCCGCGCAGCAGTCCGCCAACGGGGCCCAGACGCTGGCCCAGCAGGGCATCCAGCGGACCACCTCGCTCGAACGCACGGTTGAAGGTTTGAACAAGTTCCGCATGACCAAAGCGGTGACGGTGCTGTTCCAGGTGAACCAGGCCAAGCTGAACGACGACGCCAAGGCGCAGTTGGACGACATGGCCAAATCCGCTTCCGGCTTGGAGCGCTACATGATCGAGGTCCAGGGTTTCACCGACAAGTCCGGGACCGCCGATATCAACGAGCGTCTGAGCCAGGAGCGCGCCGAGTCGGCCGCCCGGTACCTGGTGAATGAGCACAAGATTCCGGTTCGCAGCATCAACATGCTGGGATCGGGTTACGCCGCCCCGGTGGGCGACGACGCCACTCGTGAGGGCCGCAAGCAGAACCGCCGCGTGGAGATCCGCCTGTTCGTTCCGGAAGCCGGAGCGGGCGGCGGGGTGGCCACGACGGCGCAGAACTAAGGATTCAAACCTGCGAGCGCTAAGGGTTCTCTCACTCCCTTGGCGCTTCAGGTTTGTGTGGTAGGCTGCCAGCCCCTCCGACCTGGCGGCCTTCAGGGCAGGCGCCCGAGAAGATCTTTCGCGAGGAGATCTGCACGCCTCGCGAGGCTAACAGCCGTCACCAGGTCTTGCTCCCGCGCCTGCTCTGCTTGCTTTCGGAACGTTCGGATCCGGTCGGCGGTCTGGCTCTGGTCGGCCGTCAGTTGTTTCCCCTCCAGCCGCGCTAACGCGCTATCCACGCGAGCGAAACTCTCGGTCAGCGTCTGGTTGTATTCCCGCGCCTGTTCCGCCGTGAACATCTGACCCAGCTTGGGTGGGACTACCGTGGGAGGTTCCGGTTGCGGAGCGGTGGCTTGTGTCTTGGGCGGCGCGGGCGGCGGGCGCTTGACGGGAGCCGGCGGAGGCGGACCCAGCTCCACAATCACCGGTCCTGAGGCCGGTACCGGGGCGGGAAGCGATACTAGAACCATCGCTACTTGCGGAGCGGCCGGAAGCTGCGGCGGCGGCTCTTTTGCCGGTCTCGGTGGCGGAGGCGGCGGTATGAAAACGCGGGCCTGCTGCCGGTGATGCGTCAACGGCAGATCGCAGGACCAGGTACCCAGCCCCACGCTCATCGCGAGCGTAACGCCAACGGTGCGTCGAATGCTCATCTCCCTCATCCCGCTACTCCAGATGCGGCTGCCGAGACTTTTTGGCGACGTCATTTAGCGCGCCTGCTTGGCCGGGAATTGCAGCAGAAACGTAGTACCCCGGCCAGTCTCGCTTTCAAACTCGATAGTACCATTATGCAACTGGACGGCTCTATACGTCATGGCCAATCCGATCCCCGATCCTCGTGCTTTAGTGGTGAAGTAGAGCTGGAACACCTTGGGGCGGACCTCGGGAGGAATTCCCGGACCGTTGTCGGCGATCTGCAAGCTCACCTGGTTTCCGGAAGTGGCCACTCGCATGGTGAGCTTCCCGCCGGTCTTCATGGCTTCCATAGCATTGGTGACCAGATTGAGTACGGCTTGTTTGAGTAGATCCGGATCGCCCCGCATCCAAGCTTGACCGCGCACAACGCTATCGCTGTGCGCTCCGGACGCCAGTGGCGCGACGCCATGCGCCGCGATTCGGCCCGCCGCCGCGGGGACGCTCTCGGGCACTTCCACCAGCGCGGGCGCCCCGGTTTCGGGCGCGTAAAACTCGATGACAATTCCGGACTGGCTGGCTTGGGGCGTCATCAGGTCCGCCACTTCGCCCACCAGCGCGGCCAGATCCACATCCTGAAAACGCACCTCCAAAGGCCGCGAAAAATCCAGGAAGGTCTTCACCACCCGGTCCAGGCGCAACACCTCTTTGGACAGGATGTCGATCTCGCCAGCCAACTCCTCTTCGGGCGCGCCCAGCCGCGCGCGCAACAAATCCAACCTGAGCAGGATGGCATTCAGCGGATTCTTGATTTCGTGCGCCACCCCGCCGGTCAGCCGGCTGATGGCCGCCAGGCGCGTGGCCACGTCCAGTTGCGAGGCGATCCGCTCCACCTCCACGTCGATGCGGTTGCGCAATTGCCGCGCGTCTTCCCGCGCGCCCCGGTATTCCCGCCCGAGCAAGCTCAGCTTGTTCTCCACGGCCCGGAATTCCTTGGCTTCCCCGCGCCGCGTGCCCGGCTCCACCACGTTCCCCTGCACGATCCGGTCGATGGTCTGTTCGATGCGCCGCAGCGGGCCCAGGATCAGATTGGTCAACAACAGCGTCAATCCCAGCGAGGCCAGAACGGCGGCCACAGACTCTTCCGCCAACCGCCGCGCCTGCGGCTCCAACTGTTCCCGCAGCAGCACCGTGGAGGCCACCAACTGGATCGTGAACAAGGGCTGGTTCTCGCCCGCCGCGCCGATCTTCACCGTGACCTCCAGATCCGGGCGGGTCTGGATGATGTCACGCAGCCGCTGGTTCACCGGACGCGCGCGCCAGGCGGCGAAGCTCTGGAGCTGCCGGACTTGCGTACCCACCCGCGACTCGGTCGAAGATGCCAGAATCCTCCCTTCGGAATTGGCCACATTGACTTCCACCACCGACGGCCACCGCGCCAGCGTGTCCAGCAGAATCTTGCCGGTATCGGGAGTGGAGACCAGTTTCCATTGCGCCGCGGTCGCGGCTGCGTCCGCCGAAGCCGCGGCCTGCGGGTTGATGTAGTCGATCAGCGACGCGTACACTTGCTGGCTGGCAAGCTGGCTGCGCTCCAGCGCCTCGGCCGAAAGCAGTTCCAGCAGATTGTCCAGTTCGAAGGCGCTCAACGCCAGGGCCACCAACGCCACCAGGGCGACGATCAGCGCGACCAGGCGAAAGCGCAGTGACATTTACTTGCGATCAGGCTGCACCTTGGGCGCCGTACTCCTTGAGTTTGTTGAAGAGCGTCTTCTGGCTGATGCCCAAAATTTCCGCCGCTCGCGTCTTGTTGTTCCGGGTGTGTTCGAGCGTCATTTCGATCAGCGCGCGCTCCGCCTGCTCGATAGTGTAGCCTACCGGAATTTTCAGCGCTCCCGAGGCACCGTCGAGCGCCGCTGCCGGCGGCCCTGGCGCGCTCGGCCCTCCGAAGCCCGCCGGAAGATGGGAGGTGTGGATGGTGCCTTCCCCGGCCAGAATCACGGCCCGTTCCAGGACGTTGCGCAACTCGCGCACGTTGCCGGGCCAGGAGTAGCCGCGCAGCCGGTCGAGCACATCCGGCGCCAGGTCGGTGGCCTTGGAGCCATGCTTCCGGTTCAGGTCGCTCAGCAGCGACGACGCCAACTGCGGCAGATCGTCCAAGTGCTCGCGTAGCGCGGGCAAGTGGATGGGAAACACGTTCAGGCGGTAGTACAGATCTTCGCGAAAGCGGCCCTCTTTGATGGCGTCGTCGAGCGGCGCATTGGTGGAAGCGATCACGCGCACATCCAGTTGGATTTCGTTCTTGCCCCCCAGCCGCCGCACCCGCTGGTCTTCCAGGACGCGCAGCAGTTTGGCTTGCGTAGCGATCGGCATGTCACCGATTTCGTCCAGCAGCACGGTGCCGTTCTGCGCCAGTTCGAAGCACCCCACGCGGCGTTCCACGGCGCCGGTGAAGGCGCCCTTTTCGTGGCCGAACAATTCGCTCTCCATGAGCGTATCCGGCATGGCCGCGCAGTTCACGGCGACGAACGGTCCGGCGCGCCGCGGGCTCAGATCGTGAATCGCGCGTGCGGCCAGCTCTTTGCCGGTGCCGCTTTCGCCCGTGATCAGCACGGCGGCGCGGCTGGGCGCAACCTGCCGCAGCAGCGCGAAGACTTCTTGCATCTGCGGCGACAATCCCACCAGGCTGCCCAGCACGCCCTGATAGCTGAGTTCCTGCTCCAGCAGTTGGGCGTGGGCTTCCAGGCGTCCCTGCGCGGCGGCGCGCTCCAGCAGCAGGCGCAGCCACTGGGTCTGCACCGGTTTTTCGAGAAACCAGAACACCCCCAGGTCGTGCACCAGGGCGATGGCGGTCTCGGGGTTGCCGAAGGCGGTCTCGACGATCACCGGAGGCCCGCCCCCATTGGAGCGCAGGCGCTTGATCAAATCGCCCCCGTCCATGCGCGGCATCATCATGTCGGTCACGATGACGTGGGCCTGGAAGTGGGCCAGCTTATCCAGAGCGTCCTGGCCGTCGGAGGCGGTTTCGACTTCATATCCCCACAGCGCGATCATGCCGGCCAGGGCCGTGCGCTGGCTTTCTTCGTCGTCCACCACCAGGACACGGGTTTTCGAGCGTTCAGTTTCCATCGTGGTTTGGTTGGCGCTCACCATGCTTGCGCCTGTGCGTTCCTTACTCTATTGTGACGATCCAGCGGGGGGGAGTGTTTCAGAACCAACTTTGGGCTTTCGGCCCCGCGGAGGCCCGGCGCGGGCGCCCACCTCGGCTCTAGTCTAGTGCGTCAGGAATAGTAACGAGTATAAATTGGGCCACGTCCTTACAATGGAGGGCGACCTAATGCGAGTAGCGCGGCTCGTCAAGCTGGACCCGGAACAACGAACCGTTTTGGAACAGTATGCGCGAGCGCG
>DATNJC010000041.1:0-66462 GCA_035604115.1 Bryobacteraceae bacterium | reverse complement strand
CTTGTAGAGGTCGGCCAGCCGCATCGGGCCCCGCTTCACCGGCCCGCTGTTAATCACGCCGCCCCAGTCTGCAAGCAGTTCGACATCCTTGGTCCGAACCGGTGCGCCGACCTCGGAGGGATGCGGCTCCTTGGCCTCTTCAAAGCCGTGAATGCGCTCGTACATGTACCAGCAGAACGACCCAATCGCGCCGACATAATCGTCGAAGTACATCTGGCCGTCCGTGATGATGTCCAGCCCGGCCTCCTCCTGGTCATGGATCGCCGTGTGCGTGGCGTCATGATAGGCCTCCTCATAGGCGGCTTCTTTGAAGGCTACGCGAATGTCGCGGCCCAATAACTGTTGCCGATACCAGCGCGGCCGCGGATACGACCCGACCATCGTAGTCGGAAGAATGGTGTTGGTCACCCGTGTTGGCATGTTTGTCCGGTGTTAGTCTCACCGGATTGTACACTAAAAAGCGCGCGAAGCGCTGTGTTGTTCCCCAGCATGTTCTCCAACATCTTCTCCAGCAGTGATAAGATCGTTGACGATGCAGATGACCCCTTCATGGTTCCGGTTTTCAACTGGCGCGGCAGTCTGCGCCCTCCTCCTCCCCGCCAGTCTTCGAGCAGCCGGCTGCGGGCCCTCCAAGCCCGACGCCACGGATGCCGTCGCCGCAGCGCCGCGCAATCACAAGGTGATTCTGGAGAACGACACTGTCCGCGTCCTCGAAGCCACCGTCCCGCTGCACAGCAGGGAGGTCCCGCACACGCATTTCTGGCCCAGCGTGTTCTTCGAACAAACCTCCGGCGTGAATGAGCCTTGGAAGACCGTGACCATCCGCTGGTCGGAAGGAGGGCCGAGCAAGGGGTTCGACAGCAGCGATCGCGACCGCCACAACCTCCTCGTCGAGCTGAAGAATGCCGACTGCCAGCCTGCGCCCGCAGCGGACTTGCCCGCCACCGACGCCGTCAAGATTCACAACCCCAATATCACGGTGGCCCTCGAAAACGCCTATGTGCGGGTGCTGAGCGTCAAAGTCCCGCCGGGTGAAAAGGAACCGTGGCACACGCACACCTGGCCGGCCGTGGTCGTATATTTCGGCCTGCCCCCGTCGCAGCGCCTGTCGGCCGATGGCAAAAAGACGCCGCGGGCCGAGCTGAAAGAAATGCAAGTGACGTACGACGCCACGAGCCAGCCGCTGCACTCGGTGGAAAATCTGGGCACGGTGCCGTATCAGGCGTACCGCGTTGAGCTCAAGCCCACGACAACCATCGCCGTCGCAAAACCGGCGCGCTAGCCGCCGCGGAGTTTCTTCAGGAACGAATCGCCGAGACCTGCCAGCTTGCGCTCCAGGCGCTCGGTGCAATCGCAGTTCTCGCAGGCCCACGGCTCCGCTCCGTTCTGGTCCCGGCACTGCTTGCGGTCGTGCGCATCCTGCACCTTGACCAGGTCGAAGTACTGCTCCTAGTAAGGCCGCTCTTCTTGCAGCGGAGTGGGACAATAGCACACCTCCACCCAGCGCGCCGTGCCATCCGGGCAAAGCCGGGCTTCTCGCATGTTGCGCAAGTACTCGCCCCCGGCTACGGAACCTCGGCCCAGGGTTCCGCGCTCAATCGCCTGGAGAAGCGACCGCTCGCCGCCTGCCTTGACACGTGCGCGCACCAAATACCGCATGGTGTTCCCATTCTACGCGCGGCAAGAGCCCGAAGCGCTACCGCCCCGAAGAGGTCGCCTGTCCCTTGAACACCGCGTCGATCGCCGCCTGGGCGCATTTCTCGCCGTCGGCGCCGGACACGCCCATCGCCCCCACCACCTGCCCATTGACCACGATGGGAAGAGCGCCCGGTTGCGGGAAGTCGCGCATGAAGGTCGGCGCGAGGTTGTCGCCGCTCCGGACCAGCTTGTTCGTCTCCGAGGTTGGCCGCCGCCAGCGCAAGGCCGACTTGGCCTTCAACAAGGCCGTGTCGATCGCGTTCGCCGCCGCACCTTCCATGGCGTGCGATTCGATGAGGTTGCCGCCCCAATCCAGAATCGCCATTGTGACGGTTTGCTTGTTGCGTTCGGCCCAAGCGGTACAAGCGTCCGCCAAGGCGCGCGCTCCGGCGCTGGAGATGACCTTGATATCCCTGGTCGCCGGCATCGCGGGCGCGGCGTGTGCCTCCTGCTGAGCGAGCGACGGTACCGGTAGCGACAGCGTCAGTCCCGTGACCGTTGCTGAGATGATTAGAAGTTTCACGTCAATCCTCCTCAAGCCCGTACGCCTATCGAGTAGGTTTTCGGGCTGCTGTTTCCTGGTTCGAACAGCCCAATGATATCGAATCGCGGTGCAGGTGCCACGATCATGTTGTTCCTGACGGGGCTGGTGATGGCCGCGCTGGCGGTCGCTGCGCTGCGGCTAAGGATTGGGTACGGCGACGCAAATTCGGGCGCCGTCAAACGAGAATGCCCCTCCGACGCTCACTGTAAGATTGGAATACACCACGTTTTGTCCTTGTGTCGGCACCGGGTTAACGCACGGAAGAGTGCCAGGCGGTACGGGCGGAACCACGAAATTGATTTGGTACAACCCAACGTAACCCGGCGTCGCTCCGGCGTAAACCGGTGGCGAGGCCGACGGAAGCGGTCGTGTCGCCAGGGCGTTCGGGCGGTAATTGAAGTCGAGGCCGAAGGCGGTCTGGGTCGGAGCCGCGGCAGTAACGAGCTTCCCTGTGGCCAACGGCGGGTTGGTCTGGCCGAGCCCGACGGCATAGGCAACTACCTCCTCTCCAGCTTTCGCCGGATTCCCTGCGGTAACAGGCGATCCGTCCGGATGAGTGACAGCCGACGGGCAGGGTAAGCCAGTAGGACTGGATGTGGCGCCGTACCCGCTGGTGAACGTGTCGCAGGTTGTTACGATGTGAACTTGATCGGAGTAGGGTTGAACGTATATGGCTGTCCCATGCACTCCGTTCTGAGAGATATTTAGGAGCCCTGTGGTCGCGCCACCCAGATTCTCGCAGGACGATGGAGGACAGGATTTTGCCTCTATCGGCATTTGAATTGTCAGTGCAACTAGGGCCGCGCACGCTGGATAGCAGGGAGTCGGTACGGTGTAGAATGGGAGCACGTTAAGTATCGGCGTGGAGAACTGATCACCCTGAAAGTACGTGACTGAGAAACCGGAGAGCGTCGTAGGCAAGTCGGCTCCGGCAGGAGCGCTCGTAAACGCAACCCCGGACCGGTCGGTTATCTGGACCATAAGGGTTACGAGTTGCCCGGGAGCTCCGTTGACCGGCGTCGGAAGCGTGTAACCCGACCCCACCAAACTTTGGCCCGTTAGGCCCCCTCCAACCGCAACCAATAGTACAAGTGATCGCATACAGCCCCCTTCCACAGTCTCTCACCACCTCCAGCCGGGCTATTCGATAAGGCCGGCGTCGTACGTGTCGGCCAAGACGTACTGGGACGTGCCGCCGCCGTTAAAGCGTTGGGCGTAGGGTCGGGCGCGCTAGTGCTCCTCTCGAGGTACAGCTGGTCGTTCGTGGGCGTGTGATAACCAAGCGGATTTGTAGGCAGCGCGACAGTCTTCGCCGACGTGTCCCGCCAGCTTTGGCCTCAGTGAGAGGCCTTTTCGAGGAAGGCTTTTTGAGCCGTCGCCAATGGAAGAAACAACGTCCGGGGCTGGCTGCTCAAAAGGCGGAATCCGTAACGCCGATAAAACGCCACCGCACGGTCGTTCTTGGCATCCACCAGAAGAGTGAACGCTGCCGCGCCGCCCTGAATCGCTCGATGGGCGGCGTCCGCTAACAGGGCCGCGCCTAAACCGCGCCCCTGAAAGCGCTCATCGACCGCCAGGCGCCCAATCCGAACCGCCGGCAATGTGGGATAACGCGGCAAGCGCTTGGTTTCGTCCGGCGGCAGATCGACGAAGGGAATACTCGCCGCGGACATCGTGTAAAACGCAGCGGCCTGGCCGGTTGCCACTTCGACGGCGACGAAGCAGTTCGCGACGCGGCGGCGAATGTCCTGGGTCGCCTGGGTTCGAAAATACCGGTCCAGCACTTCCTCTCCGCAACGAAACTGGTCCCGGTCATGCGCGTCGCCCAAGGGCTCGACACGGAACGAAGGAAATGTCATTCCGCGACGATCAACTTACGATGTCGCTGAACGGCTTTCCGCAGGGCCCGCGTCGGCTCGGGAGGGTTCAGGATCGCTTCCGCGATTTGGCGCTGGTCCTCGGCGGAAAGGCGGATGATCTCCGTTTGCTCAATCGCGCGGCACGCAGCTTCGTCTGCGGCGGCGACGACGAAATCGGTGAGAGTGCGTCCCTGGATTTCCGCGGCGCGTTTCAGGCGCGCCAGAACCTGGTTGGGCAGGCGCGCCTCCAGGCGGGCCGCAGGGTGGTGTTTCATGACACTTCTACTTTACGGCATTTTGCCGTACGCGTCAAAGATACTTCGCCAGCCAATCCCGCACTTCCTGGTAAAACCGTCGGCTATCCTCGCCCTTACTGATCCAATGATTCTCGTCTTCCCACACCAGCAGCTTGCTGGGGACGCGCAGGCGCTGCAGGATGCTCCAGTTTTCCAGCGTCTCGTTCATGGGCACGCGGAAATCGTGCTCGCCCACGCTCAGCAGAATCGGCGTGTGGAAGTTCTTGGCGAAGCGGATGGGATTCTGCTCCTGCCACGGCTTGGGATTCTCCCAGTAAGGCGCGCCTTCCTCCATCTCGCGATGGTAGATCCCGTCGCTGGTGCCCCACTGCGATTCCAGGTTGATCAGCCCGGCGTGCGCGACTAGAGCCTTGTAGCGCGAGGTCGAGGCCTGCATCCAATTGATCAAGTGGCCTCCGTAGCTGGCGCCCGCGGCGGCCTGGCGCGACCCGTCGATGAAGGCGAACTGGCGGATGGCCGCGTCGGCGGCTTCGTTGATCTCGTCCGCGGGACCTTTCAGCGGATCAAAGCGGATTTCTTGCGCGAATTTCTCGCCAAATCCGGTCGATCCGGTGTAATTCGTCAATAATACGACATATCCTGGCGCCGAATGCATGTGATAATTCCAGCGCACGCCGAATTCGTCGCGCCACATATTGGCCGCGCCGCCGTGGATCAGCACCAGCAGCGGATACTTCTTCGATTCGTCGAAGCCCGGAGGCAGCACCAGCATGCTGTGGATGCGCTTGCCGCGCTGGCTGGTGATCCAGAAGTGCCGCAGCGGCGGCAGGTCCAGTTCGGCCGACTTCTCGACGTTGAACTCGGTCAAGCGCTGGCGGTGTCCCGACGAGTCGACCCGCACCACCTCGGCGGGATTCGCGGCGCTACCCCAATCGGCGAACAACACGGTTGCAGCGGGCGTCGTGGCAGGCGTCCCAGCAGCCCGGGAGGGAATCGCCAGATTGGTGTAGCATCCCAGATCCGAAGCAAACGACTCGCGCACCTCGCTGCTCGTTACCGAAGCTTGGAAGAGCTTCTCCAGACCGTTGTTTTCGGCCAAGAAGTAAACAGTACGGCTATCGGGCGCGATGGCGTAAGAGGTAGCGCTCAAATCCGACGACGCCGTCACGGTTTGCCATTCAGCCTCTTTCTGGCCGGGCCCCGGCCACGCCATCCGCGCGATCCGCGTGGCGTAATACGGCTGCTCGCCTTCCTGTTCCCGCAACGCGAACAGCGCCTTCCCGTCCGGACTGAACCTCGGGTTATAGAAGCTGGCAGCGTTGCCCGCGGGCGTGATCAGCTTGGGCTCGCCGCCCGCGGCCGGGACTTGATACAAGCGCATGATCGTGCGAGCATACGCCGCCTCAGTCCGGTTGGCGGTCGCGGCGAACACCAGCGACTGCCCGTCCGGCGCCCACGCCGCTCCGAGTTCTTCGCCCGAGTTGGTCTCGTTGCCCGAATACCCCGCTGCGGATGCCAAGCCGGTTCCCGCCAGCACGTCGTGCGGCTTCGACCCTTCTTTCAACGGCTGCACGAACAGATGCGCGTGCCGGTCGTCCAGCCAGTGGTCCCAATGGCGGATCGGAAACGTTTCGTAGGCGCGCACGTGGGCTTTGTCGGCTTTGCGTTCGGCCGCGATTTTCTTGTTGGCCTCGTCATCCATCGCCCCTGGATAAACCACGCTGGTGAACGCGATCGCGCCTCCGTCCGGCCGCCACCTGGGCGCGGTAGCGCCCGTGGATAACGAGGTGACCCGCTGCGCTTCCCCGCCCCCGGCGATGTCCATAATATAAATCTGGTTGGCCTCGTCGCCCTCGCGCCGCGTGGAGAACGCGATGCGGCGGCTATCCGGGCTCCACTGCACCCCGGATTTGGCCGCGCGCGAGTTGGTCAAACGGCGCGGTCGCGCGCTGCCGTCGGCCGGCACGATCCACAGGTCCGAGACCTGCTTAGTCTCGTCGTACGCCGGTTCGGTCACCGAAACCACCACCCATTTGCCGTCCGGGCTGGGCACGGGAGCGCCCACCTGCTTCATCAGCCACACGTCTTCGTGGGTGATCGGCCGGGGCGCCCCCAGTACCGGCACGGCCACCGCGACCAACCATAGAAGGGGAGCGTTCACCCGTAAGGTCCGCATGCTCTGGATTTTAGACTAAATAAGAGGCTCGATTCTATAGGACCACGCCGCCGCGAGTACCGTCTCTACCCGACGCTTAAGGTTTCCAGCCGAGAGCTGACCGTGCGATTGGGTTCCCCGGACTCACGTCCGGGGCTGTGTAGCCCCGCCCCGTCAGGGCGGGGACAATGGAACTATTTCATCCTGCCAAAGACCTAGTGCGGGTCCGGGTTCAGGAAAGGCGGCATCGACAATCGCTCTTGGCCGGACCACTGAGAGCTTCCGCGGCCTACGCCTACTAATTACCAGACCCGGCCGTGCACATCCAATTCGCCCCCCACTTCGTAGACCCTGTGACCGGCGCAAGGCTGGAACTGCGCATCTCCGAGCGCCAGGGCGAAAGCGTGATCTCGGGAGAACTGCGTTCGCCCACTTCCAGCTACCCAATCGTGCGCGGCGTGCCGAGGTTCGTGGAATCCTGCAACTACACCGGCAGTTTCGGTTATCAGTGGAACCGCTGGCCGCGCCTCCAATTCGATAGCGAGAATGTCGGCCGGCCCATGCAGGGCCACACTGGGCGGATGTTTGAGAGCATCACCGGCGCGAATCGCCTCGACGGACAACTGGTCGTCGATCTGGGTTGCGGCCCCGGACGCTTTGTTGAGATCGCCCGCCAAAAAGGCGCACGAGTGATCGCGATCGATTACAGCGCCGCGGTCGAAGCAGCCGCGCAAAATTTTGCCGGCGATTCCGAGGTCTGCGTCTGCCAGGCCGATGCGCTAGCCTTGCCTCTGCGCGCGGCGTCGGTGGACGGAGTCTACAGCATCGGCGTGCTGCACCACACGCCCGACCCATCCAGAGGCGTAGCGCAAGCCGCCCGCATCACCCGCCCGGAAGGGTGGATCGCGCTGAGTGTCTACGGCAAGGGCGGCTACTACGATTTTCCCAGCGTCCAGTTCTGGAGGCGCATGTTCCAGCGGCTATGGCCGCTTGCTGGACCGATTCCGCCCTTGGCCTACAGCTACGCCACCGCCTACGGGCTGCGGCCGCTGGCGCAGATCCCGGGGATTGGGTCCGCGCTGGGCAAAGCGGCGCGCCTGGCGTTCCCGTTCGTGCCTCTGCCGGATGTGCGGTGGTCTGTATTGGATACGTTCGACAGCGTGACGCCGTCGTATCAGTCCGCGCATACGCCCTACGAAGTGTTCGACTGGCTGCGGGCAGCCGGCCTAGTGGATATCGAGCCCAGTCCGTGGGGCATCGGAGCGTTCCGCGCGCGCAAACCCGCGCGGGAATTCGCACTGCACGCTTGAGGCCGAATCCGCGTCATACTTAACAGTTGATGCTGCGCCCCTTCTGTTGCCTGCTGGCTGCCTCCGTTCTACCGGCGTTCGCCGGCGAGTACGCCGTTCTATCCAGCGGCCTCCGCATTCGCGCCGAGCGCCACGAACCATCCGGATCGGGCGTCCGCCTGATCACCAAGGACGGCGCCATCGAAGTGCCCGCCTCCGTCATCGTGGCTTTCGAGCAGGACGATTACGTTCCTCCGCCGCCTCCCGCTCCGGCTCCCCCGCCCCCACCGGAGGCCCCTCCCACCGTGGCCAAGCCCAGCCCGCGAGACCCCCAGCAACTGGTCCACGATGCCGCCGTGCGCTCCGGCCTGCCGCCCGAGTTCGTGCACAGCGTCGCTAAAGTCGAGTCCGGATTCGAGCCCCGCGCGGTGTCGCCCAAGGGCGCTGTCGGCGTGATGCAACTGATGCCCGACACCGCGCGCTCGCTAGGCGCCGACCCCACCGATCCCGAGCAGAATATCGATGCCGGGACGCGTCTGCTACGCGAGCTGCTGCTCAAGTACAACGGCGACGTGGTCCGCGCACTGGCCGCCTACAATGCGGGCCCGGGCGCCGTCGACAAGTACCAGGGCCTGCCTCCCTTCAATGAAACTCGGCAATACGTGAACAAAGTCATCGGAGCCTACAAAGAAGCCGGCGGCCAGTAGCACCTGGCTTCCAGTCACCGATTCCCCACGCGCAACCCTCTTCCGGTGCCCGCTTACCGTCGGTCCCACCCGCCACGCCGCACGGAGGAAATGTTTGGATTCCCTTGGGAGCGGCTAGTGTATACTGTTCCGGTACTGAAATCCATAGCGGCATTCCAATAAATCGGAATTCTAGTGCAAATCGACCAGCGGCGGGCGAAACGCATTCTTTGGTTCTCGTACGCTTTTTTCCTCGCATTACTCGCTTCCATCTACGCCGCGTCCCGGTTCCGTCCGGACGTGTGCGGACACGGATGCAAAAACTTTTCCAACATTTATGGTCTACACGCCGCCCTGGGCGCGTTTTTCGGCTTCACCCGAGCGTTTTCCGGCGCCAGTGGCTTTCATGACCGCGCCAGATACTCACCATTCTGGATTTGTTGCGGGCTGGTGATCTGGACCATCGGGCAGTTTTGGTGGATGTATTTGGGTCTATCGGGGCCGTCGGGGCAAAAGTATCCTTGGTGGGATGATCTCGCCTATTTGGGTGCGATCATGGTCTGGACGTTTCTGGGCCTAGGGGCAACGCTGTTTCGATTCCTCGACCGGGACATCAGAGATGTGGGCGACAAGATTTTGGGAACGGCGTTGTCGATCTGGGGTGCGCTCACTGTCGGAGTCGTCGCGGTCAATCAGCGCTACCCGCCTAAAGATGGTTCTTGCCCAGAACTCACGCTCATCTCCGATATAACCTACGTGCTGCTGACAAGCTTGGCCGGCTTCCTGGCCTTCGCACTCATCCTGGGCCCGTCAAATCCGTCAACGGTCCGTAGAATCAAGGCACGTCCAATGGAGTGGACCCTTAACTATCTGTGCGCGGGCGCCCTAGTTCACATGATCGCCAACTTCGCCTTCATCGTGACGCAAAAGACGGCTGGCATCGTAGGCGGCTATTCCAACGGTGGTTGGGTGGATTGCTTATTGCTGACTGCGATTCACGCCTGGTGCCTCGGTGTCGTGGAACATCCGGTCGGGCGAAAGTCCGCTTTCTATCTGATTTCGGCGTACCCGCACGTCATTTCCAAAGCCGATGTGGAGCACGCCGCCACCATCTTCAACACCTATATCGGGACAGATTCGAACCTTGAGCAAATGCGAGGTGACTGGCATTTGACAGACTGGATTGTTCACACGATTCCGAAGTGCTGGACCGTTGCGAAATACTGCGGCTCTGTAGTTGGAGGCGCATTAGTCATCCCGGTCAACAAGAACCTTAAAGCCTCTTTCTTAGAGGGCCGCATTTCCGAACGCGAGATGGTTGAGACAGCGCAGAATGAAGCTTCACCAAATTGGGAAAGCCTGTACCTTGCAGCCGCGGCCGTGGTTCCGGATCACCGTGGCCGACATCTCGCACTCGAGTGCCTCACCCGAGCAATCCAGCACGTGCGGGACGACCGAAATCCTGCAGCCGAACTGTTCTGTTGGCCTGTCAGTGATGGCGGCAACCACCTGATTCACGAAGTGTCTGAAAAACTTCATGTGAGAATCGCCGTCCGAAGGGACTAAAGCGTTTTCCCCCGGCGCCAGCCCCGTTCGGGTCCGCGCCCTTTGCATCGGCCGGGCATGCGCCGGCGGACGCTCATCCCAGCTTGGCCAAGCCCGCTCCGCGAGACCCCCGTCAACTGGTCCACGATGCCGCGGTGCGCTCCGGCCTGCCGCCCGAGTTCGTCCACAGCGTCGCCAAAGTCGAGTCCGGATTTGAGCCGCGCGCGGTATCGCCCAGGGGCGCAGTCGGCGTCATGCAACTGATGCCCGAAACCGCGCGCTCGCTGGGCGCCGACCCCACCGATCCCGAGCAGAATATCGACGCCGGCACCCGTCTGTTACGCGAGCTGCTGCTCAAGTACAACGGCGACGTGGTCCGCGCGCTGGCCGCCTACAATGCGGGCCCAGGCGCCGTCGACAAATACCAGGGCCTGCCCCCGTTCGACGAAACCCGCCAGTACGTCAACAAAGTCATCACGACGTACAAAAAGGCCGGCGGCGAGTAAGCTACTTCCAGGCCCTTCCAAGCCCTACTTCCATGCATCGATAGCCTTCCGCTGCGCCGATCCCGGCGGGTATTCGAGCAGCTCCATCGTGACGCCCTCGGGATCGTGAGCGTTGGTCAGCGCCTGGCTGCGGCCCGACGCGCATCGGCTCCAGCTTGACCCCTCGCGACTCCAGACGCGCCATCGTCGCTTTCAGGTCGTCCACCTGAATGCCGATGTGCGACAACCCAGGCGGGCGATCCGCGTTCGCCGGTTGCAATTCCAGAAACGTGTCCCGGCTCAGTTGCACATAGGTGAGGGCCGGTTTGCCGTCGGCGTCCTTGTAGGCGAACACTTCGCGGAAGCCCAGAGTCTTGGTGTAATAATTCAACTCCTTGTCGAAATCCTTGACGCTGATGCCCACGTGATTCAGCTTCAAACCGCCGCTGCCTTGAGCGCCGTTGCTTTGGGCAATGATCCCCTGAGTCATCAAGATCCCGGCCACGATTCCCGCTCCGAATAGTGCGATGCCTCGCATGGAACCTCCTTGGTCGCCTTCGTCAGTCACCCCAAAGTGTATCGAATGTCGCCCGGGAAGCCGCAGGGCGAATCCGAGGCGAAAAATATATACTATCCGGAAATATGGCATGCCCGATCTATATATCCATATGCCGGCGGCGGCGCGAGACCCTTCGCGCTCCGGCATCCGTCAGTTAAGCCTCAGATTCTTATCCAGTTGCACGTATCACCAAACGAACCCAAGTGGGGCAGGCTTTAGAGCCTGCAGCCGCCTTTTGAGGCGGCTCCGGTCCGCCGAGCCTCCGCAAGTTACGAGACGAACCCGCATATCGCACAACCGTTTTCACCCGCAAAAAGTCAAGAAATTTGCCCGATGTCTTGGAGCGCAGTGCTAGCATCGGGGCGGGTAAGAAGTTGCGCCGCCGCACTCCGCGAGTAGCACGAGGATTCGCTCAAGCGTACGGCGCCCGCGCGTTACAATCGCCTCTATGGCTCGATTTCCCGGCGTGGATTACATGCTGATCGATTCGTTATTCAACGAACAGGAGCTGCTGGTGCGCCAGACTGCCCGCCAGTTCGTGGACGACCGCGTGCTGCCGCTGATTCGCGACTGCTACCGCGACGCGCGCTTCCCCAAGGAATTGATTCCGGAGCTGGGCCGGCTGGGTTACCTGGGAGCGAATCTCGAAGGCTACAGCTGCGCGGGCATGAGCAACGTCGAATACGGACTGATCATGCAGGAGCTGGAACGCGGCGATTCAGGCCTGCGCAGTTTCGTCAGCGTGCAGGGCGCGCTGGTGATGTATCCGATCCTGAGCTACGGCAGCGAAGAACAGAAACAGCGCTGGCTCCCGCGCCTGCAATCGGGCGAGGCGCTAGGGTGCTTCGGGTTGACCGAACCGGGGTTCGGATCGAATCCCGGGGGGATGCTGACCGAAGCGCGACGGGATGGCTCGGAGTGGGTGATCAACGGCGAGAAAACCTGGATCACCAATGGCTCGGCTGCGGACATCGCGGTGGTGTGGGCGCGGACGCCCGATGGGGTTCGTGGCTTCTTGGTCGAGCGCGGCACGCCGGGATTCAGCGCCACCGATATCCACGGCAAACTGTCCATGCGGGCGTCGGTGACCTCGAGCCTGTTCCTGCGCGACTGCCGCGTGCCCGAATCCGCGATGCTGCCGGGCGCGAAAGGCCTGCGCGGGCCGCTCGCGTGCCTGACGCAGGCGCGCTACGGAATCGGCTGGGGCGTAGTGGGCGCGGCCATGGATTGCTACGAATCCGCGCGCGCCTATTCGACCGTGCGCAAGCAGTTCGCCAACCGCCCCATCGCCTCGCACCAGTTGGTGCAGGAGAAGCTAGCGGACATGATCACCGAGATCACCAAGGCACAGCTGCTGGCGCTGCACGTGGGCCGCTTAAAGGATCAGCACCGCCTGGAGCCCGCGCACGTATCGATGCTCAAGCGTAATAACGTCGCCATGGCGCTCGAATGCGCGCGCCAGTCGCGGGATTTGCTGGGGGCCAACGGTATCGTCGACGAATATCCGGTGATGCGCCATATGTGCAATCTGGAAACCGTCAAGACCTACGAAGGGACCGACCACATCCATGCTCTGGTGATCGGGGAGAAGGTGACCGGGATCGCCGCATATTCTTGAGGTACCGTTGCCGTTCGCTAAACTAGAAATTTCATGCCAGCCAAGTACGTTGTAACTGGCGGTGCGGGTTTCATCGGATCGGCCCTGGTCCGGACCCTGCTGGACCGCGGCCGCGTGGTGGTCATCGACAATCTGCTGACCGGTTATCAAGCCAATCTGGAGGAGGTGTGCGAGCGCATCGAGTTTCATCGGCTGGACGTTCGCGCCGCCGCCGCCATCGCCCCGGTGATCGAGGGCGCCGACACCGTGTTTCACCTGGCGGCGATTCCGTCCGTGCCGCGCTCCATCGACGACCCGGTGCCTTCGCACGAGATCAACATCGACGGTACCTTCAACGTCTTGCGCGCGTGCGTCGACGGCCGAGTGCGGCGGGTGGTGTACGCGGCGTCGTCATCGGCGTATGGCGATTCGGAAACACTGCCCAAGATTGAATCCATGACGCCCTGTCCCAAGTCGCCCTACGCGCTGCAGAAGCTGGTGGGCGAATACTACGGCAGCGTGTTTTACGACTGCTACGGGCTGGAGACCGTTTCGCTGCGTTTGTTCAACGTGTACGGGCCGCGCCAGGATCCCTCCAGCCCGTATTCGGGTGTGCTGAGCCTGTTCCTGAAGCACGTGCTGGCCCGCACCGCGCCCACCATCTTCGGCGACGGCGAGCAATCCCGCGATTTCACGTACGTGGACGATGTGGCCGAGTTATGTTGGAAGGCCTCGCAAGCGGCGGGCGTGGCCGGCAAAACCTACAACGCCGGCAACGGCGGCCGCTACACGCTCAATTTCGTCTGGGATCTGTTGCAGCGCACTGAGCGCGTGAGCATCGCGCCGAAGTTCGGTCCGCCGCGGGCGGGCGATGTGCGCCATTCCATGGCCGATACCACGGCGGCAGTGCGCGATCTGGGACACGCACCCCAGGTCTCGTTTGAAGAAGGTTTGAGGAGAACCATCGAGTGGTATCGTCAGGCCCAATAGGAGGTTCGATAAGAGATTCGATAAGACGAGGCCGTCCCCCCATGCGCGGCAGCATCGCGCGGCGCACCGATTTCCCCGCAGGGGTGGCGCCGGGTGAGCGCGCGGCTAAGCCCGATCGGGTGAGCCCGGAAACCAAGAAGCGCGTCTTGTTCGTGTGCATCGGCAATTCCTGTCGCAGCCAGATGGCGGAGGCCTTCGCGCGCGCCTACGGGTCCGACATCCTGACGGTCCAAAGCGCGGGGCTGGCTCCGGCGGCCATCGTCCAGCCCCTCACCAAACAGGTGCTCCTGGAGAAGAACATCTCCGCCGAAGACTTGTTTCCCAAGGGCCTGGAAGTGTTTCGAGACGAAACTTTCGACGTGGTGGTAAACCTGAGTGGATCGCCGCTGCCCCTCTTTTCGAAGGCACCGCCGCCGCGCGTAGTAGTGTGGCCGGTGACCGATCCAATCGGACAAAAGGAACCGGTATACCGCGAAGTGGCGGCGCGCATCGAAAACCTGGTGATGGGGCTGATATTGGAGCTGCGCGCCGCCTGAGCGAGCCGGCCTGAGTGAGAATGTGGGGCAGGATGTCATCCTGCGGCGGGTTGGCAACCCGCCTTCCACTCCGTGAACTCGCGAAGAGGCCGATTGACAATCGGCCGCAGGTAGACAACCTGCCCCACTTCGGGAGCACATAGAGCCCCGGTAATGTAGAGTATCTAGAGATGCGGTTCAGCAACGGAACGCTCCTTGTGACCGCGGCTTGTGTAACAGGATGTGCGACACTGGCCGCGCAACAGAATTCCAAGAAAGCGTCCACTCCTCCCACTCCCGCACCACCATCGGCCGTCCACGAAGCCGGCTCCGCGGCGGCGGCCGGGCCGTTCCTCACCACACCCAGCGGGCAACGGCTGGTGTACGACATCGAGTGGCGCTTGATTCACGCCGGCACCGCGACGGTGGAGGAACGCCCCAACTGGGTACAACTGAAACTCGAGTCCTCCGGCCTCGTCTCGAGCCTGTTCAAGGTCCACGACACCTACACGGCCAACTACGACGACCCGTTCTGCGTGACCTCCAGTCTGCTGGACTCGAGCGAAGGCAAACGCCATCACGAAACGCAGGTACTCTACGACCGGGTGCAGAATCACGCCTTCTTCGTCGAGCGCGATGTGCCCAGCAACGCGGTGATCCGCACCACCGGCGTGGACATCCCGGTGTGCGTGCAGGACGTGCTGGGCGCCATGATGAAGCTGCGCACGTCCCCGGCCGAACCGGGAAAAGCCTTACAACTCTTCGTGAGCGATGGGCGCAAGGCCGCGTCGGTAAAGGTCGAGGCCCAGGAGCGCGAAGACATCCACACGCCGGCGGGCAACTACAAAACCGTTCGCTACGAAGCCAATCTTATGAACGGCGTGGTGTACACGCGCAAGGGACGAGTTTTCGCCTGGGTCAGCGAGGGCCCCGATGGGCGCGTGGTACAGTTGCAACTGCGCATGAACTTCCCGCTGGGCACGGTGACCTTGCAATTGCACAAGCAGGAGCCCCTTTGAGGCAGATCCTTACGTGGAACGCGCTGGCGATCATCGCGACCGCTGCCGGTGTGGGGGCGCAAACGCCCGCGCAACAGCCGCTGCTCAACGCGGCGCAAGTCAATCAGCTCTGCCGCCGCTCCCTCCAATTGATGGACGCGGGCGGAGTGGCGGTCGCGGACCTGGGGCGTGCAGCCACGCCGGTGATCGAAAACGTCCGCCAAGCCTGCACGCTACTCGAAAGCAAACCCGCCGCGGGCCAGCTCTCCTACTCGGTCTTGATGAATCTGCGGGCCTACCTGGCGCTGGCAGAAG
The DNA here is from genome assembly GCA_035604115.1 of Bryobacteraceae bacterium. Taxonomy (GTDB): domain Bacteria; phylum Acidobacteriota; class Terriglobia; order Bryobacterales; family Bryobacteraceae; genus Palsa-187. The sequence goes on along the minus strand of DATNJC010000041.1, from coordinate 50,970 downwards.
CCGTGCCGCGGCCGTTTCCCTTTCCTGAGGCCGCCTCGGCGCAACTGACGGAGTTGCGCGAAACCGCGTCGCGCCTGGACGCGCACTTTCGGGCGCTGCTCGATTCCAAAGATGCGGCGCTCCAATCGCCCGATCGCGACAACCTGGGGCGCTGGGCGGAAGCCAACCGTTTGCTGCCGCCGCCCGATCCGGCGCGGCCGCGCGTGGTGTTGCTGGGCGATTCCATCACCGAAGGCTGGCGCATCAACGAGTACTTTCCGGACAAGGACTACGTCAATCGCGGCATCGGCGGCCAAACCACGGGCGAGATGCTGGGCCGCATGAAGGCGGACGTGATCGATCTGAAGCCCGCCATGGTGGTGATTCTGGGCGGCACCAACGATCTGGCGCGCAACGTTGCGCTGCCGGCCATCGAGAACAACTGGACCATGATGGCGGACCTGGCCGCCGCCAACGGCATCAAGGCGGTGTTCTCTAGCGTGCTGCCGGTCAGCGATGTCCACAAGCGCGCGAATCCTATATTTGAGTGGACGCCCGCGCGCCAGCCGGTCCTGATTAAGGCGCTCAACGAATGGCTGGAGCGTTTTTGCGTTCAGCGCAAGCTGGCGTACGTGGATTATTTCAACGCCCTGCGGGACGACTCCGGCATGCTCACCGAAGACCTGTCGGACGACGGCCTGCATCCCAACGGGAAGGGCTACCGGATCATGGCGCCGCTGCTCGAAGAAGCGACGGCCAAATCCACGCCCCGCCCGGCGCCCGCTGTGCAATCGGCGAAACCACTGACCCGCAAATAGTCGTCTAATAGAGGTATGAGCGGTTGGGTCAAACTCTGGCTTGGGCTCGCGTTCGCCGCGGCCCTTGTGGTTGCGCAGGCGCAGCGGCAGATGAGCGTGGCGCAACTGGAGACGTTCATAAAATCGTCCATCCAGTTAAAGATGCCGGATCAGCAGGTGGCCGATTACATCCACAAAATCAAGCTGACCAACAAGCTGGACGAACGCACGGTCGAGGACTTGCTGGGTCAAGGCGCGGGCAAGCGGACCGTCGCCGCTCTGAAGGAATTGATCACTGAATCATCGGCGCTGAGCGCCCCTCCGCCGCCGGGCGCGGCGCCCGCGCCCGTGGTGATTCCAGCGCCGGATTCGATCGAGCAGAAACGGATTCTGGCCGAGATCACCCAAAACGCGCTCGCCTACACCGAGAATCTTCCCAACTTCCTGTGCGAAGAAGTAACTCGCCGGCACGGCGATCCCACCGGGCAGGAGAACTGGCGCCTGATCGACACGGTCCAGGAGCGTCTGACTTATTTCGAGCACAAGGAAGACTACAAAGTCGTGGCGGTCAACAACCAATTGGTGACGGCCATGAGCCACGACCAGTTGGGTGGGGCGACGTCGGCGGGAGAATTCGGCAGCATGCTGGCCGAAATCTTTTCGCCCGAAACCGAAACCAGCTTCGATTGGGAGAGATGGGCCACGCTTCGGGGCCGCCGCATGTACGTGTTTTCGTTCCGCGTCCGCCAGTCGCGATCGCAGTACAGTATCGAGGAACGCGAGTCGCGCCGCCGCATCATCGCCGGATACCACGGCCTGATTTATGCCGATCGCGAGACCGGAATGGTGATGCGCATTATGATGGAGTGCGACGATATCCCCACGGATTTCCCCATCCAAAAGGTTTCGCTGGATCTCAACTACGACTTCATCAAGGTCTCCGATCAGGAATTCGTGCTGCCCCTGCGGGCGGACCTGCGCTCGCGCGAGGGCCGGTTTCTGGTGTGGAACCAGATCGAGTTCCACCTGTATCGCAAGTTCGGCACCGAGTCCACCATCAAGTTCGACATCGACGACGCCGTGCCGGATGAAAAGATTCAGGAGCAGCCGGTGGTGCCAGACAACCGCCCGGCGGTACCCGAACCGCGCAGCACGAGGAAGTAGATTTCCTCGCGCGCGTGGTTCAGTCCTCTTAATCGGTGTAAGAATCCAGCACCGTTGCGATCCGGCCGTACAGGCTTCGCAGTAGTTTTTGTAGCTTCTTGTCCTTTGCGTGGTTGGCTTCCGCCGCCACGTAGCCTGCCAGGTCGTCCAGGTCATCCAAAGTGAACCGATACGCGGGGGTTTCGCCGGGCCTGTGTTCGAGGCGCAGACGATTGGTGAGCTGAGCGTGGGCGAAGGTGTGTTTGAGAATCAACTCGCGCTCACGATCGCTCAACTCCAGAGGAACTTTTTCATCAGGTCGGATTCGCTTGGGCGCGCACGGCGGCATGACCAAGGAACTGTTCTAGCCGGCCGTAGCACGTTTCGTCTTGCGCACGGCGGGCTTGCTCTTGGCCTTCCGGCGGCGAAACATGAACTGCAACCGTTGATTGACCGCGCCGGCTGAAAACGACTCCGGGTCGAAGCTGCCTCCGATCCATTCGAGCAGTTCTCCGTGCTCGTCGTGGTCCGGATCCTGAATCGCTTCCAGGAAGTTATAGAACCCGGGGAGTCCGCCGCAATCCTCGGGAGGACCGTGGAGCTTCCCGTCCGTGCAGAGCGGATAACTCAGGCCGGCTTCGGGGAGCAGGATCTTCTCCACGCTAAGGACATGTTCCCAACTGTCGCCGAAGTCATAAGTGTACTCGCCCTGAGCGCCCGGCTTGAGCAAGACATCGGAGAGCCGTACTTTGCGTTCGTGGATGCAGGCTGGCAACCCCATGAGCCGGTCGTTGGGGTCCGGAACGCCGAACCTGTCGCGGCCGACTCGGAACTCATGCAGATGGCAGTCCTGCCATCCCATGGCGGCTTGTAGGACATCATGCAACTGCTCCAGAGTGAATTTCCCCGGCACCAGTAACCGGCGCCAGATGGGCGGCTTGGTCCCCAGGAGCGTGACCTTGATCTGATAGATTTCCTCTGGACCTTCGTTCTTTTTGGTTGGCATCAGGGCCTCTTGGTATCCCGCCGTTGAATGGCGGTCCGATTCGTGGGATCGAGCGTCACCGCTTCATCGTACTGCTGATCCGCTTCGGCCTGCTTGCCGGCGCGGGCCAGGGCGTCGCCGGACTGCACCAACGCTTGCGACAGCCTCTGTTTCGCGAGGGAATCATCGGGGTAGGCAGCGAGCACTTGGCGGTAATTGGTGATGGCTTCCTCGGAGCGTCCGGCCCGCGCGAGGGCATTGGCCAGATTGAAGCGCGCGTTGACGAAGTCCGGACGCAACGCGACCGCGCTGCGGTATTGTTCGATCGACTCCGCGACCCGGCCCACCGCTGCCAGCGCCGACCCGTAGAGGTTGTGCGCGTCGGCGTCCTTGGGCTCGATACGAGTGGCAGCTTCCGCCATCGGCACGGCCGCGCCGGCGTTTAACCGCGCCAGATACAGCGCGCCCAGAATCATATGAGCGCGAAAATCGTTGGGATATTTCTCCAAGCGGTGCTGCATCAGGGCTTGATTTAGCTCCAAGCGCCGATCGCCTCCGCGCGGGAGCACTTGCAGCCAAAAGTGGCCCATCTCATCGGTGGCATGATTGCCGGCCTGCACCCGCTTGGGCGGTTGATTCGGATTGCGGATGTTGGCCGCTGAGTTGTCGTAATGAATGCGCATCGAGATCGCCGCGCCCTTGGGCAGGAACACCGGCTCGCGATAGCGATATACGGTCTGCCAGCTTTGGTCCCACTCGGGAATGCGGATCAGCCACTTGCGCGTGCCGTCGGGCAGCGTGACGTAGCCTTCGATCAAGCGCGCCAGATAGTGGGCGTGCGGATAGACCGCCAGAACATCGGCGTCCATCGGCAGTTTGAAATCGTCGGCATCGACGAAATCGCGCGCACCCGCCGGGATGTCGAGCGAGCCGTCGTGCTCCAGTTGCACCAGCATCGGGGATTTGGTCTGCGGCTTGTCGGTGAAGTAGAGACCGATCACGGGCCGGATTTGCTCCGGCTTGCCGGAAGGACGCAGGTGCGTGTTCAGCACGATCGCGTTGCCGGGATCGAGCCGCCATGCCAACCCGTCAGGTTCCACATAAGGCGCGCCGCCTGGCTTCCAGTACAGGAAATGGCCGTCGTCGGGGTCGAAAATGCTGCGGCGGTTGGCGAGCTCCATGCCGGGGAATCCCTCGCCGGGCGACGGTTCCTGCTCGCGGCCCCAGTGGCTCCGGTCGATGGCCGCGACGGCGTGGTGCACGATGCGCTTGTCGCCGGGACGTACTTCCATGGCGCGCACGTAACGCGGCTTGTCTCCTAGGGAACCTGGGCGCGGCTCCATTACAAAATTCCAGTACACTTCCGCGCCCGACGCCGGTAGAGCGTAGGCTTTGTCGGCCTCGACAATCAGATCGGGCGGCCCGAGCTGCCATCCTTCGGTGTATTGCGGCGCGGCGGGAGCCTGGGCGGCGATGCCCTCAGGGGCGCCCTGTGCAGCCCAGTCGGCGAACTTCTTGATTTCGGCATCGGTCAACCGGTTGGCGTCGGCGAAATCGCCGTAGCCGGATTGTGGAAGCCACGGGGGCATGTAGCGGCTCTGCGTGACGGTGGCGAGCATCCGTGCGCGCGCCTTCACTTGGTTGTAGGTGAGCAGCGGAAACGGTCCGGCTTCTCCGGGTCGATGGCAGCTTGCGCAGTGGGCGTAGACCAGGGGCGCGATGTCGTGCGACCAAGTCACCGCTGGGATGACGGTCTGCGCGCCGAGCCCTGGAGCGAACAGCACCACTAGCGCGAGCCGCATCACGACACGGGCTTTTTGCCGCTCCATGCTTTCAGAGTATCAGCCTACTCAGAAGGTAAACCGGGCGATCAGGGTGCCCGCGCGCGAAGATCCATTCAGCGCCGGAACCGTGTTGACCGCGGCCGTGGCGTTGATCACACCGAAGCCGCCGGTTAACTGGTTCAGTCCGTTCTTGGAAAGCGGCAGTTGCGGATTGGCGGAGATCGGCGACTGCAATAAGGTGCGGTTGAAGATATTCACAAATTCCGCGCGGATCTGAAGATTGTAGCGTTCCTTCACCCGGAAGTTGCGCCCGAAGTTGAAGTTCTCCTGGGGCCTGCGCCGTCCGCGGAAATCGGAGTACAACGTGCCGATCGCCGGACCGGTTCCGCCGGCCGGCACCTGTTGCCAAGCTGCAGGATTGAGAACTTGATCCGTATACGCGTTGATCTGGCCGTTCACCGGCTTCAAGTACAACGGTTGGCCCGGAACGCGAATAGCCTCACTAGTGAGAAAATTCGCCGTGGCGCTGGTCGGCGGTATCAGGAACGGAGCGCTCTGGTATTGCGTGAAGATTCCAAGCTGCCAATCCTGAAGCACGAGATTGGCGTACCGGTTCTTAATAAAATCGGCCTTGGGCGTTATGTAGGTGACGTTGAACGTCAGCAACTGCGGCGGGATTTGCTGCATGGACCAAACCGAACTCGCCGGATTGAAGAAATCCTGCCGGTTATTCCGCACGAAACCCTTGGCCCAGGTATACGAACCCGCCGCCTGCAGCCCGTGCGACAGGCGCTTGGACGCCTTGATTTGGAGGGAGTCGTACTTCGAGTTGCCGGTGGGAGATTCCGCTACCGCCAGCGGGCCCGTAGCCGCGGAAAAAAATTGCGGGAACGGATACAGCGCGCTCAGCAGCGAATTGGTTTGAGGAAAGCCCGTATAGGGCAGCACCAACCCGTTATTGCCCACACCCGCGGCTCGCATCCTGGTCATGACCGCCGCGCTATTGATCGGCTGCAACAGCAGTTGGTAATCGGCGTAGTTGGTGTAAGGATTCAAACCATATTTGGCAAAGGTGGCCTCCGAGATCTGGCTTAAGAAGCCCAGACTACCGGTGCCGTACGCGCCTGGCGGTATCACCGTGCCGGGTGCGGTAGCGCCCGCAACTCCGCCCGCGGAAAGCCAGGCGACGCGGTTCGCGACGTAGGCGGCTTCCAGCACGAAGTTGTGAGTGATCTCACGCTGCACCCCGATGCTCCACTGGTTCTGCCGGGGAGTCCGGTTGAAATTCCGGTCGGGGTCCAAAGGCGCGGGCGTGGTGGTTCCCTTGGCCGGGTAGATGTTCGGATCGGTCACCGGCCACACCGGCTGCAAGATCGGGTTGGGCGACTCGATGTTCACGATGGGATTGATTCCGGAAGGCGCGTTGATCGCATTGGAACCGATGGTGGGAACGCCGTCGTCAGTGGGGAACTGGTACACGACGCCCCAGCCAGCGCGGATCACGGTCTTGTTATCGAGCTGGTACGCGGCCCCCAAACGCGGCCCCCAGGCGTAGGGATAGGCGGACCGGTAAAAGGAGCAGTTGCAAGTTGTGGCATACATGACCGCGCCCGGATGGCCACCGGCATTGGCGTTGGGCGCGTTCGGATCGAACTGTCCCACTCGTCCGTGCTCTTCTTTGATGGGCGTACTGTACTCCCAGCGCAGACCGTAGTCCACAGTGAGCTTGCGCGTAACCTTCCAGGAGTCCTGGGCGAAGAACGCCCAGCTCATGTGGCCCTGCCGGTAATCTTCGAGCGGCGTCTGCGTGGTGCTGTTGTAATCGCCCAGCAGCCAACTGGCGTACCCGAAGCCCGTGTTCAAGCCGTTGAAGCTCACCGTGGGCGTGAAGGGCTGCGAGGTCGGACCAAGTCCGGTCGGCAGAGTGACGCCGGCGAAGGGGTTTGAGAGAGCGCCCATTTGCGCCGCTTCCCCGCCGAATTTATAGGTGTGCGGGCCGCGTACCTTCGTGAGGTTGGCGTTGTAGGTCGGCTTCTGGTAATACGAGTCGGTCTGCGCCTGGCCCGATGTGCCGATGGGCTGCATCCCTCCAAGGCCGGCGGCAGAGCAGGAATACGCGTTCCCAACGTCAAGCACGCACATCCCCGTTACGCTCGGGAACTGGCGATGGATCACGAATCCGCTCAGCCCGAACGCCGACGGATCGAAACTCTCAAACGGAGCGGCGTCATTGAAGTTGACCCGCTGCCATCCGGCGCCCAGATGCAGCAGCAGCGTTGGCGTAATGATGCGGTCGTAGTTGAACCGGATGGTCTTGCTGTCGATATAGGTGCCGCGGTACTGGCCGATTTCAAGCGGCAGTCCGTCGGCGTTGCCCAGCGGATAGGCCACGGCGGCGGCGGTGCCGATGGTCGAGTAGTAGAAGGAAAACTTGTCCTTGGAGTTAGGCGCTTCGTCGATCTTGATCGAAGGGATGGTGGTGATGCGCACGCTCGGAATGTTGCCGGCGTAATTCTGCGTCAGGTTGTTGTTTTGCGCTGCCGGGAGCACGGATTCAAACTTCACCGTGGAGGGATCGATGCGCGACTTCGGAATCATGTTGTTCGGAAACGGATTGGCATACCCCAGGTTGTTGGCGGGATTCACCGCGCGCGACAGCGGATCGTAGATGGTATTGGCGAAAAACTGGCGGCCCAAAGCATCCAAGGCGGGAGAACCCGCCGGGCCCAGCGGCGTGGTGGGAACGCCGTACTGCTTACACAGGCTGCAGGTACCGTTCGATGAAATCGCGGAGAAATCTCCGTTCAAATACGCCGGCGCGGGAACGGTGTCGTTAAACGTCAGGCCGGTGGTTTCGCGGTACTGTTCCCAGCTATAGAAGAAGAACGTTTTGTTGCGGCCATCGTAGACTTTGGGGATCCACACCGGTCCGCCAAGGGTGCCTCCGAAATCGTTACGGCGGTTGCGCGGCAAGACTTTGTGACCGGTGCCGTCGTTGCTGAACGAACCTGCGGCATTCAGGTCCTCGTTGACGAAATAGTCGTAGCCGCTACCGTGGAACTGGTTGGTACCGGACTTCATGGTCATGTTGATGACCGCGCCGCCTGCGGTTCCAAACTCGGGGGCGTAGTTGCTGGTTTGCACCGCGACCTCTTGCACCGCGTCCGGGCTGGGCTGCCGCACCTGGCTCGAAATCACGCCCGGGCTGTTATTGCGCGAGTCCTGGCCCTCGACGCGCATCGCCGCCGTGTTGTTGGCGGTGCCGTTGATCACCATGACGCGATTGACGCCATCAAACGCGCTGCCTGGAATCAGTTGCAGCAAGGCAAACGGATTGCGGATACCCGAGGCGCCCGCGCTGGCCGTGCCGATGCCCAAAATCGGCAGGCTGTCCAACTGATTGACGGTGATGTTATGCGCCACGTCGGCGGTTTCCGAGTTCAACAGCGACGCTTGCTCGGTGACGGTAACGGCTTCGGTAGCCGCGCCCACCTGCATCGCGACGTCCTCACGCAGGACCGCAGCCGCCTGGAGCGCGAGGTTGGTGTGAGTGTAGGTCTTGAACCCCGGCACCTTGACCGTGATTTCATAGGTGCCCGGCGGTAGCTGCGAGACCGTGAAGTTGCCCGCGTTGGTGGTGGCCGTGGGGTACACGACACCCGTCTCCGCGTTCCTGGCCTCCACCGAGGCATTGGCCACCACGGCGCCCGCGGGATCGCTGACCGTGCCGGTAATAGTACCGTTTCCGGCTTGGCCGAAAGCACACAAACTGACGGCGACGAGACACAGCAATACGAACGCGGATCGCATGGTCCAACCCTCCTGAAGCCAGAATATAACTAAGCGATGTTACCGCCTTCGGAAAGTGTCAAGCAACCGGTCCCGCTATTACGGCAGCGGCGAGCCCTGGCTGAAGCAATACAGAGTCCCGTCGAGCGTCGGCACATAAATACGTCCGCCCGCCAGCGCGATGCCGCTGAAATGGGAGAAGCCTTTGATGCTATCGCCGCTGGAGAACAGCACTTTGCCAGTGGCGGCGTCGAGCACGTACAGCGTCGCGTGCGTCGCCATGCCGATCCGCGCCGCCACGCTGTATTGCGCGCCGCTGGGGCTGATTTGTACGGGATTGTCGCCATCCGCCAGCACAAACAGCATGCCGTTGGCGACGATCGCCGGCGTGGGAACACCCATGTTCACGGAGTTCCACGCGGGCGTGAGCACGGGCTTGCCGTCTTTCAGGTCCACCTGGAACGCCATCACGCTGCCGTTGGGAGTCTCACCGTATTCGCGCGGGAATTTCACACCCGCCGCTGGAGGACCATTCGCGGGAGCGTACAACCAGCGCGTGCCCGCGAGATCCTCCCAGGTAGTGAACGCTCCCCAAAATCCCTTGCCGCTCAAGTTCGCCTCATCGTTGGCCAATAGCGGACTGCGATACAACGGCGTGCGGTGATCCGCGCCGCCCAGCGATTTCGAATCCAGCAGAACGATCGCGCCCTCCTTGCCGCTGGCGGCGATCAGTTCCCAATCCTTAAACGGAAACACCGCGGGGCTGATGTTGCCCATGTCGAGATCCTTCTTGGTGATCCACGTGCGATTCGCCGGGGTGTAATAATCGGCCAGCTTCAGATCCTTGCCGGAAAGCGCGATCACCGAATCCGAATACAGGTTCTTCGAGGGATCGTACGGCCCGTCGCCGGTCTCGAAAACCACGCGGCCATCGCTGGTGACGGCCACTCCCGCGCGTCCCCACACGCCCGAACCGGGCGCCCCGGTCTGAAAGTACGAGACCTTACGATCCGCGCTGGACAGGTCCATCGCGTAAACGCCCGAAGCGGCTCCGTTGCAGCCTTGCGACGTGGTCGAGTACACCATACCGCCGGCCGCGTTCAGGCTCCACATTTTGGAAAACGGCGGCAGAAACTTGGTGGGCGGCATCAGGTCCTCGCCGCTGATCAGATTGAAGGCGTGCAGCTTGCCGTCGCTCGCCAGAACGTAGAGGGCTTGCCCACCGCCGGCCGCCGATCCCGCGGGCGCGGGCGCCAGCATGGGTGTCGCGGTGAGAGCGTTGGGGCACAGCCACGTGGACCCACGCAGCGGAGTTCCTTTGGTGGCCAGCGTCTTCTGCCAGTAAATCTTGCCGGTATCTGCATCGATAGCGTACAGCTTGCCGGAGGAACCCGCCACAATCGCGAGGTCGCGCACGCCCTTGTCGGTGTAGATTTGTGAGCGAGCCAGCGGAGGCGTCAGCCCGTGCATCGCTATGGGCGCGTTGTCGAGCTTGATGCTCCACTCCAACTTCAATTTGGGCGCGGTTTCCGGTGTGATCTCGGTTTCGGTCTTGTTCCAACCGGTTCGCTGCGCGTCGCCGCCAAAGGTGGTCCAAGCTCCGCGGCTATATTGGCCGTGCGCGCCCCCGGCGAGCAACGCGGCGACACACAGAACGCTGGTGAATCGGACCGGTTTCATCGTGAAACTCACGGTCAGTATACTCAACTTCATACTCAACTGGGCGCGCAGACGTAGGAAATCACCCGATCCGCCGCGCTCTTGTCCGTACGTCCGCTTGCAGAATCAATTCTGGTTGATCTTGGAGCCCTTGAGGTTGAGCGCGCTAGCCGCCTTGATGTCGATCTCGCCGCCCGAGACGATGGAGGTAGTCGAGCCGGTGTTGATGGCGAGTTGGCTACCTGAAACGATCGCGGTGTTCGAGTTCGCCGTCGATGTGAAGGCGTTGCTCGCGATCGCCACCGCACCCGCGGCGGTAATCCCGACCGTGGGAGCGGAGACATTGACTTGCCTTCCGGCGGTCAGGGTCGCGCCCGCACCTACCGACGTGGTCAAGTTGCTCGCGGCGGACACGGTCAGATTGGAACCGGTTGCAATGCTCATGCTCCGGCCGGCGGCGAGCGAAATATCACCACCGACCTTAATGACCAGGTCGCCGCTAATTTGAATCGTCATGTTGGATCCTCCAAGGTCCATGTCGAAGACGGTTTGCCCGCCGAATTGGATCACGATGCGGTCGGTGCCCGCAGGGTTAGAAACCTCAAAGCCGCCCTGGGTGCGAATACTTTGGGCTGAAGGAATCATCTGGATATTCCGTCCTGAGCGCTGCGTTCGGGAAAAACCCTCTCATCCTACCAGAGTGCGCCGCGACGCCGAGTCCGCCGCGACACCGAGCACTCGAATGAAAGAAATCATCCGGCCTGCCGCGCCCTTGTCGCGGCGATAGGAATGGAAGCGGGCCGCGTCGCAGTACGTGCACAGGTCCAGCGAATGGACGCGTTGGTCCTTAACTCCGGCTTCCAGCAACTGCCGGCGGTTGGCCGCGGCCAGGTCGATGCGGCCCGCCGAGCTGCGCCCGAACTGGCGGGCGACCTCCTCGCCGACTTCATAGCAGCACGCGCCGATTCCGGGTCCGATGGCCGCCCATAGATCCTCGGGTTTGGTCCCGAATTCGCGCTGCATCCGCGCGATCGTTTCCTGCACCACGGCCGCAGCGGTTCCGCGCCAGCCCGCATGTACCGCGGCTATCGCCTGCGCAGCGGGATCGGCCAGGAGAATGGGGTAACAGTCGGCCGTGCGCACACTGACCGCGACGCCGGGTTGGTTGGCGATCAGCGCGTCGCCTTCCCCGAGGCGCGCAGCGCGGCCCGCGGTCAGACACACCGCCGAGTGGATTTGCGTGAGACTCGCCATCCCCTCCTGCGAGAGCGGCGCAAGGCGCGTGCCGAATCCATGCTCGATCCAGTCGAGCTGCCCCATCACATGGGAGACCAAGGGGGAGGCCAGCGGTGACACCAGCATGCCGAGGAATCTACTTGTTCAGCGCTTCGTCGAGCAGCAGGGAAAACTCGCGCGCTTTGCCGTCCACGCGCGCCTTGAAACCCGCCAATTCACGCTCCAGGGTTTGCACCCGGTCGGCCAGATGCAGACACGCCAACACCGCGACTCGATTGGCGTCCACGTTTCCGGCGCGCGGCGCGATCTCGGTCATCAGTTCGTCGATGGTGTGGGCCAAAGCTTCCACCTGGCCCGGCTCGTCGGTGGCCACCAGCGTGTAGGGCTGATTGTAGATGGTGACCCGTACGCTCTTGCGCTCGGCTGCGGTGTCCATGGGGCGGCGGCCTCCTTCTGTCCAGGATAACGCCGCAATAAGCGACGGCGCGGTCAGGACCCGCTGAGCGAATCCATCTGCCCGAGCAGCTTTTCGATCCGCTTGCGGACCTGCACGCGCTCGCTGCGCAGACCGTCAAGTTCCGCGCGCAGCTTTCGCGCCTCATCGATCGCCGGAGCGGCTATCTGACGCGCGGCGTTCAATTCCGCCAGAGCGGAGTCCCGCTGGGCGCGCAAGGAAGCCACCAACTCCGCCATGCGACGGATGCGTTCTTCCAGACTTGCCAAAGCCTCCAGTTCGGAGGGACTGCCTTCGGCAGGCTGTACCGCGCTTTCCATAAGCTACTGTGACCCGACGGCGGACTTGGCTTGAGACACCAGCGCGGTGAACGCCGCCTCATCGCTGAGCGCCATGTCGGCCAGCATCTTGCGGTTCAGATCGACGCCGGCCTTCTTCAAGCCGTTCATGAACTGGCTATAGGAGATCCCGCCGGCGCGGCAAGCGGCGCCGATGCGCACGATCCACAGCGAGCGGAAATCGCGCTTCTTCAGCCGCCGCCCGACGAAGCCGTATTTGAGCGACTTCTCCACCGCTTCCTGTGCCGGGCGGTGCAGCTTGCTTTTGGTGAGAAAGAATCCCTTGGCGAGCGCTAAGGTCTTATGCCGGTTGGCCCGGCGTTTGGTACCACGTTTTACTCTCGGCACGTTTGCTCCTTCTCTTCTTACCCGCGCACAACGGACCGACGCCTGTGCGCTTACGGGGTTACTGCAAATCAGGCGGATCAGGCACGTGCGGCGCGCTGTCCACTCTGGTTGCGCACGAAGCGCAGATCAATACGGAAGCATGCGGTGGATCTCGGGCGAGTTCGCGTCGTCGGCGATCGCGCTCTGTCCTAGCCGCCGTTTCCGCGAGCGCGACTTGGAGGTCAAAATATGACGGGCAAACGCGTGATGGCGTTTGATTTTGCCGGTGCCCGTCTTTTTGAACCGTTTGGCCGCACCCTTATGGGTCTTCAGCTTTGGCATAAATGTTCCTGGAGTTGCCGCCGGTATGGCGGCAGACTCTATGAAGATAGCACAGGTTCAGCGTGCGGCGCCGTTGGGGTGGTCTCGGGTCCATCGATACTCGCCGTTGCGACCGGTGTCCACGAACTCGACGAGGACATCGTTTCCGATGCCGTCGATGTGTCGGTACAGCCAGGTTTCCCTGGGCGGAGTGTCCGCTGGATGGATGTCCTTATCGTCCGGCGGACCGAACTTGATGTAGACCTGGCCGCGGTCGCTTCGCCAACCGGCAACACGGTTGAAGCGGAACTGGTCGTTGGCGAAGGCGATGCGGCGGTAGTGCTCCTCGCGGTACTCGTTTTCATCCGTGGCGGGAGTCGGGTCGCGCCGCAGCCAAAATTGCTCGATGAATTGTTGGAGTTCGGCTTCTGTGCCGAGACGCAGGAATGCAGCCCGTTCCTCGGGCTGGATGATGTAGACGACTTCCTCGTCGAGCCACTTCCGATAACGCACGGGGATGTTAGTTGGGGAGGGCGCGGCCTGTTGCACCGGCTGGGGCGTGGGCTGGGCTTGAGCGATCAAAGGTTTCGGTGGCGGCGCGGGCAGAGGCGCTTGGCGCTTGGTCGCCCCGAAGGCAACGGCGAGCGACGCGAACAGCGCGGCGGCGAGAATCACCGGAGCGATCCCGGCGCGGCGCGACTCGGGTTGCCCCAGCAAGCGTCGAATGCGATTCGCGAGCTGGCCTCCGGTGGCTGCGAGTGCAAGCTCGCGGGCGCCGGAGCGACGCTCCTCCAGGGCCGCGAGCGCGACGGCGAGATCATGCCCGCTGCCCTGCGTAGCAGCGATGTCGTCGCAGCAGTTCTCGCGCTCGGCGCGAATCACCGCGGAGACCCACCACACGGCGGGATGGTAAAACAGCAAATCCTCGACGGCCGTCTGCAGCAGATTCACCAAATAATCCAAGCGGCGGACGTGCGCCAGTTCGTGCAACAGGTAGTATTCGATCTGCTCCGGCGGGAAGCCGGCCAGCAGGCCCGCCGGGAGAAGAATCACCGGGCGTAGAAAACCCAGGACCACCGGAACCTGCACCAGGCCGGATTCCAGCAGCGTGACCGGACGCGACAACCGGATTCCCGCGGCCAGAAGACTTACCCGGTGTTGCCAGAGGTCGGCCACGGCGCAAACGGCGGTCGAGCGCAGGCGCCGCGCGGCCCACCAACTCGCCACACTGCGTAAGGTGAACAGACACGCGCCCAGCATCCACAGCGGCGCGAGCCACCACAGGTGCGATTCCACTCGCGCAGCCACGGCGTTGCGCGCAGGCTCGCGTAGGAGCGGCACCATCTGCCAAGGGATCAGACCGTTCCCCAGGCGGCCGGCGGACAGGGGCCATAACATTACGAGAGTCAGCGTGAACGCACCGGCCATCGCGACCAAGGTGAGGCACGCGGCTCCGTAACGAGCCCGCGCGGAGGCGGGCCGCCGCAGACCGAAGGGCGGACTCACGATCAGCGCCAGCAGCAAGGCGGCGATCGCGCCCTCCCATATGAAATGAACCAAGGCCGCAGCCAACGCCACGGAGTACACCGTGTTCATTGTTTCCCCTCCTTATGTTCGCTTAACATCTTGCGGATCTCTTCCCATTCGCGCGACGACGTTTTTCGAGCGGAAAGCACGCCCAAAATCAGGTTCTTGGCCGATCCGTCGAAGGCCCGCCGGATTAGATCTCCGGCGAGCTGCTGCTGCGTCCACGCGGCCGGGCGGCTGGCGCGGTAGACGTGGGCGCGTCGTTTTTCGTCGCGCTGGACCAGCCCCTTCCCGGCCATGACCTGAAGCACCTTCAGCACAGTGGTGTACTGGGCCGGGCGGCGGGTGGCGATCACCTCGTGGACGTCCCGCACAGTCGAGGCCCCGCGACTCCACAGCACCGTGAGGATTTCCAGTTCAGCGTCGGTGGGCCGGGGCGGATCAGTCGGTTTCGTCGGCATGTACGAAGACTTTACTACGATGACCTTCGTATGTCAAGAGGCATCGCGAAATTTCCAAGGCCGCGCCGAACGCTTCTCTCCTGGGGTTGACGGCGACGCTTTCGCCTATGGCAAGGTAAATTCATACGCGACCAGCTTATCCGGGTTTGGCCCCGGTTTTTGTGGGACTATACCAGATCAACGCGACCGTCCCCACGCTGAGCGCCACTGGCAACATTCCCTTGACCTTTAAACTGGGCGGCACGCCCGGTGCGCACGCTCTGGCGATCGCGCTTCAGTGAAAACCACCTACAACCTGATCGCGGGCCAGAGCGTGGAGCGCCTGGCGGCATTGAGCGATGGCGTGTTCGCGGTGGCGATGACCTTGCTGGTCCTTGACCTGCGAGCACCCGCGATGGAGGAGATCCATAGCGATCACGACCTGTGGCGCGGGCTGGTGACGCTCGGGCCGCGCCTGCTGATGTACGGCATGAGCTTCCTGACGCTGAGCATTTTTTGGGTGGGACAGCAGACCCAACTGAACCATCTTCGGAGGTCCAACCGCGCGCTGTCCTGGATTCACCTGGTGTTCCTGTTCGCGGTATCGATGACGCCGTTTTCGACGACACTATTAGCTGGATTCACCGCTTTTCGAGTCGCTTTGTTGGCCTATTGGCTCAATATTGTGGCCTTGGGTGCGACGTTGTACTTCAGTTGGGTGTGCGCAATGGGGTCCGGGCTGGTGAAGGACGATCTGCCGCCCCCGGCCTCGTCCGCCATCAAGCGCCGCATCGTCGAGGGGCAGTCTTTATACGCTGTAGCCGCGCTCCTGTGCGTCTTCGATACGCGTTGGAGTATCGCCATGATCGTGCTGGTGCAGTTGAACTATGCCATCGCGCCGCGGTGGCCGTGGAGGAAACGCGGCTAGCGGCCGTGATTCCCAATACCATTGCCTTCCAGTCCGAATTACCGCGTGTCCGGTATGGTCAATCCGGCGGTACTGCGGTAACTTGTCACTGTAGAGATAGTCCGGGCACAGACGTTTGCCGAAAAGGCGGGGCGGATGCCAGGGGCAGCTCCTGGCTTGCGCCGATGATCCGGCGTCCCCGCCTCCAACGTTGAATGAGGAACGTGAAGGACATGCCTAACAAACCTGGCCGTCGCGGCGCGGCGATCCTCGTCGCTTTTTTGTTTGCGTTTGCGGCCGCTACGGCGTATTCCCCGCAGAACGCGCCCCCCGCGGGCACGCCGTCAGCAGCGTCGCTGCCGCCGCAGCAACTGGACGATCTGGTGGCGCCTATTGCCTTATACGCAGATCCCCTGGTCGGTGAGGTGCTAGCCGCTTCCACCTACCCGATCGAGATTGCCGAGGCCGAACAATGGGTGCGGGACCATCCGCGCTGGAAACCTTCGAAGCTCATGGACCAAGCGAAAAAGGAGAACTGGGATCCCAGCGTGCAAGGTTTGGTTGCGTTCCCCGATGTGCTCGGCCGGCTAAGCCAGAACATAGCCTGGACCACCCAACTTGGCAACGCCTTTCTCGCCCAGCAGGCGGACGTGATGCAGGCGGTGCAGCGCATGCGGGCTCAAGCCCAGGCCAAAGACGTTTTGCAGTCAACGCCGCAGCAGACCGTCACCACGCAAAATCAGAACGGGCAGACGACGATCAGCATCCAGCCGGCGAACCCGCATGTCTGGTACGTGCCCTATTACAATCCCACATACGTATGGGGACCACCGGTGTGGGGCGCTTACCCGCCGCTCGTATACCCGGGCATTGACATTGGTTTTGGATGGGATCCGGGCATCGATCTGGGACTCTATTTCGGTGGCTGGGGCGGCTGGGGTTGGGGCGGCTGGGGCTGGGCGCCAGATTGGTACGGCGGCAATATCTACATGGACCATTCCTTCTTTCACCGTTACGGTTTCCGGGATTTCCGTGGAGGCGAGCGGTTGGGCCGCTCAGAATGGGCGCATAATCCGGAACACCGGCTCGGCGTACCGTATGGCAATCGCGACGTGGCGAACCGGTTTGCTCGCAATGGAGCTTTCGGCGGCGGCGAGACCGGGAGGTTCGGCGGCGCCCGCCCCCAGGGCTTTAGTCGCCCGCAGGTGGCGCCTCAGCAGCGCTTCGGAAATCCGGGTTTTGAGCAGCGCGGCTGGACCGGCAATCACAGTGTCTTCGGCGGTTATCACAGTGGCGGGATGGCACGTATGCAAAGCGACCGGGGCTTTTCCAGCATGGGAGCCGGGCGCACGTTCGGCGGTGGCGGCTTTTCGCGCGGAGGCGGATTTGGGGGCGGCGGCGGGGCGCGAGGTGGTGGGAGGCGATAGCACATGACTGCCAGACTTGGTACCGTTTGCGCGGCGCTGGTGATCGCATGCGCCGCATATTCGAACGCGCAGCCCGGCGCGCAAACCAGCGCCCCGGAGCGCTTCGATTCTTCCGAAGCCGCGGCGCAAGCCCTCATTGATGCCGTCGATCACCACGACTCCGCGCGGCTGTCGGCCATTTTCGGCCCCCAGGCCAAAGGCATCTTGACCTCCGGCGATCCCGCGCAGGACCGCGCCGAGCAGGATGAATTCGCTCGCCTCGCGCGCGGAAAATACCGGCTCGAGATTTCGCCGCTGCACCCCAATCGCGCGATCCTGGCGATCGGCGAGGAGGACTGGCCGTTTCCAGTCCCCATCGTCCGCACCAATGGCAAATGGAGCTTTTACGCCGCCGAAACCTCCGTCGAAATGCGGGCGCGTCGCATCGGCTCCGACGAACTCGACGCCATCGAGATTTGCTACGGGTACGTGGAAGCGCAGAAGAAGTACGCTTCCGAGGATCGCAACGGCGACGGCATGCTGGAGTACGCGCCCCGTCTGCTGAGCACGCCCGGCCGGCATGACGGGTTGTATTGGGAAGGTGAAAGCAATCCGCTGATTCCCGAGGGCCTCGCCCACGCTGCCTGGGACGGTGGCCGGAAGGAGCAAGCCAAACCCTACCACGGATACTATTTCCGGGTTCTAGAGGGGCAGGGCTCCAATGCGCCGGGGGGCGCGCACAATTACTTCGTCAAAGACAAGCTGATTGGCGGATTCGGTCTGATAGCGTGGCCGGCCGAATACGAAGTGACCGGAATTCACACGTTCATGGTGAATCAGGACGGGGTGATCTACCAAAAGGATATTCCGCCGGTTCCCGGCAAGCCACCGGTGCCGATCACCCGCTTCGACCCGGACCACTCTTGGGAACCGGTGGAGTAGACCCGGCGAGGACCAGCGAAGTTTCTCCTTAACGTGTCTCACGCCGCGCGATACCATCCCAGCACACGCAGAAAATCAGCCACCTCGCGCAAATGCCCCAGCGCATTACGCACGGCCTCCTCCTCCGGACGGCCGAGCAGGTCCAGGTAGAACAGATATTCCCAGGGTCTCCCGCGCAGCGGGCGGGACTCGATCTTCACCAGATTCAAATCGCGCAACGCCAGCGCGCTCAGGGCGCGGAACAGGGCTCCCGGGATGTTGCGAGTGGTGAACACGAGCGACGTTTTCCAGGGCTTGCGCGAGGCTCCGGGCGGGTTGCGCGGAGGCGATCCGGCGGGCTCGAGCAAGAAGAAGCGAGTGTAGTTTTGCCGGTCGTCTTCGATGTGACGCTTCACAATATGGCCGCCATAGATGTGGGCCGCCAACTCGGATGCGATGGCCGCGCGGCCCTCCTTCTCGCTTTCCAGCTGCCCTTCCATCACCATCTTCACGCTGCCGGCGGTGTCGTAAAACGGCTCGCGGCGGATGCTCGGGTGGCGCGCGAAGAACTCCAAACACTGGTTCAGAGCCACCTCGTGCGAGTACACGGTACGTATCTGCCGGAAGCTGACGCCGGGAGGAGCGATCAGATTGTGCACGATGCGCACGCTGGTTTCGGCAGTAATGGCGAAATCGTGCTTGAGCAACAGGTCGTAATTTGCGTGCACCGAACCGTGCAGCGTATTTTCGATGGGTACCGCCGCGGCATCCACGGCACCGCGCTCCAGCGCTCGAAACATCAAGTCGAAACGTTCGTGTGGAACGGGTTCGGCTTTAGGGCCCAGAAACTGGAGAATCGCCTGCTGGCTAAAGGCCCCCAGTTCCCCTTGGAATGCCACCCGCATGGACGCGGATTTCTTCCTGGCCGGCGCCGATTTTTTCACAGTAGATTCACTCCTGACCAGCCGGCTGTTTGGCCGGACCCTTATCCGGACCTTCCCAGCGCCGCACCTCGGGGCCCGCCAGGCCCAGCAGGTCCAACACGCGATCCACCGAGTCGTCCACCAGCTCCGCCACCGTCTGGGGCCGATGATAGAAGGCCGGAACCGGCGGCGCGATGATGGCGCCCATCTCGGCCAACGCCGCCAGGGAGCGTAGGTGCCCCAGGTGGAGCGGCGTTTCCCGCACCATCAGCACCAGCGGACGCCGCTGCTTCAGCGTCACATCGGCGGCGCGGATCATCAAATTAGAACTAATTCCGGCTGCAATCGAGGACATGGTGTGAATCGAACACGGAGCGATTACCATGGCGTCGGTGCGGAACGATCCGCTGGCCAGCGGCGAGGAAATATCCTCCACCGGATGCCAGCAATCCGCGAGCGCGCGGAAATCGGCGGCCTGTTTTCCGGTCTCCAGAAACGCCGTCCGCTCGCCGGCCCGCGACAAAATCAAGTGCAATTCTACGTTCGGCCGGGCCCGTAATTTTTCGAGGAGGCGCCAGCCGTAAATCGAACCGCTCGCGCCGGTCACTCCCGCAATCAGACGGAAAATGCCGCCACTTGGCGGGTTAACTGGCGGGGTTGCAGAGTCGGAAAGCGGTCTTTGTTCCAAAAATTAGGCCTCACTAGAGCTCTTGTTCTGATTTCCGAACAAATCTGCTGCTTCGGTACCGTTCCAACTGGTATAATCAACCCGTCAAGGTAATACGACGGGTAGTACCGTCGGCGGAGATGGGTAGGGCTATCTCATGCCGTCATTGACCATCCGAAAACATCACCCAAGCTCTTATCATGGAGGAAGCTGGCCAGAAACTCAAGCGCATCCGGGAGCGCCTCCGGCTGAAGTACCGCGAGGTGGAAGAGTACAGCACACGAATCGCCCATCTGCGCGGCAGCGACGAATACGTGGTCGCGCTGAGCCGTCTGGCTGACATTGAAAACAAAGGCACGCTACCGAGCGTGTTCCGGTTGTATTCTCTGTGCGCTATCTACAAGTTGGACTTCTCAGACGTGTTGTCATGGTACGGAATCTCACTGTCGAATTTGCCGGCCGATTCCACGCTGGGAGAGATTCCGGAAACCCACTTGGTGAACTTCAAAGCCGAGGATGGTGAAGTCCAGTTCCCGATTTCGATGGAACCGGGATTGGACGTCAGCAAGACCCTGTTTCTGAGCCGGTTCATCCAGCGCTGGGGCAAGCTCCCACTGCTGTTCCTCAATCATCTGGACGTTAAGAATCAACGCTATGGTCTGATCGGCTTGGAAGATTGGTCGATGTACCCCATCATCTCTCCGGGCGCCATCGTGGTCATCGACGAGACGCGGCGGCGGGTGGTGAACTCCGGTTGGAACAACGAGTTCGAACGGCCCATTTATTTCCTTGAACATCGCGCCGGTTACGCCTGCGGTTGGTGTACGTTGCGCGAGAAGAGGTTGATTCTACAGCCGCATCCCGCCTCGGCGTGCGATCCGGAGAGCTTCGATTACCCGGAAGAGATCGATGTCATTGGCCAGGTGACCCAAGTTGCCATGACCATCGACCCGGCCGAGCGCCGCCGCCAGGGCGCCCTAGCGCCGCAGATCAAGTAACGCTTCCAATTCAGACATGAACAGTTCTGTTTCTGCGGGAGTTGCACGCGGAGGTATGTACGTCCGATAGACTCTGGACTGCTTCCAATGCTGGACTACCATGACCTGCGGGTCCTCCAAGGTGGACAAGTAGGCGGCCAGGTCTTCGCTCTTCTGGGCCAAAGGGAGCGTCAGCCAGGTCAAAAACAGGCTCTCGTGGCTGCTCTGGAGGGCCTGTGTGCTTTCTTCCCGGCCGAACGCGAGGAATAGTCCATGGTGTCGGTAAACCCCTGAAGTAGAATCCCTTAGAGAAGCCAAGTAGGTCAGGCGCCCGTACACTGTGGGGATTCGAGACAGAGTGTGCTTGAACAGATCCGCTGCGGCGGAGCGCTCCAGTGCACCCTTGGGTCGGGCTCGCGGCATTCAGTCCCTGATGGTATCATTTTACGCGAAAACGGAGCGGCCTTCGGACAGAAAACAGAGGTTTTTCTGGTTGGAGAAAGCTTCGAAGCAAGTCTAAGGCCAAACCCCTAAGCTCACCTATCCTAGCTGCTGTAACGGGCTCATCCCAAGAAAGTTTTCCAGGAGACCAAACCCATCATGTTTAAAACCACGCTAGCCGCTGCCGCCTTGACGTTGACTTTGTCCGCCGCCTCCGCTTTGGCCGTGACGCAGAGCCCCATACCCGATCCGGGCAACTACGGGAACGTGAAGCAGAGCCCCATACCCGATCCGGGCAACTACGGGAATGCCAAGCAGAGCCCCATACCCGATCCGGGCAACTACGGCAACTAAGTCCCTCAACGGGCTCAGTTCGACAATTGAGATTTCAACGGAAGCTCGCGGGGCGCGGCGCCGGTGAGGCGCTGCGATGCCCGCGAGACTTGTCGTCCCTTCCCCTCGGTCCCGCTGTTCATTCCCCTTTCTAGTCAGACGTGGTAGACTGCGGCAAGCCTTTATGCAACTGGCCACAGTAGTGCTAGCCCTTTGGTACGCCAACACAGCCGCCACGGTTCTCCTGCTGGTTCGCCTTCTCGTTTTTCGACTGGCGCGGGTTTATCGCTGGTTTTGGTGGTATTTGCTGGTAAGTTTTGCCGAGACCATAGTGCGAATCCCGCTGCAGAACAAGCCCACGTTGTCCGCCAACGTCTATATGGCAGCCCATTTCGCGGGGGTCGTCATCTCGGTCTTCCTTGTTATGGACCTGTACCGGTTCGCGCTGGCGGCGCACCCGGCCATCGCCCAGTTTGGGCGGCGCGGAGTGGGTTATTTGTTGGGCGCGGCGTTCCTGGTGGCGGGAGCGAGCCTGTTGCTCCTGCCGGTCGTCGGACCCGGGCCTTCCAAGGTATTATATTACTTTCTGGCCTTCGAACGAACCGCGGATTCCGCGGTGTTGTTGTTTTTGCTTTTGGCCAGTGCCTTCATGTTGTGGTTCCCTGTTCGAATTTCACAAAATGTCGCCGTTTTTATCGGCGGATTCGTGACCTATTTCGTTAGCCGTTGGGCGACTCTTCTGGCCATCGGGATGCGCAACGTGTGGGTGGACGGCCTGAATGTGGGGATGCTGGCGCTTTCGCTGCTGTGCCTGATCGGTTGGATCGCCCTGCTGCGGCCCCAGGGCGAGACCACAGCGGTGCTCACGGGCCATGGCTGGAATGCAGCGGAGATGGAGCGCCTCAGCGGACAATTGACGGCCATCAATGCGAAGCTAGAAGGGTTTTCTGGGAAATCCAGCCATATTTCATTGCAATCGTAAAGCTATTCGTGTATTCTAGGGAAGATTGTTGGGTTCTGCGCCACGGGCATGCACAGAACTCTGTTAGGCGCAAAGCAGGTTGGACGTAAAGTTGGGGTTGGGGAGGGACGCATGCTGGCTTGGCAGATGGCCGCAGCGGTGGTTTCGGGCGCGGCCACAGTAGGCTTGGGAGCGTCGGTGTCGCACCGCCTGTTGAGCTATCGCAACACCTGGAACGACCAGGAGGCGCCCTCTGAGGGCTTCCGGGAAACATCCCTGGACCGCTACCGGCCTATGGCGCGGCTCATGGACCCAGAGGACCTACGGTTTGTGGGCGCTGAACAATTTCCGGTCCTGGAGGCGGGATACACACGCCAGGTGGCAGCGCGGCTGCGGGACTCGCGCCGCCGGATTTTTCGGATGTACCTGGCGGAGCTCTCCGCCGATTTTCAACGCCTGCACGCCGCGGCGCGCCGCATGGTCGCGGAAGCGCCCGAACAGCATGCCGGCCTGGTCCCGGTGCTGATGCGGCAACAGATCGCCTTCTGGCGTTCGTTGGCGGCCATTGAATTGAGATTGGCGTTGAGCTGGGCGGGTTTGGCCCCGGCCGATGCCAGCGGGCTGCTGAAGATCGTCGGGGACTTGCAGCGGGCCCTGGCGGCGGCCGCGCCCATGCCGGCTTCGGCTTAGCAAGACCGATCCCTTACGGTCGCGTCTCGGCAGCGCCGGGTCAGCTTCAGCAGATCTTTTTCAGCAGCTCCTTAGCTTCCCGCAGGCGCTCGAACTGCTTTTCGGCGGCTTTGAACGCCGGGGTATGCACGCAGCGGCGCGCACCCCTGTGCTCGGCGGGATGGCGCAGATGCAGCATCTCGTGAAACAGCACGTATTCAACCGCCAGGCGCGGCGTCCCCGGGCGGTCCAGTATGCGGCTCAGTACGATAGTGTTGTGGGAAGGGTCGTAGTGGCCCAGGAGCGTCCGCGAGGCTTGGCGGCTCCAGCCGATTGCGGGCCGCGCCATCAGGCCGTGGAAATAACGGAAATTGAGTTCCTCGAACATCTCTTCCAGGTTGAAGTGCTCGCCCTGGGGATGCTCCATCAGTTTGCGCCCGCGCGACTGCCGGACGCGGTCTAGGCTCTGGCGGACATCTCGGCGGTTCAAATAGCGGCGATAGCGGTCGTTGGCGGCCCGGGAATAAGGGCGCCGGTACAACTTGGCCAGTAGAATCTCGGCGAGCGCTTCGTGAACGTCCACGGGCGCGGTTTCGAGCGTGTCGGAAATGCGCACCAGAAGCACGCCGTCTTCGAGTTTGATCTGCGCGTTGGCGTTGGCCCAGGGGGGAAACTCCACGCGGATCTCGGGCAGCTTGGTGCGGGGCCGCAGGCGCCTTAGGACCCGGGCGTAAACGTGTTCAGGCCAAGCCCAGGCTTCGGCGCGGGCGGCTTCAATTTCGGCCTCGACGCCGGTGAGCGGGCCGGTTCCCCTCTCGACTTGCATCTTCCCCCGAATGTACCATGTAAGGTTGACACGCACGCGGCGAATCTGGCCGTCGTCTTGCGCCCTCCCGAAAACAAGGAGCACGATTTGCCTGGAGTCACCATCAGCGCGCTGGGCTGCTATACGCCGCCGGGGGTTCTGACCAACCAAGATTTGGAAAAGATGGTGGACACCACCGACGACTGGATTCGGACGCGCACCGGGATCCTGCGGCGGCACATCGCCCCGCCGGACATGGCGACCTCGGACATGGCGGTGGAAGCGGCCCGCACGGCCTTGGCGGAGCGCGGCGTCCCTCCCGCCGAAGTCGAGTGCATCCTGCTGTGCACGGTGACCCCGGACATGATGTTTCCGTCCACAGCGTGTCTGGTGCAGGATCGTCTGGGCGCAACCGGAGCTTGGGGATTCGATCTGGTGGCTGCCTGCTCGGGATTCGTTTATGGGTTGACTGTGGGCGCACATCTGGTGCGTTCCGGATCGCACAAGAAGGTGCTGGTGATTGGAGCCGACACCATGTCGCGCATTATCGATTACACCGACCGCAGCACCTGCGTGCTGTTCGGCGACGGCGCGGGGGCGATGTTGCTCGAAGCCGCTCCGGAGGATGCCTTCATCGGCTTTCTGAACGAGATCGACGGCTCCGGCGGTCCGCACCTGTGCATGCCCGCGGGAGGCAGCCGCCGGCCGGCCAGCGCGGAAACAGTCGCCAATCGCGAGCACTTCGTCAAGCAGGAAGGACAACAGGTGTTCAAGTACGCGGTTCGCAAGATGTACGAAGTCTGCCGCGACCTGCTGAACCAGCACGGCTTTTCGGCGAAGGACGTGAAGCTGCTGATCCCGCACCAGGCCAACCGGCGCATCATCACGGCCGCAGCTGAGCGCCTGGGATTGAGCAGCGATCAGGTGATCATCAACATCGACCGCTACGCCAACACCACCGCCGCTACTATTCCCTTGGCTGCTCGGGAAGCGGTGGAGACCGGAAGGCTGAAGAAAGGCGATCTGGTGCTGTTCGCCGCGGTGGGCGCGGGATTCACTGTAGGCGCGAATCTGTGGCGCTGGTCGTACTGACCGCGAGCTGCCCTCTAGTGGCGCACGGAAACGTAGGGTCCCTGCGGCGTGGCGAATCCTCCCAGCCGCAGCGTGATCGAGTAGTCGCCGTCGGCGATGTCCGGTGGGACTTGAATGTTGAGCTGATACAACCCCGGCGAGTTCGGCGAGATTCCGGCGTAGAGAATGGCGTTCGGCGTGAGCGCGGTACCTAGACTCACACTGGGGCTCAGAACCGTCGAAGCCGCCGCGGGAGGCGCCACTCCGATCAAGTAGGGAGGATTGGTGGCTCCAAAACCGATGGCGTAAATCGTCAGATAATCGCCCGGTTTGGCCGGGGCGAGCGTAACGCTGGGGAGCAGGCCCGGCGGACCGACGTACGCTCCGGTGACTGCGTTGACCGCTACCACCGCGCTGTGTCCGGCCGGGTCCGGCGACCAGTATAGGAACTCGGGCGAGGCCGCTTGGACGTTTGCAAACGTTGGCGGGCCGGGCTGGGGTTTGTCTGCGCCGCAATTCTGCACCACCTGCACTTGTGCGGCTTGACCCGCTACCCCGGGAACCAGAGCGTTGATCTGGGTCGGCGACACCAGCGACAGAGGAGCGGCGATGCCGCCGAAGGTCACGCAGATTCCGGCGAGCGTCGTCGGCAGCGTGCCCTGCGTGAGCGCGGCAGTGGCCGTGGTTCCAGGCGCCGCGAAGTTGGTTCCATACAGGCTGACCCATCCGTTCGGGGAGATCGCGGTAACCGCCGGCACGCTCGCGCCCGCGCCCGCGACCGAATTGATCTGCGCGGGGCCTAACGCATACAGGGAGAACAACGCCGGAACCAGGCCGGAGGTGGCCGCGCTGACCACCGCCGATCCGGCGGGCCCCAGCGTCGCCGTGGTGCAGAAGGTTCCCGAACTATTCGTGTTGCCGCTCGCGGGATTTATACTCGCGCCGCCGGAGACCACCGAGAACAGAACGGTAGCGCCGGCGACGTCTCCCGAGGCGCCTATGAGGGTCACGCAAAGCTGGTTCGGGAGTGCGAATCCGGCCAGGCCGGATTGGAGGTCCCCGGTGGTCGTGATCTTGGATGGCAGCGCGATCGCGATCAGGTTGAACACAGCCGGCTGCGCGCCGGGCGCGGTGGCCGTCACTGTAAAGGGTCCGATGGTTCTTCCGATGGTCAGGTTGATGATGGCGGTTCCGTCCGCGGCGGTCACCGCGTTGGGCGCGCTAGGGACCGCGTCATTGCTGACGGCGAAATTGACGATGATCCCCGGAGACGCGGAACCATTCTGCGTGTATTTCACAACCAGGGGCAACACCAGGAGCGATCCGAGGGCGCCGGTCTGGTTGTTGCCGCTAACGACGGTCAGCGAGGGCGGAGTGGTTGCGGGAAGCGCTACCGGCGCCACTGCCGTGATGCCCACCACAGTAAGAATGGAGACGGCGAGCGCCGAGCGCTGGGCAGGAGTTGGGAATCTCACTAAAGATAAAAGATTAACATGGTGGAATGCGCGTATTGAATTTCATCCTGTCTTACGTGGCGCCGTTGGGAGTCCTGGCGGCCGGCGCCTGGGCGCAAAGTGCGGACACGATCCTGGTCAATGGAAAAATCCTGTCGGCCGATGCGCGCTTTTCGACCTACGCCGCAGCGGCCATTCGCGACGGCAAGCTGGGGGCGCTCGGCTCCGACGCGGACATCCGCAAGCTGGCGGGTAACACCACGCGGGTGATCGATCTCGGCGGGCGCACGGTGATTCCCGGGTTGATCGATTCGCACATGCACGCCATCCGCGCGGCTTTGAGCTTCAGCACCGAGGTCAACTGGATCGGCGCGCGGTCGCTCAAAGAAGCGCTGGGGCGGATCACCGAGGCTTCTCACACGATGAAGCCGGGTTCGTGGCTGATCGTCGCGGGGGGCTGGAATGTAGACCAATTCGGGGAGAAGCGGCGTCCCACGCAAGCCGAACTGATCGCCGCCGCGCCCGACAATCCTGTGTACGTGCAGCTTGCGTACGGTTGGGTGATGATGACGCCAGCCGGTTATCAGGCGCTGCACATCGCAGGCGAATCCGATCTGCCCAATAACGGCAAGTTCGAGAATGACGCCAGCGGCAAACCGACGGGCGCTGTGACGGGCGGGCAGTCCGCGATCACCGGGCTGTTCGACAAACTGCCTAAGCCGACTTTCGCGGAGCAAGTGGAAGGCACACGCAAGTTTTTTCGAGAGCTGAACCGCCTCGGCATGACTGGCGTGGTGGACCCGATGGGCAACAACATGTCGCCGCGCGAGTATGAGGCTCTCTTCAAAGTGTGGCGCGACCGGCAGTTGACTGTCCGCGTCGCCTACAGCCTGAGTCCGTGGGCCGGCGGCAACGTCGGCGCCGATGTGGCCTGGAAAGAGCTACAGAGCTCGGTCCAGATGCTGCCCATGGGGTTTGGGGACGACATGCTGCACTTCAACGGGCTCGGCGAGAGCATCACGGCCGGGATGTACAACAACGACCATCCGACCGAGGCGGACAAGCAGCAGTACTACGAAATCGTCAAGTGGGCCGCGGAGCGCGGGCTCGCCGTCACGCAGCATTGGAGCCGGAACGTTTCTGTCGGCGAGTTGCTCTCGGTGTTCGAGCGCGTGAACAAAGAGGTGCCGATCGCGCCGCTGCGGTGGTCGATCGCGCATTTGAACGATGCGTCGCCAGACACGTTGCGGCGCATGAAGGCGCTGGGCGTCGGCTGGACGGTGCAGGACGCAATGTACTTTTCGGGCGAGCAGTTCCGGCGCACCGATGGCGAGGCGGCGGCGCGCCGTGCGCCTCCGGTGGAGACGGCGCGCGAGCTGGGAGTGGCCGTGGGCGCGGGCACGGATGCGCATCGCGTGGCGTCGTACAATCCGTTCACGTCGCTGCAATGGTTCCTCGACGGCAAGACGGTGAGCGGCGTGGCTCTTCGCGGACCAGAAGAGACCCCCAGCCGGGAGAATGCACTGCGCTATTACACGTCGGGCAGCGCGTGGTTTTCGCATGACGAGGATAAGCGGGGGTCGCTCGAGGTGGGCAAGCTGGCGGACCTGGCCGTGCTGTCGAAAGACTACATGACCGTGCCGGTGAGTGAAGTGGGCGGGATCGAGTCACTGCTGACGATGGTGGGCGGGAAGATCGTGTATGCGGCGGGGCCTTACGCGGGTCTGGAAAAGTAGCGGGCCGCCCGCGGGGTAACGCGAGCGGCCCAGCTGGTCGGAAGGGGGTCAGGGAAGCGTCGGCTCGGCGATCTCCATGAGTTTCTCGCTCGCCAGGTTCAGCAGGTCCTGAGCCGACTTGGGGCCGAGGGTCGTAGCCGTGGTAGCGGTATGCGTCTCGGCGTATTGGAAGTCCGGGGCATAGATTTGCAGGTAATTGAGAGGCGCCGTGCCCATCATTCCGCCGCCAAAGAAGGTCGCGACCGGCGTTCCGCCGAAGTACACGCCCAGGACGTTGTAGGCCACCTGCTCCGGCGTGTCCCCGCACGACGTGCATCCCTCCTCGTTGTCGGTGTGTTGCGCAAAGGACGTGCTGAACTGTGACCCGCCGACGATCTGCTCCGACGGCGCCGGGTCAAACTGCGTGCTCTGCGACACCACTTTTATGCCCGCAAGACCTAAAGTGCCGCCGGAGACCACTGTTGTAGCTTTCAGCCCATCCTCCTGAACGGCTTTGGCGTTGTTTCCGCCAGAAGTGGGTTCCTCGAAGTAGGCTTCAATCGCCGTCTCGGCGGCGCAATCCATGTCGGCCTTGGGGCAGACTGAACTAAAGCCTGCGGCGATCGGGAAGGTGCAGGGATTCTCGGCGGTTGCGGTACATAGCTCGGGAAAGCTTCTGCCGGTCGAAATGGACAGGGTGATGCCGCTGAAGATCTTGGCGTACATGTTGATGGCGTTTTCCCACTCGTCGATGAAGCCCTGATCCGAGTTTTGGTACGTCAGGCCAGGGTATTGGTTCGACGGCGCGGCGGCGTATTGGGATTTCAACAAAGCCAGCCACATGTCGTTCGGCGAGATGGGCGTTTTGAACTGGGTTTGGGGGTTTGTAGTATCGTTGTCATTCGGGAACATCATCTCCTCCGAAGAGGCCGTGGGTCCCGCCAGAGCGATGGACACGAACAGCGGGTTGGACTCATACTTTGCGGCCAGAGCGGTCAGGAACGTTTGCCAGGCGCTTTTGTAGGTCGGGTCCCAGGGCATCGGCAGGGTCTGGGCGATATCGGTGCCCCCTGGGTGGCCCCCTTCAACGAAACCCCAAAACGTCACCATGCCGCACGAGCTCGGAGGTGGCTCACTGCTTGGCGGCTGAAACATGTAGTCGCAGCTCGTTAACAGACTCTTCACCCAGGAAGGCGAATTGATACCCGGCGTCACGACGAGCTGAACGGTTTTCTGCGCCTTGGTCGGATTCTTGCTGTTCCACGCCTTTGCCGCGGCAAAGAGGTCATCGATGAGACTCCAGTCGTAGGGGTCGAGGGGGGCCGGACCGACTTTCCTTGCCATGGCCTCCGGCTCTTGGTTTACGATCGGCGACTCGCTGCTGCTTGTGCTAGGCGTAGGTGGATTCGGGTTGAGCGCGGCCCAGTCCTCATACAGCACGATCCCCGAAACCGCTGGGTTGTTGAAGAGATCCTTGTAAAGAGCCTTGAAATCGGCCTCCAGTTTCGTAGGGTCCGTCCACTTGTTCACCTTTATTTGTTCGTCGACGTTGACGTCGGCGTAGATGCCCCGCGGCCTGCGCGGCTGGGGAGGCGGGTCCTTCACGATATCCGCTACGAGAGCCGGCGCCAGCGCCAGAAAACTCATTACGAGAGCGTGTTTTGTTGATCGGTTCATGGCTGCCTCCTACGGATTACCTTCACTGTCCTCCGCGCGGGATCGCGCGAAACCGGCTCATTCGCAGTCCGGCATCCAGGCCGTCGTGCGGCTCGCGTGAGGCGTTCGCTCGAACTGGGCAAGCTGGCTGACCTGGCTGTGCAGTCGAAGGACTACATGACGGCGCCGGTGCGCGAAGTCGGCGGGATCGAGTCGCTGTTGACGATGGTGGGCGGGAAGATCGTGTACGCGGCGGGGCCTTACTCGGGTCTAGAGAAGTAACGGGCCGCCCGCGCGGTAACGCGAACGGCCCGCTCCATACGCGCCAGTTTTTCAGCTCAACGCGGGTCAGGGAAGCGTCGGCTCACCGATCTCCAAAAGTTTCTCGCTCGCCAGGTTCAGCAGATCCTGAGCCGACATTGGGCCCAGAGTCTTCGACACTGTAGCCGTGGTACCGGTATTCTTCTCGGCGTATTGGAAGTCGTCGGCAAATATTTGCAGATAATTGAGCGGTGCGGTGCTCATCGTTCCGCCGAAGACGGTCGCGACTGGCGTTTCGTCGAAGTACGCGCGCAGGGCGTTGTAGGCCGCCTGCTCGACAGAGATTGTGCACGTCGTGCTGTCGGGGCATCCTTCCCATTCGGTTTGGTTCGGATTGGAGAACGATTGGCCGAACTGCGACCCGCCGAGGATCTGCCCCGATGGCGCCGGGTCAAACTCCGTAGCCTGCGACACGAGTCTTATGCCGCTCATGCCCAGATTGCCGATGAATTTGAACGAGAAGCCTCTCAGCCCATCTTCCTGAATTGACTTGGCGTTGTTTCCGCCCTTGGTGGGGTCCTCGAAGTAGGCCACAATCGCGGTCTCGGCAGGGCAATCCATGTTCGCGTCAGGGCAGTCCGCCGTGAGTCCACTGGGGACCGGGAAGGGCGACCCTTTGGGCGGCTTGCTCAGCGGGGGAAAGCTGTTGCCGGTCGAAATGGACAGCGTGATGCCGCTGAAGATCTTCCCGTACATGTCGATCGCGTTTTCCCACTCGTCGATGAAGCCCTGATCCGAGTTTTGATACGTCAAGCCGGGGTACTGGTTCGCCGGCACCGCGGAGTATTGGGATTTCAACAAAGCCAACCACATGTCGTCCGGCGAGATGGGCGTTCCGAACTGCGTTTGGGGGTTTGAAGCATTGTTGTCATTCGGGAACATCATCTCCTCGGAGGAGGCCGTGGGGCCCGCCACCGAGATGGACACGAACAGCGGATTGGACTCATATTTGGCAGCCACAGCTGTAAGGAGGGTCTGCCAGGCGCTCTTGTAAGTGGGGTCCCAGGGCATCGGCAGGGTCTGGGCAACCGGTCCCTTCGGGGGATCGCCCCCTTCCCCGAAACCCCAAAACGTCACCATGCCGCACGAGCTCGGAGGAGGCGAACCGCTTGGCGGCTGAAACATGTAGTCGCAGCTCGTTAACAGATTCTTTACCCAGGAAGGCGAATTGATACCCGCCGTCACCACCAGTTGAATGGTTTTCTGCGCCTTGGTCGGATTCTTGCTGTTCCACGCCGCTGCCTCGGAGAAGAGGTCATCGATGAGAGTCCAGTCGTAAGGGTCGAGCGGGGCCGGACCGACTCTCTTGGCCATGGTCTCCGGCTCTTGGTTCGCGATCGGCGACACGCTGCTGCCCGTGCTGGGCGTAGGTGGATTCGGGTTGAGTCTGGCCCAGGTCTCATACAGCACGATCCCCGAAACCGCTGGGTTGCCGAGGAGATCCTTGTAAAGACCCTTGAAATCGGACTCCAGTTGCGTGGATGACGCTTTTGTCCAGTTGTTCCTTTTTATTTCAGCGTCGATGCCGACATCGGCGTAGATGCCCCGCGGCCTGCGTGGCTGGGGCGGCGGGTCCTTCACGGTAGCCGCCATGAGAGCCGGGGCGAGCGCCAGAAAACTCATTACGAGAGCGTGTTTTGTTGATCGGTTCATGGCTGCCTCCTACTGATTTCCTTCACTGTCCTCCGCGCAGGATCGCGCGAAACCGGCTCATTCGCAGTCCAGCATCCAGGCCGTCGTGCGGCTCGCGCGAGGCGTTCGCTTGAATTGGGCAGGCTGGCAGACTTGACGGCGGCGGTACGTAAGGTGGCGGGAAGATCGTGACCCGGAGGGGCCGCATTCGGGTCTGGACGTTCGCTAAGCGACTGAACGCTACGAGTTGCGCGCGGTTTTGTACATTTCCGGGTACGCCCGGCGCTGCTCTTCGGCGATCTCCAGGGCGGAACCGATCTGAATCAGCGGGCCCTTCCCGATGCCGGGACAGAAACGCCCGGTGGCGCGCCAGGTGGAGCGGCGCTCGACGATCTCCGGCCAGAAGGGATACGTTCGGCACTGGGTGGGCTTGGCAGGATGGATTTCACAACCGCCCTTACCCAGAAACGGGCACTGCTTCTTGCGCGGTTTGCGGAAGCGGCGCTGATGACGCGTACGGTAAATGTACTTCTTCTCGAAATCCGGCTGGGTCATGCCCACGAACCGCGCCGCGCGCTGAACGTCGTCTTCGCTGAGATACACCATGCCCTCCGTATCGCAACACTTGGTGCAGCCGGGTTGGCATTCGAAGCGCAGATCCATTTGGAGAGGCCCCGTAAGGGCTGGATCTATTATTGACGCAAGCGGCGGTCCAGGTCTACGGCGATCTCGGGTATCCGCTCCGGGCTGCGCAGCAGGTTGCGCAAGCCCAGCCCGTTGTAGTTCTCATAAAAGAGTTCGATCGCGGCCAGCGACTCGGCGTAGGCGATGTGGGCGGATTCGGCATTCAGGCGCGACCAGTCCTGGCCCAGGGCGGTGATTCCGGGTACCAGGTTGGCCCGCAGCGCTTCGCCGAGCTTTTGGCGCGCCTGCGGAGCAAGCGTATCGCCGGAAAGTTTTTGCGCCACGCCTTCCTGCAGCCACAATGGCCAGTCGCCCATCATCGTGAGGCAGGCATGCACCATTTCGTGCGCCAGGGTGCGATGAAGGTTTTCGTCGGCCGTACCGGCGATGGGAACGTGAATGCGGCCGTCAAACTGGCCTCCGCTCCATTCGGCGGCTTGGGTGGCCTTGAGGTACGCCTCGCGGGTCTGGGCCACCGCGAGCACGCGTTCCTGGCCGGGGCAGCCCAACTCGGCGGTGATGCGGCCGTATTCCTGGTCGAGCATGCCCAGGATGGCGCGGGCGGATTCCGTGGGGATGGCGTCGGCATCGTAGCGCAACTGCACGCGCATGCCGACGAGCTTCGCGCCGGCACGGTCGTTCTGGGTTTCCCGCTGCAATTTGCCGTACAGCGATTGGATCTGCGCGTTGGGCCGCAGTTCCAAAGACGCGCGCCAGTATTCCAGCGCGCGCGCGGTGTCGTCGGCGCGCCAGGCCGCGGCGCCGGCCACCGCCAGCAGGTCTGGATCGCGGGTCTTTTTTAGCTGGGGCTCCAAGAGTTCGAGCGCTTTTTGTGGCTGGCTGGCGTCGACCAGGCGCATGGCCTGGGCGGCCAGGCCCGCCTCCGGCGAACGTCCGGTTTTCGCGTCGGGTTCAGAACTGAGAGTGGGGAGGTGAAACGCCTCGCGGACTTGGCCGAAGTCCAGGTGCTCGGCATCGCGCCGGGCGCGGTCGAACTCTTCCGCTCCTCCGATGTCGCTCGCGTCGAGGTAACCTTCGATGGATTTGCCGTCGATGGTGGCCGCCACTTTGTAACAGGGCGCGGACTCGCCCGACATCATGCTGCGGATGGTGAGCGGCGCTCCTGCGGGTACCGTGGCCCGGACGGCGGAGTCACCGGCACAGCCGCTGCGGAGGGGCGCGTCGCGGGTCGCGACGGAGGCCGCGGACGCGCTCGTGGACGCGCACAGGGAGGCACACGCCGCCATTGCGACCCATAGCCATGGCCGAAAGCTCATACTTCGAGCGTACGCTGGGGCGGTGCCGAAGTCGCTCCGGTGAAAGCCCTAGCTGGGCTCGGCGAGAGTGCCCGTGCGAGCGGGTTACACGACGGATCGCGGGGCGATTCGACTTAAATCCGCACGGACCGCCCGGCCAAGCCGAAGTAAGCCGCGGCCGCGAGCATGTGCCGGTCATTCGTCCACACTTCGCGTTCTCCGAGTTCGTGCGCCGTCACCAGATGTACGGCGTCGGCCGTCCGTAGGAACAGATCGCGTGGAGCGGAAATCATCAGGGCTCCGGTCCGCCGCAGAAGTGCCTCATGAACAGGAACCAGGTTCCACAGTCCGTCGCTTGCATGCTTGGAGAAGCGGAGAGCCAGATCCCGCGCGTCGCCCGGCGATGCCGCGCCTTCCCGCATCCGGCGATGCAGTACGGCGTGGAACTCGGCCAACGCCCAGAGCGAGGAATGAATGGGGCCTGCTTTTCTGACCAGCTCTCGAACCCGCGGCGATTCCGGCTCGTTGAAATAGAATTTGGCGATGTAGGTGGTGTCCAGATACAAAGGCTCACCGGTCGCGATCTTCTTCAATCATCGGCGTGCTGTCGCCGACCTGGGGCATTTTGGCCCAGATCTTTTGCATGCCCGCGAAGATCCGGGCTTTCTTGCCGGCAGGCATGTGCGCCGGACCCGTAAGGGGACGCAGCTCCGCCACCGGTTCACCGCGGCGTTCGATGAGGATCACGCCCCCCTGCTCGGCCTCGCGCACCAATTCGGAAGTGTGGATATGCAGTTCGCGCACGGAGGTTTTCCTCATGTGCTACATTGTAGCATATCTAACGCAATTGCTTTCGGTTTGAGCCGCGTTGTTTTATCTGGCATTGTCTTAACCAGTCCAGGATCCTTATAGTGGGATCTGACCATGCGGATCACATTTTGGGGCGCGGCGAAAACAGTCACCGGTTCAATGCATCATGTGGAGGCCGCGGGCAAACGTTTCTTGTTCGATTGCGGCTTGTATCAGGGACGGCGGCAGGAATCCTTCGAACGTAACAGCCACTTTCCGTTTCCGGTGTCGAGCATCGACAGCGTGATTCTTTCCCACGCCCATATCGACCATAGCGGTAATCTGCCCACGCTGGTGCGGAACGGGTACGCGGGTCCGATCTACACCACGCCGGCCACCATCGACCTGTGCCTGGCGATGCTTGCCGACTCCGCCTATCTGCAGCAAAAAGACGTCGAGTTTTGCAACCGGCGGCGCGAGCACCGGCGTAAACAGGGCCGGGATGACAGCGAGTGTGTGCCGCTGTACGAGATCGCGGACGCCGAGCGCACCTATCCGCTGTTCCGTCCCGTCCCCTTGGGCGAGTTCCAGAACATCGCCGAGGGCGTCCGCTACCGGACCTTTGAGGCTGGTCACATGCTGGGTTCGACATCGATGGTGGTGGAGGCCGATGGCGTCCGCCTGGCGTTCTCCGGCGACGTGGGCCGCAAGGAGCTGCCTATCCTGCGCGATCCCGTTTCCCCGGACGCCGCTGATTACTTGATCATGGAGAGCACCTATGGCGATCGCTTCCACAAGCCGGTCCACGAAGCCGCGGCCATGCTGGCCGATGTAGTGAACCGGACGGCGGCGCGAGGCGGGAAGATTGTCGTGCCGGCGTTTGCCGTGGGCCGCACGCAGCAGCTGGTGTTGCTGTTGCACCAACTGATGGACGCCCACCGCATTCCCGATATTCCAATCTTCGTGGACAGTCCGCTGGCCGTGGACGCGACCGAGGTGTTCCGCAAGCACCCCGAATGTTACGACGAGGAAGCGCGCCGGTTTCTGACCGAAGGCGAGGACCCGTTCGGCTTCCACCGCCTGAAGTACGTGCGCGACGTCAACGAATCCAAGGCGCTGAACGATCTGCACGGTCCCTTCGTGGTGCTTTCGGCTTCCGGGATGTGCGAAGGCGGACGCATCCTGCATCATCTCCGCAACACCATCGAGGACCCCCGCAACACCGTGCTGATTACGGGATTTCAAGGCGAGCACACGCTGGGCCGCAAGATCCAGCAAGGCGACCCCGAGGTGCCGATCTTCGGCGAGCCGATGCGGTTGCGCGCGGAAGTGGCGTCGCTCGAAGAACTGAGCGGACACGCCGATCAGGGCGAGTTGATTGCCTGGATGCGACCCTTCGCCAAAGGATTGAAGAAGATCTTCCTGGTGCACGGCGAGCCGGCGCAGGGCGCGGCGTTGAAGGCGGTGATCGAAAAAACATTCGGGATCGAGACGGTCCAGCCCTCGCGCGGCGAAAGCTTCGATTTGTAAGGTGCGTGGAGCACGCACTCATGCGTGCCACGTCGAGACTCGTCTCGACGCCCGGCGGTCCCACACAAACTCGCCCAGCGACGGCACGAGTGCCGGCGTGGCACGCACGAGTGCATGCTCCACTCACTTCGCGGCGAAGACCACCACCAGGGGTTGGCTGGTCGGGCCGGCGTTGCTGGGGACGTCTTCATAGATGAGCGCGACCACGTTGTTGGCTCCGGGCGGCACTTGCGTCGGCACCTGGAAATTGACTTGCCAGCCGCCCGCGAATCCGCAGCCGAGCCCGGAGTATTGCACCAGATTCGACGGAACCACGCCGCCGGTAAACGATCCCGACAGCAGGACCAGGGACCCGGGAGTGGGTGCGGACGAGGAGGGTGGCTGGCCGTCGGGAGGCCCGTTCGGAACCGGACCAGCGCCGGTGAGACAGAACGAGATCACCTGCCCGCGAGGGATAGCGTTGCTCGGGCTGTTCACCGAGCCGTCCTGATTGAACGCCGCCACTTGGCCGGTGCCTTGGGCATTGGACGTGAAGAATCCCGGATTGGTGAGCGCCATCTGAATGTTCGCGGCCGCCAGGATCGCTCCCGTGGAGGCCTGCGAAACCACGAAAGTGGCGGTGCCCGAAGTGGGCGCGCTCTGGGGCACCTGGAAGTCGATGCGCGTCACGTTGACGCGGAACACCGGCGCCGGGATGCCGTTCACGGTGACTTGGATGTCGCCCAGCGTGTAGGGCCATGGAGAAGTCTGCGTGCCGTCGGCGGGAGTGAAGCTGAAGTCGGCGCCCAAACGGTACAGGTAGGCGAGTTGTCCCGGCGCGAGCGGGCGCTGATTGTATGTGGCCGCGTGCTGGTAAGTGAGTTTCGGGTAGTAGAAACTGATGCGGTTCGAAGCCTCGGCGACGATCACGTTGCCGAACGGATCGAGCGCCACCGCCAGAGGATTGACGGAGCCTAGTTGGGCGGTGGGGTTCGGGTTGAACTGAAAAGAAACGTACTCCGGGAAACGCTTCACCTGGTTACTGCCGGTGTCGGCAATCCACATTTCGCCGGTGGCGGCGCTTACGGTGACGCCCAAGGGAGTGTTGAGTCCCGTCACAGTGGAGCCCAGCGTGCCGCCGGCTGCGGTGGACAGCACTTGCGTGAAGATCGCCACGCGGTTGTTGCTGGTGTCGGCGACATACAGACGGTCCGAGGTATCCGTGGCGATGTGGGCCGGGCTGTGCAGTCCATAATTGGCGGTGGCGAGCGGCACGGGCTGCGAGTCGTTGAAATTGGATTGCCCGATCACGATGGTGGCCGCTTCGTAATTCGAAAAGTCGCCGTTGCTCCGGCGGAAGATCAGCACCCGGTTGAGCTGGCGGTCGGACACGGCCAGGCTTCCGTCGGATAACATCGCCAGACCGAAAGGCGCTGCCATGTTGGCGGGACCGGTGATCCCGCTGACGGGCGGAGTCGTAAAACCGCTTTGGCCCAGCACCAGGTTGGCTTGCAACAGGCTGGATTGAGCCTGGTTGTAAGGCGCGGGGAAACGCAGCACGCGCCCGTTACCCTCGTCGGCTACGTACAGATTGCCGCTGGTGTCCAGCGCCAGGCCCGTGGGCGCGTTTAAGCCGGTCGCGCTGGGCGTAGGCGTGGTGCCGAGGTTCCCGTTGGGATAATTCATGACGGAGGTGTACACATCCGGCTGGCCGATCACCAAGTCGGCTTTCTGGGTGAGCACGGAGCGGGCGTCGGTGCCGACCGTGCGGGCGTCGCGGAAGCCAAGGATGCGGTTATTGAACGTGTCGGCGATGTAGAGGTGCGGGGGATTCGAGTTCCTGTCCACCACGATGTCTCCGCCGGCGGCGTTGTTGGCGAGCCACACCTCGCGCCCTTCGATCAGATTCACCGCATCGTAGCCGAAGTCGATCTGCCCCAACACGCGGGTGGCCTGCCCGAACGACGATCCAGACTGCGGGAACGATACGACGCGGTTGTTGCCCCCGTCCACAACCCACATGTCGCCAGTGCCTCCGAATGGAAAGATGGCGGTTTGCGGATTGTTGAGCGTGGTCCCGTCGGGCGCCACTTGGCCCTTGTTAGGCTTGCCGCTGTTGAGATCGGTCTGCCCGATCACGGAGAGCGCGGCCGGCGAGGGTTGCGTGGGGGTGGCTGCGGCCCAACTCGCCGGCGGACCGTAGCGCACGATCCGGTTGTTGCCCGAATCGCAAACGTAGATGTTGATGCCATCGGTCAGCACGCCGCCGGGCGAACTCAGCGTGTAACTGTTGGGCGTGGGCTGAGGCTTTTGGCCCGCGGCGGGGGTGGGCGCGACGCCCAGAACGCGCGCGGCTGCGTGGAAGTTGTCGCCGGCGGTGAATGGACCCTGGAAATACAGCACCCGGTTGAGAGCGTCGGACACGTACAGATTCTGCGGCTGCTGTGCGTCGAAGCGGAGATTCGCAGGGCGGGAGAAACCAGTGAGGTCGATGGCCGAAGTGGTGGCGCCGGAGCAAGCGAAGGGGTCGGAACCAACGCACTTGGCGTTGCCCTGCCCCAGAACAATGTCGGCCTTGGGCTCGACGGCATTGGGGATCAAGACGGCATTGTTAAAGCGCAGCACGCGGTTGTTGCCCGCGTCGGCGACCCACAGGTTATACTGCGCGTCGAAGGCCATGCCTCCGCCGTACTGCAAATTCAAGACGGAGGCGGAAGGTGAACCCCCTTCGTTGGGACTGCCTCCGCTGTTGATGCTGGTCTGGCCGATCACCAGATCCCACTGCAAGAAGCCGCCGGATTGGCCGAAGGGCGCGGGGAACCGCAGGATCCGGTTGTTGCTGGCGTCCAATACGTACAGGCTGCCGACGTTATCGACTGCAATGCTGGCGGGATTGTGGAAGCCGTTGGGTTGGCTGGAAGTGGGCCCTTGAGCGAAGGTGGATGCCAGGTCGCGCTGCCCGATGACCAGATCCGCGGGATTGCCTTTCCCCAGCCCTTGCGGATTCTTCCAGGCCAGGACGCGATTGTTGCTGGTGTCGGCTACATACAGAATCACATTGAAGGCGTCGTAGGCGATCTCGGAGGGTGAGTACAGCTCGCGGCCCTCGACCAGATTGGGCGCGTTCGAGACCAGCGGGTTGACCAGGATGGGTTGCCCGAATTCGCGGGAGGGCAGATCGTTGATGGTAGGCGACTGGGCCCAAGCGGCGGCTGCGGCCAGCACCGCAATCGCGGCGGGCCGCGCAACTGAAAAACGCGTCATCAGCAGGATTCTCCGGACACCACGGACAGGAACGCGGGACTGCCGTCTTTCACGAAGATAGCACAGGCCACCGCGCGCGCCAGCCAATTCGGACGCGCGCAATTGAGGTTGTTGGCGGATCGGCTTATCGCGAAACCTTCCGAGACGCGGGCGCGTCGATAAGATCTATGTCGAAACGCTTCGCCCCACTGGTGGCGGGACTCGCAATCGCGACGGCCGCGTGGGGCCAGCAGTACCTCATCAAAACGATCGCCGGCGACGGCACGGATGCCTCTACGGGCGACGGCGGCCCAGCTTCGAAGGCCGAGGTCAGTTCTCCCAGCGCGATCGCCATCGACTCCGCGGGGAAGATCTACATTGCCGACGGAGGCGTGCATCGCGTGCGCGTGATCGCGGCCAATGGGAACATCTCAACGCTTGCCGGCACTGGGCTGGCAGGTTACACCGGCGACGGGACGACCGCGGCTACGGCCCAGCTTAACGGGCCCGGCGGGGTTGCCGTGGACGCCGCGGGCAACGTGTACATCGCCGATACCGGCAACACCGTGATCCGCATGGTCAGCGGAGGCAACATCAGCACGGTGGCGGGAAACTACACGCTTGGGCCCGGGTACTCGGGAGATGGAACCGCCCCCACGAATGCGCAATTAGCGTTCCCCACCGGCGTGGCCGTGGATTCCTCCGGCAACCTGTACATCGCCGACCAGGGGAACAACGTGATTCGCGTGGTTTCGAGCGGCATGATTCTCACCGTGGGCGGCGGGAACTTCAAATTGAATCACCCCGCTTCGGTAGCGGTGGACGCGGCCGGGAACCTGTTCATCGCCGATACCGATAACAGCCGCATCGTGGAGTACTCGGTCAAAGGCGTGTGGTCGGTGGTAGCCGGTAACGGGAACCCCGGTTTTAGCGGCGATCAAGGCCCCGCGACCAAGGCCGAGTTGAGTCTGCCGCGCAGTGTGGCGGTGGACGCGTTGGGGCAGTTGTACATTTGCGATACGTTGAACAGCCGCGTCCGGTTGGTTTCGCCGGCGGGAATCATCACCACGATCAACGGAAATGGGTCGGCGGGTTACTCGGGCGACGGCGGCGATGCGCTCGCCGCTTCGCTGAACCTGCCGCGCGGCATCGCGCTCGATCCCGCGGGCAACGTATACATCGCCGACACCGGCAATCATCGCATCCGCGAGGCGCTGGCCGTGCCGGCGATTTCGCAAAACGCGGTGGTGAACGCCGCCAGCTTTACCCCGCAACTCGCTCCGGGTGCGCTGGCCACAGTATTCGGCCAGCACTTCGCGACTGTTAATACAGGTGGCTCGGCGCCGTTGCCCGCGACGCTCGCGGGCGTTTCCGTGAGCTTGAACGGGCAAGCGGTGCCGCTGTTGTACGTGACTCCATTCCAGGCGAATTTTCAGGTGCCGTGGGGGACGGCCGCGGGCAATGCAACCATCACGGTCGCTTCGAACGGCTTGACGAGTTCGCCGGTTACCGTGCCAGTGCTGACGGCCGCTCCGGGGCTGTTTCAACAGGCGTCGGGAAGAGCCGTGGTGCAGAACGGAGCGGACTTTTCGTTGAACTCGCCGTCGGCGCCCGCCAAGGTGGGGAGCACCATCATTGCGTACTTGACGGGCGCGGGTCCGGTGAATCCCGCCGTTCCCGACGGTGCGGCGACTCCGAACAGCCCGCTGAGCAGTGTGACTTCATCGGCGAGTGCGACCATCGGTACGGTCAACGCGCCAGTGTCATTCGCGGGGCTGACGCCCGGGTTCATCGGCCTGGTTCAGGCGAACATCGTCGTGCCCGCGGGATTGACGACGGGAGATTATCCGCTGACGGTGACTGTGAACGGGCAAGCGAGCAACGCTGCGACGATCAGCGTCACGCAGTAGGCACGTGTGTGGTGCGGGCAATTCTGCCCGCAGCCGGCTTCTTTGGAACGGATCAGCCGGGTCGAGCCGGGAGCCGCCTGAAAGGCGGCCGCAGCCAAGATCGGCTGCCCCACAAGCTACTGGAAGCGGAACGCCCGCGCCAGGATGTATCCATTGCCGAGCGCGAGCGCCAGCAGCGCGCACAGGTGCGGGATCACAGCCGCCGGAGATGCGCCGAAGTTGACCAGCTTGTGCAGCGCGTCCATCGCAATGCCCGTTGGCAGGACCAGCGAAAGCTTTTGAGCCCACAGCGGGACGACCTCGATGGGCCACCAGCATCCTCCCAAACCCGCCAGCAGGTTGCTGCCGATCACCCCGATCCCGATCACTTGTCCTTCGGTGCGTCCGAAATTCCCCAGCAGCATCCCCAGGATCGCGGCCAGCGATGCGTACGCCACCAGCACGACAATCACCATGGGCAGACTCGGTCCCCAATGGACGTGAAACAAGAAACGTCCAGTGAGCATGGCGAAAGCGAGCTGAATCAAACCCAGCCCCATGCGCGCTCCCCACTTGCCCGCGGTCACCGCGCCCCGCGTCATGGAACTCGACGCCAGGCGGCGCAGCATGCCTTGATTGCGCTCTATGGTTAGAGTAACCGCGCCCGCGGTGAACATGATCAGCAGCGTGAACATCACCATGGTTCCGGGAACGGATTGCTCGAAGCCCGAAGGCGGGTCTTTAATCAGTGTGCCGCGTTGGCCCGCGGATTTCACGTCCAGGACCAGCGGGCGCGGCTGAGCCGCAAGTTGCCCGAAAGCCTCCGGAGTGGCAACGCCGTTTCTGGTGACAGCCACCAGATCGGCCAGCACCGTGTACACCGCGCGATTCAGGCGTACGCGGTCGTAGTCGGCGTTGATGTCGTCGCCGGTGCGCGAGAAATGCAGATCCATCTGACGCCCGGCCAGCACGGACTCAGTGAAGCTCGCCGGGATTTCCAGGCGCCGGCTGAAGCTTTGAAATTGTTGCGGGGAGTTGGCCCGCACGATGCGGTAGTCGAGTTTCTCCAAGCGCTCCAGCACCTGGTCGGCGAGGAAGCCGGCATCGGGGGGAACCAGGACCGCCAAACTCTCCGGCTGCTGGGCAAAGCTGTTGCCAGTGATCGTTCCGATGAAGTAGAAGAAAATCACCGGCATCACGAAGGTCCACAGAATGGTTTCCCTGCGGCGGAGCAGGTTCCAGGTTTCCGTGCGCGCCAGGAACAACGCGCCGCTGAACGGAGACGGGCCTCCACCCGGCGCATTCATAGAGCGAACCCCCGGCGGAGCTTGCGCAACGCCAACAGAAACGCAAGCGCGGCGGCAATTGAGAGCGCAGCCGCGGTCAGCTCCAGATCGCGCGCGTGGACGGAACCATCGAGGATGGCGTTGAATTGGACGACCGCCAATCCATTGGGGGTTTTGGCGCCGATGCCCGCCATCCACTGCGGCATGAAATCGAACGGAAAGAAGGAGCCGCCGAGCATGGCCAAGGGAAAGACCACCAGGTTGGACAGGATGTTCGCCCCGCGCTGCGTCGAGGCCTGCAGTAGCAGGAGCAGCATCAACACAAAGAACGCCGAACCGGAAAACACCAGCCACGCGACGGCGCCCGGGAAACTCGCCACGGGCACACCCGCGATCCACCGCGCTACCGAGACTCCCACTAGTGCGACGACGGCGTACACCACCACGACAAAGAGCAGACGTCCCGCCAGGAAGGCGGCAAGAGGCGCCGGGGTCATCGCCAGGCGGCGCAACGTTCCCCCGTTGAGCTCTTTCCAAATATCCGCGGCCAGAGCGCTCGATAGCAACACCAGCGCCATAAACATGGAGGCCGGAAACAGAACGGCCGCGAAACCTCTCCCCGAGGCGTTCTCTTGCGCCACTTCCGTATCGAGCCGGATCACCGGCGGGATGAGATACTTGCGCAGGCTGTCGATCAGCCGGTTCACCGACACGCTGAAGCGCGCGATGTCCTGATCCAACGGGGCGCGGTTCTCCGGGAGTTCCTGGCTGAGAACACGCAATTGCGCGCCCGCCACTTGCTGCAGGTAGAACTCGCCTTCGACCATGACGGTGAGCACCTGTTGAATCATCTGCGGCAGAATCCGCTGCGAGGGATTGGTGAAAAGTTCGAGGTGGAAAGGTTCGTTACGCAACACGGCATCCGCGAGGCCCTTGGGGATAATGAGCAGAGCCGACCCATCGCCCCGGTCGATCCGGGCCCGTCCCAGCTCGCGCGAAACCTTTTCGACGAAAATCATTTTGCTGAGGGGCTCGCGGCTGAACGCGCTCGCGAGCAGGTTACTGACGAAGCTGTCGTCTTCGTCGGCGATCAGCAGGCGGCCCTGGGGCGTCACATTGCCGCCGCCGAACACGGCGTTCAACAGCCCACCCAACACCAACGGAACGGCGATCCACATCAGCAGCGCGAGCGGATCGCGGCGTGTGCGGGTCAGGTCCTTCCAGGCGCTGGTCCAGATGAATCGCACCGTTACTCCCGCAGCTCCTTGCCGGTGAGCTTGATGAATAAGCTCTCCAGACTGGGTTGAGTGAGGGTCGTGCCGCGCACTTCGGCGCCCGCGGACTCCAGCGCGCTGAAGATCGCGGGTAGCTTCCGGGCCGCCGCGGCGAGCGATAGCGTGAGCTGATCCGGTGCGGCATGCACGACTTCGATCCCATCGCCGCTCACCCGCTCCAGGGTTTCACGGACGCTGGCGGGATCGAAGACTCCCGTGAGCCGCAGGAGATCGCGTTCGCTCATCATCGAACGCAGCTCCGTCAAGGTGCCGGCGGCGATGAGCTTTCCATGATCGACAATGCCGAGGCGGGTACATAGCGCCTCGGCCTCCTCCATGTAGTGCGTGGTGTAAAGCACGCA
Organism: Bryobacteraceae bacterium; assembly: GCA_035604115.1. Taxonomy (GTDB): domain Bacteria; phylum Acidobacteriota; class Terriglobia; order Bryobacterales; family Bryobacteraceae; genus Palsa-187. The sequence continues at coordinate 7,040 of DATNJC010000041.1, read as the reverse complement.
CACGCCGGCGCCGGCTTGCTCGCGGACCAGATCCAGAAGGCGGACGCGGCTTTGCGGATCCACTCCAACGGTGGGCTCGTCCAGCAGCAGCACCTGGGGCGCGTGAATGATTCCGCAGGCGAAGTTCAAGCGGCGCTTCATGCCTCCGCTGAATCGCTTGACGGGTTCGCGGGCGCGATCCTGCAGGCCCGTGCTTTCGAGCACCTCCTGGGCGCGCTCGCGCAATCGCGGATTACGCAGGCCTTGCGCTCCGCCCCAGTAGTGCAGGTTTTCTACCGCTGAGAGATCGTCGTAGAGCGCGATTTCCTGCGGCACGACGCCGATGGCTTGGCGGGCGGCGCGGCCGTCGCGGACTACGTCATGGCCCATGACGCGCACGTGTCCGGCGGTGGGCGTGAGCAGGCCGGAGATGCATCCGATGGTGGTGCTCTTCCCCGCCCCGTTGGGACCCAGAAGCCCGAAGATCTCGCCCGGCCGCGCGGTGAAGGAGACCCCATCGACTGCTGTGAGGTCGCCGTAGGATTTGCGGAGCTGGTCGACTTCGATCATGCCGCGGGGGCCAGGCCCAGTGAGCGTGGATAGGCCGCAAGTATAGCATTACGGCCCCGCGGCAAGGTTTGTTCCCGTCGGTGGGTTTAACTGGTGCCGAGATACATCACGTGAACGTAGGTTCCGAGCCTCGCATTGTAAGCCAGATACCAGCCGTCGTGATCCGGGTCCTCATAAATGACGACGCTGTCGGAATCCCAGAGCCAATCGCCGCAGAAACCGATGTCGGGTGGCGCCACGCTGAAATAGAAGCCGTTGAAGAAGAAACGCGACGGGCCGCCGCCGGCTAGGCGGAATACGTGGCCCTTTCCGAAACCTCCGGTGAAGCGGCCATGCTCGAAGGGGCGGTCCACATGGTAGCGCGGATCGTCCCGGCCGGAGTCGTGTCCTACCCATTGATCGTTCTTATGCACGTGGGGCGCTTCGGGGTGCCCGGAGCGGTCGGCGAAGCTTTTGTTTTCCGGCGGCCGCTGCTGCGGCTGCTGGTTGGCCCGCGACGGCTCGTTGGCCCGAGGCTGCGCGCTGGGGCGCGGCGCTTGAACCTTCGCCGGGGGCGGTCCGTGAGAGGGGATGTGTCCGTTACCCACGTCGCGGCTTCCCTTGCCTTTCTGCTGGGCGAAGATCGCCACTGAACAGATCAGAAGCGCCAGAAACAGTTGGATGGAAGTCCTCATACTCGTGTGATGGTACCGCCGCGTACGACGTTTCGGGTATCAGTGGGCCAAGTCGTAGACGAAGTAGTTCATGGCGATCCGGTAGGCCAGGCCAGCCCACTTTTCGTTGTAACGCGGATCGTCGGACCACTCCCAGGCGTCGCCGAGGTCCATGTTGTGGCAGATGGCGACCATGATGCGGCCCTTGGAGTCGCGGATGCAGCGCCAGTGCGGCTGCTTACCGGTTTCGCCCGCCTCGTAGGTGAGGTGGGTATCGAAGTACTGCGCGCCGGGGACCTGAAAACGGTCGTCCAGATCGTAGATGGTGTGAAAGATCGGATCATTACCGGGGATGTCTTCGATGCTTCGGTCGGGGAAGACCCTGTCCATGCTGTCGGTGAACATTCTCCACTCATTCGAGACGTCGTGATAGGGGGCCTCGCCGTGGAAATCGTCCACCATCAGGAAGCCGCCCCGCAGCAGGAATTCGCGCAGTTGAGCGGCCTGATCGTCCGGCAGCCGCCAGTGCCCCACTTCGACGGCGTACAGGGCCGGCCAGTTGTAGATCTCGTCGGTGCCATCGAGGCTGACTACTTGCTCTACGGATCGCGTGTCGATGCGAGTGAGACGGCGCACGCCGGCCAGTAGGTGGCGGTCGGAGCGCGGGTAATCCATGGTCCAGTAGCCGGGAAACTCGCGGCCGTTGGAATACCTGAGGTTCGGGTTGGGGTACCCGGCGACATCGGGATAACGCAGGCGCGCGCGGGTCCATTCGAAAGGCTGGTTATAGTCGTCCGGGATCTTGAAGTCCTCGTATTCAATGGCGGGGTATTCTTTGAAGGGCTTCTGCGCGCGCAGAATTCCCCACGAGCACAAGATCGCGATAACTGCACCAGCGGCTACAGCCGCATGTGGACGCATACGGATTCTCGAAGACGGGCGCGCTGCCATGTGAGGCGCGCTCCCGTCTTCAAGAATAGCAGGCGGTGAGCTGGGATCCGGGATGCGCCCCGGCGTGCAAGGCAGCCCTACTGGGCAGCCGCGACGCCGCCCTGCTGTTCCCATTTCGGAAGATTGCGGTGGGTCTTCCAGTAGCTGTCGCCCCACCAATCGTCCTTTTTCGCAACGGGCTTAGCGTCAGCGGCGTTGGCGGCCACTTCCGGATTGTCTTCGTTCTTCTTGTCTTTCTTGTCCTTTTTGGCGACCTTGTCGGACTTGTCCTTCTTGTCGGCCTGCTTAGCAGCTTGGTCGGGCTGGTCGGTCTGAGTGGGCTGATCCGTCTGAGCCTGCTGGCTGGACTTGTCCTTCTTGTCGGCCTTAGCCTGCTTGTCTTGCTTGTCCGGCTTGGGGGCCTTCGCGGCCTTTACGGGCTTGGCTTTCTTGTCCGTCTTGACGGTATTGTCCGCAGTGCTGGTGGCGGGCGCGGTGCCGGCGTCGGAGGCCGCAGGAGCGGAAGCGGCGGGGGCGGATCCCGCGGTGGTTGATGCTGCTGGGGCCGATGCTGCAGGGGCCGATGCCGCAGCGTCACCCGCGGCGGGGCTGGACGCCCTGGTTTGCAACGCTGCCGTCTTGGTTTCCGCGGGCACATGCTTGTGGATCGTCGCCAGCACGTGCGAGGCTGCCAGCTTGCTCATCTGCAGGGTCATGGTGCGGGGCTCGCCTTGGACGCTGTTGAATTCGACGGTCAGGAGTTCAAACGGCTTGGCTCCCTTCTGGCCGGGGGCCGGGACGATGGTGGAATCCGCCGCCTCGTCGGTCTTGGTGATGCTGGCAAACGGAACGCTCACGTCGGTGCGGCCGATCCGCAGTTTCATGGCGACGTCCTGGGACAGATCCAGCACGGCGTTGGCGCGCGGGGTGATTCCGGTCAGGTTGCCGGCGGTATAGACCACAGCCTCATTGTGGCCCGCGAAGGCGAGCCCGCAGGCCAGAACGGTCCCGAAGATCAAGGAAGGGATACGCATTGAGAAATCTCCTCCTGCGTTTCATCGGCGGTGGGAAGGTCAGGCTTTAGCCGTAGCCCAAAGGTTTAGCGTCGCTCGGGGTAACACCCTAGTCGAAATCGATATCGCGCTTGGGCGGCGGTTCGTCGGGATTCTCTTTGGCAATCTTGAGCATTTCGTCGAACTTCTTGCTCAGCACGTCGTGATGCACCTTGTGGGATTCGACGGATTTCTGGAACACGTCCTCGCGGCGGCCAGCCTCGCCCTTGAAGCGCTGCACGGCGGCTTCCATGTCGGCGATGGAGGGCGGCTTGACGTGCTCGACGTGCCGGATCACGGCGGTGGTGTCGGGGTCGATGTGCAGCTCGGCCTGGCAGCACGGGCATACGACCTTGATCAACTTGGATTCCTGGGCCATCCAATTCTTTCCTTATCGCGCCAACAGCTTACGCTTTGAGGCGTCCGTTCCTCATGGTAGCAAGCGGTTTGACGGGCGGTGATAGTATACTGCCTTAACCGGGGAGATCGCGCAATCGGAGTGGCGCGACAAGACATCAAGGAGGAAACACCAATCATGCTTTCGGAATTCAAGAAATTCATCATGCGGGGGAACGTACTGGATTTAGCCGTCGGCGTCATCATCGGAGGTGCGTTCGGCAAAATTGTCGCTTCGCTGGTCGGGGATATTCTGATGCCGGTGATCGGGCTGGCTCTGGGCAAGGTCGATTTTTCGAGCCTGTTTGTTTCACTGAACGGCGAAAGTTATGCCAACCTGGCGGCGGCCAAGGCCGCGAAGGCGCCCACACTGAACTACGGCGTGTTTATCAACACGGTGATCGAGTTCCTGATTGTGGCGTTCGCCATTTTCGTGGTGATCAAGATGGTGAGCCGGTTTCAGAAGCCGGCCGAGGTTCCGACCGCGTCTGCGACCAAAGACTGCCCGCAGTGCTGCACCGCGATTCCGCTGGCGGCTAAGCGGTGTCCAGCTTGCACTTCGACGCTGTAGGGTCCAGAAGCTCCACCGGCTGAAAGCCGGTGCTACCGGCGCTTCAGAGTGGGGCGCTCGTCGGCGTCCGCTGGGGCGTCCTTATCGTCGGCTGAACCGGAGGAGGTTCCCGTGCCGGGGCGCTTGCGGAGCTGCGGACGGTTCAGATCCTGCGAGTCCACCTTGCGGCGGTTGTGCAGCATGGCCAGACGGGCCTTCACGTCGTTGAACTCCGACGTGGTGACCACGTACTCTGGGCGCGACTTCAAATTGTCCTGGATGTTTTTCTGCGCTGCCACGATGCGGTCGTCGGTCATGGGGTGCGTCGAGAACACTTTGGACATCGTGCCGGGCTTTTTCTTCTCGAGCGTCTCGATCTTCTCGAAGAAGTCCACGAAGGCCGTAGGATCGTAGCCGGTCTTGTACATGTACTGCAAGCCCAGCATATCGGCTTCGGATTCGAAGCCGCGCGAGAACTTCAGGAATCCGACCGGGATCAGCACGCTGGCGGCTTGACGGATGCCATAGCCGGTCCAGCCGCCCATGAAGATCAGCGGGATGGTGCTGAGCTGCGCGATCTCACCCCGGGTGGCCTGGCGCGTACCGTGGCGCGCGGCTACGTGCGCGATTTCATGCGCCATCACGCCGGCTAGCTCGGCTTCGCTGTCGGCTTTCAGGATCAGGCCGGAATCAACGAAGAAGAATCCGCCCGGCAGCGCGAAGGCGTTGACGGTCTCGTCGTCCACCACTTTGATGGTGAAGGGAACCTTGGCGTCGGAGTTGCGGACGATGTTCTGACCCACGCGGTTCACGTACTCGGCGATGATGGGGTCGTCGATGATCTTGGCTTGCCGCTCGACGTCCTGCGCCAGTTGCTTGCCGAGCTGGATTTCCTTTTCGACGGAATAGAAGTTCACGCCCTTGCCGACATCGCGGTTGCCGATCTCGTCGGGGTCCTTTTTCTTGGTGACCTTCTTGGTCTTACCGCAAGGCTGATCCGCGGAGTCGTCGTCGGCCGCCGGTGGCGTGTCGGCCGGCTGGGACACCGAGGATGGGGTGGTAGAGGATTGCGTATTGCAGTTGGTCTTGTCGCCGGCAAACGCGAATCCGCCGAGCAGAAGGAAAACACCGAGAAGTCCGAGCAAGTGCCGCATGGACGGAACTCCTTTCAACAACTATAACTATACACCTACTCAAGACCGGACGTGGGCCCGGTTGGTTTCGGGTACTGAAAAAGTCGCGCGCGGGGTGGGAAGCCGCAAGTCTGGTTGGGGCGTTTCGAGCCGTACCTTTTACCCTACCCGATGCTAGCACGGCGATCCAAGAAATCCGGGCACAATTCCTTGGCTCCCGGGGGTTGAAGGCACGGGCAGCGGAGTTGGGTTCGGTTTGTAGTTTTGGCGGACTGGGCAAAGCGGAGGCGGGTCGCGAAGCTTCTGCCGGTTGTGGACCGGCCTTTCTTGGGTTCGTTTTGCGGTTCGCGGAACAGACGAAGAATCAGGTGCTTACATTGGGGATCGAAGGCGCGGAGGGTGGGGCGCTGGCTTTGGGGGTATGGATATATAGACGATATGGCATGGATTTATAGATGATATGGATTTGGCCTTGGATTCGCCCTGGCGTGGCCTGCCGGGAATGTACAGTATTGCGCTGTGACTGGGGCGATTTCTGCAAGAGTCAGCGGACGCCGCGCCGTTCCTTGGGCAAAAGCCAGAAGGGCGCGTAGGATGTTTCCCGTCCCAGAGCCGGATCGGCGGTCACAAGCCGACTTCCTGTTCCCAATCCCGCCAACTTCTTTGATCAACGTTCGAGATGGGACGGGATCGCTCGGCAGGCATCGGCGAGAGCTACCTCTTATGGCGCAATTGCACGATTACCGGTTCTACGCGACGCGCCTGCGTTAAAAGCAACATGGCCTTCCCCGCGCCGCCCATTAAGTTTCCAAGAACTGCGAAAAACGCGCTAAACTAACGCCTGAGTAACTCACTCGGAATCCGCAATGAGACAGAACGTTGGTTTATCGGCGCTCATTATCGCAGCAATTGCGTTCGTAATTCGCTTCGGCGCGCCAGGTACACAACCGGGCATGACCGCCCGGTCACAGCCTCAAGGTGCGGCGGATCAAACAGCGGACCAAAAGGTGCTCGATGGTCCGTGGGTGGCCACGCGTTCCTTTTTCCACTCGCCCGACGACCCTGTCTTACCGGTGCTGAACGGCCCAGACCACGCAATCGATATCGACTTTAAGAAGCCGTCCTCGGTCCGGGATTGCGTTGCCGTACTTGCGGGGGGTTGCCGGGGACAGTTGGCCCACTATTTCGGAATTTCCGTTACCAACCATGTCCAGTTTCTAATCGCCACGGTGCCGGATCCTTTACATTCGCGACTCTCTCTGTTCACGGACTCTTCGATTCAGGCGATCGAGGATGCCGCGCAGGCCTCGAAATGGATCTTCGCCGCTGAGTGGTTGCCGTGGATCGACAGTGCAGATCCGGAAGAGAAAGATCCCGCGAAACGACGCCAGCAGCGCCAGGATATCCGCAGTCAGGAGAAGCAGCCCGGGATTCTGGTGTTCCGCCGGAGCGCCCCGCTCGCCCCGTCCAACGATACGCACTTCAGCGACGACGTGCTTCTGATATTTCTGGTCGGCGAAACACCCACCACTGGAGTGAATTCTTCACAATTTCAGCTTGCGCGCGCCTATATGCGGGCGATTCACGAGCCCGCGGATGAAGTCCGCATCCTGGGACCCACTTTTTCGGGATCGTTTTAAAGGGGGTATTTACTTGACTCAGGTGGCCCCAACCTGTAGCATGGCCGGCTGTGGAGGAGTATCCCCGGAGTCTGGCCGATTTCGAGGCTCGGTTCGACACCGAGCAAGCGTGTCGGGACTACCTGTACCGGCTGCGA
>DATNJC010000040.1:0-3027 GCA_035604115.1 Bryobacteraceae bacterium | reverse complement strand
AGATTTTCCCCGCTTCCGGCAATTAGGGGTGGTCAGCGCGCTGCAGCTTTTCTGGGCAGAGGCGAGTCCCGATACGATCGAGATCGTGAAGCCGTATCTCGACCCGGATGTTTACAAGTGGCAGTATCCGGCGCGGACGATTCTCGACAGCGGCGGAGTGATTTCGGGAGCGAGCGATTGGCCGGTTTCGACCGCGAACGTCTTCCGCGCGATCTATCAGGCCGAGACACGGAAGGGATCGGAGGGAGTGCTCGATCCTTCGCAGGATATGCCGCGGGAAGCCATGTTCTACGCGTACACGCGAAATTCCGCGCATGCCATGAATCTAGACTCGATCGGAACGATCGCTCCCGGCAAGCGCGCCGACCTGGTTCTGCTGGACCGCGACGTCCTGACGATTTCTCCCGAGGAGATGCGGGACACGAAAGTGTTGTGGACGATGGTCGCGGGCAAGACCGTCTATCAGAGGAAGTGAGAGAAAGGCCCGCGGTCTACTTCAACCCTTTGACCACGTAGGCTTCCGACAGAGTCTGGTCATAGCCGTAGACGTAGGCGCTGCCGTCGCCGGAGAACATGGGAAAGAAAGCCTGGGCTCCCGGTGGCAAGGCATCGCCCAGAGTTTTCCACGGATCCGTTTTCCCGGTTGCGAGATTCACCCGCAAAATCTTTGCCGCTCGTTGACGCCCTCGGTTGTAGACCGCGTATGCCGATGTTCCGTCCGGTGTCCAACCGGCCACATAGTACTTTGAATCAAGGTTGGGGATCGGGCGCAGGGCGTTTCCGTCGAGGGGCCAGACTCCCCATTTTCCATCGGGGCCAGTGACGGCCGCGTTGCGGCCATCGGGCGAGAGGATCACGCCCGCTACTCCTTCCGGCGTGATGGGTTTAGCGTTGCCGTTGCTGAGATCGATCAGATAATCGCGGGCTCCGCGCCCAGCCTCAATGCCGGAGGCCAGCACGTGTTTGCCATCGGGAAGGTAGCGGGCTGAGTCGTAGCTGATGTTGTCATGGGTTAACTGTTTGGCTTCGCCGGCGCCGGTCGGTACCATGTTCAGCGGGCCGCCTTTGGCCGGCTTGGTGATGACCCACTTTCCATCGGGAGAAATTGCCACACCCACACCTTCGCCAATCCGAATCGGAGGCGATCCGTCAGTGTCACGCAGGAAGACGGTGTAGTTTGGTCCACCGCCGTTTCCTTCTTCTTCGAAGAGAATTTTTTTGCCGTCGCGGCTGAGATCCCTCTCATTCGACCATCCAAACCATCCCAGTTCCCGTTCTTCTTTTCCGCCAGGAGAGACTCCTCGAATCCCGATGCGGTCGCGATGGCTGATGGTGAGCGCTACGCCGTTGCGCAGATCTTCCAGCCACATGCCTCCGGGAACATTGGTGATGGTCCGCTCTTTACCCGTCAGCGTCACGGCGTGGAGATCGGCCGCGCTGCCCAGGCGAGTAGCGCTGTACCAGATTTCATCGCCCGCAGGGGACCATTGGACGCCCTCGACGGTGATGTACCCGGAGGCAAGTTTTTTCTCTTGCCCCTGCATGTCAATCACCGCTACCGAGCCTTCGTCGTCGCCGCCCGGATTTTCATGGTCGGCGAACGCGATCCATTTGCCGTCGGCAGAAATCTTCGGGTTGCTGATCCAGTTAATGGTGTCAAGCAACACGTGGCCCACGGGAAACTCCAGCCGCCAGTGACTGCTCTCGGGGGCGTAGCGGACGACCGCCATCTCCTCGCCGTTTGCCGCCCAGTCGGCGTCCTGAACGTTCTCCAGCACCTCTCGCGGCGTGCCTCCGCTCAGCGGAACACGGGCGAGTGTCCCGCTGCGGGCGTAGCCGCCGAACAGCACGCTGTTGAGGCGAATAGCCAGCTCACCAGTTTTCGAAATCGATAGCAGCTCGGCATCTTTGAGACCCAGTTCGCGCGCGCCATTGTCGTCGGTGCGAGCCATGTACAGCTGGCTGTCGCCGCCGTCCCACGCGGCGCTGTAGACGATGCTGCCGTCGGGCGTGAAACGGGCGTTGCCGATGGAACCAGTGCGGAAAGTGATCTGCTGATACTCGACCGGAGGCGCGGACCTGCCGTCGTGTCCCAGCCACCAGCCAAGGGCGAGCATTGCAGCGGCCAGCGTGACGACGCCCACCATAGCTGCGAGAGCGCGGTGCGAACCCGTCGATCTTGCTTGCTCCACTGCAGCTTGCGCGCCAGATTTTGTGCTGGCGGAAATCTCGGTCAACGATTCCAGATCGAACGCCAGATCGCCGGCCGACTGAAAGCGCTGCGTGGGGTGCTTCTCCATGCAGTGCCGGACGATCCGTTCCAACCCAGGCGGGACGTTGCGCGTAGTCTCTGAAAGCTCCGGCGTTTCTTCTTTCAGGATCGCGCTCATGGTGTCGGCAGCGGTCTCGCCATGAAAGGCGCGCTTGCCCGTGATCATTTCGTAGAGAATGGCGCCGAAGGTGAAAATGTCAGAGCGATTGTCGGCGGGCTTTCCGCGAACCTGTTCGGGCGACATGTAGCCGGCCGTGCCCATCACCAGCCCAGCCTCCGTCGCGACCTGGACGGTAGGCGCGTCGCCGCTGCCGCTGGGCGCTTCCGGACGCGTCAACTTTGCGAGACCGAAATCCAGGATCTTCACGCGGCCGTCATGGGTCAGGAAGAGATTCTCCGGCTTCAGGTCGCGGTGCACGATGCCTTTGTCGTGCGCCGCCGCCAGGCCTCGCGCCACCTGCAAGGCGTAATCAATGACTCGGCGGATGGGCAGCGGACCATTCCGCAACCGCTCGCGCAGAGTTTCCCCTTCCAGCAGCTCGGAGACGACGTAGGGTGCGCCTTGCGCCTCGCCAATGTCGAAGATGGAAAGAATGTTGGGATGATTGAGCGCCGCCGCGGCGCGCGCTTCCTGAGCGAAGCGCTGCAAGCGCTCGCGGTCGGCGGAAAAAGATGCGGGCAGAACTTTGATCGCCACCGTGCGGTCGAGCCGGGAGTCGTGGGCGCGATAGACCTCGCCCATGCCGCCCGCGCCC
>DATNJC010000039.1:0-46670 GCA_035604115.1 Bryobacteraceae bacterium | reverse complement strand
AAACTCTTCTACCGCCTCGTGCAGCAGGCGGTTGTCGTCGATCCAGTGCCATACAAATCTCTGGTCAGGTGTGCCGCCGTCGGCTCAGACGCCGACCACAACCGGTAGGGGTCACCTGAGTGAAGTAAATACCCCACTAGTTACAATTCCAGCTTGCCGTGATACACCATATCCTTTAACTTAAACCGATATTTCACCGCAAGTTTTTCGAATTTGGTGGAGAATTCCAGCTCTTTATCGTCCGCGGAAAAGGCTCCGCTCGAACCCGCCGCGGGGCGGGGGAAAAAAAACAGCGCGTCGACCACGCGCTCGCGTTTGGTGAATTGGACCTCGACGGCGCGCAGCGGATCTTTGCCCTTGACGTTGAGTGCCGTCAGCTTCAGCAGCGCGGCCTTGGCGTCCCCATCCCCGGACTGCGCCGCGGACGCGGGCAAGCCCCCGACGTTCAGGACGATGTACTGCTCTTCGCGCTCCAGATAGGCTTTAGCTTCGGCCGAGCTGGCGGCTTCGGCGCCGAACTTGGCTTTCATGAGCACCTGCTTCACCGGCAACGCGGTCTGCCAGATCAGCATGACCGGCATGGTCTGGGTTACCGGCCCGTCGTTAGCGCCGGCCGGGCCTCCCGCTCCACCCGCTCCCCCGCGCGTGCCAGTGAGGTCGGCTCCGGAAGTGGCTCCGCCATCGGCGGTTGCGATATCACCGCCACCGCCGCCGCCCTTGCCGCGGCCCCGCCCCCCGCCTTCGCTCTGCGAGGCGACATTGGGCATCCGGACGGCCACTTCCACGTCCACGCGGTGCGCCCACGGCGAATCGGTCATGATCCGTTGTAGTTCTTTGGCGCTCCAGTCGGTGTACGGCTTAGAGGTCCAGAAGTCGGCGGCCCACACGCACACGGCGCTGGCCAGCAGGAGAAGTGCGAGTTTCTTCATGATTTCGCCCATGGTTGTTAGTCTACACCGTCCACTCGACAGTTCACGCGACCAACAACATGGATCTCGCCCTTTCCCCAGACGGTGTGGCGGCCCACGCCGGTAAACGCCGCGGCGCGCAGGTAGGGCAGGAACTCGGCCAGATCGCCTTCGTACTCGACCTCACCGATGAAGCCTCCCAGCGAGTGGGTTTGACCGGTGCGGCGGCTGCGGCGTTGCACCGCGACCTCGCGAACTGCGCCGCCGACGGTGCGAACCCGCGCGGCGCGCTCGGCAAAACCTCGAAAATCGATGGGCAGGGCACCCTCGCCGTACAGCGCCCGAAGCGTGCTCAATCGGTCGCGAATGCGGACGGCCAGCAGTTCAAACGGCGGGAGACCGGCGCCCGCGGCCAGGCGTTGCGGGGCCCGTCGCCCAGGCTGCAGTCCCCGCCGTATTCCACCCTGAGGCTCGGGGGGACCGCCCCACGGGCCTTTTAGTTCGGTCGGCGTGAGGAAACGCACCGTAATGCGGCTCACCGGATCAGCCGATGAATCTAGCATCAGCTCCAGAGGTTGCGTGGCACCTTCGACGTTAGAAAGCATGGCCGCCGTACGCTCGGGACCGAGGCCGTCGCGGCCCCACCGCGCGAGCGCCGCTTCGAGAGCCGGTACCGCGCCCGGACGCAGGTCAAACAAGTGGACGCCAATGTGGAAAAAGGCACCTTCCGCGATGGTCGCGCCTTCCAGGTGCGCGGCGCGGAGCACGAACGGACGCGGCCAGTCCGCGAGGCCGCTGGGTCCGGACCCGTTCGCGCGGGGTTCAAAGAGACGGTGGTATGGACAGGCGCTGGGTTGCCCCGGAGACTTCTCTGGAAGATGTTGCGGACAATTGTCCGGACTGAGGCAGGCCGAAGGGCAGGAAGTCTTCCGTAGAGCGGCGCCGAGCCCTCCGCGGACCAGGTTGACGGCTTGGCCGGCGCGGAACTCCAAGCGGCCTTGGGCGGCGAACTGGAAGCGTAGCGCGTACAGGCGGAAGTGCAAGATTTCATTGTACGACCAGCCTGAAATCGCCTGCCGGGCGACCGTTCGGGCTTGTAGTTGCAAAAGGGTTGCGGTATAGTTCATTCAAGTCAGCAAGTTGTTGAGCACGCAAGGACGCCCTCGTCTGGCGGCTCCAATTTTCAGTGGGTTTTGAGCGCGCTCCCCGAGAAGCGCGGTGGCGCAGCAGGGAGCGTAAAAGGGGAAACTATGAAATGGTTAGTGTTTGCTTTGGTATTGGGCGGACTTTTGTGCGCTCCTTTTGTTTTCGGACAGGCTGCCGACGGCAATGTCGTGGGAACGGTCGTGGACGCCAGCGGCGGCGCAGTACCCAATGCCGACGTCGAGCTTGCTAACATCGCCACCGGCGTCAAGACCACCAGCAAGACGGACGCCAGCGGCGGGTACCGCTTCGGCAACGTCCTGGTGGGAACCTACAACATTACGGTCACGGCTCGGGGCTTCACCTCCAGCTCGTTGCATGACGTGGCGATCGAGTTGAACAAGACCACCACCGCCAACGTCTCGATGGCGGTGGGCGCCGTGGCCACGCAGATCGACGTGATCGAAGCGCCGGCGCTGCTGGACACCACGACCGCGCAGATCACCAACACCTATGAAAGCCGCCTCTTGACCGAGCTGCCGTTAGCGGCCGGCGCCGGCGGAGTGTTGAATCTGGCCCTGACCGCTCCCGGCGTCGGAAGCATGGGTGGCGTCGGTGTGGGATACGGACCATCGGTGGGCGGTCAGCGGCCCCGCAACAACAACTTCACCATCGACGGTGTGGATAACAACCGTAAGGACGTCACCGGTCCGGTCATCGTGAACCTGCCCAACGATGCGGTCGCGGAGTTCACCGTGTTGCAGAATCAATTCAGCGCCGAGTTCGGCCACTCCTCGGGCGGTCAGTTTAACGCCGTTATCAAGAGCGGCACCAACCAATTGCATGGGGCGCTTTACGAGTACCTCCAGAATCGCGACATGAATGCGAACGACCAGTCCAACGCCCGCAATTTCATTTACTCCCCGCCACGCTATGACAATAACCGCCTCGGCGCGAACGCCGGAGGTCCGATCAAAAAGAACAAGTGGTTCATCTTTGGAGACTTCGAGTACAATCCCGTCGGCCAAGTCGCGACCAATGCGTCGGTCGCCTATTCTCCCACCCCGGCGGGCTATGCGCTGCTGGATTCGATGAGCGGAATTTCCAAGACTAATCTGGGAATCCTGGAAAAGTACGCGGCGCCCGCACCAGGGCCGGTGGTCGGGACCACGACCGTGAACAATGTGGCGATCCCATACGGCGTCTTCCCGGTTACGAAGCCTAGCTTCCAGAACAACTACAACTGGGTGATCTCCTCGGATTTCAATATCTCCGAGACGGATCAACTCCGCGGCCGGTACTTCAGCACCAAGACGTCGCAGTTGGATACCGCAGCGGTTCTCCCAATCTTCTTCACTAACGAGCCGACCACGGCCAAGCTGGGAACCCTCAGTGAGTTCCACAATTTCCGCCCCAATCTGTACAACGAGGTCCGCCTCGCTTTCAACCGCTACAACAACGACCTGGTGGTTCCGAATTTCACCTTCCCGGGACTGGATCAGTTTCCCAATATAGGGATCAACAATGATTTGAACCTGAACATCGGGCCCAACCCTAACGCGCCCCAGGCCACCATCCAGACCACCTACCAGATTGTGGACAACGTGAGCTGGACCAAGGGCAAGCACGACCTCAAATTCGGGTTCGACGGGCGCGACCTGATCGCGGCATCGACATTCATCCAGCGCGTTCGCGGCGACTACGAGTGGACCAACCTGCAGGGCTACCTGAACGACACGTATCCGAACTTCATCGCGCAGCGCAACGTCGGCGGTAAGCCGTACTCGGGTAACGACACGGCGTACTATTTCTTCGCCAATGACAACTGGCGCTTCAACCAGCATCTGACCATCAACCTCGGCGTTCGTTACGAATTCGACGGCGTGGCGCAGTCCATGCGGGAATTTGCGCTAAACGCCATTGCCAATGTGCCCGGCGTGCTGACGTTCACGGCGCCCCAAGCCGCCAAAAACAACTGGGCGCCGCGCGTCGGCTTGGCTTATTCTCCGGGCCAGAACGGCCGGACTTCGATGCGCGCGGGCTTCGGGATGGCCTACGATCAGATTTTCGATAACGTCGGCACCAACGCGCGTCCGCCGGAGGCAACCTCCACCGTGGACGTGACCGGTCTTCCGGGCTCGGGCTTCCTGGCCAACGGGGGCATTTCGCAAGGCGCTGTACCATCCGCACTCACGCCGCTGGGAGCCCGCGTCGCCACCACTTCTTACTTGCCCGGCAATCAGCAGCTCGGATACGCAATCACCTGGAACGCCGGAATTCAGCACAACTTCGCCAACGACTACATCGCGGAAGTCCGCTACGTCGGCACCAAGGGCGTTCACCTGCTCTTTCAGGAGCAGATCAATCGCAACTCCCTGGTCACTCCGACCAACAACCTGCCAACCTATCTGCAAGCGCCGTCTCAGGCGACTCTGAACGCTCTGACGCTGACCACCACGGCGCTCGCGAACATTCGAGCCACCTGCGCAGCGTCGGGAGCCAATTACCAAAATTGCAGCCCGGCTTACGACCCCATAGGGCAGTATGGCTTCGTCAACGCCATCACGGCCTACGAACCGCGCGGCAACTCCCACTATCACGGCTTGGCTCTGGAGTTGAGGAAGCGCTATAGCAAGAACCTCCTGTTCGACGCCGGCTATACGTGGAGCCATAATATCGACGACAGCACTTCGGAAGTCGCTTCGATTTATGCCACGCCCCGCCGTCCGCAGGATTTCGGCAACCTTACGGGTGATAAGGCTAACTCGGCACTCGACCGCCGCAATCGCTTCACCTACACCACCGTGTACAACACGCCGTGGTATTCGACTTCCAAGAATGCTTTGGTCCGCAATACCATCGGCAATTGGGAATTGTCGGGCACCTATCTGCTCGAATCGGGCGAGTGGGCCACGCCGCAGAGCGGAGTGGATACCAACCAGAACGGCGACTCGGCCGGCGACCGGGTGATCATCAATCCCAGCGGCGTTCCCGGCACATCGAGCGATGTGACCGCGCTCAAAAACAGCGCCGGCGCGACGGTTGCGTACCTGGCCAATAACCCCAACGCCGAATTCATCCGCGCTCAGGTAGGAGCGTTCGCCACCTCCGGCCGCAACATCCTGGCCACGCCTCGCATCGACAACATTATTTTCGGCATTGGCAAAGCCATCCGCATCAAGGAGCGCTACGCGGTTCAGTTCCGCGGCGACATGTACAACGCGCTGAATCACCCTCAGTACACGCTGGGAAGGATCAACGACGTCCAGGCCCGCAACACGCTCACGGGGTTCTCGCAGAACCCCTTCATCCCCGGCAACCCGGCTTTCGCCGCCTGGGACACGCAGTTCAGCAGCAATCCCCGGTTCATGATCGTCTCGGCCAAGGTGACTTTCTAGAGCATCGGCGCGGGGTTCGGATGCGGCTCTTCGTTGGCCTCCCCATTCCAGACCCCGTCCAAGCCAATCTGCGCGAGCTGCTCCAGCGGCTGCGTCCGCTGGCGGACTTCCGCTGGACCCCGGTCGAGAACCTGCACGTCACCACCAAGTTCATCGGCGATTTTCCGGAGGCCCGCCTGGATGAACTGAAGCAGGCCCTTGCTACCGTCTCTGCGCCCCCCCACGTCGACATCTCGGTTCGCGGCTTAGGCTGGTTTCCGAATCCGCATCATCCGCGAGTGTTCTGGGCCGGGGTCGATGGCGGCGAGCCTCTCCGCGCGCTGGCGTCGGCGACCGATCAGGCTACCGCGCGCCTGGGCGTCGCCACTGAAGAGCGCGAGTTCCGCCCCCATCTGACGCTGGCGCGATTAAACGAGGCCCGGCTGAAGGGCCCTGCGTCGTCTGCCTCGCCGCGGGCGCAGCTCGAATCGATCCGGCGCGGCGTGGCTTCGCTCGACTCCCAGGACTTCGGGAGCTTCCGTCCGGCTGGGTTCGTTTTGTACATTTCGTCTCAGGGGAAGTACACTAGTTTGGCGGAGTTCCCGTTACCCACCCGCCGCTAAAGATACTCATGCTCGGACTGCTGGCCATCGTGATCGCCTATTTACTGGGCGCCATACCCTTCGGATACTTGGTAGTGAAGTTCGCCACAGGGGGCGACATCCGCGAATCCGGCAGCGGCAACATTGGCGCGACCAATGTTCTACGAACCACCGGGCGCGGACCGGCCATACTGACGCTAATGCTCGACATCGCCAAGGGATTCCTGGCGGTGTGGCTGGCGGCCTGGCTCACGGACGGCTCACCGGGGTGGATTGCTTACGCGGCTCTGGCGGTGATGGCCGGACATGCCTTTCCCGTATTCCTTAAATTCCATGGAGGCAAAGCCGTGGCCACCTTCATCGGAGCCTTCCTTTACGTTGCGCCGGTTCCGCTGCTCGCCGCGCTGACGGTGTTCCTGATCACTGTGGCGTGGACGCGTTACATCTCGGCCGGGTCGATTCTGGCTGCGGGCTCGTTTCCCCTGGGCGTGTGGCTGATCGATCACCCGCCGCTGATCGTGTTTCTGGCGTCTTTGATCGCCGCCGGGTTCATCGTGTACCGGCACAAGCCCAACCTCGCGCGTTTGCACGACGGAACGGAACACGTGTTCCGATGGAAGGCGCAGCAAGGTGGAGCCGCCCGCGCGGCGCGCCATGTCCGGTAGGTGGGGCAGGCTGGTAGCCTGCGGACCCGCTTTCGAGCGGGTCCACTTAACTGAAGGGCGAACCGCTCGGCAAACCGGAGAGCCGGCCGGAAGGCCGGCTGCGGGCAGCATTGCCCGCCCCACGTGAGAACGCTGGCGATTATCGGCGGCGGGAGTTGGGGCACGGCTCTGGCCATTGTGCTCGCGCCCCGGTTTGAATCCCTGCGGCTGTGGGTTTTTGAATCCGAACTAGCCGTGCGGATGGGAGCGACGGGGGAGAACGATGTGTTCCTGCCGGGCTTCCAGTTACCGGTGAATGTCGCGGTTACGTCCGATTTGTGCGAGGCCGTCACCGGCGCCGGCCAGCCCGCCGATGTACTCCTGG
The DNA here is from genome assembly GCA_035604115.1 of Bryobacteraceae bacterium. Lineage (GTDB taxonomy): Bacteria > Acidobacteriota > Terriglobia > Bryobacterales > Bryobacteraceae > Palsa-187. Next base: position 39,611 of record DATNJC010000039.1, on the reverse strand, counting down.
GCGTCATGCCTTCGCGCCACGCACGGCGACTCTACACGGCTATCCGGCCGTGGCTCCAGCCCGAGATGATCCTGGTCAGCGCCACCAAGGGCTTGGAGCAAGGGAGCTTGCGCCGCATCTCTCAAGTTATCGCCGAGGTCGCGGGTGAACCTGCCACGGGGCGCGTCGCGGTACTCTCGGGTCCGACCTTCGCGCGCGAGATCGCCCAAGGCCAACCGGCGGCCGTGGTGATCGCCGCGGAGAATCTGGAGCTCGCCAGAACGGTTCAGCAGGCGTTCTCAGGTCCCCGGTTCCGCTTGTATACCAATTCCGACCCAGTGGGCGTAGAATTGGGGGCGGCGCTCAAGAACGTGATCGCCATCGGAGCCGGAGTTTGCCAGGGGCTGGGCTTGGGGAGCAACACGATGGCGGCTTTGATCACGCGCGGGCTGGCGGAAATCGCCCGGCTGGCGGTGGCTGCGGGAGGGCGCCCAGAAACGCTAGCGGGGTTGGCCGGACTGGGGGATTTGGTATTAACTTGTACTGGAGATTTAAGCCGTAACCGACAAGTAGGAATAGAGTTAGCCAGAGGGAGAAGCCTCGCGGACATCACCGGGTCGATGCGCATGATCGCCGAGGGCGTGGAAACCTGTCAGGCGGCGGTTGCAATGGGTGAAACATTGCGGGTGGACCTGCCGATCATAAAGGAAATGCACGCAGTTTTGTACCAAGGGAAAAGCCCTAGGGAATCCGTAAGGGACCTGATGGAACGGACCCTTAAAAGTGAATAACCTGCGGCAGCGCGCATGACCGCAAATTCCAATTCCGGGATGGGTGCCGAGCACGACGAAGGCCGGGCCGTTCCCGCACCAGTGTCACCGCAACCTGTGCCGGAAGTTCGTGTTATTAAGGATATGGAAGCCGTAATGGCCCTGGAGCGCGATGCGCCGTTAGTAATGGAGCGCGATGCCGAGTTGATGCTCCGGGTCCGCGAAGGGGACGATACCAGCTTTGCCTTGCTGCTGGAGCGCCACCGCACGCCGGTGGTGCATTTCCTGTACCGGATGGTCCTGAATCAGGCCGTATCGGAAGAGCTGGCACAGGAAGTATTTCTGCGCGTGTACCGCAGCCGGGCCACGTACGAGCCCACCGCCAAGTTCACCACGTGGCTGTTCCGGATCGCCACGCACTTGGCTCTGAATTGGATACGGGATGGAAAGAAAGAAAAAGGCCAGGAGAGCCTGAATGAAGAGTTGCTCGAAGGCGTGGAGCGGCAGGTGGCCGATCCGCAGCCGTCGATCGAGCAGGAGTTGGTGTACCAGGTCAAGTTGCGCGAGGTCCGGCAAGCCGTGGAAGCTTTGCCGGCCAAGCAGCGCGCCGCAGTGTTGATGCACAAGTACCAGGGGTTGGGTTACGCGGAGATCGCGCGGGTGTTGCGGTGTTCCGAATCCGCGGTAAAATCGGTCTTGTTTCGAGCCTATGAGACCCTGCGGGTGCGTTTGGCTCATATGGCGTGAGGGCGCATTGCCGGATCTGGTGGAAGGTGTTTTTTGAGGGAAGAATATGGATTGCCTGCATAACCACAAACAGGGTGCCGAGATTCTGACCGAGCACCTGGCCGGAACTCTGGATCGGGATCGCGAAGCCGAACTGGAGCGCCACGCCAAGGATTGTCCGGATTGCCGTCGAATGCTCGAGGTCTGGGATCGTCTGGACGAATTCCCGGCACCGGCTCTCTCCGAGGATTTCGATCATCGCCTATACGCCCGCATCGCCAACGAAGCGCGGATGCCCTGGTGGCGCCGGATGTGGCTGCCGACGGCTTCCCTATGGCGGCCTCTATGGAGGCCGGTGCTGCCGCTGGCGACTGCTTGCGCGGTGCTGGCGCTGGCCCTGCTGGTCCGTAACCCTGACCCGAACGAAGGCGTCAAACAAGTACGGATCGAGCAGAGTGGAGGCCCCGAGATCGAGCAAGTGGTACAAGCCCTGGACGATTTGGAACTGCTTAGTCCAGTGGGCTCTGAGCCAGCCGGGGCCATCTAGGACCACCGCGGGCTAGGGATTTAATGCAATTTCGGTGCGTAGTTTCGGTGCTGGCGGGCGGGGTCTATCTATTGGTGTCCGCAGTGGCGACACCTGCGTTCGCGCAGCGCCCGCCCAAGGCCGCCGCGGCACCGTCTCCACGGGTATCCGTTCAGCCCAAGCAGCCTCAATCCAAGCAGCCGGGCTTCAAGCAGCAGGGGAAACAGGGCAAGATGGCCCCCCTCCCCGCGCCACAATTGCAGCGCCTGATGCAGATGACGCCGGAGCAGCGGGAACGAGCCCTGTCGCGGCTCTCGCCGGAACAGCGCCAGGACGTGGAAAAGCGTTTGAACCAGTTCGAAACGCAATTCCGCAAGCTGCCGCCGGAGCAACAGGCGGCGTTGCAACAGCGCTACGAAGCGTTCAGCAAACTTCCCCAGGACCGGCGCACCGCCATCCGGCAGGAGCTGCAGCAGTTGCGCGCCATGCCCCCCGCGCAGCGCGCCGAGCGGCTCAACAGCGACGACGCGAAGCAAAGTTTTTCTCCCGAAGAGCTGGGTATCCTGCGCGGCGTCGCGGGCGTGCCGGAGTGAGTCTCCACTTCAGTTATTCAGTCTCGCAAAATACAGTGACGCAGTCTGTCAGCTTGTGGGGTAGGTTGTCAACCTGCGGCGGGTTGCTAACCCGCCTGGGCCCGTGGAAACAACACCCAGCGCCGCTTGGCAACCGGCGCGCAGGATGGCATCCTGCCCCACATCTTCCACGGGATGTAACCGTATTCTGCGAGACTCAATAGGTGGGGCAGCCAATTGTGGCTGCAGCCGCCTTTTGAGGCGGCTTCGGGCTTCGCAGCGGCGCTCCCGCCGAAAAAGGCCGGCTTGAAAGCCGGCTGCGGGCAGAATTGCCCGCCCCACACACCAGCTCACGAACGCTTGCGGAACCACACGTAGCAGTGATTCCCAATGCGTCCCGCCATGGGCGACCGCAGCAGCAACACATCCAGGTACCGCAGCGGGAACAACATCCATCCGAGCACGCCGTGCGCGAGAACGCGCCACCAGCGCCAGGGCAGCAGGAGCTTGGCGTACTCCAGCGTGAACACCAGCAGCGTCGCCGTGGGACCGGTGCGCCAGCCTTGGGCGATCACTTCGAGTTCGGGCGGCGCTAGCGCCTTCAGGCCGTCGGGAGTGAAGCGGCGGTAATCGCGGGGATACTCGTGGAAGGGGTGGCAGAACGGCGTCACCAGGTGCAGTGTGCCGCCCGGCGCGAGCACGCGCACCATCTCGCTCATCACGCGCTCGGGATCGACGACGTGTTCGAGCACCGCGTCGCATTCGATGCGGGTGAACAAGGCAGAAGGGAAGGGCAGTGCTTCCGCGTCCGCGGCGACGTCGACGCCAGGTAACGCGAACAGGTCCAGGTTTACGAAGCCCGGAACAGCGCGTCCGGCGCCTCCGACGTACAGGTTCCAGCGGCCCAGCGGGAAGTCGCGCGGCTCGCGCGGATTTTCGATCAACGGCAGCGGCGGAGTAAGCGCGCGCCGCAGGCGGTCCCGCCATCGCTGGGACGCGCGGCGCGCGTACACCTGCTGCATGGATCCGCCGCTCATGATTCGATCCAGTTTGGCATAGCTCGGGCGAGGTAGGATGGGGCTATGGCGATCACGCAACGTATCCCGGTGGACCAAGCCTTGCTCGCCGAGTTCTGCCGCCAGTGGAAGATTGCCAAGCTGGAGTTATTCGGATCCGGCTCACTGCCTGGCTTCGGCGCCGCCGCCGAAGTCGGCCTTCTAGTGACATACTGTTCGGACGCGGATTGGAGCCTTTTCGATCACGAGCATATGGAGCGCGAGCTTTCGGAACTGCTGGGACGTAAAGTCGAGCTGGTTAGCCGCCGGGCGATCGAAGCCAGTTCCAACGCACTTCTGCGCAGTGCGATTTTGAATCAGGCACGATCGTTCTATGCCGCCGGATGAAGGTGGGGACGCGAACGCCCTATCTGCTCTGGTGAGTGCTTGCACGCTGATCTCTATTTTTGTCGCCGACTTCGATTGGTCGAAATTTGAACGCGATGAGCTCGTGGCATTAGCCGTATGCTTTCAGCTTGTGATTTTAGGCGAGGCGGTCAAGCGGTTGTCGGATAACCTGCCCAACGCCCATTCCGAGGGCCCTTGGAGGGACATCGCCGGCATGCGCGACCAACTGGCACATCGCTACGACCGAATTGATCGGCGAGAGGTGTGGAGGACTGCGGTCTTCAATGTTCCCATGTTGGTGACGCAACTGCGACTGATCCAGACGATCCCATGAGCGCTACGCCTTGGCCTTCTTGACTTCTTCCACCAGCGCCGGCACCACCTCGAACAAATCTCCAACGATCCCGTAGTCGGCCACTTCGAAGATCGGCGCATCGGCGTCCTTGTTGATGGCCACGATGGTCTTGGCGCCTTTCATGCCCACCAGGTGCTGGATGGCGCCCGAAATCCCCACGGCCAGGTACAGCTTGGGCGAAACCGTCTGGCCGGAGCTTCCCACCTGGCGCTCCATCGGCAGCCAGCCGGCGTCGCAGATGGGCCGGGATGCGGCCAGCTCGGCGCCCAACGCCTCGGCCAGCGCCTGGACTACGGGGATGTTTTCCTTTTCCTTGATGCCGCGGCCCACCGAGACGATGCGTTCGGCGGTGGTTAGATCGACACCGCGTGCGGCCTCGCGGAACGGCGGTTCGGGACGCTGCCGGATCGCGGCGGCGTCCAATTGCGGCGAGAACGTTTCGACTACAGCGGCGCCGGACTCCACGGTGTCCGCGCGCCAGGCCCCGGCTTGCAGCGATACAAAGTGCGGACCATCGCCAACAGGCCGCACGTCCGCGTTGAGCTTCCCTTGAAACAATTGCCGCACGAACACAGGCGAGCCGCCGTCAAACCGCGCCGCCACCACGTCGCCGATCAACACGCGCGCGAAACGCGTGGCCAGCTTGGGGGCGAAATCGCGCGTGCGGTAGGTGTGCGGCAGCACGACCAGCGCCGGATTCACGTTGCGCACCAGCGCTTCGAGCGCCGCGGTGTAGCCGTCGGCGGTGTAGTCTCCGAGCAGCGGGTGCTCCACTGCATAGACCTTCGCCGCGTTCTTCGTGGCCGCTTCGGCCGCGAGCGCACTCACGCCCGCGCCCGCCACGGCGATGTTCAACGGAACACCCATGGCGGCGGCGAACTGCTGCGCCGCGGCTAGCGCCTCCCATGACATCCTGTGCCACTGGCCGCCGCTGTGTTCGAGAATGGCCAGAATGCTCATAGGCACCTCACAGGATTCGCGCCTCGTATTTCAGTTTCTCCACCAGTTTGGCCGCCGCGCTCCGAGCGTCGCCCTCGAAGATTTGCGCTTGCTTGGTTTTGGCAGGCGGATAGACTTTTTCGATCACCGCCACGGACGGCGCCGGCGCGACGCCCAGGTCCGTCGCCGTGAGCCGTTTGATCTCCTTGGTCTTGGCGCGCTTAATGCCCATCAGCGTGGCGTAGCGCAGTTTGTTGATGCCGCTTTGAATCGTGAGCACGGCCGGCAGCGGAAGGCCGATGTTCTGGAACCAGCCGTCCTCCAGTTCGCGCTTCACGCGCAGCGCCGCGCCTTCAACCTCCACGTGCATGATGATGGTCGCATGCGGCACGCCCAGCAGCTCCGCCATCACCACGCCGGTTTGCCCCGCGCCCAGGTCGTCGGATTGCAAGCCCGTCAGCACCAGGTCCGGCTTCTCGGCGGCCACCGCCGCAGCCAGCATGCGGGCTACGCCCAGCGTGTCCAATGCAGGCAGATGGTTCTCTTCGATGTGCAGCGCGCGATCCGCACCTTTTGCCAAAGCCTCGCGGATGGTTTGGGCGGCGCGACCCGGCCCCGCGCACAACACGATCACCTCGCCTCCGTGCTTCTCCTTCAGTTGCAGGGCTTCTTCGAGAGCGTAGGCGTCCGGCTCGTTGATTTCGAAACTGAGATCGGACTCATCGATCCATTTCTCCGACGGCGCCACGCGCAGCGGCGAATCCCGCAGCGGCGCCTGTTTGATGGCGACCACGATCTTCATGGCAAATACTCGCTGAAGATCAGGCAGCCGTTGGTGCCGCCGAAGCCGAACGAGTTCGTCAGCGCGTGCCGGATGGCCATGGGGCGGGCGTGATTCGGAATGTAGTCCAGATCGCATTCCGCATCGGGGCGTTCCAAGTTGATGGTCGGCGGCGCGATCTGGTCGCGGATGGCGAGCACAGTGACTCCGGCCTCCAGTCCGCCCGCGCCTCCCAGCAGATGCCCGGTCATCGATTTGGTCGAACTCACCGCGACTTTATAGGCATGCTCGCCGAACACGCGCTTGATGGCCCGCGTCTCGATGCGATCCCCCAGCGGAGTCGACGTGCCGTGCGCGTTCACGTAATCGATCTGGCGCGCTTCGAGACCCGCATCCTTGAGGCAATTCCGCATCACGCGAAACGCACCATCGCCATCCTCGGAAGGCGAGGTGATGTGAAACGCGTCCGCGCTCATGCCGTATCCGCTCACCTCGGCCAGAATCGGAGCGCCACGGCGGATGGCATGTTCCAATTCTTCCAGCACCAGGATGCCCGCGCCTTCACCCACCACGAATCCATCACGGTCCTGGTCCCAGGGACGGGACGCCCGCTCCGGATCGTCGTTGCGCGTGGACAACGCTCGCATGGCCGCGAATCCGCCGATGCTCATGGGGGTTACGGCCGCTTCCGCGCCTCCGCAAATCATGACGTCGGCATCGCCGTACCTGATCAGCCGGAAAGAATCGCCTACCGCATGCGCGCCGGTAGTGCAAGCGGTAGCGGTGGCCGAGTTCGGCCCTTTCGCGCCCGTGCGAATCGACACCCAACCCGACGCCAGATTGACGATGGTGGCCGGGATGAAAAACGGGGAGATGCGGCTGGGGCCTTTTTCGAGCAGGGTCTTGTGCTCGCGCTCGATCACTTCGAATCCGCCGATCCCGCTGCCGATGAACACGCCGGTCCGGTCGGCTTCGTCGGGATTCACGCGGTACTGGGCGCTCTCGATGGCGCAATCCGCGGCCGCGATGGCCAACTGGATGAAGCGCCCCATCTTCTTGATCTCTTTTTTTTCGATGTACCGCGCCGGATCGAAGTCCTTGACCTCGCCCGCGATACGGGCGCTGAAGCCCGTAGGATCGAAGGCCGTGATGGGGCCCACCCCGCTGCGGCCGGCCTTCAAAGCTTCCCAAACCACATCCGTACCGATCCCCACCGGCGCCAGCAGACCGACTCCGGTCACCACGACTCTACGCTGCAAGCTTGCCACCTCGAAAACGTCGCGCACGACTGGAGCGGAGCGCGATCTCATTCCTCCACCTTACCGAAAGTGCGGTGGCTCGGGAAACATCTCTTGCCGCTCGGATGGCGGGCTACGAAATCACAGGGGATGCGCCCTGCAGGCCCTGTCCGACGGAATCAATCGAACTGGTTGGACTTTGACCCGCGGACGCCTGGGCGTCCCGGTTCAGCGGGCGGGAACCCGCGGTCTACTTTTTCTTGGCCTCGCTCTTGGACTCGATGTAGTCGATCGCGTCCTTCACCGTGGCAATCTTCTCGGCGTCCTCGTCGGGAATGTCGAGGTCAAACGCCTCTTCAAACGCCATCACCAGTTCGACGATATCGAGCGAATCGGCGCCGAGGTCATCGACGAAACTCGCCGTAGGATCGACTTGCGCCTCATCCACGCCGAGTTGCTCGACGATGATTTGCTTGACCTTTTGCTCAACAGACATGCACCCTCCAGGATAGTAACCGCGCACACGACAGCGGTTACCCCGCTACGGGCCGCGCGCGCTCGAAGTTCCCCTACAAACTCATTGATTCTAGCGGGGTGCGGTAGGATTCCGCAAGTTCGCGGCGCCCACTCATGTGGGTTGGCCCGATCCTACGGATTAGCCTGCGCCTCCAGCGACGAGGCCACGCTCAGGCAGCCGCCCTGGGACCGCGGCGAAACCGTGTTCACATCGATCACGGCGGTGGCGATCTGGATCGCCGGGCGGGCCGCCGCCACGCGTCCCGTGGTGAGCACCCGGTTGCCGACGTTGGCTTTCAGATCCGGGCCGCGGATCTCGAAGACCTGTTGCGTCTCCTCGTCCTGCTGGATAAAGCGCCCGTCCTTGGCCAGCAGACAGCCGGTGTGACTCACGACGGGTTGCACGGCTTGCAGAGCGATCCTGGCGCCGCGGCTGGGAGCTATCGAAGCGGGCAACGAACCGGCCGCGGCCATCAGCAACCATATGGAAATGAGTTTCTCGAGGCGCACCGCGGTTCCCCTATTTCCGGATCAACAGCAGATTCCCCCGGCTCAATTTCCCCGGAACGCGGTCCGTATAGAAGTTGATTTCGAGCAGATTGAACGCCGGACCAGGAATCAAATCGATGCTACCCTTGGCGCCGTCGCTGGTGACCAGCGGAAAGCTCTGAACGCGTGCCGTTCCGAATGTTCCGGAAAACTCGAAACGCACCGTGGTGACGGCCTTGATATCGGCGAAGGGCCAGAACCGCGCGTTCAGCGTCCCGGTCAGGTTGCCCCCGTCTTCCTTCACTTCGAAGTCGGCCACGTCGGGCTGCGGCCCGTGATACAAGCCGCCCATTGGAAAGGTCCACGAACCCACAAACCGGTTCATCGAGGAACTAACCACAGGCGCGGCCGCCGGATTATTGACCCGGGGCGTCGAGCTGCCGGCGGGACTGTTGATGCGCACGGCGGCCGATGGAGCCGGGTCGCTCACTTCCGGGCTGACGGGCGCGCTGACCGGCGCGCTGGGCGAGTTCCGCGCCGGATTGTTGATCCGCACTCCGCCCGTGGTTACCGCGTCAGGCGAAGTCCCATTTGGCGGCGATGGGTCCGGCAACGGCGCGGTCGCCGGCGCGGTCCCCGTCGTGCTCACCGGCGCGCTCGGGGTGATGCTCGGGGTCGCGCCCGCTGGCGTTGCCGCTACGGCCCCCCGCGTGCCTTCTGCCACCAGGCGATAGTACTCCGCCCACGCGAGCGTTTCCTGCTCCAGGCCGCTAGCCGTGTTTTGGAGCGCTCCCACTATGGCCTGATGCGGCTCGATGGCCCGCACTCGAGCCTGCTCCACGGCGACGAAAGCGCCGGCCGCCTTCGTAACCGCCGCCTGGCGCTCGCTGATGGCTCCCGAGAGTGCGAGTAACGCCGAGCGCTCCCTCGCCAGCGCCTGGCGGACCGGCTGCAAGGCGGGATCGGAGTCGTCGGCGTAGATCCCGATTTGCTTGGTGACCTGCTCGGTGGACCCCGCGACCAGCCTCTGCAGATCCACGGCTGGAGCCAGATCCGGTTCCGGAGTCAGCCGCGCCGTGTTGAGCCATTCCATCGATTTGTTGGCTTCCGTCATGGCGGCGCGCAAGGAGGCCGCCCGGGCGGTGGCATAGCGGGCGGCTGCCGCGGCTGCCGTACCGGTGCGCGAGGACAGGTCCGTGTTGGTGGCCGCGTCCCGTTCCAGATCGGGGTCGCCCTGACGCCAGGACTGGAAGGCGTCGCGATAGGTTTGGCGGCCCGGCTGCGCGCTCCCCGGCTGCGCAGTCAATGTCGCGACCGCGGCCAGAAGCCCCGCAGCGGTCCGTAGATGCCGAAACCTTCCCGTCATTGCTTCTTCTTGCCGTTGGCCGCGGGCCGCGCCGGGGGCGTGCTGGTCGGGCCTCCACCGATGGCCGAGCATTCGGCCTGCGCGCGGCTCAGGCGCAACGTGTAATAGGTGTTCCAGCGCGCCGCTTCCGCCTGGAAGGCGTCGATTTCCTGTCGGAGCGCGGACTCGCGGGCTTGATGCGCGGCCAGAACGTCTCGGAGAGCCGCCAACCCGCGGTCGCGCGACCCCGCGTTCTGATCGGCCAGCGTGGCGCGTCGCGAGGCGCTGTCGTGGATCTGGCTGAGCGTGGTCCATGCGCTACTCAGTTCCCGCCGTCCGTTGGCGCCAGGTACCAGCTTGGCGGTCTGCGTCTCGATCGCGGCACGCTCCAGCGCAGTGTCGGTCCGTTCGTCCGAGGCGTCCGGCGCGCTCGCCGTTTCGGCCTCCAAGATCCGGCGCGCGCCCTGGGTTTGCTCGGCGGCCTGCTCGGCCGTTAAGCGCAGGTAAGCCAGCAGCGCCTGGTTCCGCGCGTCTGAAGCGCGACTCACGTCCTGGATCGACTTCCTCGCGGCGGGGTCGCAAGGCAGCAGCGGAGCCAGTTTCGCATCCAAACCCGGCGCCAGCGACAGCCAGCTTTTTTCGGCCTGTTCGGCGGACGCCCGCGCCGCCGCCACCGCCGCCGCGCGATCCTCCGGAGTGGAATTTGGCGTAGCGCTTTGCGCAACCGCCATCGCCGTCGAGGCGGCCAAGCCGAGCACGCCAATGCGGCACCCGTTCAACCAGCGCCGGCGCCTAGCGCCGCAACTCCTGTGGCGATCCGTGGGCATCCTTAGCGAACGAGTTTAGTTTAACGCGATTGCGGTTGCAGCGCTAGAGCCGCGCCGCCGCAAAAGTGCGAAACACCCCTGGGTGCCTTCGAACTGACGCCCCACTAGCGCCCATCCCAGCGTGCCTTGACTTTCCCGGCATGGCTGGTTTAACGTTGTCCATTCGACCCGGCATGGCCGTGCCAAGCCCAGCCGGGATCGCTGGCGATCATGGCGGACGATAAGAGCGCGGCGGTTCATCGGCTGGAGGAGGTGCTGGATACGTCCCTCGATAGCGTCGACCGGGCCGAGGAAACCGTGCTGCGCGAGGCGCAAACCTTGGGCTTCGACGAAGACGAGCAGCATCGCATCGGGATCGCCGTGCGGGAGTGCGTGGTTAACGCGGTGGTGCATGGAAACTGTTACAACGCACGCAAGAAAATCCACCTGCGAGTGGAGCGCACCGCCGACCGCCTGCAGATCGAGATCGCCGACGAAGGCGACCACTTCGACATGAGCAAGGTGCCCGATCCCCTGTCCAACGAGAATCTGATGCGCGACTCCGGGCGGGGTCTGCTGCTGATGCAGGCCTTCATGGACGAATTTCAAGTGCGGCCTTTGCAGCCGCGTGGAACCGAAGTAAAACTAGTCAAATATCTGGCGAAAGCCGTTTAAGGAGGTTCGACGTGAGTGTGAAATTGACCACCCGACAGGTGGGTGAAGTAACCGTCGTGGACGCCGCGGGGCGCATTACGCTGGGGGAAGGCGCCAGCACCTTCCGGGATACGTTGCGCGACCTGGCCGGCAGCGGCAAGAAGAAGCTGCTGCTGAATCTGGGCGAAGTATCTTATATTGATAGCTCCGGCATCGGCGAAATGGTTTCGGGATTCACCACCGTGACCAACGCCGGCGGCCAAGTCAAGCTGTTGAACTTGACCAAACGAGTCAAGGATCTCCTGCAAATCACCAAATTGTACACGGTTTTCGAGGTCTTTGAGGACGAAGCGGCCGCCGTTCGGAGCTTTTCGTGAGGTAAGTCAGGGCCTGCCCCCCAATTCGGAGGGGTCTCCCGTTCCTGCCCAGGAATTGCCTTAGACGGTTTTCGTGGTTTTCTGGCGAAGAAATTGGGAGAGTTAACGGGGTGTGGGCTCACTCTTTGAGGGAGAGGGGGCGGCGTTGCTGGTTCTGGCGCCATCGTCCTCCTATAGAAGAGAGCTATGGTTCCCATCCGAGAGCCCAAAACATATTCGATCCTGCTCGCCGACGACCAGACCCTGGTCCGTGAGGGCTTGGCTGCGATCTGCCGGGCGTTGCCCCAGTATAAAGTCGTAGGCCAGTGTTCGGGCGGCGCAGCGGCGCTGCGCATGATTGAGGCGCAGCGGCCCGATATCGCCGTGCTGGACCTGAACCTGCCGGATCTATTTACCTTTGAAATCGTACGCCAGGTGCGCGAAAGTGGCGTGCCTACCCGTACGGTGGTGCTCTCCACGCGCCGGGACCGCAAGACCGTGGTGGAGGCCCTCCGCTCCGGCGTGAGCGCCTTTTTGTTGAAATCCGGTTCTACCGAGCAGTTGCTGGAGGCGTTCGATCAGATCTTGGACGGCGGCATCTACGTCTCCCCCCAACTGGAATTGCACAAAATCTTCTCGAACGGCAAATCGGCCACCGACGACCCCGTGGACACGCTGAGCGCCCGCGAGTACCAGGTCTTCACATTGCTGTGCGAAGGCATCCGGGCCAAAGAAATCGCCGCGCGCCTGGAGTTGAGCCCCAAAACGGTGGACACCTACCGCGCCAGCCTGATGCGCAAGCTCGACATCCACGACGTAGCAGGCCTAGTAAAATTCGCCCTCCAGCGCGACTTGACCTCAGCAGTTTAGCTACCCCCGTGGAGCACGCACTCATGCGTGCCATGTCGGCACTCGTGCCGACACATGCAGCCGCGCCAGCCCAGCGCCCCAAACACCCACTCTCCCACGGGCGTCCGAGTGGGGCAAGCTTTCAGCCCGTACCGGGGCCACCGTCCCGGGCGTGAGTCGGGGAACCCAAACGCACCGGTCAGAACTAGCCGCGCCCTGCGGCTCAGTTCGATCCGGCCGCCCCACCTCCCCGCCGAAACGGCTGCGCCAGCATGAACCCCAGATCCGCGCTACGGGCGGTTTGAAACCCCTTGAGGCCCACCACGATGCCCTCCGCGCCCGCCGCAGGCCGGTCGAGATAGGTCCCAAACAACCGGTCCCACCAGGAAAAGATGTCGCCCAGATTGCGCATCTGTTCCGCGGCGTCTTCGGAGTGATGAATGCGATGCATGTCGGGCGTGACCACCACCCCGCGCAGAAGTTTCTCCAGCCACGCCGGCAGTCGCGCGTTCGCATGCGCGAAAGAGCTCTCGAGGGCGGTGATTAATTCCGCTGCCAGCACCGCGGCCACGGGAGGCGCGAGGATCGCCACGGCAGCCAAGTACGCGCCTTGCGTGAACACCAGTTCCAGCGGATGCGCCCGGAAGCCGGTGGATACGTCGAAGTCCGGATCGGAGTGGTGCACCTGATGCAAGCGCCACAGCAGCGGAACGCGATGCTCGGCCCAGTGCGCCGCGTAGCGCACCAGATCCAGCGCCAGAAAGGTCAAGACGAATCGCACCACGTAGGGCAAAGCAGGCCGGTTCAGCAGCCCGTACGGATTGCCGGCGAAGCGGATCGCCGCCGCCACTGGACCCGCCCGATACACCGCTTCCCACACCACGCTGCACAGGATCAGAATGATACCGTGGCGCAGCCAGCGGCCCTCCGCCCGAATCGTCAGTTGCAGCTTGGGCCGCCAGGACTCCCACACCGCCGCCGCCAGAAAACTGATCACCAGTACGAACCAGTAGGAGCGGGCTTCGAGTTGTACCCAGTTGGTTACCACAGTTGCCATTGCCCGTAGATCAAAACGTAGGCCGCAAGCATTGCGTTGGCCACGGCGTGCGCCGCTACAGCGTCTCCCATGCTACCCCGCCGCTTCAGCATCAGACCGAAGACAATCCCCGTAAGTGTGGCGGCGATCCTTTGCCCGCCATGCAGCACCCCAAACGCGACTGAAGAGGTGACGAGCGCAAACCACCCGACACTCTGAAAGGGCACGGTTTCAAAATCGGCGGAAGTGAAGCGGCGCATCAGGAAGCCGCGGAAGGCGAGTTCCTCGGCCAGAGGAACGGTCGAGACGGCGGCCGTCGCGCGTAGCACAATCCAGGCCGTGCGCATCGCGGGTGTGACCGAGGCGAGCGCCACCGGAGCCGGAGCCGAAGTTCCGGCGCCCAGCAGACGATCCGAAGCGATCCACACGCCAAACGCCGCGGCTCCAGCGGCCACGGCCAACCAGGATGGCCGCCAGTCCAGACCCGCGTATTGCTTTCGAAACATCCACAAGGCGATGGCGGCGGCGAACAGCTTCAGGGGGTAGAGCCACTCGAAGCCGCCGGAAGCCGCTGTGGCGATCATGCCGGTGGCGAGAATCGCCAGGAACGGAACCAGGTACGCCGCCGTCGGGTTGCCGGCGTGCACTGCGGGCCGTGCCACGGCGACGGGCTGGTTCTCCATCGGTTGCGTGGTAAACCAGGCCACGTTCCTGACGGTGACGCAGAATCCCACCGCGACCGCGTTAAACAGGATCCAACCGGCCTGCGAGTGAAACCCGCCCACCGCGATCTGCCGCGCTCCCGCGTCGCCAATCAACACCAGCGCCGCAATGCGCACCGCGTTGAGCAGAAACAACACCACAACGCTGGCCGGGATCAGCAGCAGCGACTGCGGGAAGCGGCACTCCCGGCGGAACAGCAGCAGCCATACGATGCCAAACGCCAGGATGAGACCTGCGCCTTCCAGGCCCGAGCATTCCGGCGCAACGATCACGCGAAAGCGGCTGGTGCCGAGCGCGGGCAAGGCGGGATTCACGATCAGGCCGCTCACCAGGGGTTTCAGAATCCATTTCGACAGGGTGAACGTCAACTGCGCGGCGGGCTGCCATAGCGCCCGGCTATAGCTGCCGGCGATACACGCCAGGACGGTGGAGACCAGCGCGTAAGCCCACAACCTGCCGCCACTGGCGATCAGGCGCACCCAGTGTCCCCACGGCAGCGCCGCTAATGAGGCGCACACGATCGCCGCCGCGCCCGCGACCAGCCAGCCCGCGGCAAGAAGACCGGCTTCGTCAATGTCGCCTGAATAGAGCTTGAAAGACAGGGCTGCGAAGGCCGCCATCGCGATCGCGTGAACCGCCAGCAGAGGCCAGGCGATCGGCGCGCGTTCCAGTTCCGCGGAGATCCGGTCGAGCGCCACTGGGTGTTTCAGCCCCAGGAAAGTGGCAAAAATCGCCGCGCCGCCGACGATGCCGCGCAACACCCAGGGTCCCCAGTCGCGGATCAGGCCCGGCAGGACACCGGCCCGGTTCAGAGAGGCGCTGTCCAATAGTACAGAGATGACCACCAGCTCGACGGCGAATAGGAATGTCAGGGAGAGGATTCGAGAAAGCAGACTGCGCGGATGAAGGCGGACTCCGAACAGCGGGAACAGTTCCGCGCGGGCGGGAAGATTGGATGGACGCGAGTCAGCGACTGGCACGGTGTACCGCCGGCAGCCGGCATGAACTCGAACTAGTCACGGACGAAAGCCCGCCCGCAAGGCTACTGCTTGCGGCGGCGAGCGCGAAGGACCAGAATCCCGCCGCTTAGCAAAGCCACAGCGGCCACACCGGTCGAGGCGTCGATTTCCGGCGAGGTAGCGCCCGCGAAGAGCGCCGTCGCCATTCCCATCACCAGAACCGCCAAACCGAGAACCTTGTACATTTTGCCTCCGAATTTGCGCGTGTAAGTTCTCTAAAGCTGATATAAATCCAAAAATAGCATACAGTTTGCGACGCTGCTCGGGAATACCGTCGGGACTGTATTGAGTGCGCGATGCGCCAAGGCAACCGATAAGTTGGTGAATCCCGCGTCCCCGCTCCACTATACTGATTCACAGGCCATGCAAAACTTCGACATGATCGTGCTGGGGTCCGGTCCGTCCGGACAGCGGGGGGCGATACAGGCGGCCAAGTCCGGTAAACGCGTAGCGGTGGTGGAGAAGCGCGAGGTGGTGGGCGGCACCTGCGTCAATACCGGAACGATCCCATCCAAAACCCTGCGCGAGGCGGTGCTGCACCTGTCCGGCTACGCCTACCAGAGCCTTTACGGCGTCAACTATCGGGTCAAGGAAAAGATCACTATGGCCGACCTGGCGTTCCGGGTCCAGCACGTGATCAAAACCGAAGTCGATGTGACGCAATCCCAGCTTTCGCGCAATGGCGTGGAAATGCTGTTTGGCTGCGCGACCTTCCTCGACCCGCATACGATTCGCGTCGAGAATCTGCGCGGGGCGATGGACTACCACGCCGAAATGGTGATGATCGCCACCGGGACCAAACCCGCGGTTTCTTCCAAGGTGCCGATGAACAACCGCAACATCATCAACAGCGACCAGATTCTGCAACTGGCCGAAATTCCCAAAACGCTGATCGTGGTGGGCGGCGGCGTCATCGGGGTCGAGTACGCGTGCATGTTCGCCACCTTGGGCGTGCGGGTGATCCTGGTGGAGAAGCGGCCGCGGCTGCTGGAATTCGCCGATGCCGAGATAGTGGAAGCGCTCTCCTATCACCTGCGCGACACCCGCGTGACCATGCGACTCAACGAAGAAGTATCGAGCGTGGAGGACATGCCGGACGGCACGGTGGTGGCGAACCTGGACAGCAAGAAAAAGATCGTCGGCGACGCGCTGCTGTACGCGGTGGGCCGGCAGGGCAACGTGGATGAGCTGAATCTGGCGGCGGCGGGCCTCGAAGCCGACTCGCGCGGGCGCATCGCCGTGGATGGAGACTTCAAGACCAAGCAGCCGCACATCATGGCGGTGGGCGATGTCATCGGATTCCCCAGCCTGGCGTCGGTTTCCATGGAGCAGGGCCGGATCGCAGCGGCTCGGGCTTGCGGCGTCGCGGTCAACTCCAATCCGGCGGCCTACCCTTACGGCATTTACACGATCCCGGAAATCTCGTTTGCGGGAAAGACCGAGGAACAGTTGACGGACGAAGATGTTCCTTACGAGGTGGGCGTGGCCTACTACCGCGAAATCGCGCGAGGGCAGATCCGGGGCGACACCACCGGACGCTTGAAACTGATTTTCCATCGCCAGACGCGCGAGATTCTGGGAGTCCACATTATCGGAGAAGGCGCCAGCGAGCTGCTGCACATCGGACAGGCGGTGATGATTCTCAAGGGGACCGTCAATTACTTTGTGGACACGGTCTTTAACTACCCGACGCTCGCCGAATGCTACAAAGCTGCGGCGTTTAACGGGCTGAATAAGCTGACGCGGATCGAAGAGACCGTCCCCGCGGTTTGAACTGGTGCGATTTACGCTGCAGGCGCACGCCGCCCAGTCTGCGACGTGCGCCCGCGCGGAACGGTTTCCGGCCACCCAAAACGGAAACCTTCTTGACCACACGATAACCGGTTCCTGCCGGGATGCCGGCCACCCCGAAAACCAACCGCTTGAAAACAATCCGGAAATTCCGTTGTTCCGCTTGTGAATGCTCCATAGCCTTCGGCCACAACGGGGTATGAAAAAGGATTTGAGCGACACTAAGGGGGCTTTTCTTTGACCGCGGATGGACACGAATGGATGGGACGAAGGACGAAATGGTTAAAGTCTTGAACTCGTAGCGGCTCCTTGGCTAGTGTTTTCGGAGGACCGAACCACATCGTCGAACGCATGGATGTGAGATCTGTTGCTGACGATCTGGCTCCCATCCAATGGATCTGATAGACTACGGCTGAAAAACGTACGACGTGGGTGAGTACCTATGACACCTCTGACACCTCGAATCGCAATTCCTGTTCTGTTCGCGGTCGCGGCGCAGGCGCAGTGGCTCAACTATCCGACGCCTGGAGTTCCGCGTGCCGCGGATGGAAAACCCAATCTCTCGGCGCCGGCGCCGAAGACTCCGGACGGCAAGCCGGACCTGTCGGGCGTCTGGACTACGCGCGGGGGCTACACGGTGAACCTGGCCAAGGACTTGAAGCCCGGGGAGGTTTCCTTTCAGCCGTGGGCCGCGGAGGTGTATAAACACCGGCAGGATACGCAGGGCAAGGAAGATCCGCAGGCTTACTGCGTCCTTTCGGGCGTGCCTCGGGAGCATGTGGTGCCGTATCCTTTTAAGATTTTGAACACGGCCGGGGAGATCGTGATTCTTTATGAGGCGCTCCACAGCTACCGGCAGATCTTCATGGACGGGCGCGCGCTGCCGAAAGATCCCAATCCTACGTGGATGGGTTACTCGGTGGGTCACTGGGAAGACGATACGTTGGTGGTGCAGTCGTCCGGGTTCGTCGACAATAACTGGCTGGATAACGGCGGGCACATGGGCACTGAGGCTCTGCGTTTGACGGAGCGGTTCCGGCGGTCGGACTATGGGCACATCCAGCTTCAGTTGGTGATCGACGATCCGAAAGCGTACACCAAGCCGTGGACCGTGAATCTGCAGTTCACCGCGACGCCGGACACTGAGCTGATTGAGTACGTCTGTAGCGAAAATGAGAAGGACCTGGGGCATCTTGTGGGGAACAAGTAGAAGACGGAAGACAGAATACAGAAGACAGGAGTCAGGAGTCAGGAGTCAGGAGTCAGAATGAAGGTGTTTGTGTTCATCTGCGTGATGGGTGGACCGTTGCTCGCGCAGTGGGTCAACTATCCTTCGGCTGGGATTCCACGGGGGGCGGATGGGAAGCCTAATATGGCGGCTCCGGCGCCTCAGACTGCGGACGGCAAAGTGGATTTGTCGGGGATCTGGATTCCCGAGGATATGAAGTATTTCCAGAACCTCGCGAATGGGACGAAGGAAGAGGATGTTCCGCTGTTGCCTTGGGCGCGGGCTTTGCAGCAGCAACGCGAGAAGGACGTGCATCGCGACGATCCGCTGGCGCGGTGTCTGCCGCATGGCGTTCCGCGCATCAACACTAACGGGATGTTTCCGTTCAAGATCGTTCAGACGCCGGGGCTGGTGGTGATTCTGTACGAACAACTGAATTTGTTCCGGCAGATCTTTATGGATGGGCGGAAGCTGGTTTCCAATCCCAATCCGGCTTGGCTGGGGTATTCGACGGGCAAGTGGGACGGCGATACTTTGGCGATCGAGACTTCCGGGTTTAACGATCAGACTTGGCTCGATACCGAGAAGGGGCATCCTGCTACCGAGTCGCTGCATGTTACCGAGCGGTTCCGGCGGCGGGATTTTGGGAACCTTGAAGTGACGGCGACGATCGACGATCCCAAGGCTTACTCGAAGCCGTGGACTACCGGGGTGCAGAAGATGCATTTGATGCTGGGGACCGAGATTCTCGAATTCGTGTGTAACGAGAACGAGAAAGACGCTCCGCATTTGTATAAATAGGAGAACTTTCCATGCGGGCTGTGCTGCTGGTGGTGCTGGCCGGTGCTTCGCTGCTGCTGGCGCAGCGGGAGCCGGATGTCGTGCTGGTGAACGGGAAGATCGTTACCGTCGACGACCGGTTTTCGATCGCGCAGGCGGTGGCCGTTTCGGGCGAGCGGATTGTGGCGGTGGGGACTACCGCGGAGATTTCGAAGCTGGCTGGGGCGGGGACGCGGCGTGTCGATCTGCGCGGGCGGACTGTGATTCCGGGGTTGATCGACAATCATATTCATCTGTTGCGGGCGGCTTCGACTTGGGCTAAGGAGCTGCGGTTTGATGGGGTCGAATCGCGCAAACAGGCGGTGGAGATGCTGCGCGCTCGGGCTAAGGCCGCGGGGCCTGGGGATTGGGTCTACAACATCGGCGGGTGGGCGCATCAGCAATTCGCCGACGATCCTCGGCCGTTCACGCGGGCGGAGCTGGATCAGATTGCGCCGGATCATCCGGTGTCGCTGCAGGAATCCTACTATCAGGTGTTCTTGAACAGCCGGGCTTTGCATGAGCTGGGGATCGAGGCGGGGGGGCCTGACCCGGCGGGGTTTGTGAAGGGCTCGATTGGGCGGGATGCTTCGGGGAATCCTACGGGCGTGATTAAGGGCGACATTGCGGCTACGCGGCCTGTCGCGGCTAAGCTGCCGAAGGTCGCGCCGGAGCAGTTGGAAGCGAGCACTCTGGGGATGGTGCGGGACATGAATCGCACGGGGCTGACTTCGTTCGGCGTGCCGGGGTGCGATCCCGAGGTGGTGAAGATTCTGCAGCGCTGGAAGGAGCACGGGGAACTTACGATTCGCACGTTTTGCATCGAGGGCGCGGCCGCGGGCAATCCGGATCAGGTGGAGCGCGTGCTGCAACAGATCCCGCGGATGAAGCTGTTTCAGGGGGACAGCTACATCGACACGGTAGCGTTTGGAGAAAGCGTGTACTCGCCGCTGCACGACGCCATGTTCGCGACGGAGACGCGAAACACGCCGGCCCAACTGGCGCTATGGCGGCAGATTGCCATGGAGGTCGCCAAGGCGGGAATGCCGCTGCATGTGCATGCGGAACTGCGCGACACCATCGATGGGTTTTTGGATCAGATCGAAGCCGTCAATAAAGAGCATCCGATCAAGAATCTGCGGTGGCAATTGGCGCACATCAATCAGATCAACGCGGGGCAGCTGGAGCGGATGAAGAAACTGGGGATGTACGCGGCGGTGCATCCTTGGGCGGTGATCAATGGCGGAATCATGCACGACGAGTTTGGCGACGGCGGTTACGAAATGCCTCCGCTGGCGACGATTCAGAACAGCGGGATCGTGTGGGGGTTGGGGACCGACGGGACGGCTGCGAATCAATACCTGCCGTTCACTACGCTGGCGTTTGCGGTGACGGGGAAGATGGCGGGCGGGACTCGGGTGCTGCGGCAGACCATCAGCCGGGAGGACGCGCTGATTGCGCATACGCGGAAGAATTCGTATTTCATATTTCAGGAAGATAATTTGGGGTCGATTCAGCCGGGGAAATTGGCGGATTTAGTGGTGCTCGACCGGGATTATTTGACGGTGCCGGCGGAGGAGATTCGAAGGATACAGGCGGTGATGACGATGGTGGGGGGGAAGGTCGTGTGGGATTCGGGGGTGAAAGGGCGGTAGGTGGGTGCGCTTGACGGGTTGTGCCCGGGGTTGGGTTGATTGGCCAAACGCCTAAGCTTCCACGGGAACTCACTTCTTCAGCTGTGCTGCTAGTTCTTGGACAATCGCCAATTTGCGATTCATCTCAAATTTCGGATCTTCGACCTGAAGAAACTCAATAGCCTGAAAATCGTCGCCGCGCTTGCGGTTCTGACGCGGCTCCAAACCCTCGATCAAGACAGCTTCCATAGTGGCGATTACGATATCGATATCCACGTTTGAGAAATCAGCAGACGTTTTTAGCGTTCCATTCTCCTCGACAGGGTACACACCAAACCATGAAAAACGGTCCCAGCGGCCAGCGTGGCGGTCAGACGTGTGTTGCTGGAGTCTCCTACCTAGACTCTGATCGGTGGCTCGACCGACGTATAGGACCCCCTGGGAGTCATGAAGCAGATACACATCTCTCTGTTCGCAGAAGTTGACGGGCTTCGATCCAGCCTGCTGTCCGAGTATCTGTGGCTCAGTCTCCCATTGCACCTTAGCTCGATCCCAAAACATGCCGAACGCATTCACCAACCCCGTCACTTCAGATGACTCGGTCGCGGCCAGTTCCTTTTGCGCAATCACCGGCGCTTCCTTCTGGACGCTCCGGAGGGCATAAACCCCACGGCTTACTCGGATAAACGGAGAGTGTTCACCGTCATTCTTAAATGACTGTGCAAGGGCGGACGCGACCGTGGCTGCTGGCGTTGCCGTTTGCTCTGTACGTAGGCGGTGCTCAAAAACGTGCTCCGCAATCTCGACATAGTGCATCGGAGCGTTAGACGCGCTGAGCTCGGCCATGATCGCTTCTTTCCATCCAAGCTCGGTTTGCGGTTCCATACGATGTAAGATCTCCAGTATAGTCAAGCTTTACGGGTCCCGGTTCATTGGTAGTTCTTCTTTTCCACCGGATGGTTTTAGGGATCGGGCTCTTCGAAACCGAGCGCTTTAGAAACATTCGATCATTTCAGGTCCTTAGCTTGGTACCATCGGAAACAGGGAGCACACTCCAATGAACGTCACTTTGCCGCCCGAGCTGGAGCGGCGCGTTCGCGAGAAGATCGAGCGGGGCGATTACGACGATGCCGAGGCGCTCGTGCGCGAAGCCGTGCACAGGCTCATTGAAGAAGACGAGGTGGATCTCGGCGCGCTTCGCTCGCGTCTGCAGCAGGCAGACGCCGAAATCGACCGCGGGGAGGGTCTGGAATTCGACGAGCACACGACCAAGGACTTGGCGTCCGGCGTGCGCGAGCGTGGAATGCGCAGGCTCGCCGAACTGCAAAAGCCCAGTCCGCGCGGATGAACCTCCGCTACGCCGTTGCGCCAAGCGCTCTTGCAGATCTGGACGAGATTTGGCTCTATGTCGCGCAAGGAGCGAACATCGAAGTAGCCGAGCGCGTGGTTGAGTCCATCACCGGCACGTTCCATCTACTTGCCGCAAACCCCGAGATGGGGCGCCGCCGCCCAAATCTTGGCGATGGAATGCGTAGTTTTCCTGTGACCAACTACCGGGTCTACTACCGGCAGGACAGCCGTGGCCGGATTCGTATTCTGCACATCAAGCACGCGGCTCGCGACGAGAAACGGCTATTCGAGTAGTCCCCGCGTCCGCTCGGATCGGCAATCGTGTGAGAATGTGTACAGATAAGCACACGAGATGACAGAGACACTTTCCATTCGGATCGACTTGGCAACGAAGAAGCGTCTCGATGCGCTCGCGAAGCGCTCCAAACGCTCTAAATCGTTCCTCGCTGCGGAGGCGATTGCCGCCTATGTCGAGTCGGAGGAATGGCAGCTCGGAGAAATCGAAGCGGGCATCGCTGAGTTGGAGTCCGAGCAAGGAGTCAGTCACGCGAAGGTCGCGAAATGGCTGAACTCCTGGGGTCTCGAACGGTAGCGTCTTTTTCGGCGAAAACGGTGTCGAGATGAGTCTCGACACGGCACGCATGAGTGCGTGCGCCACGACGCTTGACCGGGCTGGCGCTGGGGCCTAACCTAACCGTTATGAGCGCTATCACTCTTAAGGTCAATGGGCGGACGCATACGCTGGACTTGGACCCGGGTACTCCGTTGTTGTTCGCGCTTTGCGATGAGTTGGAGTTGCGCGGGCCTAAGTTCGGCTGCGGGTTGGGGCAGTGCGGGGCTTGCACCGCGATCGTCAATGGGGCGGCGGTGCGGTCTTGCGTGACTCCGGTTAGCGCGGTGGTGGGGAAAGACATTACTACACTCGAAGGGCTGGGGACGCCGGAGAAGCCGCATCCGATTCAGACGGCGTTTATCGCCGAGCAGGCCGCGCAGTGCGGGTTTTGCTTGAACGGCGTGATCCTTACCGCTAAGGCGTTTGTCGATAAGAATCCCAAGGCGTCGGAGGCTGAGATTCAGTCGGCGCTCTCGGGTGTGCTGTGCCGGTGCTTTACGCATACTCGCATGCATGCGGCTGTCGAGCGGTATCGGAAGGCGGTGGCGAAATGACGCGCGGGGCTCGGGTGGAGTTGGATCGGCGAGGGTTTCTCAAAAGTGCGGGGGCGCTGATTGTCGGGTTTTCGATGGGCGGGGATGCGCTGGCGCAGTTTGGCTCTGCTCCGATTGCCGGGTCGCCGCGGAATGATCAGGTCGATTCTTGGATTGCGATCGGCGGCGATGGAAGCGTCACGGCCTATAGCGGTAAGGAGGAGTTGGGGCAGGGGATCTCTACGGCGCAGCAGCAACTGGTGGCCGAGGAATTGTCGGTCGCGTTCGAGCGCGTGAAGCTGATTTATTGCGATACCGCGCTTACACCGGACCAGGCGTACACTTCGGGCAGCCAGTCGCATCCGGCGAATTTTAATCATGGGAATTTGGCGCTGGCTTGCGCTACGGCTCGGGAAGCTTTGCTCAAGATGGCGGCGGAGCGGCTGAGTGCGCCGGTGGATCAGCTCGCGGCGGCCGATGGCGTTGTGAGCGTCAAGGCCGATGCGTCGAGGAAGGTCAGCTACGCGTCGCTGGTCGGCGGGAAGAAGCTTAGCTTGGGGCTCGACCGGAACGCCAAGCGCAAGCATCCTAGCACTTGGACGGTGCTGGGTAAGCCGGTCGGACGGCCGGACATGGCGGCAATGGCCACCGGGCAGTTCGAGTACGTCCACAACGTGCGGTTGCCCGGGATGTTGCATGGGCGCGTGGTGCGTCCGCCGGCGGTGGGCGCGACGGTGATGAGCGTCGATGAGAGTTCGGTAAAGGACGTGCCGGGTCTGGTGAAGGTGGTCGTGCGCAAGAATTTCGTCGGCGTGGTGGCGGAGAAACAGTGGCAGGCGATTCAGGCCGCGGGCAAGTTGAAGGTCGCGTGGAGCGCGGGCTCGGGGCTGCCTAAGCAAGCCGAGTTTCACGAGTCGATGCGAAAAATGCCTTCGCGCGATCAATTGCTGGTGGATTCGAAGGACACAGCGGCGACGCTTGCGCAGGCGGCTACGGTGCACGGGGCGACTTACTATCATCCTTATCAAATGCACGGATCGGTGGGCAGTTCCTGTGCCGTGGCCGACGTGCAGGGCGATCGCGCTACGCTGTATTCGCCTACTCAGGGAGTCTGGTATCAGAAAACTACCGGGGCCATGATCCTGGGGCTGAAGCCGGAGAATGTGCATGTGATCTTCCGGCGCGGCTCGGGTTGTTACGGCTTGAATGGCGCCGATACTGTCAGCTATGACGCGCTGGTGCTCTCGCAAGCTGTGGCGAAGCCGGTGCGCGTGCAACTGAGCCGTCAGGACGAGATGGCTTGGGAGAACTTTGGCAACGCCTGGACTATCGACGAACGCGCGGGGTTGGACGCCAAGGGGAACATCATCGCGTGGGAACACGAGGCATGGACTCCGACGTTGGGGAACCGGCCTGGTCCGAACGCGCCCGGCAATGTCGTCACAGGGATGTTGCTGGGCTATGAACCGGCTCGGTTCTCACCGGGACCGGCGCAGGAGCCTCGCGCTTATAACAACAACAGCAATGGGATTCCTTCTTATGTGGCAGGGCGCGTGGGCGGGAAGAGCGGCGGCACGGGGACCGTGCGATCCGAGAAGGCGGTGGTGCACACTGTCGAGTCGCCATTCTGGACGGGGCCGCTGCGTTCGCCGGCGCGGCTGCAGAACACGTTTGCGCAGGAGAGTTTCATGGACGAGCTGGCGGCTCGCGTGAAGGCCGATCCGGTGGAGTATCGCCTGCGGCACCTGCAGAACGAGCGGGTGATCGGCGTGCTGCGCGCCGCTGCTCAGGCGGCCAAATGGGAGACGCGCCCATCGCCGCAGACTCGGAATCGCAAGACCGGCGTGGTCACCGGGCGCGGCGTGGCTTGCGTGGCTTACGAGGGCGACAACGGCTACACCGGGATTGTGGTCGAAGCCGCTGTCGATCAGGACACCGGCAAGATCACGGTGAAGCGCATGTGGGTGGGGATCGACGCGGGTCCGATTTCGAATCCCGACGGACTGCGCAATCAGGCCGAAGGCGGAGCGCTGCAGGGCATGAGCCGCGCGCTGGGCGAGGAAGTTACCTGGGACTCCGAGAAGGTCACGTCAGTGGATTGGAGCACGTATCATTCGCTGCCGCTGGGCTTCGAGATTCCCAAGATCGAATGCGTGCTGGTGAATCGGCCGGACGAAGAAGCCACGGGCGCGGGCGAGACCTCCATCACGGTGATGGCGGCGGCCATCGGCAACGCGATCTTCGACGCCACCGGGGTCCGGTTGCGGGAGATTCCGTTCACCGCGGAGGGGGTGAAGAAGGCGCTGCTGGGGAGGGCGTGAGGGCCGATGGGGCCGCTTCCGGAACGGGTGGGGGCACCGGGAGCGCGCCATAGATGCTGGGAATCGGAAAGCCCAAGAAACCCATTCTTGGCCACGGATACCACACAGATTTCACACTGATTAACGGACTCAAAGCATCGGCCTCCAATCCGTGTGGTATCGGTGTGGAATCTGTGGCTGGTTTCGCGCACCCAGGCTCGCCGGACGGATCGCGGAGGCAATTTGAATGCAGTATGATGTACGGGTTGCGCGGCTGGCTCGATTTCATCACCGGGTGCGGGCGGTTCCGGTAGGCCCATAACCTCCAGTGGTCTATATTGCGGGCAGCTTCGCCCGCCGAATCTCAATTTGTGCTTGTTAGAATCAGAGTGACGTCTCCGCAGGCGGTACCTGTGCTCGAGGTGGCCCAAGGAATGATGGAATCGCGAGTCACGGCAAGTATCGCTACGGCTCTGCGCCGTGGGGTGGGAACCTTGGGCGTGGCCGCCAGTCTGGCGCTTAGCGCCAACAGCACGGCGACGCTGCCGGCGGAGCTGCGCAAGCCGGCGCCCGATCCGCGCGCCGCGCGGCTGGAGCAGTTCTTCGGGCGCTATCGCTGCCCGGCGCCGCAACATATCGACGAGTATCTCCGGGCGGCCGACAGCTACGGGCTGGATTACCGGCTGTTGCCGGCGCTGTCGATCCGGGAGACGCATTGCGGGATGGAGGAGACGCGGAACAATCGCTGGGGCTACCATCCGGGCCGGAAGGGATTCGCATCGGTGGAGGCCGGGATCGACTACGTCGCGCGGCAATTGGCGGAGAGCCCCACTTATCGGGGGAAATCGCTGCGGGAAAAACTGTTGACTTATAATCCGCTGACGAAGTATCCCGGAGAAGTCGAGAGCTTTATGCAGGAGATCGAATGACCCGCGAAGCCCGAGAATGGTACATTCAGTTTATGCGCACCTTTGTTTCTTGCTTCCTCGCATGCGGCCTGTTGATCGCGCTGGGCGTTTTTGCCCAGGACACCACCAAGAAGCCGCCCACCAAGCTGGTGTTCACAACCAAGAACGGCAACGTGACATTCGATCACGCCGCCCACCTGATGCGCGCGAAGAACGACTGCAAGACCTGCCACGAGACGCTGTTCAAGCAGGATTCCAAGGCGCCCCTGAACTACAAGGCGATGCTGCACAAGACCGCCGAAGCGGACAAGACCTCCTGCGCGTTCTGCCATCACGCCGGCGGGGCGTCCTTTGAATCCAAGGGCAACTGCGCTAAGTGCCACGTGAAGGGCTGACGCCTTCGCCATCTGGCGGGTGCACGGCTTGGGCGCCGCTGAATCCCCGCCCTTACGGGGCGGGGCTATAACCCCGTGGCGTGAGCCCGGGGATTCTTTAACGAATTGACTGGGACGGCTTACTGGTTTATCGCGTCAGCCGGACACCGGTGGTTACCAGGTGGGTGCGGAAGCCTTCATACAGATAGAAGGCCTCGCCGTATCCCTCGTAGGTCCACTCGGTGAACCAGCTCGCGTGCGCGCCCAGCGGTACCCAGAGTTTGGCTAGCGGTTGGTAGTACGAGGTCGGCCGGCTGCCCGAGGAAATGAAGAACGATCCGCCGGCGGTGAGCCGGGGTATGTGCGCCGAACTACGAGCCGAGGCGCGCGCCAGCCTGAGATTGAACAGCGCGGTCGCGGTATGGGCGTTGTCGCGGTAGCGCGACGTCTCGGCCAGCAGAGTGCCAGGATCGAGATAGCCGATATTCGACCGCAGCGTGGAGCGGGTGTAGGAGCCCTCGAAGTCCCAGATCTTCTTGGCGGGCGACCACAACAGCGCGAGCGATTCCGACATCGCCAGGTAGTCGTAGCCGGCGCCGGGCTGGTTGTTCCGATTGTTGAGCGCCATGAAATCCGCCGAGATGCTGAGCGATCCGGTGGCCTGATAGCGCGCTTGCGCCCGCACCTTTTGGTAGTCGTACAGGCTGGTGCGGAAATACGCGCCGCTGCTCGACGCGGCCTCGGCTTCGGCGGAGAGGAAGAGCTTGTGGATGGGCCGGAAAGTGATGCCGGCCAACCCGACGTTGCGCCGGAGCTTGACCTGATCCGAGCTCGCCAGGCCCTCGGCGGGAAGCGTGGCGTCGCGCGCGTCGCCCCACACATAACGATAGCCGCCCCGCAGCGTCAGCTTCGCGGTGGCGTCGAAAATGGCGTTGACCTCCTGCTGGTTGTAATTGGTCGCCAGCGAGGACGCCAGCAGGCTGGCGATGGTCTGGGACGAGTTCGGCGCTGACAGCAACAAGTTGGACGAGCTGGCGGAACCGGCGTCGTGCATCCGGTCGGTGAGCCACGATTCCAGAATCCGCAGCCGATGCAGCGGCCGGATTTCGACGCCCGCAGTCCCGGTGGTGTGCGGGAGCTGGGCCGCCGCCGATAGCAGGTACTGCTGGCCGGTATAGAACAGCAGTTGGCTTTGCAGCACCAGATTGCCGGTGTCGCGCTGATAATAGTTGACCGTACTGTCAGGCTGGCTGTAGAGAAATTGTCCGTAGAAGTCGAGCCACGACGTCAGATTGGCCGTCGTCAGCAGTTTGCCGTACTCGCTGTGGCCGCGGATGCCGTAGGCCGCTACCAGGCTGGTCAGGTCCAGCGTCTGGCCGAAATAGGGAGCGGTGTTGTTTCCGGGATTCGAACCGCCGCTCTGATACAGGGACTGGTCGTTCTTGAACGTCGTGCGGCCGCCTTCGAGCGTCGCGTGGAACCTGCGCCGTTCGATACGCACGCCTCCGCGATACAGATTGGTCAGATCGCGGAGCGTATTCGGCACCGGGTATTCGTTGGCGTCGGATTGAAACACGGTCGCGCCGATGCCCGACCCGGAGTCGCGCTCATAGGCCAGGAACGGCACGATCCAGTTGCCCGGCAGCAGATCCAGGGTGTAGGAGCCCAGGTGGCGGCGGGTATCGAAGGATTGTTCGTCGAGCACGATGCCGCGCGCCGCGAGTGGATCGGCGTAGGAAGGCAGGAAGTTGAAATACGCCATGTCGCGGTAGTCGGCGTTGAAGTCGTAGAGCTTGGATTTCCGCGCATCCAGGTGGAAGGTGGCATACGGCTCGTCGCCCCAGCCATAGGCGCGGACGTGAATCTGATCAAAGATCTGATCGAAGCCCCGGTGGTGGGAGCTGGTGAGGGTGAAGTCCGCTCCCACTAACTTCGGTCCCGAACCTAGATTGACAATGCTGCGGTAGGTGTCGAGGCTGCCTCCAACGCCGGTCTGCCAGCGGTAGCCGAGATCGATGTAGCCGGTCAGCCAGGATTCTCCGGAGGGCACGGGAGACTCCGCGGGCGCGGCTTGCGCCGTCGCCGCAGGTTGCGCCGTGGCCGCGGGTTGCGCCGTGGCCGCGGGTTGCGCCGTGGCCGCAGGTTGCGCCGTGGCCGCGGGTTGCGCTTCTGGGGCTGGCGCGGCCGGCTGGGGCGCGGCAGGCGACGCCTGCGGCTGGGGCGCGGGCGCAGGCGGAGTTTGCTGCGCCAGGAGCGGCGTGAGGGCGACTAGAAATGGGATCACCCGCGTCATCGCAGTAAGTTCCGGTCCACGTAACTGCCGTGAATCTTCTGATGGCACACCGTGCAGTTCTGATAGCGCGGTGAGCGCAAATCGTGAAACGCGGGAGGCACCACGCCGGCGAAGCTGGTTTTCACCGTCGGCAAGCTGGCGTGGCACTCCAGGCACTGAATGCGGACTTCGTGACGCACCAGCATGCGGGGATTCGCCGAGCCATGCGGCTCATGGCAGCTGGCACAGCCCTCGAAGCGCACCGGCGCGTGCTCAAAGGTGAAGGGACCGCGTTTGTCGCCGTGGCAGTTCAGACAGCCCGGCTCGTTCGCGGCGAAACTCTGGGCCATGGCGGGCCGCACACTGCCGTGCGGATTGTGGCAATCCACGCAGCTCATGGCGCCCTCCGGCAGCTTGTGGTGGTTGGGCCGCTGGAATTGCGCCCACACATTCAGATGGCATCCGGCGCACAGAGAGTTCACATCGGAAGCCTTGCGCGCGACCAGACCTTTGGGGCCCGCGGGACTCGTAGCGCCTTCGGCGGCGGCCGGCCCGCTGGCGTGCATCTTGTGGCAACTGGTGCAGGCCACCTGATCGCGGGCGTGACTGCTTTGCAAGCGCCCGATGTGCGTGGGCTGATTCAAGTGGCAACCGAGGCACATCTTGTCCGCCTCGGCCGCGGCCAGTTTTAGCGGATTGCGAATCAGCGTCGCGTCGGCCGACTCGGCGTGTTTCTCCCCCGGCCCGTGGCAGGATTCGCACGCCCGGCCCTGAAATCCGCGCCGCTTGTCTTGCTCCACGGCGTGGTGCGGATTCCCGGCGAAGGCCTTGAAGATGTCCTCATGGCAGACCCCGCAGGTCTCGGATCCGATGTATCCGGCGGGGAGGTTTTGCGCCTCGAGCAGAGCGGTGCCGGCGGCCAGGGCCGCGAGCGGCAGGAGCAAACGCAGGAGGCAGTGAAACGTGGAGCGGGCTTCAGCCTGCAACGGAGGCTTCAGCCTCCGCTTCGGCACGGGCGCTGAAGCGCCCGTTGCAGGCTGAAGCCCGCTCCACACCTGATCAGTACTGGGCATGCACTTGATCGACGGCATAGGCAGCACCGGAGGCGTGGCACACTGGACAGCTCTCGCCCAGCGTCGAGGTGTTCAACAGGGTGTGAGACGCAGTCGGGATATCCATGTGGCACCCGGTGCAGGCGGACGAGATGGCTTGAATGGGATTGATGGGACCCTGCGGATCCACCACCGGGTTCTTGCCCAACGGCAGATTCAACTCGCTCGAGTTGACGTGGCACATCGCGCAGTTGCGCGTGTCTCCCGGCGCGCCGTCGGGGGCCAGAGCCGCATAGAGAACGTCGCTGAAATTGCTGTCGGCGCCACCGTGACCGACGACGATGTAGGGCCGGTTCGCGGGCTGATTCACTCCCGTGTGTATACGGTGCACCAGCAGGTTGAAGTTGATGCCCTGATTCGGCGCGGCCTTGTCTGCCGCGTTCGTGGAAGTGACTCGCGTGGAGGCATCCGTGTTGGATGGATTGTGGCACATCACACAGTAATCAGTCTGATTGTTGCGCAACCCGCCATGCAGGGTCAAAGAGTAGTGGCATTTATTGCAGTTGCCGATGGCCACCACCTCGCGCCGCGGCGCCATGGGCGAGCCGTCGACCGAGAAATACATCACCGGGTTCGTGGCCCCATACGAGATGGACTGCTGCGAAGTGGTTCCCGCCAGAACGGTCTCGCTTCTGCGGGCCTCGGCGCCAATGGCGTAGGTTCCGGTAGCGGTGGCCGGGACGCTGTGGGTGAACTGATACAGGCACGTGCCGTCGCTGCCGCAAGTAGCATTGGCCGCGCTCTCGGTGACGTAGCCCGGCGTGGTGACGTCCGATCCGAAGCTGGTGTAGCCGTAATCGCTGGTCGGCCCCGCCATCGTCAAAGAAATGGTGCTTAGCTGCGATAAGGGAATAGCTTTGCCGCTGTTATCCTGCGCCGTGAACGTAACCGCCGGCGCCTTGCCCGCGGAGCCGTTCTGAATCTTGGTCAACCTAACTACCAGGCCGGCCAGCAGCGAAGAATCTGCCGGCACGACGTGCCCGCCTTTAATCGACGCGTCGAAATCCATCTCGCCTTGCGGGATGTGGCAGTTGGCGCACAGATTGTCGTCGAACTGCGGCCCGCCCGCGTGATTCACGCCGGTGGCGAAATTGACATCGTCATGGCAGGAGCCGCAAGCTACCCGCTCGGGCTTGGTCAGGTAGGCCGTAGCTTGGGTGGCGCTGTCCGTCTGCGAGTGGCACATCTGGCAGCGCCGGACGTCGGCCGGGAAGACCACCTTCGAAAAGTCGTTGACGGAGTTTTGGAATCCGATGATCTGATACGGCTTGCCCGCCACGACACTCGGCAGACTGGAACCGTCGTGAATCTTATGGATCATGACCTTCATGTCCAGACTGTTGCCCGTGTTGGCATCGGCGTTCTGAGGAGTGTGGCACAGAACACACATGGCCATGCCGCGCCGCGAACCGCCGTGCGCGGAGAGCTGATCGTGACAGCCGTTGCAGGCCGCGGTCCGGATGACATCGCGAACTTCGGTCACCTTGGAGCCGTTGGGAACGAAGTCGAAAGTTGCGCTGGCGTAATCTGTCCCCAGGTTGAAGGTTGTCAGGCTGCGCGATCCATACACGCCAATGGTGTGCGTTGCCGTTGCGTCAAATCCGGACGGCGCTTTGGTGTGAAACGTATACGTATAGACGCCCGCCGCGGAAGAGGTCGTCGCCCCGCCGCTATCGGCTCCGGGTTGATTCTCCGTGGCGATGGCCGCGCCGCTCGCCACGCGGGTGGTGTAGGCGGTGTATTGTGCGTCTGGGCCATTGGGCAGCACCGCGGCGATGAAACTGACGCTGACGGTCCCCGGCGTGGTGACTCCCGCGGAATCCAGCGGCAAGCCCGACGGATCCGTCAGACTGTAGGTCGTCGAGATCGTGCCATCCGCGGCGATACTCGCCGAATTAATTGTAATCGTCAAGCCCGGCTTGACGAACTCCACCGTTTGAGCGTCGGCATAGAACGCTTTCTCGTGCGAGGAGTACGGCTTTCTCCTCGGCGCACTGGCCAAGCTCATCGCCACGGCCACAATCAGCAACACAGTCCGTAAATACGGATAAAAGCGACGCATGATTCAACCTCCGTCCCCTACCCCTGAGTTTTAGGATGGGCGCCATACACCCGCTCGGATTGCACGCGGAATGCCATTGTTGCGACTAAGCTTCCATTGGTATCCAACGCGTAGCGCCCATCCAATGCCCCATATCGGCAAGACCAGCCGAGTTCGGGTGATTTGGCCCAGCGGTCGTGGGTGATTTGACGGGCGGAGGACGGGCAGACTCAAATGCTCAGCACCGGACAAGGCGACTCCCGGACAATCTGGTATAGATGCGACCACAGGCGGCTGAACCGGGACTGCACCGCGCCCCGGCCGGTGACGATCAGGCCAGCCCCCTGCCGCAGGGCTTCCTGCCGCAGTACCCCGGCGACCATCCCGTCGAGCACGGCGTGCGGCGCGTCGATGCCGCACTGCCCCTTCAACTCGCGCAAGCGGAAATCCGCCGCGGCCAGGGCCTCCCGATTGTAGGGGGTGAAATCGACCTCCAGCGGCTCGGGCGGCGTCTCCAACACGTGCACCAGTGACCACCGGGCGTCATACGCGGCAGCCAGCGCCGCGGCGGCTTTCAGCACGCCCTCGGCCTCGTCGCTGTCGTCCACCGCGCACAGAATGGACCGGTACGGGATTTGCGGCGGATGCTCCATGAGCGCCGAGCCGGTGCCGGTCCAGACGGCGGCGCTCGCGTCGTGCAGCACTTTCGCCGCGACCGACCCCAGCAGCAACCTGCGGATGGGGCCCCGGCCGTGCGTCGCCAGCATGATCAGATCCGCGCCCTGGTGCTGCAGGAGCTTGTGAATCGCGGTGCCGGGCTCGCCCAACTCCGCGCACGTCTCCACATGTTCGCCGGGGAAAACCTCGAGGGCGAACTCGCGCAGCCGCTGGTCCTCGTGGGCCCGCGCCGCTTCCGGCAAATCCGGGTCGGAAATCGGGAGCGAGCTGTACGCCAGCGCCTCCGGTCCGTAAGCGTGGACCAGCGTCAACTCCGTGGAGAAGCGCTGCCGGATTTCCTTGATGTAAGGCACGATCGCTCGGCACGGCGCGGAGTAATCCACGGGAAACAGGATCTTGTGA
This sequence comes from Bryobacteraceae bacterium, assembly GCA_035604115.1. Taxonomy (GTDB): domain Bacteria; phylum Acidobacteriota; class Terriglobia; order Bryobacterales; family Bryobacteraceae; genus Palsa-187. The sequence continues at coordinate 6,474 of DATNJC010000039.1, read as the reverse complement.
AAAGGCAGCATGATCGGATCGCATGATTGCACGTTGCGGACCAGATTGGGTGCCCGATCGCAGAGGATGGCCGGCTAACGCCGTAAGTCACAAAATTCGCGGAAAAAAATCGGAGATCTCCTCGCAAAGACGCTGAGGCGCAAAGAACCCAAGACTTTTTGTTTCATTCTTAGCGCCTTCGCGCCTTGGCGAGATCCGAAGGTCTAAGATTTGCGGACACTAGCGCGCCGCCCGCGATCACCGTTTCCCGCTAGGGGCCAGAACCGCTGCTACTCCAGCGAGAACACCATCAGTGTTCCGCCGAGGTTCGTAAAGTCGGCCAGAGTAGTGGTCAGCGCGACTGCGCCGAGCCCTTCCGTGCCCTTGGTAAGACCTTCCGCGAGGCCGATGGCAGCCCAGCCCCCGACGCCGGTGAGCACCGCGACGTACTGCTTGCCCTTGTGCATGTAGCTGATGGGGTTGCCGATGATGCCCGAGGGCGCGTGAAACTGATACAGAACCTTTCCGGTGGCCATATCGGCGGCCTTGAACCAGCCATCCAGCGTCCCATAGAACAGCACGCCGGCGTCGGTGGTCAGCGGTCCGCTGTAGACTTGCCACTTCTCGTTGACCGCCCACTTGGTCTGGCCCGTCACCTGGTCAAAAGCGATCAGCCGGCCGCGGATGTCGCCGTGATCCGCCGGGAACATGCTCAAGGTCGCGCCCACGTACGGGAAGCCGCCGCGGTACTTGACGCTGAAGGCTTGGTAGTCCATGCAGATGTGGTTGGTGCCCACGTAGAACAATTTGGTCTTCGGATCGTAGGAAGCCGGCTGGTGATTCTTGGCGCCCTGCGCGGCCGGACAGATGTCTTTGACGTTCACATCTTCCTTGGTCATCTTGTCGGGGTTGACGACGGGCCGGCCGGATTTCAGATCGATCTCCTTGGCCCAGTTGACCGACGGATCGAATTTGTTCGCGCGCAGCAGCTTGCCGTTGCGCCGGTCGAGCACGTAGGCAAAGCCATTGCGATCGAAATGCGTCAGCGTCGGTATGGTAGCTCCATCGACGACGCTATCGGTGAGCACACCCTCGTTGATGCCGTCATAATCCCAGGCGTCGTGCGGCGTCATCTGGTAGGCCCACGCGGCGACTCCGGTATCGGGATTGCGCGCCAGAATCGTGGTGGACCATTTGTTGTCGCCCGGCCGCTGCGTGGGATTCCACGTACCCGGGTTTCCGCTGCCGTAATAAACCAGGTTGAGTTGCGGATCGAAAGTGTACCAGCCCCAGGTGGTGCCGCCGCCCAGTTTCCACTCGTCGTTGGTCCAAGTCTTGAGACTGGAATCCTTGCCCGCCAGTTGCTGGGTCGCCCCGTCGATGGTCTTGTTAGGATCGAACAGGATCTCATTGTCCGGCCCGACGTTATTGGCGAGCCACACCTTCTTTCCCGTTTTGAGATCGTACGCGGCCAGGAAGCCGCGGACGCCATATTCTCCGCCCGAGATTCCCACGATCACTTTGTCATGCACCACCAGGGGAGCGATGGTCATGGTTTGCCCCAGTTGCGGATCGCCGTTCTGGACGCTCCAAACGACCTTGCCGGTTTTCGCGTCCAGCGCGTAAACGTGAGTGTCCAAGGTGCTAACAATGATCTTTCCGTCGGCGTAAGCCACGCCCTTGTTCACCAGATCGCAACAGGCTACCGAGGGCGCAAACTTATCCTGCTCCGGAGCGAATTTCCAGACGATTTGTCCGACCTCGTCCAGGTTGATGGCGTAGACGAAGTTGGGGTAGGAGCTTTCGAAGTACATCATGTTGCCAATGACCAGCGGCTGGCCCTCCTGCCCGCGGAGAGTGCCCGTTGACATGGTCCAGGCCACCCGCAGTTTTCCCACGTTGCGGGCGTTGATCTGGGTCAGCTTGCTGTGGCGGATGCCGCTGTAACTCCCCAGCGGCAAGACCCACTGATTGGGGTCCTGGGCGTCTTTCTCCAGGGCTTCGTCGGCACGCGACGAAATCGGTCCGATCGCGATACACGCACCCAGTGCGGTTGTTACGGTCAGCCATCTCATGCTGTTCATTTCAAGATCTCCTTTAAAGCCCGCACCGCGAGCCAACCTGCTTCAGCTTGTCCGCGACCTTCACCCATCCCGCGTTCGCGCATCCCTCTCGCGGCGATTCGGTAGATTTGCATTGCTGGATCTTATCTGAGCCACCCGCGCCAGTCAAAGGGGTGGTCACTCCTCAGTCCTGCTCCGACGGAGGCCGGCCCACCGGCACCAGGTCGAGGCTGCGTCCCTTGGCGTATCTGTAAACGTCGGCGACATCTTTCTCGCTGAGAAAGCCGGCCCAACTGGGCATGCCCTTTTCCTTCCGGCCGGTCATGGTCACCGACAGAAACTCCGGCTGCTTCATCCCCGAGGCCAGCGAGTGCCGCAGATCCGGCGCCAGCTGGCTGCCCGTGGCGTCGGTACCATGGCAGCGGTAGCAGTACGAATTCCAGAGCTGATAACCATGGAAGACGTCCTTGGTAACTTTCTGCCCGGGACCATCGAGCATGAGTGGAAAATCCAATTGGACCGTGGTCCCGTCTTTCAAAGTGTAGGTATATAGCTTAGCGGCGCCGGACGGCGGAGCAGCCGCTGAATCCTTCTGCGATAAGATCCACTCGACCATCGCCTTCCGCTGTGCATCCGTCAAATCGGCATGAGGCGTCATGCCCGAACCGCCGTCGCGAACTTTAGCTGCCAACTTTTCCACCGCATCGGATTGGCCGAGGTAACGCTTAGCGACGTCGCTGTAAGCGGGACCCACCACTTGGCGATCTACGGCGTGACACGACGAGCAGTCGCTAGCCTGAATCAACTTCTGAGCGTCGTCCGCCTGCGGGGCCCCAGCTAAACAAGCTGCCATTAGCAAGACAGTGGGGCAGGCTTTCAGCCTGCCGCCGGCTTTTAGCCGGCGCCTGCCAGCGCCCTCAATCCACCTAGGACTCATCTCGACACCAGCACTCCGCTCTCAGCCAGAATCGCAGTAAATTCCGCCTGGTGCTTTTCAATCACGTCGTCGAGCCTCTTCTTCAACGTCTGGTTCCCTTCGCGAACGCCCATCGACATAGGAAAAGAATACTGCTCCGGCGCCCCTAAGGCGCGTGTATTCGGAACCACCACAACTTCCATGTCCGGATATCCGCGCAGGAAAGCACCGATGGCCGGCTGCCACGTGATTAAGACGTCGATCTGCCCGTTCTTCAGAGCCTCCAGCATGCTCGCGGGCGACTCTCCTCCCTCCCCCGACACGTCGAACGCCACGGCCACGCCCGGGATCATGCCGCGCATCTTCAAGGCGTCCTCGGCCGGAGTATCCCGTTCAAATCCGGCTTTGAGCCGCTTCAGAGCAGGCGAATCCATGCCCGTGATGTCGTACTTCTTGCTCTTCGGAGAGACAAAAACGTAAGACGAAACATAGTAGGGCCGCGTAGTCAGCTCTTCCCGGCTCGCATACGGAATGCTCATCACGGCATCGCACTTCTGGGCATCCAGCGTGGACGACAGGAACTGCGGAAACCCTCCATGGCCGCGGTAACTGGCCCAGGTGTACTCCAGCGGTTCGCCCAGCGCCTGCGCCACGGCCTCAGCGATTTTGTTTTCAAACCCACCGCCCGCGCGGTTGGAAAACGGCAGGTAATCCGGGTCCGCACAGACGCTCAACGCCACGGCCGGCACGCACGCGAATGCCAAACAAGCGAGGATGCTGCGCAGTTTCACGAATTTCCTTCCAGCGAGGAGTCTATCGGCCTGTGGGGTTTCGAGTCAAGGGGCACGAAGCCCGGCTGCGACCCGCGTGAGCCGGCTAGGTGCAACCGTTCACACATCGGGCGTTCGCGGATGAACATCGCGGAGCTCCCTTCCCGGAGCTCTCTTCAATGACGAGCGCCCTCCCGTTACGTTTTTCCTCCAGTACCGTCGAACCCCCAGCGGCCTTCGCTAGAAAGTGAGAGACTCTCATGTTGAAATCGAGGCTCCCGTTCATCGGGCTGACCGTCCTGACTGCTGTGAGCGCATTCGGCCAATTGCAGGACAATCGGGACAAGCAACTAAACTGCCAGGATCGCAACAACGACCGGCGAGCTCACAAGTGTGATGTCCGTGAGCAAACACTGGCCAGCGTCGGGCAATTGACCCTGGACCCAGGCCGGAACGGCGGCGTCTCCGTCAAGGGCTGGACGCGCAGCGATGTCCTGGTGCGCTCTCGTGTCGAGGCGTGGGGCGACTCGGACTCCGATGCCGGTCTGGTGTTTTCCCAGGTCCACGTCGACGGCGCGGCGGGGCGAGTGGCGGCCTCCGGCCCTGAATCGTCGAACAATTCTTACTGGTCGGTGAGCTACGAGGTTTTCGCGCCACAGATCCAGGACCTCAAAATCACGGCGCTCAACGGCGGGATCTCCGTTTGGGACATGAATGGGCGCCTGGATGTCGACACGAAGAACGGAGGGCTCGATCTCAAGCGGGTCATCGGGGATGTCACGGGGAAGACCAAGAACGGAGGTGTGCACCTCACGCTGGCGCGGAGCGCCTGGCAAGGGCGCCAGCTCGACCTGGAGACGGTGAACGGCGGCGTGACCATTTCGGCGCCCGCCAATTTCCAGGCGCGCATTCAGGCCGAAACGGTGAATGGAGGAATCCGCTCGGACTTCGGTGGCGTGGTCGAGGGCAGCCGACGGCCGCGCAAGCTGGACGTGACTCTGGGCGGCGGCGGCGCGACGCTCAAGGTCGCCACTAAGAATGGCGGGATCAGCCTGGCGCGGATTTGAGAGAAGTGGGGCAGCCCTTCCGGGCTGCCGCCGCGTTTCTACGCGGCGTCTTAATCTTGAGCGGCCAGACCCACAGCCGCTAAGTGACGGACCCCTTCGGCATCGTCAGGAACGAGTGCATCGCGTGCCAGAACAACTGCCGGTTCAGCCCCGTCACCACCGAGTGCGCCATGCCCGGCAGAATCGCAAACTGCCGGTCGCCGTTGGGCAGGCGCTTGAAGAACTCCTGCAAATCGTCCACCGTCGCGATGCCGTCGTATTCGCCGCGCACCAGCAGCACCGGAGCCTTCACCTGCGCCGGGTCCACCACCGGCAAGTGCGCCGTCATGTCCAGATACGTGCCGGTGGGCACCTGATCGCCGAACTTCAGTTCCTGGTCGGCGACGTAATCCATCACCGCCTGATCCGACGTGCCCGCTCTATCGCGCGTGGCGATGCTGCGGATCATCTCGCGATCGCGCAGGCGGCGGTTGTGCGTGCGGTAGTAATCGAGCTGCTTGGCGCGCTCGGCCAGCGTGGGCGAGTTGTCGCCCTTGTAAGTGAACGCCGCCAGAATCAGCCGGTCCACGCGCTCCGGCCGGGCCATCGCAAAAGCCCCGGCGCGCAGCCCGCCCGAGGATTCGCCGAACATGTGAACCTTCTGCTGGCCGGTTTCCTTCATCACCAGGTCGACGCCAACTTTCAGATCCTCGACGCCGCTCGCGATATCGGAATTGCTCTGCGTCTGGCCCGACCGCCCGTAGTTCTCGTGGTCCATCGTCCAAACGTCAAAGCCTAGCGCCGCGAAGGTGTTCATTACCGAGTACTCGCCGCGCCCCGGCACGGTAACGTCGAAGCTGTTGCGCGAGGAGATCGACGAGCCGTGCACCAGGAACAGCACCGGCCGCGGAGTCTCGCCGGACTTGGGTGGAGTCGAGCGCTTGCGGAACATGTACAGGGAAACCCCAGCCTTCTTGGCGAAGTATTCGTTGCTCCAGAGTTTGGGCGTGGCGTTCGTCGCAGCGAAAAGCCGCGGCGCGGCGGCGGCGAGCGCTGCTCCGGCGACCATCTTACGTCGAGACACGGGCTGATTCATCGTGTACCTCTCGGCCACTTCCTTCCCATCACATCCATGATCGCAGGGATTTGGGATCTGATAGGCTCGGGCATGCCAGTGGCCCCAAGCAATCCCGGCCGATTTGCGTTACCGCCTCAGGAATCGAGCAGCCGAAGGGAACAGTCTGAACAACAGAATGTAGCCGAAGGCCGGAACGGATACGAACAGGAGCAGGCAGTACAGCGTGCCGCTCGAAATCGGGGTGTGATTAGCGATATGGGCCGTGAGCAACTCCGCAGTGCAATATCCCGCAAAGAGTAAACCCGCCAGCGCGTACAGAAGTTTCAGACGCTGGATTCTGAACATCGCCTCATCATCCGCTCACGGATGATCGCCCAACTCAACCACCTCAGGACACCAGGGTGCGCGACATAAATGTTGGCGGAAGGCGGGTTTGCTGTTCTGCTTCTCCTAACCGAGCGTATGTGATACGCTCGGTTAGGGGGGGGGCACATGCCTGATTCCCTGATTGCTTTAGAAGCCGAACGCGACGATTTGATCGCGGAATTCAGTAGGCTGGGCGATGTGCGCCGCGGTTCCATCACCGGCACCGGCGGGCGCTGTGGTAATCCCCACTGCCACT
>DATNJC010000038.1:0-7418 GCA_035604115.1 Bryobacteraceae bacterium | reverse complement strand
GCGAGCTTGGAAGATCCGCCAACTGGAATTGCTGGAGCATGCCGTGGCCGCGGCCCTTACTGCGGTGAATTCAGAACACGCAACAGCCCATTTTCGCCACTGCGGCTATGGTCTATAAATACTCAGAAAATGGTCTAAAGGACTTGCGGCACGCCACCAAGCTCTCGCGCACCCACGAGTCCCTCGCTGCTCTCAATCGTCGCACTGGCCGCGCTGACGACCGCCGCAGCCTTTAGCGCCCGCCGGTTGGAACTCTGGAAGCGCTGGGATAGCCAGCTTCCGAACAACCCCTTCGTGCACCGCCAGCTCGAAAGCGGCTCACCTTCCGTAAAAAGACCCTGCTCTTTTTTTCGCTAATTCCTCCTTCCAATCTCGCTTCATCCATTGGAGGACAGAATGAAAGTCAAAACAAAGCGATCGTTGGTTGTCGTGATCGGACGCTGGTTGAGCGGGTTCGCGGCTAGAAAGCCAACTCCAGGTTTCGGAGGACGTGCAACTCGATCCACGAATCGCACCTTGCACGGTCGAGTTATCGAGAATGCGGGTTTGAAACTGACAGGAGGAACCAGATCTATGAAACTGCTTCGAGTTCTCAAGGCCGTTGTTCTGGCCGGAGTTCTGCTATCCGTGATGCTCCAGCGCGCACAGGCGCAAGAACCCCTAAAGACCCTTGGAGTCGCCACGGAGTCCACCACCGCCGCGGCGACGTCGGGAGTTCATTATCCGATCCATCCGCTCACACTTCCGAACGTCGATAGCCGTGCTTTGTTCGCCTTATCCAGGCAGCTCTTTGCTGCCGCCCTGCTAGCCTCGCCGCCGGTCATCCCAACAATTCCACCACCGGGATTTTATCCGGCCGATCTCAGCGACCAAGCCTTCGTAGACCGGTATGGGAACTTCTGGCCGGGCGGTGGGCCAACGGTTACGTCCGCGCAATCTCACGGCGTTTACGTAAACTCCTGTACGACCGTCGCGCCGGCCTGCTGGGGAACTCCCGCTAATTTCCTCAGTGACCTTGGTAAAAGCCAGATGATCCACATCACGGATCAATACGTGGGGTCATACGCCGACAATCGCTACACCGTTGGCGGGGGCGTCGTATACAACCACGCCGAGCCGCAGATTCTCTACGATTCCGACATGCAGACGCTGGCATATATGGCCGCCGAGCTTTATGGAACCGGGTACAGCCACATCTATCACATCTTTCTTCCGGCGGGACAGGATGTGTGCATCTCGCCGACGGTTCTTTCATGCTCAACAAACGTCTTCTGCGGCTATCACAGCAGCTTCGATTCCAACATCGGTCACATTCTCTACACGGTTCTGCCCTACACGAACGCTGTCGGCTGCACCGTCGAGCCACCAAGCCCGAATGGGCTCGTCGTGGATTCGACGGCAAACGTCTTGGGTCACGAGCTCATCGAAACGATTACCGATCCGGACGGCGACGCCTGGTTCACCAAAAGTGTAGCGGTCCTGCTTTTTTATGAGATCGGCGATGTATGCGTGAACTTCCAAGATTTGTACGGTCTGGTAGAGCTTAACGGTCACAATTACAAGGTTCAGCCGATGTATTCGAATCTGGTGCACGGTTGTGCCTACGCACCATTGGGCATCTCATTCCCATAAGATGCGATAACTACGATGACGCACCAGCGGCACCAGTGTTGTCGCGCCGCAACTGAATGGGGTTGCCTAGCGGGCGGCGCGCTCCGGGAGTTCCGCCAAAACTACAAAACGAACCCGAGACCCCGCCCGCCGGCCCGCGGAACAAAACTACCAAACGAACCCGAGACGGCACTCGCCAGCGTGCGGAACAGAATTACAAAACGAACCCGAGGCCTCGCCAAAGCACTGACGCACAAAGACTTCCTAAAAATCGAAGCCGCCCATTTCAAGCCTCCGGCCCACCCGTCATCTCCCGCGACCTCAAGCCCGCCGGCAACGTTTGCGCCAGCTAGAGAATCCGGTCCCGTTCGAGGAAATTCACTCCCGGATAAACGCCACGGCCATCAAAATCAGCATGACCACCCCCGCGAAAATCGCCGCCGCGCCGATCGACCGCCCGAAGTTATTCAGCCAGCGCGGCGGAGCTTCCGCGGCGATCGCTTGCAACCCGCCGCTGTTGACCAGGCGTTCGTATTCTTCCGGGTGCATCTTCTTCAACTCTTCTTCGCTAAGCCGTCCGGTGAAGATGGTGAGATCCATCGGAAAATTCTCCGGCCGCAGGTGCGTGTTGAAAAAGTGGATGACGAAAATCCAGCCGGTCGCCAGAATCGCCTCCTCGCCGTGAATCAGGAGCGCGATGTTGAGCCACGATCCCGGCATCAGGCGCGCAAAGAACGACCCGAACCACATGGCGTAGCCCGAAAACCCGATGATCGCCATGCCCCAAAACACGCCCCAGTAATCCAGCTTGTCCCAGTAAGCGTAGCGGTCGAGCCGCGGCTTCGGCCCCAGGTGCACGAACCACTTCAGGTTTCCGATCAGGTCCTGCAGATCCTTCCAGCGCGGCACCATCGAGTTGGGTCCCCACAACAGACTCCACTCGCGCTTGCCGACGATCCGGTACACCAGGTCCGCCACGTGCGTCAGGAAGGTCACGGTCAGGATGAGGGCGCAGAACTTGTGAAAGAACAGGACGAAGCCAAATCCCCCCACGGCCCGGGCCAGGCTCTGCATCCAGGGAGCGGTGCTGAAGCGCAGCGTCATGCCGGTGAAGGCGAGTCCCAGAAAGGTGCCCGCGAGCGCCCAATGCAAATAGCGCTGGGCGAGCGAAAACCGGATGTAGTAGCGAGCGTTAGCGTCGTCCATGTGAGCGCCTCCTACTCGGGGGGAGATTCCTTGGGCTTCGTCCCGGCGTTCCCGCCGGAGTGGGATCGAATGAACCACGCCAGCGTGTGCAGTGCGAAGAATCCCAGCACGCTCGCGAGCAACAGGTTCATGAACACGGCGGAATAATGCAGCGCCGGGTAATGCACCGCGTCGTGCGAATCCGCATGCGGATCGTACTTCACGAAACTCGCGCTCGCCCCCGCATGGCACTTGCCGCAAGTGGAGACCAACTGGCCGGACGCTACCGTCGACTTCGGATCCGAGGGCGGCAGAATGTCATGGTGGCCATGACAATCCCAGCACCGCGCCGTCTGCTGATAACCCAACGCGGACACCTGGGCATGGAAGGTATCGCGGTAGGTCGCGTATTCATCTTTGTGGCAGCCGCCGCAAGTCGCGGTAGTCTTCATCTGCCATTCCGCGGTGCCGACTTTAGCGATCTGATGCGCCGTATGGCAATTCGTGCACACCGGGGCCTCCTCCGGAGCGGCCTGCAGCATCTGGCCGTGAATGCTGGAGGTGTAATCGCGCAGCGGCCCCGCGTGGCATGTTCCACACGTCTGCGGGACATTCACGTGATTGGTTTTGCTCATCGGGTCCTTGCTGCTCAAGATGTCATGCGACCCGTGGCAACTGGAGCAACTAGCAGCCACCAGCAATCCATCCCGCGTGAGGGCGAATCCGTGGATCGAGTCCATGTAGAGCGAATACACCTCCTGCAGCCCCAACTGTTTGGCGAGCTGGGCGTTCCCATGGCAGGAGCCGCATGTGCGCGGCAAGTTCGCCGGATAGGTGGTCGATTGCGAATCTTTCGCGGGAAGGATGGAATGCGGGTCGCCGTGGCAGTTCAGACAGGTGGGCCCGCCTGCGCCGGCATGCACGCTTTGCGCCAGCGCGGAGGCGTTGCCCGCGTGACAGGAGGCGCAATTGACGGGCGCGACCTTGTCCGGGTGGGGAAAAGCTCGGATCGCCGCGTGGCAGTCGGCGCAGGCCAGCGCTCCGTGAACGCTCTTCTTGGCTGACGCTTTTTCAGCGTGGCAGGAAAGGCAATCGATCCCCGCCGCCCCGGCCGCGCCGGTCAGGCTGAGCACGAACAAAACTGCGGTCGCCAATTTCATTGGATTACCTGCGGGTTCATTGGATTCCCTGGGGCGCACTCCCGCTGTCGCCGAGGTCGGAAAGTATTTTGGGATTCTTCTCTTCCACCGCAAGAAGATCGTGACAGGTATTGCAATCGCCCGGGATGGAGCGTCCGTCCGCGCTCATGTGATCGCCATCATGGCACCGGAAACAACCCGGATAATCCATATGCCCCAGGTTGTTGGGGTACGTCCCCCAGGTTACTTTCATTTCCGGAAATACATTGTTCCGATAGATGGTTTGAACCGCGTCGCTCGCGTTCTTGATGCCGGCGGCGTTGCTGCTGTACACGGCGGGATAGTTGGTGCGGTAAAACTGATCCAGCGCCGCCGCGATTTCACGCACCGCGGTATCGCGATCCGGGTAGTTCCGGCGCAAGGCTGCCACGGCCTCCCTTTTGATGTAGGGCAACTTGGGGCTGATCTGCGCCTGCCCCATCGCCAGGTCCACGGCCCGCTCCGGCAACTGGTAGATGTGAGTCGGGCGGCTGTGGCAATCCAGGCAATCCATGGTGCGCTTCTCCCCGCGCGCCAGATCCGCGGGCGTGACCTTGGCCGTGGTCGAATTGTACACCGTAACTTTTCCGTCCGGCGCCGTATAGGTCACCTGGGGAATCATCTGCCGCTGCCGGTCGACGGCCGTGTAGACCATCCGGGCATTCTCATCCACATGGGCGCCGTGAATGCCCACGCTCCCTCTCCAGGTGCGTCCGCCGACCTTCATCAGCAACACCGTCGAAGCCGGGTGGTTTGCCTCGTCCGAACCATACGAGGTGCGAACCGCAAACAGATCTCCCGAAAAGCGCGCGGGCCAGTGGCAATGCTCGCAGGTCTCGCGGGCGGGACGCAGGTTCTCGACCGGCGACGGGATGGGCCGGGGATAGTCGTTGAACGTGACTGCGAACACTTGGCCCACGCCGGAAAGCTTGGATCTCACGAACCAGGAGGCGCCGGGGCCGATATGGCACTCCACGCAGGCGACATGCGCGTGGGGAGAATTCAAATACGCCGTGTACTCCGGTTGCATGACGTTGTGACACGTCAGGCCGCAAAAGGCAGCGCTGTCCATGTAGTTGATGGAGCTATAGCCCCACTGGCTGACGATGATCACGTTCATCAAGCTGGCGGCCGCGACAAAGCCCAGCACACGCCGCAACTCGGGGCTGTCCAGCCGGAGCTCCGGAATACTGGCCACTTGCAGCCCCTGCCGGCGGCGGCTTCTTCGCCGCAGCAGGATTCCGATGGGAATCAGGATCAGTCCACAGATAAACACTCCGGGGAGGATCAGAAAGGCCGGAATCCCGAGGTAGGGATTGTTGGTGTCGCCCCGAAGTAGAGTTGGGAGCAGGTAAACCCACAACACCGTTGCCGTGGTCACCAGCACCACGCCAATCAGGCTGAACGGGTTGCTCGACAGGAAGACAACCGGGGAAAGCCAATCGAAAATGCGGGAATGCAGAGGCTTAGGTGTTTGCATTCGCCGCCGTCACTTGCTCGGAATCCGGTCTGTCCGCCGCCATTGTGCCGGCATAGCCATTGAGGAGCCGCTTACTACGCCTGAGTCTACCATTCCCATATCGGCCGGAGTTCGTGCACCATCGGACAAATAGCCGCGGTCTTAACGCTGCGCCGCCGGGGCGCCCGCTGGGCCCGACAGGTACGCCGCCAGATCGGCGATGTCGTTCTTCTGGAAATGCGGCCACGGCAGGTTCTTCTGCTCGATGCGCTGCAGCATCACCGGCCCGTGTTTCCACAACACCGGAATCATCGACACGACCGAATAGCGTTTCCCGTAAGCGGGCAGTTTGGGCGACGGCACCAGCGCGTTTTCATGGCAGGCGGCGCAATTGTAGGAGACGAAAATCCTGCGCCCGTTCGAGCCATCGCCCGGCGGCTCAAAAAACTGGCTGGCCCATACATAGGTCAGGATCTGGCGCATCTCCTGTTCGTTGATGTCGCGCTGGGCCGCCGCTCCCGTCGCCGTTTGCATCCGGGGCGCGTGATTCCACATCGCCGCCGCCACCTCGGTCAGATTCCGGTCCACCAGCTTGCGATTGAGCGCCATGCCCTTCTGATGGCACACCGCGCAGCCCTTGCTTTCAAAAAGCTGCTGGCCGGCTGCGGAGGACGCCGTGGAGAACTGCAAAGGTTTCGGCGCGGCTTTCTGAGTGTCCTGTACGTACGCCAGCAGATCCGCCAGTTGCGGGGCGGTGAGTTGGACCCAGGCCGCTTTCTTGCCCGCCAAGGCGGTCTGCATTTGCGGGAAATGCCGCCACATCTGCTGGACCAGCACCACCGGGTCGCTGGCCGAGCGCCACGCGCTCACCAGATTCCCCGGCCCGGAGCCCGAGGCGTCGGTCGCATGGCACTGCGTGCACTTTTTCGAAGCGAACAGCGCCCGCCCGCGAGCCACATCGCCGCGCGGATCGAAGTATCGCGCGGCGTAAAAGTACGCGAAGAGATCCGCGGCATCCTGCTCGGTCAGTTCCGGCCGCGGGACTCCCTGTTCCTTCATGGCCGACCACATCTCCGGCGCGTGATCCCACATGCGCGCGGCCATCAGCGACGGCGTGTAGGAGCCCCCGGTGCGCTGGCCGAGATCGGGCGCCGTGCCGCCACCCTGTCCGCGGACGGTGTGGCAAGCAACGCATTTTAGTTTGGTGAATAAAGCCGAGCCGCGCGAGGCATCGCCCACGGATTGCGCGCTTGAAAGTACGGTTAGCAGCGGAATCAGGGCGGCGATGCTCGCCCAGCATCGTTTTTTAGTAGGATGACGAGCTTGCATATGAGAAACCTTATGACTACAGCATATAATGGTTGGCCGGAGGAGGGCCACGAAAAATGAAGACGCTCTGGGTATTTCCCACTTTGCTCGCGATGGCGTTTGGGTCGGCTGTGCTGCTAACCGCGGCCGATACGCCGGCCGTCACGTACATGGATCACGACAAGATGGCCGAGGCGCTGGCCAAGGGCGGCCCAGTCGCGAGCAGTTCCGACTACACGGTCTCCGGTGCACACCGCGGCGGACCCGGCCAGGTCGAGGTGCACGACAAAGAAACCGACGTGATCTACATCACCGACGGTGAAGCGACGTTCGTAACCGGCGGAAAAATGCTGGGCGGCAAGATGACCAAGGCGGGCCAGTGGCTCGGCACTGACATTGAAGGCGGCGAATCGCGCCACCTGAGCAAAGGCGACGTGGTGGTGATCCCGGCGGGCACGCCGCACTGGTTCAAGGAAGTGAAATCCGTCAATTACTTGGTGGTGAAGGTGATCAAGCCTTAGGGCTTGACTGCCGGTTTTAGACCATTTTCTGAGTATTTATAGACCATAGCCGCAGTGGCGAAAATGGGCTGTTGCGTGTTCTGAATTCACCGCAGTAAGGGCCGCGGCCACGGCATGCTCCAGCAATTCCAGTTAGCGGATCTTCCAAGCTCGCAA
>DATNJC010000037.1:0-20435 GCA_035604115.1 Bryobacteraceae bacterium | reverse complement strand
TTGCGAGCTTGGAAGATCCGCCAACTGGAATTGCTGGAGCATGCCGTGGCCGCGGCCCTTACTGCGGTGAATTCAGAACACGCAACAGCCCATTTTCGCCACTGCGGCTATGGTCTATAAATACTCAGAAAATGGTCTAGTACAATCACGGGAACTGCAATCTCATCCGCGCGTTGAAGGACCGGTTCCAAAAGAGGGTCGCCGTCCGCCATCGCGGAGAGCCCGTTGGTGTCCAAAATCAACGCCAGTCCTCAGGTTCGATCCGACCGAACTCCGCTTCGATGATCCCGCTGATCCGCGCTGTTTCTTTGCGTAGCGCACGTAGCTTGCCGAAGGTCTTCAGCCAGGGCTTGTCTTCAGCGCCCGTGGCGCGCAGCTTATCGGCGAGCGCTTCCGACACCAATCCCCGCAAGGGAATCCCGCGTTCGGCGGCGGCTGACTTAGCCCGCCGGAACAGCGGATCCGGAATCTCCAGAGTCGTCTTCATCTGGAACGATTCTCCCATATTTATGGGAGAGCCGGCGGTCCCCCCTTTCCCAAGAGCGCGTCATTTGCTGCCCGGAGGCTCCCGGACACTCTTGTGTTTTCAAAGACTTGCTGGGTTCGTTTTGTAATTTGGGGTGCTCAGGCGGATTTCGGGGGCGCGGGAGCGGGCTTCAGATCCTTCAGCAGGCGGTCTAGGGCCTTGGTGTAGGGGTCGTGGTCCTTCCACTTTCGGAAGTCACCGATGTGCCGCTGGCGCTGAATCGAGGCCGCCCAGGCTTCCTTGGCATCCATGACCGCGTCGTCCAGCCGCACCGGGAACAGGACGGTTTGCTTTTCCCGGCGCTCGCACTCCAGGCAGGACTCGACTTCTTCCCGCACCCAGTCGCTTTGGACGGAGTGTTCCGACAGGATCAACAGCAGCTTGTCGTGAATCCGAATGGCCTCGTCGATGCGATGCCGGAAGCGGTCGCCGATCTTGAGATCCTCCGGCGCGAACCAGCAGCGGACGCCCTTGTTCTGGAGGTCGGCGTAGAGGCGGTCGGCGAAGTCCTGGTCCTTGGTCGAGTAGCTGATGAAGCACGAGTAGAACTGGATGGGCTGGTTGAGCAGCGAGGGCAGGTATTCGATGAGCGTCTCGGGCAAGCCGCAGCCGCGGAGGAAGGCGAGAGGGAGCGGGCCGGACTTGGCGAGGGTCCTGTGGCTCAGGCGTTTGTTTGGCCCGCCGGATCTGTGGGCTCTGTCGGCTCCTCCTTCCAAGCGAGAGGCACTGGGGGAAAAGCTTGGCGACCGGCACTGTTCTCGCGCCAATCCCAGAGACCGGCTTTAGAGCAGACTTGGTACATCAATTCTTGGCGTTCATGATGACTCGGCGAACCGTCTCTCCCGCTGCCGCGGAGCCGATCCTGGCCGTGCTTGTACTCTCGATATAGATCCACGATTCTCGTCGGCGGACGAGGGAACACGACAGCCTCGAGGTTCAGGAGCCAACCGTAAAGGCAGACAAGCAGGGTATTCTCGTCCTCATACCTGAGAGGGTCCAACCCGGCTAGGTCCGAGGCAAACTTTTGGTAGGCATGGTTTGGCGAAGGTACAAAGAACGCGCATCTGTGGTCGCGCCGTTGCGTCTGAAGAGCATGAAAGAGCGCCATTCCCATTTCAATCGGCATGTTGAACCTGGCTAGATTTTGCTCGCCTTCGCCCTGGCATCTGGAGAAGTCGTGTGCGGAAAACCTGCAGGAAGTGATCACCTCGATGAGCATCTCTAAGCGCGGACGGTCTGGAACGGTGAGGTCGGACGCACAAACGGGAAGGAGGCCCCCAGCGATGACGCCAAAATGCATGGCACTTGAGATGTGTTCCGCAGCTTCATCAAACGGATAGTTCAAGAAGACCTGCTGGTCGCGGAAACCAAATAAGGTTCTCACCTTGGCCCCCCGCCGTCAACTTGTTGCCTATCGGAGGGTAGACCCGAAAGATCCTTGGTCAAGCTGGAAAGGGCGCGAACATACGAATCATGGTCCTTCCACCTTCGGAAATCGCCGATGTGCCGCTGGCGGCGGATTGAAGCAGCCCAGGTTTCGCTGGCGTCCATGACCGCGTCGTCTAGTCGCACCGGGAACAGGACGGTTTGCTTCTCCCGATGCTCGCGCTCCAAGCAGGATTCGACTTCCTCCCGCACCCAGTCGCTTTGTACCGAATTTTCCGACAGGATCAACAGCAGTCTGTCGTGAATCCGGATGGCCTCCTCGATGCGCTGGCGGAAAGGGTCGCCAATCTTGAGATCCTCGGGTGCAAACCAGCAGCGGACGCCTCTGTTCTGAAGGTCGGCGTAGAGGCGGTCGGCGAACTCCTGATCCTTGGTCGAGTAGCTGATGAAGCAGGAATAGAACTGGATGGGCTGGTTGAGAAGCGACGGCAGATATTCGACTAGCGAGTCGGGCAGGCCACAACTGCGAAGGAATTTGAGAGAAAGCAGGCCAGATTGGGCTAGGGTCAAGTGATCGATGATGCTCGGCGCGGCGTGTCGACAATACTCCAGGTTTTTCGCGGCGGTCAGGTTAGAATCACCGAAAACGGTGAATGCAAGCAAAGCGTTGTTCAGGTCCGACCTTTCAAGGTTCGCCCTGCTGAGGTTAGCCTGGTAAAGCAGCGCCTCGGATAGGTTCGCGCCGACAAGGTTCGCGCCGAAGAGGCTCGCCCAACTGAGGTTTGCTAAAGTGAGGTTCGCCCCCCTGAGGTCCGCCTCGTTGAGATTCGGAATTAAATCGGGAGTTTCCCGTCGCCACTGATTCCAGGCGGGGACGCCCTCCTTCAACCTCGCCAGATGCTCCGGATTCGCCATGCCCTCAAGCGTACAACTCTGATACCGAGCCTGCTTGCCAGAGTGCGCCCTACAGCGACTCGCCTAGCACCTTCTCGGCCTGCGCCGTCCGAAAAGCTTGCAGTTTTTCGCTCAGCTCCGGCCGCTTCAGCGCCAGAATCGCAACGGCCAGCAGGGCCGCGTTGGTAGCTCCGGCTTTGCCGATTCCCAGCGTTCCGACTGGAATGCCGCCGGGCATCTGCACCGTCGACAACAGCGAGTCCATCCCGCCCAGCGCCTGCGTGTGCATGGGCACTCCCAGCACCGGCAGAATCGTGTGTGCGGCGAGCACCCCAGCTAAGTGCGCGGCTCCACCCGCCGCCGCGATGATCACTTCTATGCCGCGCGAGGCTGCGGTCGAAGCAAACTCCAACGCCGCCGCCGGAGTACGATGCGCGGATAGAATGCGCTTTTCGTGCTCCACGCCGAATTGCGTGAGCATATCGCAGGTGTGGCGCATGGTTTCCCAGTCGGTCTTGCTACCCATCACCACCCCGACGAGAGCGGCCATGACTACTGTCCTTGGGCCAGCGTGTATCCGGCCTTGCCGTCGTAGCTGCGGAGGTTCACCGTCATCCCGATATCCAAACCCAAACCGGTGATGCGCGAAACCAGAGCGTTGATATCGGACAGCGTGGTGCCCTTGGACATGAAGCGGCAGCGGTACGCATCAGTGCAGAATGTCTCGGGCGCGCCGTTGGGCCACACGTTCGTGCCACGGTTGGAAATCATTTCTAGCTGCAAGCCGTTGGCGCCGGCCTTCTTGATCAGATCGGCCAGGTCGTTGTTCTTCTTCGAAGGCCACTCGACGTACACGTCCACGCCCACCAGTTCGCGCTTGTAACTCGGCGTCGCCGAAAGCGCCTTCACCGGCCCGCGCGGCGTGGTCGAATACTTCACGGCCTTGAGCGTCTGCGGCAACTGGCCCAGCCGGTCCACCACGGCCTGCGCGAACTCCTTGGTACCCGCCTTCTGCTTGCTCTTGCCTTCCACGAAGATGTCGTACGTGTGGACGCCGTCCTCCATCGTGCGGAGCCACGCGTTGTGAATCCGCTCGGCGGTTTCGATCAGCCCGATGTGCACCAGCATCAGCAGCGCCCCGTGCATCAGGCCCGAGGGATTCGCCAGATTCTGCCCCGCGCGCCGGGGAGCCGATCCGTGGATAGCCTCGAACATCGCGGCCTGATCGCCAATATTGGACGATCCCGCCAAGCCCACCGATCCCGCGATCTGCGCGGCCACATCGCTCAACACGTCGCCATAGAGGTTGGGCATGATGATGAGGTCGAACGCCTCCGGCGTATCGGCCAGCTTGGCCGCGCCGATGTCCACGATCCAGTGCTCTTTTTCAAACTGCGGATACTCGGCGCCGATCTCGTCGAACAGCTTGTGGAAGCTGCCGTCGGTCATCTTGAGGATGTTGTCCTTGGTGAAGCAGGTGACCTTCTTGCGATTGAACTGCAGGGCGTACTCGAACCCGTAGCGGATGATCTTTTCCGAGCCCGGCCGTGTGATCAGCTTGAACGCGGTCATCTCCTCGGGCGAGGTCTGATATTCGATGCCGGCGTAGAGGTCCTCTTCGTTTTCACGGACGATCACCACGTCCATTTTGGGGTGCTTGGTGCGCACGAACGGATGATAGGAAACGCACGGGCGGATGTTGGCGTAGAGGCCCAGCATCTTGCGAGTGGTGACGTTGAGGCTCTTGTAGCCGCCGCCTTGGGGCGTGGTGATGGGAGCCTTCAGGAAGACCTTAGTGCGGCGCAGCGAAGCCCACGACTCCGGCGCGATGCCCGTGGTATTGCCCGACAAGTAAACCTTCTCGCCGACGTCGATGGTTTCGATGTCCAGAGCCGCGCCTGCCTCGGTGAGGATGTGCAGCGTGGCGGCCATGATCTCGGGGCCGATGCCGTCGCCGTGCGCGACTGTAATAGGTATGGATGTAGCCATGTTTTAGATTGGAAGTACGGGGTGAAATCATTAAGATACCACGGCGCGGGTTAGATGCCACGCTCTGAGCGCGCCCAACGGTCGCAGTGCTCGAAGTGGGTGCCGGCAGCGGCGGCCAACCCTTTAAGCCGACGAAGGCTTCGACCAGATGGCCCCTTTGTCTCGCTCAAACTCACGGCCGGGTTGGGCCTGCTCCGGGCCGACGCGGCCGGCGACGATCTCAGCCAGCCGGTACGCCTCTCCCGCTACCGGGTCTCCGGCCATCCGGCGCAGCAGGGCCAATTGCCCGATGTGCGTCATTGCGTCGGCGATGGGCGCTTGAAACAGAGCCTCCAAGCTCGCTTCCAAGCTTCCGCCGGAAGCCAGGTATTGATCGAAGCTTGCCAGCGCTCCGTGGAATCGCTGGACCTCGCCGTTCCAATGGAGGGGCTCAGAGACCGTGAAGCTCCGCTCATCTCCGCGGCACCAGCGATGGGCCCATTCGATCAGGTCCCCGATATGGGCGAGCAACGCGACAGGCGTATTCAAGGCGCTCTCGGCTCGAAAGGACCCGAATCCTTCCGGCGCCCCGCGAATCGCCTTGCCGCCGCGGTAGGCGAGCGTAGCCAGCATGTGCCTCAGCACAGCGCGGTCCCGTTCCATGGTTCCCATCTGAGGGTACCCCCGCGAAAGCCGGGTGTCAAAATGTTCCGATGGGCGATCCGAATGTCAAAGCTGAGCCGGTTTGGCGGTGATTTACGCGGATTAGGACGGATAGGTACAGGTTCCGGGCTGTAAGGCCGATTTAAAGAGAGCTACACTTTGAATGGAAGGTGGAGTGGAAGGGACAGCGATGAAACATCTATTGACCCTTACGTTTTTGGCGTTCGCAGTGGGTTGGGGACAGAACGCACCCAAACTGAACGCTAGGGAACTGTTCTATGCGCCGCCGCCGAATCCCGCGGCGAACCCCGGCAATCCTCCTCCGTCCAGCGGACAGCCGGCCACAAATTCCAATAAGAACACATCGTCCACCTCGTCTAACAGCGGCGCTAATAATAAGAAGCAGACCACGGCCAAGAACACGTCCGGCGGCGGACGCCCGGCGACGGGGAACACGGGCGCCAACGGGAATCCCTCAAGCGGCAACACCACCAGCGGCAACACGAGCGCCGGCAACACCACCGCCGGCAACCCTAGCGCCGGCAATAACAGCGGCGCAGGCCAACCAGCGACGGGCAACTCCGATACGGTGGTTGCGCAAGTGGGCCAGCAGACCACCGGTCAGGCCCATATGATCACCGCCTCGGCTACCAACGGCCCTCTGGGACTGCGTTACGCGGTTCTCAAGCTCGACTCGAGCGGAGCCTACCGCGAGGTGGATCCCGACACCAGCTTCCGCACCGGCGACGCCATCCGCCTGCAGGTGGAAGCCAACACCACCGGTTATCTGTACGTGGTAACACAGGGCGCCAGTGGCCAATGGCAATTGCTGTTCCCGCGGCCGGAAGTTTCCGGCGGCAGCAATCGCGTGGACCCGCACGTCAAAGTGGAGGTTCCCGGCGATAAGGGCGTTTGGAGATTCGACGAACACGCGGGCACCGAAAAACTGTTCGTGGTGCTGGCGCGGCAGCCAGAGGGCGATCTGGACAAGTTGATCTACGCGATCAGCGGGGCGGGCGGCGGCAATGGCGGACGCGAGGCCCTGTTGGCGCAGGCCACCATTCGCGATGACGTTGTTTCCCACCTGCGCGAGCAGATGCTTTCGCGCGACCTGGTCTTTGAAAAGGTGGACGAGGGCACCGCGGACTCGGCCCCCGTCAAGAACGAGAAGGCCGCCTATGTGGTCAACACCAGCACCGCTCCGGATGCGCGCGTGGTCAAGGATTTCGCGCTCCAGCACCGCTGAGACGCAGATTGGTAAGCCATGTTAGGTCGAAACTACTTTTATGTGGGCGTGGTCTGCGTCAGCGGGCTGATGCTCCACGCGCAGCCCACCCCTAGCACCCCAACCGACCCCCAGCGCGTGACGCTGCAGGTGGACCGGCAGGAGAACGGCGCATGGCGGGCGATGAACGCCGCTACCGTTTTCAACACCGGCGACCATGTGCGTTTCCGCGTGCAAGCCAGCTTCTCCGGTTATCTCTACGTGATGAATCACGGGACATCAGGCTCCTACGAGCTGCTGTTTCCGCGCTCGGACACGGGCTCAGACAATCGCATGGAGGCGGGAAAAGAATATGTGGTTCCAGCCGCGCAAGGCTGGTTTGGGGTCGGCGGTCCGGCGGGCTACGACACCGTGTACTGGCTGGTGAGTCCGGTGGAACTGACGCATGGTTATCGTCCTCTGCCGCCGCCTCCGGCCACTCCGCAGCTTCCCTCCACGCTGCGGCCGCGCTGCGACGACACCGTATTCAAGGCGCGCGGCGAATGCCTCGACGATTCGGCTGGCGTCAGGCCAGTAGCGCCCGGAGAAAAGCTTCCCCAGAATCTGAGCGGAGTCGCCGGCGCCACGCCGCGCGAGCTGCTCTTCATGCAGGATAAAGGCGGGGTGGTGCTGTCCTCGCCGCAACCCCTTTCAGGGCCGGTGGTGTATGAGCTCCGTCTCGCGCATCACTGAAGAAGAATTCAGAAAACAGAAGTCAGGAGTCAGAATGGTCGCGCGAGCTACAGTGGTTCTTCTTGGGCTTACGGCGCTGATCGCACCGGCACAGAACAAGTCCCAGACCAAGCAGCCGCCGCCCGCAAACTCCCGCGATCTCAAGTATGAAGAGGATCGCCCGGCCGCTCCCGCCGTGACCGTCCCGCGCGGTTATGCGCTGATCGTGGGCGTTTCCAAGTATCAAAAACTGCCGGCATCGGCCCAACTCGATTTTCCGGAGCGCGATGCCGACGCCATGTACTCCATCCTGATTAATCCCGAAGGCGGCAACTTCAAGGCGGAAAACGTGCACCGCCTCACCGGCGCCAAAGCCACGCTCGCGAATCTCAAGCAGGAGCTGGAAGTTTGGTTGCCCTCGGTGGCGCAGGCAGACGACCGCGTCGTCATTTATTTCGCCGGACACGGCTTCGTCAAGGACGCCCGCGCCTACCTAGCGCCCTACGATCTTGATCCGAACAACATTCCGCAGACCGGGTACCCCATGGACACGCTCGGCAACGTGGCCGGCGCGCGCATCAAGGCCAAGTGGAAAGTCCTGCTGACCGATTCGTGCCACAGCGGGGCCATTACTCCCGATCCGGCCGCAGCGGATGCGCAGAATCAGCAATTGAACAAGAGTCTGCTGGATCTGTCGCGCTCCATGTTCTCGCTGACGGCCAGCCGCGACCGCGAGCGCAGTTTTGAAAGCGCCGAGTGGGGCGGCGGACATGGCATCTTCACGTATTACGTGGTCAAAGGCCTGGAGGGCGAGGCCGACGAGAACGGCGACGGCATCGTCACCGCCGACGAGCTCGCCGATTACACGCGCCGCAATGTGCGCGAGGCCACCAAGGGACAGCAGAACCCGACGAGCGACCGCGGCAGCTTCGATCCGAACATGCTGCTGGCGTATCTTCCGTCGGGCCTGCGCACGGCCAACGCTCCTCCGCCGAAGGACGGCACGCTGGTATTCGAGACCAACATGGACGCGACCGAGGTCTTCGTCGACGGAGTCTCGCGCGGCGTGATCGGCAAGAGCACTCCCCTGCGACTGCCCGGCTTGCGTCCCGGCAATCACACGATTCAAGGCGTACACATCGGCTACGAACCGGACGGTCCGCGCGAAGAGATGGTGTACCCCGGCCGCGACGCAACCGTAACCATCAAGATTGTGATCCCGCGCCGTCGCACCAAAGCCGCGCTCGACGAGTTGAACGACGGCCTGGCGCAGTACAACAAAGGCACTGCCGAAAATTACAAGAACGCCGCGGCGCACTTTGAGAAAGCGCTGCAGATCGATCCCAAGTACAGCCAGGCGGCCCTCTATCTGGGGCGCGTCGAGTACTCGCTGCTCGACGAAGCCAAGGCGCAAGCGGCCTTCCGTAAGGCCATCGACATCGACCCGGATTACATGGAGGCGCGCGTGGCGCTGGCCGGGATGCTGCTCGACACCGGCGGCGTGGACGAATCCATCCGCCAGTTGAACATCGTCACACAGCGCGACAAGTCGAACGCCACGGCGCTCTACATGCAGGCGCAAGCGTATCGCATGAAGGCGCTGTACCCACAGTCGATCGACTCTGCGCGCGCCTCGATCGCGTTAGCGCCTGCGTCCGCCGAAGCGCACCTGTGGCTGGCCGACAGCCTGCGGCTCAGCAATAAATACGCGGATTCCGAGCCCGAATACGGCGAATATCTCCGCCTGAGCGATTTCGATACCGGGAAGGCCGGGCAATTGAATTACTACCTGGTTGGTTTCCTGATCGGCATGGGCAAGAAGAAACGCGCCGCGCAAACCGATACCTGGCGCGACATGCGGAGCCTGGCGTACTTCGGCTTGTGCGACGCCGAGCGCAAGCAGATGCACTTCGATCCGGCTGTCGCCTACTGCCAGAAGTCGCTGGCCTACGATGCGAGCGATCCGTATACGCACTATGCACTGGCGCTGTGTTACGCCCGGCTGGCCGCGCAAAGCGGAAGTCTCGAAACCTTGTCGGCGGCACAAAAACATTTCCGGCAGATGTTGTCAATCAACCCCGATTTGGAAGAAGCACAGTACGCCAAGGCGAACCTGAAGAGCATCGACGATCTGCTGGCCAAGCGATAAAAACTCATCCGCGTTTCACACATCTGACTCACAATGGAGGAATGGAACTTGAAACACCCGTACTGCGCGGAGAGGAAGCCCGCAAGATCGACGCCTACTGGCGCGCCGCCAACTATCTCTCCGTCGGCCAGATTTATTTGCTGGCCAATCCCCTGCTCACCGAGCCGCTAAGACTGGATCACATCAAGCCGCGCCTTCTGGGACACTGGGGGACGTCGCCCGGCCTGAACTTCATCTACGCCCACTGCAACCGGATCATCAAACAATACGACCTCAATATGATCTACATCGCCGGTCCCGGGCACGGTGGGCCGGCACTGATCGCCAACACCTATCTGGAGGGAACCTACAGCGAGGTGTACCCCAACGTCCCGCAAACCGCGGAAGGAATGCTGCGCCTGTTCACGCAGTTCTCCTTTCCCGGAGGCGTCCCGAGTCACGTCGCGCCCGAAACCCCCGGCTCGATTCACGAAGGCGGCGAGTTGGGATATTCGCTCCTGCACGCGCATGGCGCGGTCTTCGACAATCCGGATCTTCTCGCCTGCTGCGTCATCGGCGATGGAGAGGCCGAGACTGGAGCGCTCGCGGCCAGTTGGCACTCCAACAAATTTCTCAACCCGGTTCGCGACGGTGCCGTGATCCCGGTGCTGCATCTCAATGGATACAAGATCGCGGGCCCCACCGTTCTAGCGCGCATCGGCCACGACGAACTGAACGCGCTGCTGACCGGATACGGCTACCAGCCCTATTTCGTAGAAGGCGACGACCCGGCCGTGATGCATCAACTGATGGCTACGACGTTTGAATCCGTGCTGGCGGGCATCCGTACGATTCAAACTCAAGCGCGCGAACAAGGGGTCACCGCGCGGCCGCAATGGCCGATGATCGTACTGCGAACTCCCAAAGGCTGGACCGGCCCAAAAGAGGTAGATGGACTCGCCATCGAAGGCACCTTCCGGGCGCACCAGGTTCCGGTGACCGACTTCTCGTCCAAACCGGAACACATCGCCATCCTTGAGAATTGGATGCGCAGCTACCGGCCCCAGGAACTCTTCGACGAAACCGGCAAGGTGCAGCCGGAGTTATCCGCGCTGGCACCCCAGGGCGACCGCCGCATGGGCGCCAATCCGCACGCCAACGGTGGGCTCCTGCTCCAAGCCCTGCGCCTGCCCGATTTCCGCGACTACGCTGTCGACGTGCCCAAGCCCGGCGCTGTCGAAGCGGAGTCCACCCGAGTCATGGGTTTGATGATCCGCGACGTCTTGGTGCGGAACGCAGCCTCGCGCAACTTCCGCATCGTGAGCCCGGACGAAACCGCGTCCAACCGCTGGGGCGCGGTTTTCGACGTGACGGATCGTGAGTCCATGGCCGAGATCCTCCCCTCCGACGAGCATGTCTCGCGCGACGGAAGAGTCATGGAGGTGCTGAGCGAACACATGTGCCAGGGCTGGCTCGAGGGCTACCTGCTCACCGGCCGCCACGGATTCTTCTCCTGCTATGAGGCGTTTATTCACATCGTCGATTCCATGTTCAACCAGCACGCGAAGTGGCTGAAAACCACGCGCGGCATTCCCTGGCGGCGGCCCATTGCGTCGCTCAATTACCTGCTGAGTTCCCACGTGTGGCGGCAGGATCACAACGGTTTCAGCCACCAGGACCCCGGTTTTATCGATCATGTGGTGAACAAGAAGGCCGACATCGTGCGCGTGTACCTGCCTCCGGACGCCAATTGTCTGCTGTGGGTCACCGATCACTGTTTGCGCACCTTCCATCGGGTGAACGTGATCGTCGCCGGCAAGCAGCCCGAACTCCAGTGGCTGAACATGGACGCGGCGATCAAGCACTGCACGGCGGGCATCGGCATCTGGCGATGGGCCAGCAACGACGCGGACAGCGAGCCGGACGTGGTCATGGCGTGTTGCGGCGATGTCCCCACACTGGAAACGCTGGCCGCCGTAGCCCTGCTCCGCGGCATGTATCCGGACCTGAAAATCCGCGTGGTCAATGTAGTGGACCTGATGACTCTTCAACCGGCGAGCGAACACCCCCACGGCCTTTCCGATGCCGAGTTCGATTCCATTTTCACCACTGATAAGCCGGTGGTCTTCGCCTTCCACGGGTATCCGTGGCTGATTCATCGCCTGACCTACCGGCGAACCAACCATGACAACTTGCACGTCCGCGGCTACAAGGAAGAAGGCACCACCACCACGCCCTTCGACATGACGGTGATGAATGACCTGGACCGCTTCCATCTGGCCATGGATGTGATGGACCGCGTGCCGCGCCTGCACAACACCGCCGCGCACCACAAGCAGGTCCTGCGGGACAAGCTCATCGAGCACAAGCTGTACATTTGCAAATACGGCGAGGACATGCCCGAGATCCGGAATTGGCAATGGCCGGGCTAACGCTTCACTAACGTGCCCCGCACGATTGCGGTGAAAAATTCCCTAGTCAAGCCACAGTGCAGCGGACGGACCGCGCGAATCGGGACCGGCTCATAGGTTTCGAGCTTGAAGGGACTCGCGGCGACAACGCGTTCGAATTTACGGAGGCTCATCTGATTGAGCCCTCCCGCGACTTCGGCAAAATGCTTTGCGCCGTCCGTCTTGTACCGGGAACGCCACTGCATCAAGGCTTTCTCGGTCAGGATCAAGTGGGCCCACGGAAATAGCGGAAAGTGTCCGCCCAGCGGGTGAAACCACGGCGGGCCGAAGGAGAACAGCACACAGCCGTCCGGCTTCAAGAGCCGCGACATTTCTTCCAACACCTGGTCGGGCTGGGCGAAATGCTCGAACGAATCGATCGAGGTGATCACATCGACTTGAGAATCGCAGCGCCGTACGAATCTGCAATTAGTGACGCCACTGGCGGTTTGATTGGCGCGGGCGGCGATCAACGATTCCTCGCGAATGTCGATGCCGATCACCTGAGCGGCGCCGTAACGCGCCATTTCAATGGCCTCGTGGCCGTGCCCGCATCCGAAGTCCAGAACGGTTTTGTTGCGAATTCGCTCCAGCAGGCGCGGACCAAACAGAGCCTCCAGCTTGCCGATGCCTGCATAGCCCGCCGGAGGAGTTGCATCGTTCCATTCGTAACGGTGCAAGATCCATTCCGCCAGCCGGCCGCCGATGATCGCCATGAGTTACTTCGTGTCGCGCCAATTGTCGCCCACGCCCGCTTCCACCAGCAGCGGAACGTCGAACTTATGCACGCTCTCCATTTCCACCTTGGCCAACTTACGCACTTGATCCACTTCATCGGGCGGCGCTTCGAACACCAGTTCATCGTGGACCTGCAGCAGCATCCTCGCCTGCAGGCCGCGCAGCTTATCGCTGATACGGATCATGGCCAGCTTGATCAGGTCCGCAGCGGCTCCTTGCAGCGGCGTGTTCACGGCGGTGCGCTCGGCGAAAATGCGCGCGTTGGGATTGCGGCTGTTCATGTCCGGGATCGGCCGGCGCCGCCCGAACAGGTTCACCGCGACTCCGCTGTGCCGCACCTCGGCGATGGTCTGGTCGATGTAGCGCCGCACGCCGGAGTAACGCTCGAAGTACGCGCGGATGTACAGTTCGGCTTCGCGCCTCTCGATCCCCAGCGATTGCGCCAGGCCGAACGGCGTCTGCCCGTACACGATGCCGAAGTTGACGGCCTTGGCAGCGCGGCGGTGCTCGGGCGTGACCATCAGCGGACCGACGCCAAAGACTTCCGCCGCCGTGCGGGTGTGAATGTCCTCGCCGTTGCGAAACGCTTGGGTCAGCACCTTGTCGTGCGAGTAATGCGCCAGCAGGCGCAGCTCGATCTGCGAATAGTCGGCGGAGATCAGCTTCCAGCCCGCGCGGGGCACGAACGCCGCCCGGATTTCGCGGCCGAGTTCCGTGCGGATCGGAATGTTCTGCAAGTTGGGATTCGATGACGACAGCCGTCCGGTGGCCGCGCCGCATTGGTTGAAGGTAGTGTGCACGCGCCCCGTGGCCGGGTCGATCAGCAGGGGCAAAGCGTCCGAGTAGGTACCTTTCAGCTTCGCGAGTTGCCGGTATTCCAGCACCTTCGCCGCGATGACGTGCTCTTCGGCCAGTTGCTCCAACACATCCGCGGCGGTCGAGATTACTTTGCCCTTCCCGGCTTTCACCGGAGCGGGCAAGTTCATGTCTTCAAACAAAACTTTACCTAATTGTTGCGGCGAGTTGATGTTGAAGGTCTTGCCCGCAAGCTCGTAAATCTCCCCAGAGAGGCGCGCGATCTCTTCCTCCATGCGTCCGCTCATCCGCTGGAGTTGCCCGGTGTCGAGGCACACACCGCTCTCCTCCATCCCAGCGAGCACGCGCGCCAGCGGCAAGTCGATGGTCTCGTAAAGTTCGACCAAACCGAGCGACTCCACCTGCGGCCGCAAACGCTGGTACAGCGCCAGGACGGTCTCGGCCTGCGCCGCCGGATCGGCGTCGGGCCTCCGCTCCAGGTACGATTCGGAAAGCGAGGCCAAATCCACGCCGCCCGGATCGGCCGAAAGGAGGAAGCCGTAGAGCATCACATCGTGCTGGAATTGATCCGCCGTATAAAACTGGCGGATCAAGGTCTTGATGTCGTGCGCGACGTTCGCCCGCGTCGGAATTCGATCTAGCGCGACAGCCCGCGCCACTCCCGGCGCCGCCGAAAACCCGAGCCCCGTTGAAAAACCAAGCTCCGTCCGCGACATCATCTCGCCCGCCGCGACTGCCAACGGCGCATCCGCAGGCAGAGAAGCGATCCATTGATCCAGCTCCGCTTCGGATCCCAACTCCTGGAAATCACGCTCGGCACCTCGGTTTCCGTCGCGCGCGGCAGGCGCGGGCGCCAGATCGCGCAGGAGACTCGAAAAATCAAGCGTGCGATACAGCTCGCGCAACGCCTCGGTATCCGGTTCCCGCACCGCCAGCGTGGCGAGATCGCATTCGATGGGCACGCTGATGTGGATTGTCGCCAGCTCCTTGCTGAGCCGGATCTGCTCCTGATTGTTCTGCAGACTTTCGCGATACGTCTTACGCTCCACCTCAGAAGCGTGCGCCATGGCCTTCTCCACCGAGCCGAACCGCGCGATCAAATCCCGCGCGCCCTTTTCTCCGATGCCCGGCGCGCCGGGGATGTTGTCCACCGTGTCGCCCTTGAGGGCGAGAAGATCCGCGACCTGATCCGGCCGCACGCCCATGAACTTCTCGGTCTCGGCGGCGTCGTACCAGGTGTCGTCCTTCATCGGATTCAACATGCGCACGTGGTCGTTGACCAGTTGCAGCATGTCCTTGTCGCTGGACACGATGGCGACGTCCACTCCCTGCTCCACGGCGCGGTGAGCCAGCGTGCCGATCACATCGTCGGCCTCGAAGCCCGGATATTCGAGCACCGGAATCCGCATCGCCTCAAGCGTCTTGCGAATCCACGGGATCTGCTCCAGCAGGTCGGGAGGCGTCTCGGTGCGGTTGGCTTTGTACGCTTCAAACGCCTCGTCGCGGAACGTTGGGCCTTCGCTTTCGAAGATCGCCGCCAGATAATCGGGCTTGTGCTGCGTCTTCAACTTCCGCACCATGTTGTGAAAAATGTACACTGCCTCGGTCGAGATTCCGGACCCGGTGCGCATCGGAGGCGCACCCGACCGCGCCCGCGCGTGGTAGGCGCGGAAGATGAACCCAAAAGAATCAATAAGGAAGAGGCGAGGCACCTCCCCATGATAGCCCTGGTCGGGCCAGCCTTGGGTTCGTTTTGCAATTTGGCGCGACGGACACAGCAGAGGCCCAGGACTGTGGCCGATTAGACACATCACCAAAGAAGCAAGTCTTTTTGTTTCAGAAGTCTAGACAGTCGTAATCCAGATTGTTACAATCATCGTTTGTTGGATTAAGATGCCCACTTCCCCCATTTCGGAGCCCCGCTATTGAAATTTGAAACCACGGTTCAACGGCCTGTGGAGGCGGCAGGTGTCGGTCTCCATTCGGGCGTTCCGGTTCGCATTCGCATCCTCCCCGCCCCGCCCTCGACCGGTATCGTTTTCATCCGCACCGACCTCGAAGGCTTCCGCATTCCGGCAAGTTGGCGTCACGTGCAGAAGGTCAGCTACGCCACCAGCCTGATGCGGCAAGGCGTGCTGATCTCCACCACCGAGCATCTGCTGAGCGTGTTCTACAGCATGAGCGTCGACAACGCCTTCGTGGAGATCGACAACCTGGAAGTGCCCATCCTCGACGGCAGCGGCCAGAGTTTTGTCGATCTGATCCGGCAAGCCGGGATCGCGCACAGCCGGAAGCGGCGGCGGTACCTGCGCATCCGCCGGCCGGTGTCGGTCGAAGGCGGCGGCAAGCGCATCACGATTGTGCCGTCGGACCGGTTCCTGCTCACCTGCGACGTGTTCTTCCCACATCCTCTGGTCGGGCGGCAATCGCTCGAAATGGAAGTAACCCCGGAGCGCTACGCCGCGCAGATCGCGCCCGCGCGTACCTTCGGATTCGAACACGAGCTGGCGGCGATGCGCAACATGGGTCTCATCCGCGGCGCGTCGCTGGAGAACGCTGTGTGCTTCGACCGCGATTCGATTTTGAATCCCGGCGGCCTGCGCTTCCCCGACGAATGCTGCCGGCACAAGGCGCTGGACCTGATCGGAGACCTGGCGCTGATCGGCAAGCCGCTGCTAGGTCACGTGATCGCGGAGAAGGCAGGCCATGCCATGCATTTCGCGCTCGTGAACCGCATCATGAGCGACCCGACGCTGTATGAGATTCTGACGTTCGATCAGCTCGCGACGCGGGTCGCGCACGCGCTGGTGTCGTGAGGGCTCGACGAACCCTTTCTGTTCTCCACAACAGCTGCCCAACCACGCAAGGTATTCCCAAACCACGACCCTACTTCTTTTGTACCTCTATTACAGCAGGAACGGTCGGACGCAATCGCTGCACCACTTGGGCCGGTATGTCGACATCCGGGTAGCCGCCACCGAGTTTGATTGTTACGTGATAGGTGTCTGGGGCAACGAGCGGGAAGTACACAAATGCGCCGCCGTTCTTGTTTACATTCCTTGGATCGGGTCTGTTCAATGGTGGCGGGGGCACATCGGCGGCAGGGCTAAAATCCAACCTCCGCACGGCTTTGATAGGAGACTTCGTGACTGAATCAATAACCCTTAAAAAAAGAAAACCCTCAGCAGTCTGCGCACCTTGGAAGAAAGATGGCGTGTAGTTGAGAGTTCCTGTGCCGCAACACTGAGGGAGGACGTCTCCACCGCGTACTAGCTCTCGAACCAGTTGGTAAGTCAGATGTGAATTTCGCGATGACGCCGTGACGTAGGCAATCGACGGCGTGAACAACGGAAAGGGGATAGAGGGGGAATGCTTGTAAGGTACGTACCTGATCTGGGTCGCATCCGGCATTACGGCACTTTGCACAGAAACCAGCCCGTCTTTGCAGTTTCCTGTGCTGCAGTCGGAGGTGCCAGCCACGAAAACAAAATTGGTTGCCGCAATCTTGTTCGGACTTGTGGACTGGA
Organism: Bryobacteraceae bacterium; assembly: GCA_035604115.1. GTDB lineage: Bacteria > Acidobacteriota > Terriglobia > Bryobacterales > Bryobacteraceae > Palsa-187. The sequence goes on along the minus strand of DATNJC010000037.1, from coordinate 3,403 downwards.
ACTGTACCCAAGCGTCGTGAAGACGTCCGAGGAACTCACTCCCGAGCGACAGTTGGTCGGCCTACTTCTTCGAACAATTGAACTGCAGGCCATCAATCCATTTGGCGAGATCGGACACACTCACTCCGTAATGGGGGGACCCCAGCGTTATGAGCCGTCGGATTTCTCCACCATATGCTGGTCCCCCCAGACCAGCCATCCAACTCCTCGCCACGAGCCCGCCCATGCTGTGAGCGACAACATCCACGTGTTTGAGTTTGTTCGCCAATAGATATTGCTTGATATACAGACCAAATCCGCTTGCAATGTCCTCGACTCCGGACAAGCTGAAAATTGATTCGGTTAGCCTCGAATAGTCATAAGAATCAGCCGGATTTCCCGTATCATCGAGGAGTGCTTGCTGCATGTCCCCGAAGGTATCGCTTGGACCTGCGCAGAACCCATGAATCAATATGACCGGGACAATTTCAATGTAGGTGCCGGAAGCTGACGCAGCTCCACAGGGGATGACACTAACCGTCTGTGGCGACGGCACCCGAAAGCCGTGTATTGAATTGAACGTCACCACATAGGTTCCCGCAGGCACCCCTGTGCGGGTCACGGGATAAGGCCCGCCGGTTGGGAATCCAGGTATCGGTGGGCTGATGCTGAAGGTCGCGCCAGATGCGTCTGCCGGGCCGACGTTCACCGACAAAGTACCAAGGCCGACATACATTCCCGCAAAGTTGATTGTGCCACTCGCCGCCAACGTCTTTGTCTGTGGACCGGGTGTCGCATAGCACCCGACCGATCCGTAGTTGATCGTATAGGTCCCAGGTAGTGCGTTGGGCTGCGTGAACGAAGTGCCGCTGCTGGTATAGGTCGTTGGTCCAGTGATCCTGAACGTCGCAGCGGGAAGGTTCGTGGTGACCAAAATCGTACCGATGCCTTGGTACGTCCCACTGAAGGTGATCGTTCCTCCCGAAAAGAGCGTTTGGATCTGACTCGCGGGCGTGGCGTATCCCGCCACCGCACCATATGTGATCGTGTAGCCGCCCAGAGGGGCGTTAGCCTGAGAGAACGTAGTGCCGCTTCCGCTATAAGTCGCTGGCCCGGTGATCGTGAAGGTCGCAGCGGACAGGTTGGTGGTGACGCTGATCGTGCCAGTTCCAACCGAAGCAGCGATGCCGAATGGACCGGCACCTACCGGAATCGTTATTGTCGAGGTATTGGAAGCTACGTCGATAACAGAAACGTTGTTCGCAGCGTAATTTGGTACATAAGCACGAGTGCCATCTGCCGTGATCGCGATTTGCCGATTATAGCCAGACGCACTGACGGGGATAGTGGCAAAAGCGGAGTGAGTGACCGTGCTAAGCACCGAAACGTTGTCCGATGAGCCGTTTGCTACGTATGCATACTGGCCATTGGGGGTGAAAGCAACGCCCCATGGAGATGAACCAACAGAAGGCGTGGCTATTACGGTATTGGTCGCAACGTCTATAACCGAAACCGTCCCCGCCGCGAGGTTCGTGACATAGGCGACCGTGCCAAGGGGGGAGACCGCTACGCCCGAGCTCTCCATCCCGGTCGAGATTGTTGTGACGACCGTGCGACTGGCAGTGTCGATCACAGACACGTTATTTGAAGAGGTGTTGGCAACAAAAACCCGCGTTCCGTCGGGGGTGAAGGCAATTCCTAAAGGCCTGGTTCCCACCGGCACGGTCCCAATCACCATATACGTGCTCAGATCTATTATTGTGACAATTTGGGCGTTTGAGGGAACCCACAACTGTTTTCCATCGGGGGTGACGGCCACCTGCCCCGGTTGGTTCGCGAACGGGATACTGGCCACGAGAGCACCCGTTGTAACATTCACCACCGACACAGATGAAAGAGTAGTTACAAAAATAAGGGTTCCATCCTGACTGACGACGATGCCGTTTGCTTGGCCAGGCACAGGAATCGTCTGAACGACGGTATTTGTTGCAGGGTCGATGACGGAGACGGCGTTTGATCCAGAGTCGGTAACAAAAATACGAGAGGGTGCAGCCCCTTGAGCGCTTAATCGACTGATGCCAAAAACGAACAGCGTGAGCAGAACGCGAAGTGGCACGAGAAGCTCCTTTGGGATGTAGTGTGTTAAATCATCATCTCATGAAAACCGGGCCGACATTCCAGGAAAGTTGCGAGAAAGAATCCATAGAAGTGCAAGTTTACGGGATATTCGCGGCTACAGTACCGTTGGTACCGTTCGGGCAATGCTCGATCTGTTCATCCTGTATCTGCGCAAGCTATGTATACAGTGTCTGTGTACTGTAGACGCATATGGTTGCATGCCTTCAGACTCTAGAAAGGCGTGGCAAGAACACTACTACGGGCGCTGGGACAGCGGATTCGCGAACTCCGTTCCAAGCGGCAGTACTCTCACGAGGCCTTTGCTGACCACTGCGGGGTTCATCGGACCTTTATGGGCGCCGTCGAGCGGGGTGAAAGCAACATTAGCTTCCAAAACTTGGCCAAGATTGCGGCAGGGTTGGGAATCACTCTTTCCCGCCTGCTCAATGGGATCGAGTCTCGCGCCGCCAAAATGGAGGATCGTTCTCGGAGGTCGTAATCATGTAGAGCGGGTAAACCGAATCCCGCGTTCGTGTCGTGAGGGTAGGGTTCGGCGACCCCTCGGCGGTTGTCGACTATCCGCATCGGCTCTAAAATAGAGTTATGGCAAAAGCAGAGCGCAAAACTCCGGTCAGGACGAACGGCACCGCGCCGAAAGAGCGGGTGTCCGCGTTGGGGCGAGCGCTGCGAAAGATTTCGGACGCCTATTTGGCTTCGGGCGGCAAACAGCTTACTCGGCGGGAACTGGAGCGCGAAATCGCGGAGCGCCGGGGATCACGGTAAGTGACCCGGCCGATCCGGACGTTTCTCGATAGCGGGGTCCTGATCGCCGCATTCAACGGCCCTTCTCACTTAAGAGAGATGGCGCTAAAGACCTTGGAAGACCCCGACAGGGTATTCCTGACCAGCCGGTTTGTGCGTCTCGAAGTGTTGCCCAAGGCGATCTTCAACAGACGCTCAGCTGAAATCCATTTCTATGAAAAGTATTTCGCGCGCGCTGTAACCGCAAGAGAGATCTGGGCAATTCTCAGGTTCGGCGAGAAGGAAGCGGCCAACTCGGGAGTCGGTGCGTTGGACTCGCTCTATCTCGCCGCCGCTCATCTCCTGAGAGCCCACGAGTTCATCACGACGGAGAAGCCGGGTAAGTCAATCCACCGGCCCTCGCTGGTCAAGGTCGTCTACCTGTTTAGCTAGCCTGGCCCCACGCAGCATTTTCTCATTGAAGGATGAGCCTGAAGGATAGGCAAGCTGGCGGGGCTCCTTTCTGCGATTTTGGCGAGCGGGGATGGGGTCCAGGGGAAGGGGG
>DATNJC010000036.1:0-44075 GCA_035604115.1 Bryobacteraceae bacterium | reverse complement strand
CTAACTCTTCCAGGCTCTCTTCCCCCTGCGGATGCGCCTCCAACAACTTCCGTCGTAGATCGTCAGAATAGGCCTTCGCCATCTCTTGCTTGCAGCCGGATCGCCAGAGCTGGTCTATATTATCTCAGAAAATGGTCTAGTCGCGAATTCGACGTGCGCGGTGGATCAACCTCTCATATGGCGGAGCGATTGACCTCTCACGACTCCAAGATACACTGGCCGCTCAAGCAATCCTGGCGGCTGGGACCGGTATGTCGTACAAACGGAGGGAAATGTAGTCGCGCTTGGAGGCGTGATTGGGTGATCTCGCGGCGGCTCAAGCCATCCGTTGCAGGCTGAAGCTTACTCCGGCGCGCTCGCCTGCCGAACGTCATATGACGAAATATGGTCGCAATCGGGTCGGCGACGTGGTAGAATCAACCTGACCGCCACTCTCGGCTGCCCGCTGCTTGCCGGACGCGTCAGGAAATCCTCCGGGCCTCCGGCTTTCAAGATCAACAGGGTTAGAGACCGACGGGGCAAGGAGAAATGCTGGTGAACTCCGCCGCCTCACAGCCGCTCGCCACCCGTTGGCTTTCTGAAAACGGCCCGAAGGAACTTGAGTTGTTGTTCCGGGCCATCGTATTTCACCCTTCCGTGCCCATTGTGTTGGCGGACGACGATCGCCACTACCGCGAGGCAAGTGTCGGCGCCAGCAAGCTCTTGGGCCTCCCTCGGGAGAAGATCATCGGCCGCAGTCTGGACGATTTTGCAGAGCCGGGCTTCAAGCCCACGCTCTCGGAGCGCTGGCGTTCGTTTCTGGAGGACGGCGAGCAGGAAGGCACGCTGCAACTGGTGGGTCCGGACGGAACTCCCCGGGATGTCGAGTACACCGCCAAAGGCAACGTGCTGCCCGTCCGCCATCTCCTGGTGCTGCGCGACAAGAGCAAATCCGCCGAGGCGGACAAAGACGCTCGCCTTCCGTCCTGGGTCCAGGACTATGCGCTGTTCTTATTGGATTTCGACGGAAAGATTGTCGCCTGGTACGCCGGAGCGGAGCGCATTTTCGGCTACAAGAGCGACGAAATCATTGGCCAGCACCTGTCAGGTCTCTATCCCGCCGACGACACTGTCCGGGCCAAACTCCCGGAAGAATTGAAGAGAGCCGCCAGTGAAGGCCATTTCGGCAATGAAGGCTGGTGCATGAAGAAGGACGGGTCCCGATTCTGGGCCAACGCCATCACCATGGCGCTCAAAGACGAGAGCGGAGATTTGCAAGGCTTCGCCAGGGTGGTGCGCGACTTCAGCGACCGCCACGACAGAGACGAAAAACTACGGCGCAGCCGCGCCCATCTCCGGCCGCTCCCGGCGGAATCGACCATCGCCGGCATCGTTTCGGGAGAGTTCGACCGGATTCCGGAAGCCAACGATGCGTTTCTCGAACTGGTCGGATACAGCCGCGAGGATCTGCAAGCAGGCCGGCTGCACTGGCCGGATCTAACTCCGCCGGAATTCCTCGCTCTCGACGAGCTGGCCCACGAAGAAGGACTGCGGTTCGGGGCCTGCACACCCTTTGAAAAAGAGTTGATCCGCAAGGACGGAGGCCGGGTCCCGGTGCTGGTCGCCACGGCCGTCTTGAAGCTCTCTCCCTTCCGGTGGATCACTTTCGTACAGGACCTCCGGGAGCGTGACCGGCTGGAGAATGTCGATGCGGAAGCCGTCGAGATCACCCACAATTTTGACGAGATCATAGGCAACAGCGCGGCCATGAAGCGGGTTATGGGCCAAGTGGAAGTGGTTGCGCCTACCGATGCGACGGTGTTGGTCCTGGGTGAGACGGGCACGGGAAAAGAATTGGTGGCGCGCGCCATACACCGGCTGAGTCCCCGGCGGAATCTTCCTTTCGTCAGCTTGAACTGCGCCGCCATTCCGACGGGGTTGCTGGAAAGCGAATTGTTTGGATACGAGCGAGGAGCCTTCACCGGCGCCCTGGGACAGAAGATCGGCCGCTTTGAAATGGCGCATCGCGGGACGCTGTTTCTGGACGAAGTGGGCGATATTCCCTTGGACCTGCAGCCCAAGTTGCTGCGCGCTCTGCAGGAAAAGTCTTTCGAGAGGCTGGGGGGCACCCGCACCATTCCTATCGACGTCCGGTTAGTGGCGGCGACTAACCGGAATCTGACTCAGATGATGGGAGACAAGTTGTTCCGCAGCGATCTGTATTACCGGCTGAAGGTATTCCCGATCATTACACCGCCCTTGCGGGGTCATCCGGAGGACATACCGATACTCGCGCGGCACTTCATCAAGAAATACGCCGCAAAAATGGATCGGACGATCGACAAGATCCCATCGGACACGGTACGCGCCTTGGTGAACTGGCAGTGGCCCGGCAATGTGCGGGAGCTGGAGAACTTCATTGAACGGTCCGTCATCCTTTCCCGGGGGCCTAACCTCCGCGCTCCGTTGGCGGAACTGAAGTCCGCGACCGAGGGGACCAACGGCGGGTCCACGCTGGAGGAAGTGGAAAGGGATTACATCTTGCGGATTTTTCGCGAGACGGACGGCGTCGTCAGCGCCGCGGCAACTCGTCTGGGGGTGCCGCGGACGACTTTGAACGCCATGATGAAGAAGCTGGGGATCTCCCGCAGCGATCTTTAGCTAGCGAGCGGAAGAGCAACGATCGCAATCCCGACCCCTGGATAGTTGCGGTCGTACAGGTAGTATCCGTTGTCATAAGCGATGTAAACGTCATCGGTGGCGTACCAGTTTACGGGCCAATACTCCGGCCAGGGATCCACGATCATGAACGCAAAACCGTTGTACTCGAAGCGCGGATACCCCATGTACATCGCTGGGAGGTTGCGTATGCGGAAGAAATGTTGGGCGCCGAAATAGAGGGTGAAGCTAGCCTGAGGAATGTAGAAACCGCCATAGCCTCCGCGCTGGGCCCAGGTGCGATGGTCGGACTGCCAGTGCTGGGCGCGATCCTGCTGAAAGGAGTCGTGTCCCTGCCAACCGCCTCCCTGCTTTAGCCATCCCCGTTGCTGCTGCCAGGCGACTGCCTGCCCCGATGTACGCTGCGGTTGCTGTTGAGGCTGCTGGGCTTGTTGCTGCGGCTGCTGTTGTTGGGGTTGTTGTCCCCGCTGCGGTTGTTGCTGAGGCTGCTGGGCGCGTTGCTGCGGCTGCTGCTGTTGTTGGGGTTGTTGTCCCCGCTGCGGTTGCTGCTGCGGCTGCTGAGCGCGTTGCGGTTGCTGCTGTTGCGGCTGTTGTGCCCGCTGCGGTTGCTGTTGAGGCTGCTGAGCGCGTTGCGGTTGCTGCTGTTGGGGCTGTTGTGCCCGCTGCGGTTGCTGTTGAGGCTGTTGAGCGTTTTGCTTTTGCTGCTGTTGCTGGGGCTGTTGTGCCTGCTGCGGCTGCTGGACACGCTGCGGAGGCTGTTGAGCGTGTTGCTGTTGCTGTTGCTGTTGCTGTTGCTGTTGCTGTTGAGGCTGCTGTGCCCGCTGCGGCGGCTGCTGCTGTTGAGGCTGCTGTGCCCGCTGCGGCTGCGGCGCCGGCTGTTGAGCGTGTTGCGGTTGTTGTTGAGGCGGCTGAGCGCGTTGTTGCGGCTGCGGCTGCCCGCCTTTCTCCTGCTTCTCGGACTTCCCTTGCTGATCGCCCTGTGCGTACACAGGCACCATCGCGCCGAAAAACAACAAGACGCCAGCGGCTGGGATCACTCGGATGAAATTCATAATTACTCCATATTCCTGCCTTGTTTCAAGCACGCGGACCGCCAATGGGCATCACGCGACTACCGGAGCCGCCTCCGGCTTGGGGCAAACCAGTTCCTGAATATGTTCCACGGCCTCTGCGAGACTGGTCACCAGACGATCGGGTTGGGTTCGCTCGAAACGGGCCTTGGCTTTGCTGGTATCGCCACTGAACCCCCACACGCAAACCACCACTTTGAGTTTCGGGAAGCGTTCGCGGATCTGCTTGCACAGCACTCGCGCGGGAGCGAACGCGTAGGGAGGTAGCGCTGAGATGCAGACTACATCGCTGGGACCGGGCTTCATCAATGGGATCCAATCGTTAATGGAGGGCCCGGCGATGGGAAACGACAGGACTGCCAGCCCGTTTTGCTCGAGTAGCTGCGCCAGCATTGCGGCGGTGATCTCATCGGCCCGATCGTGGGCCGGAACGCAGAATATTCTGGCGTCGAGACGCTCCGCTGCGTCCGGCATCGGCGCGGCGTCCTCCGCGGGCGAGGTTTCCTCCAATTTATACTCGGAACATTCGGCGATCATTTCGTTCATGCTGAGGAACAGAAACTCTTCCCGGGCGGCGTCGAGCGCTCCTTTGTGCCGGTCCTGCTCGGCCATGGTCAACGCGGGGATGAGCACTGTATCGTACAGCTCGACCAAGGGCCGTCCTTTCAGAAACTGGTCGGCAATGGTCTGTGCTTCCAACTGATCCATCGCCAGCAGCCTTTGGTAGATCTGGGCTTCGGCGGCGAGAGCGGGTTCATCGCCCAGCAGGATGTGCAGAAACGAGAGCTGGGGGACGTAGCGTCCCAGAACCACGACGCAGACCGTCAGCGGCGTGGACAGGATCAGGCCCGCGGGTCCCCACAGAACGGTCCAAAAAACGGACGTTACCAGCAGCGCCAAGGAGGAGATTCCCACGTGGGCGCCATAGAGCAAAGGCTCGACGAAGTTGGCGATGACCAATTCCAGGCTCATAACCAGCAGGAACACGAGCAGCGGCTTGAGCCATCCATCAAACACGGCCAGCGAGAGCGCGAGCGGCAACGTCGCGGCAACCAGCGTTCCCACGTACGGTATGATCCGCAGGATTGCCGCGACCGCTCCCCATAGCGCGGGGTACGGCACGCCGATCAAGTAAAGGCCAAAGCCAAACAGAATTCCAAAGCCCGTGTTGACCAGGAACTGCATCAGCAGGTAGCGGCTAACGCGGCTGGCCGCGTCGTCGAGGGCTTGGGTCATGAGGTTCAACTGGCTGATCCCGGCTAGCCGCAGAAGCCGGTTCCTCAGGTCTTCTCTCTTGAACAGCATGAAGACGGTAAAGATGACGACCACGCCGGCCCGCCCTAGAGGCGCCAGAACCGGTGCGCCGAGATCGAGAAGCTGTTTCCATCCGCTGGTCAGGGGCTGGACCATTTGAACGGGGATGGGAGACGCAGGCGCAGGCGGCGCACTCGCCGGCTTCTTATTGCGGCCTTGCGGAATCGCGGCCGGGGATACCGCGGCGGGGCCGGAGAGCTGCTCCACTACCTCCTTCACGCTTTCGGTGGCGTGGCCCAACGGCCCCGCGATCGGAGTGTGAAACGCTTCAATCTTGGCTTGAATGTTTTGACGGTAGAAGGGGAGCTGATTGGCGACGTCAACCAACTGGCTTGCGATGATCCAAGCGGCGCTGCCAGCCACGGCGATCGAGACCAGAACGGTGGTGAGCACGGCCACTACGCGGCCGGTGTGCATCCTTTGGAGAAGCGCTACCCCTGGAGTCAACAGAAACGTCAGCGTGAGGGCAAATGCGAAGGGGATTAGGATCTCGCGGGCAAAGTACAGCACGGCAAGGGTTCCGAACACGACTACGGCTCCCACATCTCCCCGGAGTTTGGGCCGTACCGCGAGTCCTGGTGGAGGGTTTTGTTTCATGGGTATGGGCGCCCGCACGTACGACCCCTGAAGTATAAGCACTTCGGGCACCATGAGTTCGAAGGCTCCGGCCTAACGCGGCGGATTTGACGAAACGGGTAGCGGCCACCAGCGTGCCTCTGTTTGAGCACGGGCTTGAGCAATGGCTTGAAACGAGGTCTTAAGCAAAGGCTTAAGTAAGGAGACACAGCATGGCATCCAATACGGCAGTGTATGGCTTGTGCCGGGACCGTCGGGGCATCGAAGAAGTAATGGGGGCTTTGAAGCAAGGGGGCTTCCGGAACACGGACATCGCCGTTTTGTTCCCGGAGAATCATGGCTCTAAGGATTTTGCTCACAAGAAAAGCACGAAGGCTCCGGAAGGCGCGGTCATCGGGGCTGGTTCCGCGGCTGTCGTCGCCGGCACCTTGGGATGGCTGGCCGGGGCCGGTTTACTGGCGATTCCCGGAGCCGGACCGCTCCTCGCGGCGGGCCCCGTCATGGCACTGCTGGCCGGCGTCGGACTGGGTGGTACGGTTGGGGCCGTCGTGGGCGCGCTAATTGGGGTGGGTTTTCCGGAGTATGAAGCCAAGCGATTCGACGGTCGGATCAAGGGCGCCGGCATTCTCTTTTCCGTGCATTGCGATAGTTTCGAGTGGATGACGCGTGCCAAGGATCTTCTGAAAAAGACCTGCGCCGGGGGTATCGCATCCGCGCCCGAGACTCGCGCCGACTTTCTGGTGACAGACAAACCGTTGCCGGCCAGCACTGAGCAATCAACGCCAACGAATCTCGATTGGACTCTAACGTGCTTGCTTACGGTTGACGCTCCAGGAACGGCCGCTGTAGAGCGGAGGCGGCGGCTGGCCTGAGGGCGACTTGGCGCAAGAGCCACTCCCGCAACACACACGATGTCTATCCTCTCCTTTTCTTTTGGCTCTGCTCGAAATTGGTCGACTTGGCGTTTCTCAGGCGTGGCGCGCCTGGTCTTGGTGCTGCTGCTCGCCACCTCCATGTCCTACGGTTACTCGGTGCTCACGCACGAAGCCATCGTGGACTCTCTTTGGGACGCTTCGATCCAGAAAATGCTTTTGAAACGATTCCCCATGGCGACGCCCGAGGAGTTGGAGCAGGCCCATGCCTACGTCTATGGGGGCTGCATTCTGCAAGACATGGGGTACTACCCGTTCAGCAGCCGACTCTTCAGCGACTTGACGCATTACGTCCGCAGCGGGGATTTCGTGATTGCACTGATCCGCGAATCGCAGGACCTCAACGAATACGCCTTCGCGCTGGGCGCGCTGGCCCATTATGCCGCGGACAATAGCGGCCATCGCCTCGGCACCAATCTCGCCGTGCCGATCCTGTATCCCGACCTGCGCCGGAAGTTCGGGAAGGAAGTGACCTATTGGGACAATCCGCTGGCGCACATCCGGACGGAGTTCGGCTTCGATGTGTTGCAGGTGGCGCAAGGGCGATACGCCCCGGACCGTTACCGGGCCTTCATCGGCTTCCAGGTGTCCAAACCAGTGCTGGAGCGCGCGTTCCTGGACACTTACGGAGTTGAACTGAAAGACGTTTTCGGAAGCCTGGACCTCGCCTTGGGATCTTTCCGTTATAGCGTCGGATCTATCATCCCGGGCATGACGCGGGTGGCATGGCAACTCAAGAGGGATCAGGTGGTAAAAGAAATTCCGGGCATGACCAAGAAAAAATTCCTGTACAACCTCTCCCGCTCCAGCTACGAGAAAGAATGGGGGACGGAATACCATAAGCCTGGTTTTCGCACCCGTTTGGTGACCTGGGTGTTGCAGATGGTTCCGAAGTCGGGTCCCTTCAAGTCGCTCGCTTTTCGCGCACCGACTCCTGAAGTCGAGAAGATGTTCATGGCTAGCTTCAACGCGACGGTGGATAGCTATCGCACGTTGCTCGCGAACGTGGACGCTGGCCGGATGGAACTGCCGAACGAGAATATCGATGTCGGCCAACTGACGCCTGCCGGTAAGTACGCGGGAACCGACCAGGCGTACGACAAGCTGTTGGGTAAGCTAGCGGATCACAAGTTCACCGGGATTTCGCCGGAGCTCCGCGCCAATGTTCTGGACTACTACAAGGACCGGAAGCCGCCCATCTCTCCTCCCACGAAGAAGGCCAGAGCCGAGTGGGCCAAATTGCGCGAGCAAGTTGTGCAACTCGAACAACTCGATGCGGAGGCCGCAGCCACGCAATGAAATCCCGCGCAGCGCTCGGTGTGCTGATCGCGGTTGTCTGGCTGTCCGGGCGAGCAATGGCGCAGGATCCGCCGCTCGCGGATCCGGATCCCGGCACCGTCGCACTACCGGTCCGTGAGATTTCCCTAAAGCAGTTTTTGCCACGGATGGCCGCGGACCAAAAGCGAATCTGGTCGTTTCCCGTGACAGCGGCCCAGGGCAAGGGCTGGAAACCGGCCCTTGGCGTCATCGGGGCAACCGCGGCGCTGATTGCGCTCGACCCGATTGATACTCCCTACTTCCAACGGACCTCGTTCCAACAGGCGCCTGCCGTTCATCGATTCAACCACGTTCTGAGCGGCACGAACACCGCTCTGGCCATCGCGGCCGTGCCGGTTTCTTTTTATGTCACCGGTCTGGTTCGAAAGGACTCCTATGCCAGCCAAACCGCATTGTTGGCGGGCGAGGCGGTGGCCAACGCGGAGATCGTCGCCCTGGTGATGAAAGACGTGGACCGCAGGATGCGTCCGAGCGAAGTGGGACCGAACGGCAACTTCTCCGACACCTGGTTTGAGACCAAGAATCGCAGTGCCGGGGGCTTTGGAAGTTTTCCCTCGGGACACAGCGCGGCCGCATTTGCGGTCGCTAACGTGTTCGCCGAGCGCTACCCCAAGCATCGCTGGGTGCCGTGGGTTGCCTATGGAATCGCCGGCGCGATTGGTTTCTCAAGAGTGTCCGGCCAGGCGCACTTTCCCTCGGATGTGTTCCTGGGCGCTGCCCTAGGGTTCTCCACCAGCCATTACGTAGTGCTGCGATAACCGTTGGCACTACGCTTGCTCCACAATAGCCGTGATCATACGCTGTCTTCTGGCTTCTTCCGGTGCTTTATTTCTGGGCAGTCTGGGAGCCTTTCTCCTATTTGTTCCAATCTTATCGATTGCGACGGTCGTGTGGACCCTACTGGGGCTGATGCTAATGTTCGGTCTCGGCGTCCAAGTAGGATCGCGGGACAAGTTGCTACCTGAAACCGTTAGGAAGTGAATGCCGCACTGGCAGGCCTGCGTGCCTTCCCCTGGGCTGGCAAGAAGGGAAATCCTCCAAATGGGCTGGGATCAGATCTCGAAAGAATGGCGGGGCTTCTTCGTGAATAAGCTCCAAGAACGCTACGGGTTTACAAAGGAAGTAGCTGCACAAAAAGCCAACGTCTGGTTGCAGTGGATCGGAATGCAGCAGAGTTCCCCACCGGAGACTCTGGCCGCGAAGCGTCCGGAGCGGCGCACTTCGCCGCGCCCTCGTTTCCGCGCCCGTCAGTCGAAATCGCAAGCTGCTGGGCGTTCTTAGAAGCGGCCTTCTTAGACCTATCCACCGCCGCACACTCTGACCATAAGCGGTCACATGACCGCATACGGTTACTTGCCAAGGCCCCATCCCCCAAGCTTGAGCCGAAATCCAGACGCCAAGTGAGCGCATGCAACGCCTCACGGGGTCGGCGCTGTACGTGCCCTAGCCAAGGGGTCGCGACGTACCAAGAAACTTGAAGGAACCAACATGAAGACAATCACAATCGCATTCCTGATGGCATGCGGAGTTCTATCGGCCCAGACCCCGGCCCAGGAACGCAACGAGAATGCAAGCCGGGCCGCTGTAGGACTGACCCCTGTTTATCGCGTCACCGTGACGCAACGGACCGCGAAGTCGATTAGCTACCAGCACCGCAACGGAACCACGAAGATCGACTTCCTCGGTACCCCGCTCATGCCGAATGCCCATGGTGAAGCCAAGGTCGAGGGCAAGCAGGGCTTCATTGACATCGACGCGGAGTTCCGCAATCTTCCGGAAGCCACGCAATTCGGCACCGAGTACCTCACGTACGTGCTGTGGGCCATCACTCCGGAGGGCCGCACGTCCAACCTGGGGGAAATTCTCCGCAATGGCGACAACAGCAAGCTGCATGTGACCACGGAGCTGCAGGCGTTCGCCCTGGTTGTCACCGCCGAACCGTACTTCGCCGTCTCGCGGCCGAGCGATGTCGTGGTGATGGAAAACATCGTTCGTCCCGACACGCTTGGCTCGATCGAGTTGGTCGACGCCAAGTACGAATTGCTGCAGAGAGGCCAGTATGAGCATCTCACGAATGTGCTGGACCTGAAGGTCAACCGCAAGATGCCGCTGGAACTGTATGAAGCCCGCAATGCGGTCCACATCGCCCGTTCGAGCGGCGCGGACAAGTATGCAACCGAGACGTTTCTGAAGGCTGAAGGCGACCTGAAGCAGGCCGAGACGTACCGGGCGCGCAACGCCGGATCGAAGCCGGTGACCATGACGGCGCGTCAGGCTGTGCAAGTGGCCGAAGACGCCCGTGCGATCGCGGTCAAGCGTCAGGATGACGAGATCCTCGCCAACGAACGCCAAGCGGGAGCGGAGCGGGAAAATCGCGCTGAAATCGGACAGGCCGCTGCGCAATCGGAAACTGAGCGCGTAACGCGAGAAGCGGCAGGCGCGCGTATCAGCGCCCAGGCTGAGGCGGACCGCCTGAAGCGCGCCAACGACGCGCAGACTGTAGCCGCACAGACTGAAGCCGACCGTTTGAAGCGCGACAATGACGCGCAAACCGCGGCTGCGCAGACCGAAGCCGACCGTTTGAAACGCGACAACGACGCCCGGATGGCGGCCGCCCAGACGGAAGCGGATCGCCTCAAACGGGAAAACGACGTGAGCACCGCGGCTTCGCAGACGGAAGTGGATCGTCTCAGACGAGAGAATGACGCGCAAAAAGTTTCCGCTCAAACCGAGCTCGACCGTGTAGGCAACGAGAAGAAACAGTTGGAGACGGACAAGTCGGAACTCCGGGCTCAGCTATTGCTGCAATTCAACACGATTCTCCAGACCCGCGACACGGCTCGAGGCTTAATCGTGAACATGTCGGATGTGCTCTTCGACACCGCCAAGTTCTCGCTACGGCCCGAAGCCCGGGAGAAGCTGGCCAAGGTGGCGGGGATTGTCGAGGGACACCCTGGCTTGTCGCTCGCGGTGGAAGGACACACGGACAGCGTCGGCACCGATGCGTGTAATCAGGAGCTCTCGGAACAACGCGGCGGATCCGTCCGCGAGTATCTGGTGGTGCAAGGAGTGGCGGGAAACTCGGTTTCATCGAGAGGCTTTGGAAAGACTCAACCGGTGGCCTCGAATGACACCGCCTCGGGCCGGCAACAGAATCGGCGCGTGGAACTCGTGATCTCCGGCGACATCATCGGCAAAGAGATCGGTGCGCCCATCGCGGTTCAGTAGTTTTCGGGCTGGCTCAGGCGTTTCGGAACCGATACCTGGGCCAGCCTGTATTTTGTGTTTTCGCTCCAGCATGATGACGACCACGGCGGTTGGGTTTGATTCTAAGCTGGTGTAGAAAGCACAAAATGAAAATCCATCCCAAAGACTTCCAGGTTTCGGGCGGGAAACAAGTCAGGCTCGACAAATGGGCCACGAAGATAAGGCCGTTCTACAAGTCGGAACCGCATTACAAGGAGCTTCTGGCGGCGGACGTCAAGGAGCTGAGCGGTCTCCAACACCTCCTCTACGCCTCCAACAGCTATTCGATACTCCTTATTTTTCAGGCCATGGACGCCGCCGGAAAGGACGGGGCGATCAGCCACGTCCTGAGCGGCATCAACCCACAGGGTTGCGAAGTCTACAGTTTCAAGCATCCCAGCGCAGACGAATTGGAGCACGATTTTCTCTGGCGCACGACGCGCTGTCTGCCGGCGCGCGGACGGATCGGCGTCTTCAACCGGTCCTATTACGAGGAGGTGCTGATCGCGCGCGTGCATCCGGAAATTCTGAGCGGCGAGGGGATTCCGGATAAGCTGGCCGACAAGCAAAGCGTCTGGAGGGGACGATACCGCTCCATCGTGGATTTGGAGAAACACCTCCATCGCAACGGCACCAGGATCATCAAGTTTTTCCTGCACCTGTCGAAGGAGGAGCAGCGAAAGCGCTTTCTGGAGCGCATCGATGAACCCAAAAAGAATTGGAAATTCAGCCAGGCCGACCTCGCCGAGCGGAAATTCTGGAAGCAATACACGCGGGCCTACGAAGACTGTCTGAGCGCCACCAGCACCAATGCAGCACCCTGGCACGTGGTTCCGGCGGACGACAAGTATAACGCTCGGCTCATCGTTTCGCGTGTCGTTATCGACGCCCTGCAAGGTCTCAACATGAGCTATCCCCAGATGACCCGCGCGCGGCTAAGCGAACTCCGGGCCATTCGCAAACAACTGGCAAAGTAAGAGTGGGTGAAAACTATGCCAACCGCCCCGACGAAATCCGAACCCGAACCGGCGCCACCGAAGACCGCCAACACCAAGCCGCCCGACATCGCCTCAGCATCGGTTCCCGACGCGCTGGCATCTCTCAAAGTCAACCCCGACACCGGGCTCACCCACGCCGAGGTGGAGGTCCGCCGGAAGGAGCACGGCTACAACGAAGTGGCCGAAACAAAAGGGCACCCGATCCTTAAATTCCTCCGCAAATTCTGGGGAATCTCGGCCTGGATGCTCGAACTGATCATGGTTTTGTCAGCCGTGCTCGGAAAATATTCGGACCTGGCCGTGGTGAGCGCGCTGCTGGTGATTAACGCCGTGTTGAGCTTCATGCAGGAGCGCAGGGCCGCCGGTGTGGTTGAGGCGCTGCGGCGGCGCTTGCAAGTCAGTGCGCGCGTCCGGCGCGATTCGAGCTGGCAGGTCATTCCCGCCCGGGAACTGGTCCCCGGCGACATCGTTCGCGTCCGGCCCGGCGACATCATCCCCGCGGACGTAAAACTCATGACGGGAGCGTTGACCGTAGACCAGTCGGCGCTCACCGGCGAATCGAAGGACGCGGACAAAGCTTCCGGCGACGTGCTTTCGTCGGGGTCCATCGTGCGCCGGGGCGAGGGCAACGGTCTGGTCATGCTGACCGGCGCGAAGACCTATTTTGGCCGCACTACGGAGCTGGTACAGCAGGCCCGGCCGAAGCTCCACATCGAAGCGGTGGTGACCAAGGTCGTGCGCTGGCTGTTTGTCATCGTCGGCGCGCTGCTGGGCGTGGTGGTCATCCTGTCGTTGATGCGCGGCGAGCCGCTTCTGGAGATGGTTCCCCTCATGCTCGTGCTGCTGATGAGCGCCGTGCCGGTCGCTCTCCCGGTCATGTTCACCGTCAGCATGGCTGTCGGATCGAAGGAGCTGGCCGCACGGGGCGTTCTGGTCACGCGCCTTAGCGCCACCGAGGATGCCGCGACGATGGACGTGCTGTGCGTGGACAAGACCGGCACGATCACGATGAACCAACTGGCCGTCACCGGCGTAATCCCGCTGGAGCACGCGACGGAAGCTGACGTGCTGTTCGCCGGCGCGCTCGCGTCGCAGGAAGCCAATCAGGATCCGATCGATCTCGCATTCCTGGCTGCGGCAAAGGAGCGGCACATCTTCGACAATCTTCCCAAGGTCACGCCCGTCTCTTTCGCCCCGTTCGATGCGAAAAACCGGCGGACGGAAGCCGTGGTCGAGCAGAGCGGGCAGAGGCTGCGGGTGATGAAAGGCGCCGTGCGCACCATCGCCGAGGCCTGCGGACTCCAGCCCCCGGCAATCGAGGCGTTGGAAGCGCGAGTCAGCGCGTCGGCCGCGAAAGGCTATCGGACGCTGGCGGTGGCACGCGGCCCCGAAACGGGCACGCTGACCTTGACCGGGTTGGTGTCGTTGTACGATCCGCCGCGGCCGGACGCCAAGCAGCTCATCGCCGCACTCCAGGACCGCGGCGTCGCGGTGAAGATGCTCACCGGCGACGCGCTGGCGGTCGCCAGTGAAATCGCGAGTGGTGTGGGATTGTCCAACATCCGGCGCATGGCGGACGTGAAGGCCGCGAGCGCACAGACCGGGAACGCAGCGGCTGATTTTTTCGCGGGCGCAGATGGTTTCGCGGAGGTATTTCCCGAAGACAAATACGTCGTGGTGAAGCACCTGCAGGCCGCGGGGCATGTCACCGGCATGACGGGCGATGGGGTCAACGATGCGCCCGCGCTCCGCCAGGCCGAAGTCGGCATCGCCGTCAACACCGCGACCGACGTAGCCAAAGGCGCAGCCAGCGTTGTTCTGACCGAACCGGGGTTGACCAATATTGTTGCGCTAGTCGAGCAGGGCCGGACGATCTACCAGCGCATCCTGACATGGATCATCAACAAAATCAGCCGGACCATCCTGAAGGCAGCCTTCGTGGCCATCGCCTACGTGGTGACTGGCAAGTTCGTTGTTTCTGCGTTTGCGATGCTGTTGCTGACCTTTATGACGGACTTCGCCAAGATCGCCTTGGCCACCGACCACGTACAGCCCTCCAGGAAACCGGAGACGTGGAACATCGGGGGCTTCATCACGGTGTCGGTGGTCCTGGGTGTTGCGATGGTCGCGGAAGCACTCCTCTTCTTGAAGATCGGCTGGTCGCATTTCGGTTTGGCGGCCGACAACAATGCGCTCTACACCTTCAGCTTCCTGATGTTGCTCTACTTTGCCGTATTCTCCGTGGTGTCGGCGCGCGAGCGCCACGCGTTCTGGTCGACGATGCCCAGCAAGTCCCTAATGGCCGCCCTCACCGCGGATGCGCTCACGGGCACCCTCCTGACGCGTGTAGGGCTTCCGGGACTCAGGCCTTTGCCTTGGTTCCAGACGCTGGCGATTCTTGGCTACGCAATGGTCTCGTGCCTGATCGTCAATGACGCAGTGAAGGTCGCGATGATCAAGTGGCGCGTGCCCACAGCCGTGTCTTGACAAACCTTACACTTTTCCGAACAGCGCCCCCACGCCCGCCGTCACGGCCATGGCCAGTGCACCCCAGAAAGTGACGCGCAGGGCGCCCACTGCCACGTTGGCTCCGCCCGCGCGTGCAGCTAATCCTCCCAGCAGCGCCAGGAATAGCAACGACGTACCGGCGACGAGAGGTATGAGACTGGTCTGCGGTGTTAGTGCTGTGACCACGAGCGGCAGGGCGGCTCCGGCTGCGAAGCTGCCAGCCGACGCTAAGGCAGCTTGAAGCGGACGCGCACGGGAGGTCTTGGAGATGCCGAGTTCATCGCGGGCATGCGCACCGAGCGCGTCATGGATCATCAACTGCTCGGCGACCTGTTTTGCGAGCGAAGGTTCGAGCCCGCGGGTGACGTAGATCGCCGCCAGCTCCCTGTGCTCGCCCTTGTCGTCCGTTTTGAGTTCCCTCCGCTCACGTTCGAGGTCGGCGTGTTCGGTGTCGGCCTGCGAGTGCACAGACACATATTCACCGGCGGCCATCGACATGGCTCCGGCGACCAGGCCAGCGACCCCCGCCACTAAGACACCGCTGTGAGGCGCACGCGCGGCGGCTACGCCAAGCACCAGACTGGCCGTGGAAAGGATGCCGTCGTTCGCGCCCAGTACCGCCGCGCGCAGCCAGCCGACGCGTCCTGTGCGGTGGTGTTCCGGTTGAGGCATCGCAGTCTAATTATGATTCAGCGGCCTGCATGAAGCTTCACACTGCCCGCGGGGATCCCCGGTCACCCGGAGGCTGCCGTCGTCAACGATGGGACGCTCAACCAAAATCTAAATCGCGCGCCGCCGGCCAGTCACAAGGTTGATGACGACCACGATGAGCGCCACGACCAGCAAAAGGTGGATCAGGCTCCCGCCGATGCTGAGGCTGAAACCCAGAAGCCACAGAATCAAGAAAATCGCAACTATCGTCCAAAGCATAATTTCCTCCAGTTCCTACGGAATCGCATTTCAATTAGAAGAAGTGGCCCGTTGCCGCTTAACTTGCAGTTCGTTTACTACCTGGTGCACGTTTTGAACCGCCAAGGCGACCTGTTCGGCCTGCGCGCGGCTCGACTGGGAGTCGACATCGCCAGTCAGTGTCACGACGTGATTCTTGACGGCATAGCTCACGCTCTCGTGAAGCCGGGCTTTGATGAGAGCCGCATCCAGGTTGCTCTCTATACCCTTGTCGAGGTCCGCGTTCACCTTTTTCGCAGCGCTTTCGACGCCCAGCGGAATCACTTCGATCTGGTTCGATACAACTTGGTTTCCGGCAAACGACCTGGCGATGGACTCGGCTTGTGCCTTGTCATCGCCTCCCGTCACATGCCCGCCCAGCGTGACGACGCCTTTGTCGCGGTCCTGGGTTTCCGTAACGTCTTTGAGGCCGGCCTGATCGAGCGACGTGCGGATGCTGTCAGAAACATCGGCGGCCTTGGGGGGAGTGGTCGAGCACCCGACCAGAGTTCCAACTGCCATCATCGCCAGCAGTGACAAGCACGGTTTGAGCATGATCCTATTTCTCCTTCAGAAACGACATCGGTCAATCCCCCTTGAGTGCACGCGCGGGACCGAACATCGGTCTAAGCCAAACGCGCACCCGGATTGGCAACATGCAAAGGGAGTCCTCGGGCTGGTAACGATATATGGTCATGTGGCCAGGTATGGTCAGGTGACAGGGTTGAAGTTCGGCCAGTCTGAAGAAAACATCCCCGTGGTGACGGACACAAAAGTGCTTGGGTAGGTTTGTGACTATAGAAGATACGATTCAAGAATTGAACGATCTGACGGAAACCTGCAGGGACGGCGAACTGGGCTATCGCACGGCGGCCGCGAACGCCCGGAATACGCAACTGGAGAGCGTGTTCACGGATTATTCCAAACAGCGTGGCCACTTCGCACGAGCGTTGCAAGTTGAAGTAGAGCGCCTGGGCGGAACGCCAACCGATTCCGGAACGTCAACCGCCACGGTGTTTCGCGGATGGATCAACTTGAAGTCCGCACTCTCCGGAGGCGACGGAGGTGCGCTCATCGCAGCGTGTGAGACCGGGGAAGAGACCGCGGTGGGAGCTTTCGAACTGGTTGCGAACATGGATCTCACGGGTCTGACCAAGACGCTCGTCGAGAAGCAAGGACACCAGGTCAAAGAAGCTCACGCACATATGCTGCGCTTGAAGGCGGAAGCGAGCGGCGCTCACTTTCAGAAAAACGACTAGATCGGTTCACGGAAGGAAATCATGAGAACCCATTCAACCCCTAGAATTACCGGAGCCGTCTTGACGACCCTCCTGTTCGCACTGCCCGCCCTCGCGCGCGACCACAGCGCCATGAACGGCGACTGGACGCTGGTTCCAACAAGAAGCGATTTCGGCGGGCAGCCCGTCGTGCAAACGGGCACCGTGACGATCCATGATAACCAAGGCGTCATTGTGGTATCTCGCAGCTTCGTCTATGAAGGTGCCACGGAGGCCTACTTCTACAACGACAGCACCGGCAGCGAGAACGGCTCCACGATTCACTCGGGCAAAGACCTCAAGAGCAAGACCAAGTGGGATCACGACGTCCTGAAGGTGACGACGACGCGATCCGGCGCGGTGACTCTCGAAAGCTACAGGCTGACCACGGATGGCACCCTGCTGGTCAACGTCGAACGGCCGGAGCATACGCCGATCACGCTAGTCTTCCAGCGCAAGTAGAGCAATTGTTTGAAGGCGCGGGTTGGCCCGGCAAGTGCACTGTCACCGGGGAGGAGAAATCACCATGTCCCGTTTCTTGAATACAGCTTTGCTCGGTGCGGCTCTTATCGTCCCCATCGCGATGACATCATCGGCGTTGCGAGCCGACGATCGCAAGCCCGCTCAAAGCTATCACGACAAACAACACAATGACGATCATGAATGGAACGCTCATGAAGATCAGGCGTATCGTATCTACGCGAAAGAAAACCATCGCAAATACAGTACGTTTTCCAAGCTCAAAGACGACGACCAGCAAGCTTACTGGGGCTGGCGTCACGAGCATTCCGACGCCCTGCTCAAGATTGACATCCGTTAGTTCTCTCGCTGTCTCTGCGAGAGGTTTCCCGGCTGTGACGTGCCTGGCTCGATGATCGGCTGTGGTTAGAGGGCCAAGCACTGGGCCGGCGCCAGGTGCGATGATGCGCTCGCGATTACTTCAGCGGCGGCGTCCGGAGCGCTACCGGGGCGGGCGCGTCAGCGTAAATCAGAATCTCAATACTTCCGTCCGGGCTGGAATCGGCGGTCTTTCCCAAACCGAGCGTCTTCACGCGCGTATCGTCCAGTTGAAAATTCTCAACCAGGTACTTGCGCACCACAAAGCTCCGAGCCTCACTCAAAACGCGCTGCTTTTCGGAGTCGCCCTTCGTGCCGGTGGTAACCGCGATCACAGCCAGCCCGAACTTTTGGCCTTCGAGAAACTGCCCCGCCGCACTGAGGTTCTTCTCATTCTTCAGCTTGGCTGAGTCGGGCTTGTCAAACAGGGTCTTGGGATTGACTTCGAAGGTCTTGACGGCCTGCTGTTTGGGAAGCCCTGGGACTTCGTGCTCCACGATTTCCGCTGGATTGGTGTAGCCTCGTTCCTTGAAGAATCCGCGCAGCAGGAAATTGTGTTGCAGCGCTTCGGCGTCTTCATGTAAGGAGGTAGCGCCCGCCGCCGCCTGTTTATAAAGCGTCGTATCGTTGATCAGCTTTCCCACGGTTCCCTGTCCCGAATTCATTTTGGCCGTGATCAGGCCGATGGTGTCGGTTGCCCCTTCGATGCTTTCGAGCGCCCCTTGGCCCGTATCCAGGATTTGATTGGCCTTGTTAAACAAATCCGAGATATCGAGGGGCGGCTGGCTGTCAATCGTCTCGCCGCCTCTGAGCCTCTCGGCTTCCTCCGAACCGAAGGAGATCTCCACGTACTTGTCTCCCAGGAGGCCTTCGGATTGAATGGATGCGGCCGAGTCCCGCTTGACGATCGCCTGCGTATCTTTAGCCAGATCCATCGTAACGGTGACTTGGCCATCGGGTGTTTTGGGCAGCCGGATGGACCGGACGGTACCCTTGCGGATTCCGCCAACCCGAACATCCGCGCCCTCATTCAGCCCGGCGACGTTCGCGAACTCGCTGCGGACTTGATAGTTCGATCCGAACTTCGACTCCTGCCGTCCGACCAGGAACACGCCGGCCGCGAAAATTGCCAGCGTGGTCAACATGAACAGCCCTAAACGAACACTTCGTGACATACCTTCACCTCATGCCGCATCTTTCAGGAATGTTCCAATAAAGGGATCTTTGTTCCGATTGAGGTTTTCGAATGTACCGTCAAACAGAGCCTTCCCCCGATCGAGCACGATCAGACGGTCCGCGATGCTGCGGGCTGAATGAAGGTCGTGTGTAACTACAATCGATGTGATGTGGCGGCGATCTCTCAGCTCGACAATCAACGTCGCGATTTCCGCCGCAGTGATGGGATCGAGTCCCGCCGTGGGCTCATCGAACATAAGGATGGCCGGCTCAAGCGCCAGGGCGCGCGCCAAACCCACGCGCTTGCGCATGCCGCCCGAGATCTCCGACGGCATCTTGTCGAGATCCCGGTCCATTCCGACGCTCTCTAACAATTGGTGAACCCGGTCGTTGCGTTCGGCGTCGGAAAGCGTGGTGTGCCGGCGGATCGGGAAGGCGACGTTTTCCGCAATTGTCATGGAATCGTACAGAGCGGCTTGCTGAAATAGGAAGCCGACTTTCTTCCGGGCGTCGTTCAACTGCCGCAACGAGCCGCTCGATATGTCGTGACCCGCCAGGCGAATCGAACCGGCGTCGGGTGTTTCCAGGCCAATCAGCAGCTTCAGCAGAACGCTTTTGCCAGTGCCGCTCCTCCCCAGTACGCAGGTCACTTGGCCGGACGCGAGCTCGAACGTAATTCCATCCAGGACGGTCTGCCGGCCGAAGGATTTCCGCAGTCCTGCGACGGCGATCGGCGGCACGGCGTTGGTGGGTGGTGGCATTTAGAAGAACTCGAGAATCAACTGGACTAGCAATACGTCCGCAACGATGATGAACAGGGACGACAGGACGACCGAGCTGGTGGCGGAACGGCCCACTCCTTCGGTGCCGCCGCGGGTCCGCATACCTTGAAAGCAGGAGACAACCCCAATGATCAAGCCGAAAATGCTGGTCTTCAGAGTCGGGGGAAGAAGGTCGTTGAAGGTGACGCCGTGAAAGCCGTTTGAAAGAAACAGCCTCAAGGACACGGGCTCCGCGAGAGTGGATGCGACCCAGCCCATGAGAATGCCGAAGAAATCCGCCGCTATGGTGAGCAACGGCATGGCTACGATGCAAGCCACGACCCGCGTGGCCACCAAATATTTGTGTGGATCGACGGCCGACGCTTCCATCGCGTCGATTTGTTCGGTCACGCGCATCGAACCCAACTCGGCCCCAATCCCGGCGCCCACGCGGCCACTGACGATCAGCCCGGTGATGATCGGCCCGGTCTCCTTGACCAGCGAGAACACGATCACCGCGGGCAATAGAGACTTGGCGCCAAACCGCATCAGACTGTCGCGGGTTTGCAGGGACAGCACGACGCCGGTGGCGGCTCCCGCAAGCGCTGCGAGCGGAAGAGATTTGGCGCCGATCGCATCCAACTGACGTAAGAACTCCGCTCCCTCAAAAGGACGCGAGACCATCGCCTTGGCCACCCGCCAGGTAAACAAACCCAAATCGCCGACCCATTCGAGCACGTCTTCGAGCGGTTTGCCCAATGCACGCAGGTCTTCGATCGCAGCCCGGGGGATGGCTGGGGTGGCCATAGAGTAGAATCACTTGCGAGTCTGATGCCAAACTCGGAGCGGCGGGCTCAGGGCGATGCGGGCTGGCCTCAACGGTGCGGCCAGTGTTCGCTGAGCGAGCTTGTCCGCGACCACCCGCAGTCACTTGACCGGATCTGGTCAATGATCGGTGAGGCAGGGGCGCGGCATTCGGGCTCGGCCAGCCGTCCCGGACTCCCATGAATGCTTTTGACGGGCGTTGTTTGCGGCCAGTTTGACATGGCTTTCCAGGGCATTGGAAACCCAGGTGCTCTGTATCACAGCCGAAGAGGAACATTTTGTATGCGTAAACAACTCGCTATTTTGGCAATTGCCGGTTCTTTCAGTGCCGCGGCTTTCGCGGCGGACAGAGAAATCAAGGTCGATGACAGGCTAGACGCTTCAGCCGACACGCTGATCGACATGATGCACGCCGCCGATAAAGGTATCCCCCAGGATCTGATCGAAAAGGCGAAATGCGTCGTGGTCCTGCCAGGTATGAAAAAGGCTGGATTCATTTTCGGCGCGGAGTATGGCCGCGGGTTTGCCGTATGCCGCGGGCACGGTGGCTCGGGCTGGAGCGCCCCAGCCGCGATGCGCGCCGAGGGAGGAAGTTTCGGCTTTCAGATTGGCGCTACCGAGACGGACATCGTGTTACTGGTGATGAACGATGGCGGAATGAAACATCTCTTATCCGATAAGTTCACGATCGGCGGAGATGCGAGAGCGGCGGCGGGTCCGATTGGCCGCGAAGTGACTGCTCAGACCGACGCCATGCTGAACGCGGAGATGCTGTCGTATTCCCGTTCGCGCGGGCTCTTCGCGGGCATCTCGCTGGAAGGCGCGACGCTTCGTCCGGATGGGGAAACCAACCGTGAACTTTACGGTCACGAATCGACCAATCGTGAAATTCTGACCGGCGACTTCAAAACTCCAGTCGCGGCGGCAAAGTTCGAGAGAGCGCTGCGTCGCGACTCTTCTCAACGCAGCAGACAATAGGAGCGGCTTCGCTTATGAGCCCGGGGACGACACTCCGTCGTCCCCCGGGTTTTACGTTTTTGGACGTTCTGTCGGGCGCCAAGCGCGCGATGATTCGGCGATGCGCCATTCACGGTTTCTCGGGCCCACGGAAATCGGTTTATGGCATATCCTGCACTGTCGCCCATAGCGACCGCTCCACTCAGAGCGCCGGCGGCACGGCAGTGTCGTCAGGCGTCCCGCACCCACGAAGCGCCCCCGCTTGACCGGCGGCGCTTGAATCCCTATCCTCGTCAAGAGGAGATCATCATGCGACATAGTGTGCGGAAACATTTGAGAATGGCGGTTCTCTGCAGTGGGTTGGCGGCCGCAGTCGCGGTTGCGGCATTTGCCCAGGCCAAATACACCATGACCGTCAATAAGGACCGGTTGCTCAATGCGCAGAATGAGCCGCAAAACTGGTTAATGATGAATGGGGACTACGGATCCACGCGGTACTCGAAGCTTTCCCAGATCAACCGGGACAACGTCAAGAACCTTCGGATGGTCTGGGCGCTGGCGCTCGGCGGCATGCAGGACGTGGGGCAGAACGGCCCGGAAAACGAGCTGAATCCGCTGATCGATAACGGCTTCATGTACACCTCCGACGGCTGGGGCACGATTTACAAAATCGACGCCCGCGATCCGAACCGGGGCCAGTTCGTCTGGGTCACAGATCCCGGAGTGAAGCACCAGGGCAACACGTCGCGTACGCGCGGCGTTGCCTTGTGGGAAGACCTGGTCATAGCAAACCTTCCGGACGGCCGCGTGATTGCGGTCAATCGCGATTCTGGCGAAATCGTGTGGGACAAAAAGATAGCCGCGGTCAACGAGTTCGGCGCTAAAGAGTTTTTCGATACGGCGCCGATGACGGCGGAAGACAAGGTCCTGATTGCCAACGGGGCCGGCGACGCCGGAACGCGGGGCTGGGTCGCGGCCCTGGAAGCGAGAACCGGCAAGGAGCTATGGCGGTGGTATGTGATCCCCAAGCCCGGCGAGCCCGGAAGCGAGACGTGGAAGGATAAGAACAACGCGTGGAAAACCGGCGGCGGCGGCATCTGGCAGACCGGCTCTTACGATCCCGCGACAAAGCTCAGCATTTGGGGCACGGGTAACCCGGTTCCGCAATATGATCCTCAGTCGCGTCCCGGCGACAACCTCTACACCGATTCAGCAATCGCCCTCAATATCGACACCGGCAAACTGGCGTGGTATTACCAATACACGCCTAACGATTCGTGGGACTACGACGAGATCGGCGTCCACATGCTCTACGACACGATCATCAACGGCCAGATGCGCAAGGTGGTCGGCCATTTCGGCCGCAACGGCTTCTTCTACTCTCTGGATCGCACGAATGGAAGGTTCATCAAGGGCGCTCAGTACGTCAACGACCTGAACTGGACCAAGGGTATCGATCCGGAGACCGGCAAGCCGGTGGAATACAATCCCAAGCTGGATGTGCAAATCTACAATCCGGTAGCGCGTGCGCTGCGCGGCGACCCGGAGAAGCGGACGTGCCCCACCTGGCACGGCGGCGTCGCTCACCAGCCCACCGCTTATAACCCCATCAAGCACATCGCCTACGGCGTGGGCGTCGAAGGCTGCTTTTCACAAAATGGCGCCGAGTATAAGTTCCTCTCGGCCGAAGGCGGCCTCGACCGAAAGAACAGCGAGAAACGCATTTCCAACAGCGACCTCTACTACGGATCGATCACTGCCTTCGACACCATCAACCACAAGGTCCTCGCGAAAGCCGTGACGGACATCGAGATTCGATCGGGCGCCACAGTCACAGCGGGCGGCGTGGTGTTCACGGCGTTACAGGACGGTTGGGTGGTGGCGTATAACGACGAGACGCTCGAAGAACTGTGGCGGTTTAACGTGGGCACCGCGCTGAAGGGCGCGCCGGTGACGTATGCGATCGGACCTAAGCAGTATCTCGCCGTGCAAGCCAGCGGCCGGCACCTGCATCCTGTGAAATACGACAACTTTCAGGATTCCAGCTACCTGTTCGTGTTTGCGTTGAACTGATCGGCGCCGCGCCAAACCAACGCCGTCATCGAGCCGGCAACGGGCTCGATCAGTTTCACGGATTTGCTGCCGGAAGCTTTGCGAGTTGTTGCCGGAAGAGTGGGCCATGGACAGTCGCGGTCCGCTGCGTGAAAGAGGACGGTGATGGGGCATGAATTCGTGGATCGCAAAGGCGGTCGTACTAGCGGCCACAGTGGCGATGATGGCCATTCGCGCGCCGCATGGCCACCGAAGTCGAAGTGTCAAGGTCGCCAAGAGCCACAAGACCCCGCTGGAGACCGGCCTCTTGGTTCTCGCGTGGGTCGGATTCTTCGTCCCTCTAATCTGGGTCGCGTCACCGGCGTTCTCGTTCGCTGAATACCCGCTACGCACCCCCTCGTTCGTTGCCGGTGTGATGTGCCTGGTGATCGGCCTCTGGCTCTTCTATCGGTCGCACGCTGATCTCGGTACGAATTGGTCGATCACTCTGGAGGTACGCGAGGGGCATCGACTTATCACGCAAGGCGTTTATCGCGGGGTCCGCCACCCGATGTACTCGGCGTTGGTCCTCTATTCCGTCGGCCAGGCCCTCGTTATCCCGAACTGGGTGGCCGGTCTCTCGAACTTGATCTTGTTCGCGGTCCTCTTGGCGCTTCGTGTCGGCGCGGAGGAGAGAATGATGGCCCAGCAATTTGGCAACGAATACGCCGCGTACACGGCGCGGACGAAGCGTCTTGTTCCGGGCGTCTGGTAGACAGGACTTGCAGACTAATTAGGCCGGGCTTGGTAAAAGATCCCAGCCGCTGAGAGGTCCGTAGTAAACTGCTGGCGTGAAGTTCTATTTTTCCTGGGACCCGAAGAAAGCGGCTTCCAATAGACGAAAGCATGGCATCGGCTTCCAGGAGGCGGGCACCGTCTTC
Organism: Bryobacteraceae bacterium; assembly: GCA_035604115.1. Classification (GTDB taxonomy): domain Bacteria; phylum Acidobacteriota; class Terriglobia; order Bryobacterales; family Bryobacteraceae; genus Palsa-187. The sequence goes on along the minus strand of DATNJC010000036.1, from coordinate 19,682 downwards.
CCGGACCCGCTCGCACGAATCGCATGGGATGCGGATCATTCTGAATCAGAAGAGAGAGAGCTGATCCTCAGTCAGTTTCCGGGGGGAGGTCAGTTTCCGGACGACTTCTGCTGGTATCCTTTGTTCAGCGAGGCAGCGCGATTCGAGTGATCAGCGCCCGCCTGGCGACCCGACGAGAACGTCATGTCTATCAAGAAACGTAGTACTCGATCAAAGAGTTCAACCTCGGATGAGATGCGGGCGGAGTACGACTTTTCAAAGGCTCGCCCGAACCGCTTCGCGAAGCATTTTCGTGGAGCAAAGCCGGGTGGTGTCCTGGTCTTGATAGAGCCCGACGTGGCACGGGTCTTCGATTCGAGCGAAAAGGTCAACCAGTTCCTACGAGCCACGCTTTCTGCGGTCAACAATTAGACGCGTGGGTTGTGTTCGCGTTGAACTGATTTGCAACGGATTCATTTCGGAAATTCTTTACAGACATCGGTCTCGGAGCCCCAGAATTCGACGCACTTGGCTCGATCCATCGGGCCTTTCCCGACAACCTTCGCGACCAGAAAGTCGGCGATCAGATCGATCTCGCGCTGTTGCAGCGTGGCCGGAGGGTCGGGCATGCGGGTCGGGTTCAATTTCAGGTCGGCCTGCGTCTTGCCGTAACATCGCTTGTCGCCGGTGCTGTACGCAAACTTGTCGAAGGCCGGCATTTGCGAATTGAGCCGGCCGCACTTAATGACCGTGATCAGCCCGGCGCGGTTGAGCTTGGTTTCACGCAAGTTCGCGCCGTCGGGCATTTGGCTGTCGGTCTTGCGGCCGTCGCCCGCCCAGCCATGACACGCCTGACAGTTGGCTTTTTGCTGATACAGCCTCATGCCATCGGCAATATCGGAGGCGCTGAGTGGTTGTTGCTCCTGTCCTTGCGCTCCCGAGGCCATGATCGCGACCGCGACTGCCGCCCCTGAAAAGAAACGCAGCCACATTGAATGTTTGCGCGTGCTGGTCATGAAAGCAGTATACAGCACATGGATTTCATGGAGGATTGCCGTCGGACGGCACACGGATGATCGCGGCCGTGCCTTATCCGCTCCGGGCCGCGCCCTCTCCCGTGAGTTGGCACTGCCGGTACCTATGCGTCAAGCGCCGGCGCGTGCGTAGGAGCTATTGACGATCGCTCCTACTTGGTCTCCGTAAATGCCTTCTGCTCCTGCGTGTAGCCTGCCGGTCCGGCACCGGCTTCTTACCAATAGTGCCGCGAACCGCACCGATCCCCAGTACGTGCGAACCACTAGGGTCCTAGGACCAGCCGCGATTGTTCGGTTTCGGTTAAGCCCGTACGCTCATCATGTAGCCGCCACAGTCGAACAAAATGAACAGTCTGCTTTTGTTAATCATCGTCGCAGCCGCAAGCCTGACACTGCACGGCGAGCAGACGGGAAGAACGCTAAGGTCCGTTCAGTCGAATCCAGCCGACGCGGTCTCGGTGAAACGTTTCGGAGCAATGGGCGACGGAGTCACGGACGACACCGCAGCGATCCAAAACGGCCTTACCATAGCGTGCTTCAGCGGTGGCAACCGGCACCTTCATTTCCCCACGGGCACCTACAATATCAGCACGTCGCTCACCACGGGTTGCGCCATGGTAATCACCGGCGACAGCCCGTTATCGAGCATCATCTTCATGACCGTTCATCGTCCTTCGAACCACGGAATTATCGCCAACTATCCGCTGGCGATTCAGGACATCGCGGTGAATACCGCGCCGATCATGGCGGACCTGGGAATGGTCGCTGTGTTCCGCAAGGATACCTTCACTCCCTCGGCCGGCCAGAACTACACATTCTTGCGCTACAACTCCAACGGCTTCAATTTTGGGATCGACGTGGCCGGCGTTGGACCGGGTCCCGACCAGATCGGCGCGGTGGTGGTGCAGGATTGCACTCTGGCGACTTCGACGAGTTCCTCCGGGACGGCGGTTTCCGAGCCGCTGAACGTCCGTACGGCTGCGTCGCTCACCGCGGAGAATAATCTGCTCATCGGCGATGGCAACGGCGATCACGGGATCTATGCAATCGGCATCCGCAAACTGCTCGTGGCGAACAATACCGTTCAGGGCAATCACGATTCCAGCGTCAAGGTTCTCACGGGCGGCTTTGGAACCGGCAGCTCCACGGTCTGCGACACCGGGCAGGATTATCAATCCTGGACGGTACGCGATAATATCATCCAGAATTCGCATTTCGCCGGGGCCTTTTACACCTATTGCGACACTAAGGTTCCCCTTATTATGTACACCGGGAACCGAGTTCTCAATATGACCGACACTTACCTCTCGGACGGTGCGACACTCATCTTCGAGCCAAGCTGCTCCTCGGTAATGTCCAGCATCGTGATGAGCGGAAATGTGTTCCAAAACGTCACCCAGGGGGGCGTGCTGATTCAGTCCTCCGCGCAATTTCCACTGGGCCCCTGCCCCTCTTCAGCTCTGCTCGGCACCGTCAGCACCTTCGCCAGCACGGGCGATCGATATATCAACTGGTCGACGCTCAACGCCGGCGCGTACTTTGCGATTTCCGCCAATGGACCCGCGGCCAACCTGCTCCGGGCGAACATTTCGCAATTGACTGTTGACGGACAGGGAAACGGCCGCGGGGCTCTCAACCTTGGAGCATTTGCACAGGTCGGCGCCGTTGATATCACCGAAACCAACGTTTCACAAGATCGCTGAGCCTGGCCAACTTTCCCGCCCGCAACCGGCCACATCCAGCTTCCACCAAAGAACGCCTTTCGCGGACCCCAATTCGCGGCACCGGCCCTGCAGAGGGGACACTCAAACCTCGGCCACTCGGGTTTCGCTCGCTCGCCCGCCCTGAAAACTGTGAAAAAATGAAAACTCGTGCAGCATGCCGGCCCACCGCCGTTTCCGAGGCATTTTGACGGGAAGCGCTTCTTTAATCCGGACGCGCCTCAGGCGCGCGGCTTTCTCGGTGCCTTGCGATGGAAGCTCACCAGCCGGCGGGAACCTTCCGCACGCTTTGTTTCGGACGTTGAACCGTCGAAACCGCCGTCTTGCGTGGAAGACAATGAGCTGAGAGTTACGCTGATCAATCATTCCACGCTGCTACTACAGCAAAACGGAATGAACATTCTGACCGATCCGATCTGGTCTGGGCGGGCAAGTCCGTTTACCTCCATCGGCCCGCGCCGCCGGCGGAAGGCGGGTGTGCGGTGGGAGGATCTTCCCCGCATCGATGCAGTGCTTCTCAGCCACAATCACTATGATCATCTGGATCTCGTCACCCTGCGAAGGCTGACGGATCGTGGACAATGCCAATTCGTTGTTCCGGCCGGAGTCGCCCAGTTGCTCCGATCCCAGAGCATCGGCCCTGTCCATGACCTGGATTGGGGCGAATCGCTGCCACTGGCCCGAAGCACCATTCACAGCGTGCCGGCATTGCATTTTTCGGCCAGAGCATTGTTCGACCGCAATCGGACTCTGTGGTGCGGGTACGTGATCGAGGCGGCGGGCCGCGTGGTTTATTTCGCGGGAGACACAGCTTTTGGCGATCACTTCGCCCGCATCCGCGAACGATTCGGAGCCCCCCGCCTCGCCCTGCTGCCGATTGGAGCTTACGAGCCACGCTGGTTCATGTCGTCCGTGCATATGGCTCCTGATGAAGCGGTCAGAGCGCATCAGGTCCTGGGCGCCAAGACCAGTATCGCGATTCACCACGGCACGTTCCAACTTGGAGATGAAGGGATCGACACACCGAAGCGGCGCCTGATCGCGTGCGCCCCGGCCGATTCGTTTCTCTTGCTGGACAACGGTCAATCCGTGACGTTTTCATAGATGACGTTGGCCTGGAATATGGACAAGCATGCGCTCGCCTTGATCAGCATCATCGGCAGCTCGCTCGACGTGCTCGGCGCCCTCTATCTTGCCTACGATCTGCTGGGCGGAGAACACGGACCTCTGCGGACTCTGACGCGCGCGGTCACGTATGGGACACTCTTCGGAACCGGCTACGGCCTTGCACTGGGGCCCGTATTCGGCCTGGCTACCGGCGTGGCGCACGGCATCACTCTCGCATGGGAGTATTCGCGCGCGTCCCGGCACGAACCGCCGCCCGGATTCTGGCTGGATACGGCGATGAGCGCGATTCGCGGGTGCGGTTTTGGTTTGGGCGCGTGGTATTTATTTGGCGCCCCGTTCGGCATCACGTTCGGCGCCTTGAGCACGGTCGGCCAGACGATCGCTTACCGAATCGGCATCCGGCCGACGATGGACTACAAACCGGCCAGCCGTCCGCGTCTGTCGAGAGCTTTATTGTTAGCCGCAGTGAATCGGACTGTCGGCTACGCGGCTGCCGGGTACTTCAGCAGCCTGGTCGCGCAGCGGGAGCACGCGATCGCAGTGGGCTTGAAAGCGGGACTTGCCATAGGCGTGATCACGGCGATCGCCGGCTCCTGCACTCCCTTTGTCGAATGGATGGCCGATCATGTGCCCGAAAGACGCATGGGGGTTTTGGGCGTTGGTCTGATTCTGATCGGTTTCACTCTGCAGTCCGTTCAGTATTGGATGACGCTACTCGATGTGACCGTTCGCTAGGCGCAGTTGCCTGCGCGAGACATGCAGGGACAAAGGAGCGGCTACATCCAGATATCGTCAGTGGGCCGTCGCCGGCGTCGCTCGTCCGTGACCCGCCAGCGCCACCTGATTCCGTTAGATCGCGAGCATATCGGTGCTGTCGCCGATGCTGTCCCGGTGGATTCCGAACTTGTCGAGGATCGCCAGCAACAAATTTGACGTCCGCTCTTTATCCGCGGGGAACGACACGTACCGGCCCGTCTCCAGCTTGCCTGAAGCCTTGCCCACCAGAGTGACCGGCACGTTTTGGTGCTCATGCCGGTGGGAGTTGCCCATGTTGCTGCCCATATAGATGAGCGAATTGTCGAGGAGATTGCCATCCCCATCCGGAGTGGCGAGCAAACTCTTGGCGAAGTCCGCCACCAGGCTAACGTGATAGCGATTCATGGTCGCGTAGTTCTTCACGACGGCGGGGACATCGCCGTGATGCGATGTGCCATGCCAGGGGCCATCGAAACCGCTCTCGGGGAAGCGGCGGTTGGTCGAATCCCGGCCCAGCATTAGAGTCGCGACTCGCGTCACGTCCGCGCTGAAGGCGACGCGCACCATGCTGAACATTAATCGCACGTGTTCATCGAAGGAGGCCGGCACTCCGAAAGGAACCTCGCCGCTCGGGGCTTCGGTCGATACCTTTTCCGCCAACTGAACCCGCCGTTCCAGCTCCCGGATGTCATCGAGGTAGCTGTCGAGCTTGACCCGGTCTTTCGGGCCAAGTTTGTTGCGCAGCGTCCCGGCATTGCGAGTAACTCTGTCGAGAATGCTGCGGTCGATCCGCAGTTCGGCGGCGCGTTCTTCAGGCGTTCGCCCGTCTCCGAAGAGCCTCTCGAAGACCTTACGCGGGTTGATCTGATGGGGCAGCGCTTTGGTCGGTGTCGTCCATGCGATCGAGTTCGTGTACGCGCAGCTATAGCCGTAATTGCAGGCTCCGGTGTTGTTTCCCGGATCTTCAATAGCGAGCTCGATGGAAGGCAGCAGAGTGTCTCCCCCAAACTGCTTGGCCATCATCTGGTCGATGCTTACTCCGCAGGTCGGGATTGCGGAGTCACGCTGCGGCCGGGCGCCGGTAAGAAACGCGGCGCCGCGTTGATGGTCTCCGCCTGCTTCCGTCTTGGTCGGCATCGATGCGGTCGCATCCAGGCCTCCGATGAACAGCGTGTGTTCGCGCACGGGTTCCAGCGGCTGGGTGATGAAAGAAAACTCGAAATTCTTTCCTTCCCCCTTCGGATGCCACCACCCGGGCGCCGCGCCGTGGGGATGCCAGATGCCCATGAACCGGGAGGGCCGATTCACTCCACCCGTTGACGACGGCGTCTGGGCCGGCACCATCGCGTCCATGAATGGCAGAGCCAACGTGACGCCCACCCCCCGCAAAAAAGTGCGTCGCGGCAGGTGTTTCTTGGTTACGTAATTCATACGGTCTCCTGATGGACGAATCGAAGATTCATAGTACCAGTCTATTCCTTTGAAGCGGAATCTGCCGCCTTCACTCTCATCTGAAATTCAGGGCTCTTGACGATTCCGAGCACGATCGATGAAAAGCGATCATTTTGTTTATCGGCGTCGCGGACGATCGCGCGTACCACCGGCATGTCAAAGTATTCAACCTTGCGGCCCACCGCATACGTCATGAGTTTCTCCGTGATACTGCGGCGAAATTGCGGAGAGTAGCGCAACAAGGCGTTACGAAGGTCGACCACCCCGTTGATCTTTTGGCCGTCAAACAACTGGGAAGAAGCATCGATCGGCACTCCTCCCTCGCCGCCGTCTTTGGTCCGCCAAATGCCGTCCACATCGAAGTTTTGGAGCGACAGCCCGATGGGATCCATGATGCGGTGGCAGCCGGCACACGGCTGGTTTTTCCGATGCATTTCCATGCGTTCCCGCAGGGACAACACCCGCCCGGCGTCGGCTCCCGGAGTGTCTTCCAGAGGTGGCACGACCGGCGGCGGATCGGGAGGATGCGTGCCCAGAATCGTCTCCAGGACCCACACGCCCCGCTTCACGAACGAAATTCGCTCCGGCAGCGAAGACACCGCCAGGAAACTGCCTTTGCCTAACAGGCCTCGCCGCACATCGAATTCCGGGCCGAGCGTCACGCGCCGGAACCGGGCCCCGTAGATGTTCGGTATTCCATAATGTCGCGCCAGCCGTTCGTTGACGAATGTGTAATCGGCCGTCAGCAGATCCATCACATTCCGGTCTTCGCGAACGATACTTTCAAAAAACATCTCCGTTTCACGCCGGAACGCCTGTCGCAGGTTGTCTTCCCAATCCGGAAAAAACCCTTGATTCGGCTCAAAATCGTTCAAATTCCGCAAGGAAAGCCATTGCGTCGCGAAGCTGTCCACCAGCGCACGCGAACGGTCGTCCTTCAACATGCGCCGGACTTGCTGTTCCAGCACGGCGGGATCCCGCAATTTTCCCCGGCTTGCCAGGTCGAGCAACTGGTCGTCCGGAATACTGCTCCAAAGGAAGAACGAGAGCCGCGACGCCAGTTCAAGGTCGCTGATCCGGTAGCTGCTCCCCGCCGTCAGATTCGCGGGTTCCGCTTCGGTCCGAAACAGGAATTCCGGATCCGCAAGAATCCCGCGTATCGCCATTTCGATACGAGCTTCGAAGTCATTACTCTTCTGGGCCGCCTCGTACAAATTCATCAGCGACTCGGTATCTCTATCGGTAACCGGTCGTCGAAAAGCCCGGCGCGCCAGCGTCGAGACGATCCGCTCAGCGCAGGGCCGTTCTTCCGCTGCATTGGCCGGCCGGCAGACGAAGATCTTGCGCCGGCTCGGTGTATCCGCCGCAACGGTCGCATCGAACGGGCCGGCAATTTTCAAGAAACCCACGGCCGGGTAGAACGTGTAGCCACGGACGGTATAGTTCTCCAGCGTGCTCCTCGAAAAGTGGTGATAGATGTCGAGGCTGGGACGATTGTTGGTCTGCAGGAACGTCACGCCGATGTCGTGCGCACCGGCCTTGACCGGCATCATGAAATCAACATGCATTTCGACTCGATTGTTGGTGAGCGGATTGGGCGCGCCCAGAGAATCCCAGTCGTAGGATTTCGTGGTGCCGCCGTCCACCGTCACGATCAATTGTTCTCCGGGAATGACCGTGCCGTTATTCAGCGACTGAATGTAGAAGTGGTATTCGCCATCCGACGGGAACGTATGTCGAACCAGCATGCCCCCGCGAGTGCCGAGAGGCAATCCCTCAACGTACTGCTCTTGAGAAGTGTCCTCGGGAGGGATGTAGGTGCTCTCGGTCGGAGAAGTCCACCGGCCCACGGCGATTTTGCTGATTTGGGAGGCGGCCTTCACATACGCCTCCAGGAGCGTGGAAGAGGTGGTCAGCGTGTCGGCTTGATTATCGAACCCATCGCTGGAATCGTCGACCGGCAGCAAGTCCGCAGGGTTTACCTCGACGTCCAAAAGATCCTTGACGGCCCGAGCGTACTCAATGCGATTGAGGCGATGGATACCGCCCATCGCTCCCGGATTGACTTTGCCCGCGGCCCTGCGATCCAGTTCGTTTTCGAGCGAGGCGGTCAGCCGCTCGTAGCTCTCCCAATCGGGCCGCCGCACGCCCGGCGGCGGCATCAAGCCGGCGCGCAGTTTGCGGACGACCTTTTCCCATACTTCGGGCTTCTCCCCGATGCGCGAAAGATCGGCGTTCTCAAGGGACAATCCATCGGTCTTCAACTTGTCGTTGTGGCACGTGACGCAATACTCTTTCATAAGCGCGCCCGAAGCCATCAGCGCGCCCGAAGCGTTCGCCGCCGCCGCAGAAGAAGCCGAAGAGGCCGGCGTCGCTGCTTGGAGTGGCGGCTGCGCCGGACGCAATTTCGTTTGCGGAGCTGCGGCCGACGGCGACTGCGATCGGATGGTGCTTTGGGTGAGCAAGGCGACCGTCGCAGCAATCGCCCAAAGAACCAAACGTTTTGTGGTCATGAAATTCACGCCATTCCCGCCATGGGGCCTGCTAATTGTCTTCCGTATTGCGCTTCCGAGGGCTCTTATCCCCGCAGGTGAACCCCTTCAGCGTGCATTCCGACGTGGTATGGACGATCCCCCGTTCGGCCATCAATTTTTCCAGGAGCGCCTCGGTTTCGGGCTGATGCACCGGAGAAGCGGCGGTAAACAGCCGGATGCCGATCGCATAGTCCAGCGGGATCAGCGGTTCCGTGCTGTCCACGCTGCCGCCTTTATCTTTGGCGTCCAACCGAGCACCGTGGTCCACCAAAAGCTGCACAACCTCCGGATAACCCAAAGAGGCGGCGCCGTGCAGTGGCGTTCGGCCGACACTGTCGGCCGCATCGACGCTGGCGCCGAGGTCGAGCAGGAATTTCACGGTTTCAAGCCGCTGCTGGCGCGACCATTCCTTGCTCATACCCCCCACGTAGCCGATACCCGAGGCCGCCCCCAAGGCGGTCAGCCCATGGCTCGTTGGAATGTTAGGATCCGCTCCATATTGCAGCAGAAGGCGCATTCCCACCATGTCGCCGGCGGCGGCGGCGCGCAGGAACGGAGTGGCGCCCGTGTAGTCTAACCACGGTGAACCGCTGGAGGCATTGTTCTTGCGGAACGGCGGAGTGAATTTCACGCGATGGTTCGGATCCGCTCCCTTGTCCAGCAATTTCTTAATCAGAGGCAGCGCGTCCGCGGTAACGATCCACGGAATGCCCACCGACGTGTCCTGATTCCGGGCATGCACCGCCAGAAAAAGCGGGCTGCATTCGAGCACGTCGGCCTGATTGACGTCCGCCCCTTTGTCGATCAGGTACGACGCCAAATCGTAATAACCATTCTGGATCGCCAACCCCAGCGCGGTGCTCAGATCTCCGGCCGCGGCATTAACGTTGGCTCCGGCGTCCACCAGAATCTTCGCCGAGTCCGTGTCGCCCTCGCGCACGGCAAACATCAGAGGAGTCAGACCTCCCGACGCTAAGAGGATGTTGAGGTCCTTACCGTCGACCAGCGATTCCGGCTTTTCGCCCGGCTTGGGGTCGCGCGGTGCGTACCCCATCATGTTGCCGTCGCCTCTCCTCTTGGGCGGTTGCACGATTTTCGACCGCGCATTCAAGTCCGCGCCATGGGCCGCCAACATCTCGACCACCGCCGGATGTTTTTCCGACGTAGCCCACATCAGCGCGGTTGTCCCGCCCCAGCTCTCTTGCGCGTTCACTTTAGCGCCGTGTTCCAGCAACACACGAACGGCCTCCGGTTTACCCGTCCGGGCGGCGAACATCAGGGCCGTATCGTTGTATTTCGACAGCGGCGCGTTGGCATCGACCCCGGCCTTGAGCAGAAGTTCGATAATGGCGGCGTTGCCATTCGTGCCGGCGAGCGACAGTGGCGTGGCTCCCGTCAGGTTGACTGCATTTGCATTGGCTCCGGCGCGAAGCAACATCGTGGCTAACTCAACGTCCTCGCGCCACACCGCCCAATGCAGAGCAGTGGCGCCGTCGGGCTGCCGCGCGTTCACGTCCGCCTTCTGCGCCAAGAGCGTACGCACGGCCGCTTTGTCGCCTCGCTTGGCCGCATCCGCCACATCGCTGCCCGCCGCCAAGACAGTCGCCGTGCCCGACCATGTCAGGATGCAAGACGTCAGGATGCAACTGGTCCACAGTGCGCGTCCACTGGCCATTTGCGACCTCCTTGGATGTGTTAAGTCAGCAACAAGTATACCCATGGTTTTGCAAGGTAGCAACGCCACCCTCAGTAGCAACGCCACCCTCATATGAAGGGAGGTCTGAAGGGAGGTCGCCTTCGGGGCTTCCCGCGAGGGACAGGTCACGACTGTTCGCTGGGGCGGTCGGGCGGAGTCTATTGGTCTGATTTTGGCGTCGCCCGACGCTATACTGGGGATGCAATGGCCATCGCCTTCACTGAGATTGGTTCGCTGATCGGTGCGTGTCAATAAGAATGAGACACAGGGCGTGAAAGTTTAAGGAGTTTTCTCCTTGTCCGGTGGCTTGTTGATCCAGACGGCAGTAGGGAGAGAAGGTGGTCTGGGAGGCTGGCGCACGAAGCGCTCGGGGTGAGCCTGAAAAGCGGTGTCCAAGACGGCTTGGCGTTGGACCAGGAGGTCGGCGGCCTTGCCGAGATGAACCACGGCGGGGGTCATCAAGCCCAGGCCGGAGTGGTGGTGCTCGTAGTTGTACCAGCGGAAGAAGGACTGGCAGAAGCCACGGGCGTCTTCGATGGAACCGAAACGGTCCGGGAAGCCGGGGCGATATTTGAGGGTGCGGAACTGGCTTTCCGAATAAGGGTTGTCGTCGGAAACATGGGGCCGCGAATGTGTTTTGGTGACGCCCAGGTCGGCCATGAGCGAAGCGACGGGTTTGGATTTCATCGACGAGCCGCGGTCGGCGTGGATGGTCAGTTGGCCGGGCGCGATGAGTTGCTTGCGGCAGGAGTGATCGATCAAGCGCTTAGCCAGTTCGGCGCTTTCGCGATACGCGATCATCCAGCCCACGACGAAACGGCTGAAGACATCCAAGATGACGTAGAGGTGATAGCAGGTCCACTTGGCCGGGCCGCGCAGCTTGGTGATGTCCCAACTCCACAACTGGTTGGCTTGCGTGGCCAGTAACTCCGGCTTCTGATACGGCGGATGGGTGAGCTGGTCGCGGCGCTCGCGACTTTCGCTGCGCGCTTCCAGCAGCCGGTACATGGTGCGGATCGAGCAATGAAACTGGCCCTCATCGAGCAGCGCCGCGTAGACCTGGGCGGGTGAGCAATCCTGAAACCGCTCCTCATGAAGGCTGGTCAATACCGCTTGCCGTTCGGCTTCGGAGAGTGCCCGCGGCGAATACCGCTTCCCCTTTTCCGAAGATGACACAGCAACAGGAGAGAGACGGCGGCTGCGCCGCCGGTACCAACTGGCGCGCGGCACCGCCAACGCCTGGCAGGCTGGCTTCACACCCACCAACGGGCTGAGTTGATCCACCGCGGCCATTACGACTTCTCCGTTTCCGGGATCGGGTGACCCAACAGCTTGGCCACTTTTTTTTGAACGTCGATGATGATGTGGGCTTTCTCTAACTCTTCCTGCAAACGTTGATTGTGCCGGCGCAATGTATCGTTTTCGGCGGCCAACGGATTCCGTTGCTGCTGCGGACCCCGTTTCTGAGAAAAGGCCTTGCGTACCGCGCTATCGCGCTCCTTACGCCAGCCGTGCAACGTCGAGGAGTAGATGCCTTCTCGCCGCAAGATGGCGCCCACGCCGCCGTGCCCCACGGCTCGATCCGTCTCCTCCAGAATCCGCTTCTTATCCTCCGCGCTGAACTTGCGCCGCTGCGGCTTGGCCGCCACCTCCGGATTAGGCGAACTGGCTAGGAAAGGAACAATACTCTTGGCTTCGCTCACGATGTTTCTCCTTGCCGCCCTGCTCTGTAATTATGGCCGCGGTAAGTGTCTCATCGATATTGGCACGGAGGGTGCCGCCACGCTCGATCGGCACCAGCACATCGATGACCTTGATCCCCGTCTCGAAGATCTCGGATTTGGTGGAACGCCTCTCTAACGCCGGCGGGGCGCGATGAACTGTGCGCCATTGGACATCTGTCGGCGGGGCTTCGCGATCGATGGCGTTTCCGAAGACGTCGAACATTCGCGAGAGAATTCCCTTGCCGAGCGGTGCCCTCAACTGCCCGCCCGTGTTTTCGACAGCACTGCCGCGGACGAGGCCCTGAGTATCGGTCAGCGCGATTCCACGCACGCGATGCGCGTCGAGTTGAGCTAAGACCTCAATGGCAATTTCTCCGTCATTCGCGTGCAGCAACGTGTAGATGTCCGGCAAAGGTCCGTCGAACCGTATACCTCCGCAAGCACATTCAAGGTATCGTCATCTGGTAAGCAGGCTTAGCCGACTATGCACCGCTTGTAGGTCCTCGATTCCGGGGCTTTGGAGGTAACGCTCAGTCGTCTTGACGCTCGTGGGTTCGCGAGCGCTTGCCGTCGAAAGCCGAAACGACTAAAGTGGAGACCGGTGCATAGGAGAGTCACCGGGACTTTCAGCATCGAAAAGGGAAAGGACTCCGGGAAATGCGTATCGAGCCGCTGCTGAGATTCGTGCTGTTATCTATGTGCAACGTGGCGCTCGTGGCGCTGGCGGCGGTCAGCCTCCTGGCAAGGCATCCTTATGCCACTGGCATATCTCTGTCGTTGTTGTTGGCCTTGATGTTGGGCATGTTTGACGGCCACAAAATAAACGCCCTTGAAACCAGGGGATCGTTTCCCGCCGATGATCGCGAGTACTGGGAGACCAAGGAACTGATAAATCAGATCGAGATCGAAAAGCTCTTAGTAGAAGGAAAAGGCCAAGCGTATCCCGGGCGGTTTGTTGAGGTTGACAAACAACTTGCGCGTTTAAGAGCTCGTCTTCAGTTGTTGGAGCCGGCCCACGCTGCGGTAGAACGGAGAAAGGAAGAGCGGGCAGAAGAAGAAGCAAGGCAAAAGCTAGAAAACATCGTGAAGCGATGTGAGGCCCTTAAGGAAAAGAGAGTTGTGGACCTCACCGTGAACGATGCCGAATTCCTTCGGGAACAGTGCAACGTCTCACGGATACCCTGACGGTTGACCAGCTACAGGCAGTTTTATCGAGAGGGCGCAATCAACGACTCGGTGGGCAGAACGGCGACACAGGGCGGGGCCTTTTCCGATAGCCATTCCGCTATCAGTGGCGACAATTCATGTTCCTCAATGTACCGCGTGATTTCATGTCGCACATTCGCTGCGGTCGGATCATTGTCAGGGCGCAGCAGCTCGCTCAGCTTGTTCTGCCAGTGAACTCGCTCTGAGTCTGAGACGCGGAATTCATACCAACTGATGTTGCATATTCTCCTTGCCGTAGCTGACTTCAAATCTCTTACGCGGGCGTCTGGTACGACACCAAATGCCTCCTGTCTTCGCGCACGGACAGCGAATCCGTGCTCTGTCAGATTCATAACTTGGCCAGAAAAGGATCGGACCGGCAGGACCGCTATTCGTTTCCACACCTCCTCGGAGTTGCCACCGGCAGCGAAGCTGAAAGCGTGCTCCAACCGTCTGGTGAAGTTGATCATCCAGGTCGGTAGGCTGTAGTGCTCCAGCAGGCACACAGAAGCGAGCGTATCCAGTGAATAGCCGGGTGCGTAGAAGCGCTGCAAGATGTCAGGCCAAATAGTCTTCAGGCTCAGCAGATCGGCACGCGAGAGCTGACGGCCATCCTGAGCGAGAATGTTTCCCGTCGTTCAACGCTGGATAAGGTCGTGTTGTAACGCCCCGGTTCGCCACGGAACAAGTACATTGGAGCCTCAGTGAGGATTGTCAGACCCGACGGATGCTCAAGCTCAAGACAAACGGGCTGCCTGAGTGCATATCGATTGGAAATGAACTGATACGCTTCGTCCAATGAGTCAAATGTCTTGTCCGGGCGGAAGCCCTCATTGTGCATATTCCGACTGCGCCTCTCAATCCATTCTACGGTATTCGCCTTAGATTCGCCCGCTTCGGTGTGGACAATCCCATACTCGCTCCGGTCTTCCATTTGCTCTTTGGCGCTCGTTCGCGTAGGTTGAAGGTATGAGGGTCGAACTCAAACCGGAAACGGAACGGCTGGTGCAGGAAGAGCTGCGGAGCGGCCATGTTCAGACCGTGGATGAACTCATCGTCCATGGCGTACAAGCCTTGCGCGAAAAATCCAAGGCGGCGAAAGCAGCTACGGCGCCCCCGCGAAAGCCCCGCAAGAATCTCGCCGACTTCCTCCTTGAGTCACCTTTCGCGGGTTCAGAGATCGATCTGGAAAGACAGCGGGACTACGGGCGGCCGGTTGACCTGTGAGCGGGTTTCTTCTCGAAACCAACGTCCTCTCGTAAGAGATTGGTTAAGATCCACCGATCCCGATTTGCTTTGGGCGAGCGTGGTAAGTTTCGGGGAGATTCGGAAGGGCATCGAACGCCTTGCCGCCGGCCAACGGCGTGCGGAGTTGGAAGAATGGGTTGCGCGCGAACTCGACCAGTGGTTTGAAGAGCGCCTTCTCCCAGTGACCAAGGCGGTCGCCGAGCGGTGGGGAGTTCTTTCGGCCCGAGCACTGGACAAGGGAACACCGCTGCCCAACAACGACGGCTTGATTGCCGCCACCGCCATTGAGCATGATCTGACGTTGGTGACGCGCAACGTAAGAGACTTTGTTGGCCTCGAAGTCACAATAGTCAATCCTTGGGAAGCGTGACGTTTCTGAGGACGCGGAGGACCCGGTGCTGTTCGACAAAGGCCAGGGCGCGCGTGCGCCGCGCGATTCTGGACAAAAATGTGCGCGTGCCGGAGGATGCCAGGATCGGCTACGATCTGGAGCGGGACCGGCAACTGTACCACGTTACCGAGAGCGGGATTGTCGTCGTGGAAGGACACCGCTCGATGGTGGATCTGGCGACGTTGCAGGTATAACTTGTGTGACCGGCAGCGGCAAGCTAGAATAGCAGAGAAGGTCGCAGGATTCCCCCGCCGGGCCGTTGCACAGGTAGTAGTCAACTTAACCCTCAGGGCGCGTAGCTCAACTGGCAGAGCAACTGACTCTTAATAACTTAACGCCTGTTATACCAAGGGTCACGGCCTTGTATATCAATATCTTAGCGGCTACAGAGGGACACGTTCGTGTACCCAAGGGGTTACTTGGTGGGTACACGATGCTGAACTGGTGGGCGCGGTACCCCAACCCTTCTACATCAGCCGACACATTCCGCCGATCTCCCTGAACGGGGGACTAAATGCCGGGTAGAGCACTTGAGTGGGCGTTGCTCACGCTAGCGGTAGCCGTCGCGGCCAGCGCGGCCGCTGGCCCCGCCATCACTTCAGTCGTAAGCGGCGGCTCCTTTCGACCTGACGCAGTCGCGAGCGGGGGGTTCGCCACAGTCTTCGGGTCTAGCCTGACTGACAAAGCTTACTCGGCGTCACTCCCGTGGCCGACGACTCTCGGTGGCGCAAGCCTGACAATCTGCGACGGTCAGGGGAAGAACTGCGTCGCGCCGCAGCTTACGTACGTGGGTCCAGGACAAGTGAACCTGCTCATGCCCACCATCGCGGGTTCACCAAGCACTGGCAGCGTCAATCAAACGCTGTACGTGACCGTCGGTTCCGTCAAGAGCAACACACTGACCTTCCAGATCAAAGCGTACTCGCCTGACATCTTCTTCGTCGGTTACGACTGCTTGATCGACCCTAGCATCCAATACCGTGATACGAACTGCGGTCTCAGTCCCACGGAGGCTCCGGCACAAGGTCCCGCCGGTCCGTACCAAGCGTATCGCGGCACGCTGACCGATCAATCCGGGCACCTCGTCTACTCCGGTAACCCGGCGAAGCTCGGTCAGTATTACACGCTTTGGGTGACCGGACTGGGATTCAACGCATCGACGAAGCAGCCTTCTCCGCGCTTGGACATGGAGGTGTTGAACATCCCGTTCTACGATGCCTACCAGCGTAAGTTTCTCAACCCGACGACGGATTGGTTATTTGCTTCGTTCGTCGGCCCCTCTCCTCAGTTTCCGGGGTTGTCGCAGATCAACTTCCAACTTCCGACCTATTGGGCGACTGGAGACGCGTCCTCGTCGGCCTCGGGGCTGGCGTCGTTTTCTTGGCCCGCCTTGCCTTGCGGAAATTACGACTTAGAGTTGCAGTTGGGTGTCGAACAAAGTTACGAGCAATCGCTGCTCATCGACATTCCGGTGCGGATCAAAGTCGGTGACTTTCCCTGTCAGTAATCGAGCGCAACAAATCAAAGAAAAGCCCGCCTCCGGCGGCAAACTAGACGCCAGCGCGCATCACGAAGCCGGGGGCGCGGTCAGGGACGCTGAGACGTAATCTGGCGCGAAGATCACCTCGCCATCTCCGCGGACGATCATGTCTACTTCGCTCTGATCCAGCGTCTCGCGCGGGGCCCTGGGCCGGCGCCGGGGGTTTGTTGGGCCCGCACAATAAGGGCACCGTGGCCATTTGTGCGGGGCTAGGACTCGATGGTTTCTAAACCTCGTCTCCGTCCAGGCCCTTTTTGTGTGCAGCGCTAAGGTGATAGACGAGGATCATCCTCGCACCTTCGCAATTCATCGGATCGAAGTGGGCTTCCCAAATCTGATTCGCCATGTCGCGGGACCAGTCTTCAAGCTCGGACTCGTTCATGCGATCAGGTCGATCAGACGGGCGGGAGTCAACTCCCATCGTGTACGCGTCTCGCAGATGGCTGCTTAGGGCCGTTGTCACTACCCCCTGTTTCCGCTCGGTAGAATTGCACAGTTCGAATATCGATTTACTTCTGCCGCGGCACCAGGCTTCAAGCTGTGAATTGTTCATGCTCCCAAGATCGGTTGTCCCGTCCCACCGCGTTAGATGAGGAGCGACCGGACCGGGCGAGGGTTAGTGCACCGCCGGCCGTGGGGCTAACAGCCCACACCCACAACGCGGGCGACTGAGGTCTTGGACAAGCGGATCTTCTCGGCGATCTGGCTCAAGCTGAACCCAGCGGCCCGCAGCCTGGCGATCCTCGCGCACTTCGATGCCTTGACTTTCTTGGGACGCCCCAGGCGCTTGCCTTCGCGGCGCGCGCGCTCCAGCCCCGCTAGCGTACGCTCCGAGATGCGGATGCGCTCCTGCTTGGCGATTGTGGACAGGATCGACAACACCGTGTCCTTGAAGAGCCCGCAGGAATCGAGATACTGCTCGGTGAAGCTCTTCCAGTCCACGCCGCAGGAGTTGAGTCGCTGCAGGTGTTGCAGGGTAGCCAGCACACCCTCGCGGCTGAAGCGGTCGAGGCTCCAGAACAAGACCAGATCGAACTTGCGCCGCGATGCATCCTCGAAGAGCGCCTGAAACTGCGCACGGTTGTCGGCGCGCTTGGCGCTCGCGTGATCGACATATTCGCGGGCGATGGTCCAGCGCTGGCGCGAGCAGAAGTCGCGAAGTTGGGCCAGTTGGTTTTCGGTGTCCTGGCCCTTGTCCTTGGTCGAGACGCGGGCGTAAACGGCGACGCGGGTTTCTGTTTTGGTCATGGTCCTAGTATAGCGTACTTTTAACGTCCGTTTTAGGCACGGTCGTTCCCGGCGCGCCAAATTGGCTACTGGCGTGGGTTCCGCGCTAGCGCGCCGACGACCCTTTTCGGTACGGGCCCCTTGGGCCGGCCGGCCGGCGGTGCGATGCCGGAAGGAATGCCGGAAGGCCGCGGAGCCGGGCACGGTCGCGCACGGGCGGGGCACGGGGCGCCATAGGTTGCCAGGGCTGGCTTTCCAGCATAACAACCCGCCACGCGCGCCGGGTGGGCTTGTGCGCCCCGCCAGTGACGCATGCCCTTCTGGCGCCCAGCCGGCCGCGGCGCCGGCACGTCGCGCACAGGCGCCGTTGGCGGGTTCATCTCTGGCTGTCCAGGAAAGCCGCACCCGGCTCCCCGTGGACGCCCCCTGCCCCGCCTGTGCCCCGCGTGGCGCACCGGTGCAGGATCCCCGACCTGACGCGACTGCACCGAGAGCCAAGGATATGGTGTACCTTTTCCTTCCGCCAGTTTTGACAGCCGGGCGGGCGGGCGGGCGGGCGGCCAGGCGGCCGGGCGGAGGGAGGTTGGTCCAGAGTCGGTGCCAGGCGCCCTATTAACCCCCTATTTTGTGGTTTTGGACCAACGGACCAACGGACCAACCCCTATTCCAACACTTTCGGCGGCAACGCACTGGCACGGCAATGGAGGAACAACAATAAAGGAACCTACTCCTTATAAAAAGGTTGGTCCAGGTTGGTCCAGGTAGTTTATCCCCCTGTTTTCATATGCCCCCGGTGGCCCAACCTGAGGACTAAAGGTTGGTCTGGGGTTGGGACGGGTTGGGACGGGTTGGGTCCGTCCCCAGCCCCTGCGAATCCGGCGAATCCGGTAAATCCGGCGACTCTGGCTGCCAAGGCGGCTCAAAGTTGGGCAACAATATAGTTGACAACTCACGGCGTCAGGCGATGGTAGAAGACGGCATCGACGATAAGATACATCGTGAACAGCATCTCCCCGGCTCCCAGTAGAAGCCACTCCATCCTTCGTGTAACTGATCGATCACGCCAAATGAGCCACAGAGCTACCACAAGCGAAGCTATTCCACAGATCCACAGTCCGATATGAAAGCTGCGATCTTCGCTTGGGGTTTGCGCTACGTAGGTTCCCCCAATCATTGCGACTGTGCCGAACGCGAGCAGCATCCGCTGTAATTGGGTCAATGCTCAGCTCGATTTCTTCGCTGCCCGCTTCTTGTCGTTCGCCCGCTTCAACCTTGCTTCCTTCTTGAGCAGTTCAGCTTTCGACACGGTGAGCACCATGCGGAGGGCGTTGCTCATGCGTTCGGCGTCCGTACTTCCGGGGACGTTGGGGGCGGGAGGTAGCGGTCTCATGCTGACCACCATAATACTCCGCAAAAGCGTATAATCAAGAGGAACATTTTTTAGACGGGAGTCGCCTTAGAGGGGCGGCTCCCGATCTTTTCATCCAATCCGTGACCCACACGGATGAGATGGGGATTTCCCAAAGCAATCCTACCATACTCGTTCCGCCGGGTCACGCCGAGCGCTGAAACACCGCGCATCGAAAGGCAAGCCCGATGATGTCTCCTATTGTTGCGTAGGCCGCTACGGTTTGAATGCTGCTTTCCTGAGACTGCTCGCAAACCAGAACCACAGGCTTTTCAATAATCCGCGTTTGATGGATATTCGAGTATGGAGCGTTCGGATTAGCTCTCTGGCAACTTTTTAAAGGGGCGTTAAGCCTAAGGCGATGGCGCGTCCGCTGAAGCCGTCACTGACTGAACCCTATCTCAAAACCCATCGGGCGAAGACACACCTTAATGAACTTCGGGACAAGCTCAACGCTTTTCGCGAATCCAAACCCTATGGAATTTTTAGAAAGGAAAATAGGGGGTATTTACTTGACTCAGGTGGCCCCAACCTGTAGCATGGCCGGCTGTGGAGGAGTATCCCCGGAGTCTGGCCGATTTCGAGGCTCGGTTCGACACCGAGCAAGCGTGTCGGGACTACCTGTACCGGCTGCGATG
>DATNJC010000035.1:0-29914 GCA_035604115.1 Bryobacteraceae bacterium | reverse complement strand
TTGCGAGCTTGGAAGATCCGCCAACTGGAATTGCTGGAGCATGCCGTGGCCGCGGCCCTTACTGCGGTGAATTCAGAACACGCAACAGCCCATTTTCGCCACTGCGGCTATGGTCTATAAATACTCAGAAAATGGTCTAAGGGGCCCATCTGCTACACGCTGAATGGCGCTCTAAGCCTAATGCTCTAAACCCCTTTTCAATGCTACTACGAGCGTAACCCGGACCACCTCTTCTTAACCCCGCCGTTACCGGCGGGGCCGGGAAGGGTGCCGCGCCACTCTCTGAACATCTCCGTGAGCCGGCGATACACGCTATCCGGTCATCACCAGACCTTTCGGAACCGGTTCCAATGTCTCCCGTCGATGTCATGCTACGAGCTGACACCGCAAGACGTTAACGGTCTCCAGGAGTTCAGTACCACCTCAATCGCAACTCTTCTTGGCCAAGAAGTTTCTCTGACGGCTCCATGGTAGGGCACGCGAATCGAGTGCCGAGGGGTTGCGCGCGGCAAGGGGTTCAAAACAGACGTGAAATATTGCAGCGCGGCGTGTGAATGCTCCACGGCCTTCGGCCACAACGGGGTAGGAAAAAGATTCGAGCGGTTATTGTGGAAGGCTGCTTCTTGGCCATGAATGGACGTGAATCGACATGAATGGATGGGACGACGGACGAAACGCTTAAACTGTTGTACTCGCAGGGCCTTTCTGCTGGTGTTTTTCGAAGGACCGCCCGAGGCGACTGCCCGAGTCGGACACGGATGGCGGACGGACTTGGGTTCCCGGACGGAGGTATGAAACAATATGCGAAGTACCAACCAACAGGAGCGTCCATGAACGATTGGGGTTACGCGCAGTCGCACCCGGATGAGCAGTTTGCCCGCTTGCACTATTTCTCGATGTTGAAGAAGCAGGACGGTACGGAGATCGAATTCCTGATCACCGTCAAAGAGTTCTTTACCCCTAAGGACCCCATGCTGTTGTTTTTTGCGCAGTGCGACAAACAGACCAACCAGAAGACTGCGCCTTACACTCCTTCGGGATGGGGACGGACGCTGCTCGAGGCTTTGGAGCGGTGTGTTCGGGAAGTGAACCGGTTTCCTTACCAGGGCTAGACGCCAGGCTCAAAGCCGGCTGCGGGCCGGATTCCCGCCCCACTTACACCGGCGAAGAGATAGCGTAAGTCATTCAGGCTAAAAAATTTCTTGACGTTCTCGGGTTCACCAGTTTACACTCGACAGTGGCCAACTGTGGCCGACAGTGTGCAAAAGTGGCTCAATCCGACCCCAACTCGACCCCTGGACCGGATCTTTCAACTCTGCTCGAACCACCGCGAGCCGTTATCCAGGCCTCGGTCGACGAGAAAGGGAGATTGAAATTGCCTTCGGAGTTCCAGGCGCACTTGGAGGCTTTGGGGGTCACACGAGTTTTTGTTACTACGCTGGACCGGCGCATGGCTCGAATTTACGCTCCGGCGGTGTGGAAAGTCAACGAGGAATTGTTTCGCAACGCGGGGCCGAATGCCGGGGCGGCGGCGCGGGTGGCGTTTCGGGCGCGAGTGTATGGGGGCGAATCGGACATCGACAAATCGGGACGGGTGCTGATGCCGGCCAAGCTGCGCGAGGAATTGAATCTGGAAAAACAGCCGGTGTGGCTGGAGGCGCACAACGACGCAATCAATGTGATGAACCGGGGAGTGTTCGACGCGCGGTTGCAGGAATCCGACGCCAATGGCGCGGTGGACCTGGATGTGTTGACTTCGGCGGGTTTGAGGTAGCGGGTTTGAAATCGTGATGACGCATGCATTACCCAGTCCTGTTGCGGGAGTCGCTGGAGTATCTGAATCTCCAGAAGGACGGCGTGTATGCGGATATCACCGCGGGATTGGGTGGACATACCGGGGCCATTGCTTCGCGTTTGGAAGAGATGGGCGGCGCGGGCTGGGTGCTGGCTTGCGACCGGGATGCGGAGAGTTTGGAGCTGGCCAAGGCCAACACACAAGAGTTTGCCGGGCGGATTCATTTTCGCCAAGCTTTGTTCTCGCAGATGGAAGAGGCGCTGGCAGCCGAGGGGCTTTCACAATTGGACGGGCTGCTGGCGGACCTGGGAGTGTCGCGTTACCAGTTGACGGGAAGCGAGAGGGGGTTCTCGCTGATGGCGGACGGGCCGTTGGACATGCGAATGTCGCGCGGCGAAGGGCAGACCGCCGCCGATCTCGTCAACTACGAATCCGAGGGGAATCTCGCCAACTTGATTTACCGGTTGGCGGAGGAAAGGAGAAGTCGACAGATAGCCAGAGCAATCGTGCGGGCGCGGCCGATTACCACCACCGGTCAGTTGGCCAAGCTGATCGAGGGGGTCGCGTCCCGTACGGGCAAAATTCATCCGGCTACGCAGACGTTCATGGCGCTGCGCATGGCTGTCAATCGGGAACTGGAGGAATTGGACGCGCTGCTGGACCTGATTCCGCGGATCGTAAAGCGGGGCGGGCGGGCGGTGGTCATCACCTTCATGTCTATCGAAGACCGCAAGGTCAAGCAAGCGTTTCGGGACCTGGCGACGGCGGGGCGAGTGAAACTCGTCAATCGTCACGTGGTGCGTCCCGGAGCGGACGAGGTTCGGGAGAATCCGCCTTCGCGCAGCGCCAAGCTACGCGCGGTGGAGCTCCTGTAGCCGGCCGGGGCAGGCCGCGCGCTGCATTTGCGCGATGCGGCGAAATCCTCCCCCACCCCGGGCCGTTAAAAAGTGGGTAGGCGCGGATCAGGAAAGAGCTGAAGGACACTATGGCTGCGAGATCAACGATGTGGGATGTGGTGTTTGAGGGCCGAGCGCCCGGAGCGCGGACTGGTGCGGAGTCCCGCGGGGCGAAGCGGCGGGCGGAACGGGCGCAACGGGGAGAGCGCCGGGGGGAAGAGCCGGTACGCCCGTTCCCGAATGAAGACATCTATTTTTTCGTGAAGCGCATCGATAACACCCGCGTGGTCCGCGAGGCCGACCCGGAGGCGCGCAAGGCCTGCTGGCAGTTGATCGGCTCGGTGGCGGCGGCGGTGGTGTTACTGATTATGGTGCTGATGCCGAGCGCCTATGGGCTGCTGTTCGGCTATCAGGTCCAATCGTTGCGGCAGGAGAGGCAACGGCTGGAGACGGAGCAATCGTCGCTGGAAGTGCAAGAGTCCAAGCTGATGTCGCCGGCGCGGATGGAGGAATTGGCGCGCGAGCAGCAGTTCGTCGATCCGGCGCCGCAGAAGGTGGTTTATCTCGACAGCCGCACGGGCGGGTCGCTGGCTTTGAATAAAGAAAAGCCTTGAACAACAAGAAGTAGGTCTTGCAATAGATTCTGACACGGATTACCAGTCATGCCCGATACGATATCGACGCGCCGGCTCCATGGGCTCCTGTGGGTGCTCCTGGTATGGGTGGGAGCCATCCTGGGCAGACTGGTGTGGCTGCAGGTGGTCCGCCACGATGAGCTGCTGAAGCTGGCGCACCAGCAGCAGCAGAAAACCGTGGAAGTGCAGGCCACGCGCGGGGCGATTCTCGACCGCAACGGGCAGCCGCTGGCCAAAAGCCTGCCTGCGGAATCGATTTGCGTGAATCCGCTGAAGATTCCGGATGCCGGGGTCGCCGCGGATCTGCTCTCCCGGGTGCTGGTGATGGACCGGCGCAAGCTGTTCGACCGCCTGAAATCGGCCAAACTTCGCGGCACGGGATTCCTGTGGGTGAAGCGCAAAGCCTCGGCGGAAGAGGCCGAGCGGGTGCGGAGTCTCAAGCTGGACTGGGTGGAGTTTCGCCCGGAGATGCGGCGGTTTTATCCGCATGGAACGCTGGCGTCGCACGTGGTCGGGTCGACCGGTTACGTGGACGATACGGAAGAGCACGGCAATGCCGGCATCGAAGCGTCGTTTGACGAAGAGCTGTCGGGGCGGCCGGGGCTGGAGCAAGTCTTCACCGACGTCAAGCAGAACCCTTATGATTCGCTGGTTTCGCGCAAGCCCGAGCCGGGATCGAATCTGACGCTGTCGATCGATTCGAACTTGCAGTACACGGCCGAGCGGGAGCTGGACAAAGCCGTCGCGTCCTCGGGCGCGGCTACGGGAACGATTGTGGTGTTGAATCCCTACACCGGGGATGTGCTGGCCATGGCCAACTCGCCGCGCTTCGATCCCAATCTGCCGCCGGGGCTGGGCGAGCCGGCCAACGCGCGCAGCAATCTGGCCGTGACCACACCGTTTGAGCCGGGGAGCGTGTTCAAAGTGATCACGCTGACCGCGGCGCTCGAGACCACTTCGCTGCGGCCGGACACCATCATCAACTGCGGCAACGGATCGATCAAATTGTTCGGGCGGGTGATTCACGACCACGACAGTTACGCCGCGTTGCCCATGGCGGATGTGTTGGCCAAGTCGAGCAATATCGGCGCGATCAACATCGGATTGAAGGTCGGCGACCACACGCTGTACAACTACGTGCGCAAATTCGGATTTGGGCGCAAGACGGGAATCGAGCTGCCGGGCGAATCGACGGGCATGGTGCGGCGGGTGGAGCAGTGGACGCCCAGTTCGATCGGGTCGGTGGCGATGGGGCACGAAATCAGCACCACGTCGCTGCAATTGGCCCTGGCCGGCGCTTCGGTGGCCAACGGAGGGATGCTGATCAAGCCGCGGCTGGTGATCGCGCGGCAGCAGCCGGGGCACGCGCCCGAAACCTTCGCGGCCGAGCGGCCCGAACGCATCATGCGGCCTGAGACTGCCATTCAGATGCGGCAAATGATGGAAGGCGTGGTGTTGCGCGGCACGGGCAAGAGGGCCGCGCTCGCGGGCTACACTTCCGGCGGCAAGACTGGATCGGCGCAGGTGTACGATCTGCGCGCGCATGTCTACACGCACACCTACAACGCAAGCTTCCTGGGCTTTGCGCCGGTGGTGAATCCGCAGATCGTGGTGGCGGTGACTTTGAACAGCACCTCCCACGGTCAGGCAGGTTTCGGAGGCGCGGTGGCCGCGCCCGTATTTCGCGAGGTTGCGACCACTGCCCTCCGCATTTTGGATGTTCCCAAAGATCTTCCGGACGGCCCCGCGCTGTTAACGGCGAAGCGCGCGTCAAAGGACGATCGGGACGCCGCGGCCGTAAACGATCTGGCGATCGCGGGTCTGGGCGAAGCTCCCGAGGTTTGGGCGAGCCCGGCATCGGGACGGGATTCTGCCCCACAAGTTTCTGCGCATGGTGACGACGCCGTGCGCACTCGATCTGTATCCTCCGTCACTCCGCCGCCGGTCCGCGCGGATGCCAAGGTTTCGGCCGAAGCATCTACCGTGGACCGGCGGCCTTTTTTAACCGCGAGTACGGAGCCGCAAGCTGCGTCCGCGCCGTGGGGGAATCGCCGGCCGCCGGGTTCCCAGCTCGGAGGCGCCAAGGTTCCGGATTTCCGGGGCATGCCGTTGAGCTCGGTATTGGCGGAGGCGGCGGCGGAGGGATTCGAAGTCGAGGTCCAAGGAAGCGGTCTGGCGCGAGGTCAAGATCCTGCAGCGGGGTCGTATGCGCCGGCGCGCGCGGCCATACGGGTGCAGTTCGCGAAATGATCCTGCGCGAGGTGCTGGAGGGAGTGGCGTTGCGGGGCGCGCTTCCGGACGGACTCGCGGTTAGGGACGTGGCCGGGTTGGAGTACGATTCCCGCACAGTCAGGAGTGGCAGCTTGTTTTTCGCCTTCCCAGGCGCGCGTGCCGACGGACGTGCCTTCGCGAGCGAAGCGCTCGGCCGCGGCGCGATGGCCGTGGTCAGCGAGCTGCCTCCGCCCGAAGGTTTCCCAAGCGGCGATTTCCCAGGCGCGTGGATTCAGGTGGAGCACGGGCGGCGAGCGCTGGCTCGCGCGGCCGCGAATTTCTACGGGCATCCCGACCAGCGCGTTGCATTCACGGGAATCACCGGCACGAACGGCAAGACCACCACGTCGTACCTGATCGACTCGATCCTGCGCACGGCGGGCAAGGTCACGGGGCTGATCGGCACCATCGAATACCGCATGGCGGGCGACGTCCGGCCCGCGCCGAACACGACGCCCGAGTCGCTAGACATCATGCGTTTCGCCGCGGAGCTGGAGCGGCGCGCCCCCGCACAGGAGCGCCCGCATCTTGTGGCCGAGGTTTCCTCGCACGCGCTGTCGCTGGGACGCGTCTGGGGGTTCCGCTTTCACACTGCGGTGTTCACCAACCTCACCCGCGATCACCTGGATTTTCACGGCACGATGGAAGAATACGCCGCGGCGAAGCGGTTGCTGTTCGCTCCGCCGGAAGGGCCTTCGCCGGAATGGGTCGTGCTGAGCGCCGACGATCCCGCGGCACAACAGATGATCGCCGCGGGTTCTGGAGATTCGCGGGTGATCTGGTATGGCCTGAGCAAGCGAGCGGAGTTGCGTGCCGAAGGCCTGCGGGTGGGCTTCTTGGGATTGGATTTCGACTTGGCGTGGCAAGGCCGCAAGCAGCCGATTCACTCGCCTTTGGCGGGGCGCTTCAACGCGCTTAATATTCTGGCTGCGGCGGGCGCGGGCTTAAGTTACGGCTTGGATCTGGATGCGATCGCTCAGGGCGTCGCGGCCTGCATCGCGGTTCCCGGCCGTTTCGAACGCGTGGCTTGCGGTCAGCCGTTTTTGGTGGTCGTGGATTACGCCCACACCGACGATGCGCTGCGGAACACGATTCAGGCGGCGCGCGAGCTCACCACAACGATAAAGGCGCACAACGAACTGGCGTCGGTGCGCCCCGGCCGCGTGATCACAGTGTTCGGCTGCGGCGGGGATCGCGACCGCGCCAAGCGCCCGCTGATGGGCATGGCCGCCGCGGAGTTGAGCGATTTTGTCGTGCTGACGTCCGATAATCCGCGGTCGGAAGATCCGCTGGCCATTATGAATGATGCCCTGGTGGGCGTGCGGCGTTTCGATACGCCGATGGTCGCCGAGCCCGACCGCGCCAAGGCGATTCGCCTGGCCATCTCCGAAGCCAATCCTGGCGACGTGGTGCTGATCGCCGGGAAGGGGCACGAGACCTATCAGGTGTTGAAGAACGAAACCATTCATTTTGACGATCGGGAAACGGCGCGCGAGGTGCTGGAATCGTTTGGGTATAGGGATCAGGGAAGAGGATGAGACGTGGAGTGGGCTTTAGCCTGCAACGGGGACCTTAGTCTCCGCTTCGACTCGGAGGCTGAAGCCTCCGTTGCAGGCTAAAGCCCGCTCCACGGTGTGTGAAAGAAACGAATGAACAGGCCGCTCCGGTGGGTGGCTCACCAGTTGGGAATCGCGCTCGAGTCGGGGGCCGAGGTCACCGGTTGGAGCGTCGATTCGCGAACCCTTCGGCGGGGGGATCTTTTTTTTGCGCTGCGCGGTCCGCTGAACGACGGGCACGCATACGTCGCGGAAGTATTAGCCAAGGGCGCGGCGGGCGTGGTGGTGGATCGTGAGGTTGCGGCGGCGGGAATCGTGCTGCGCGTGGAAGATTCGCTGGCTGCGCTGCAGCGTCTGGCGTCGGGGGCGCGGCGCGAGTGGGGCGGCGATGTGGTCGCGGTGACGGGCAGTGCGGGCAAGACGACGGTCAAGGAAACGATTGCGGCGATGTTGGCGGAAGCGATGAGCGTGGCCAAGTCGGAGGGCAACCTGAACAATCACGTCGGGCTGCCGTTGTCGCTATTGCGCATCGACGATCGTGCGCAGGTTGCGGTGATGGAACTGGGGATGAATCACGCCGGCGAGATCCGGGCTCTGGCTGCCATCGCGCACCCGCAGGTGGGCGTGGTCACCAACGTGGGTTGGGCGCATATCGAAAACTTCGACTCGATCGAGGAGATCGCCGCGGCTAAACGGGAGCTGGTGGAATCGCTGGGGAGCTCCGGGACTGCGGTATTGAACGCGGACGATGAGCGCGTTCGAGAGTTCGCGCGGGTGCACTCCGGGCGCAGCGTGCTGTACGGCCAGTCGGCCGACGCCGAGGTGCGCGCCGACGGAGTCGAGTACCGTTCCGATGGCGTGAAATTCGCCGTGGACGGCGTGAAGTTCGAGAGTCCGCTCACTGGCCGCCACGGTGTCTCGAACCTTTTGGCCGGGCTCGCGGTGGCCGGTTTATATGGAATTACACCCGCGCTTCTCACTGCAGCGGTTGCGAAAATGCATCCGCAAAAGATGCGCGGAGAACGCCTCCAACGCGGGGGCGTGATCGTGTATAACGATTGCTACAACTCCAATCCGGACGCGGCGCGCGCCATGCTGGAAGTCCTTCGGGACACACCCGCAGGGCGGCGGATCGCGGTTCTGGGGGAGATGCTCGAACTCGGCCGCTGGGCCGAGCCTTTGCACCGCGACGTAGGCGACTACGCCGTCCGGTGCGGGGTTGATGTGCTCGTTGGGATACGCGGCGCTTCCTGCTATACGTTGGACGCAGCCAAGCGTGCCGGCCTTAGGGGCGACGCCGCGTTTTTTTTCGAGCACCCCTCCGAAGCGGGCCAGCTCTTAGGAAGACTGGCCCGTCCGGGGGACGCTATTTTGTTCAAAGGCTCGCGCGCGGTGCACGTGGAAGAAGCGCTGGAGCAGTTCTTGGCGTCCCAGGCTTCCTCCGAATCATCCTCCCAACCATCCTCTGATGAGGGAGGCGCTGCCTGACCCATGCTGTACTGGCTGCTGTACGAGAAGTTGTACCATCTCTACTCGCCCTTCCGGGTATTTCAGTACGACACGTTTCGCACGGGGATGGCCAGCATGACGGCGCTGCTGATCTCGATCCTGCTCGGCCCTTGGGTGATCGCCCGGCTGCGCGCTTTCCAAATCGGCCAGCACATTCGCGAAGACGGTCCGCAATCGCACCACAAGAAGGCCGGAACGCCGACCATGGGCGGGTTGCTGATCTGCGCCGCTATCGTGGTGCCCACGCT
The DNA here is from genome assembly GCA_035604115.1 of Bryobacteraceae bacterium. Taxonomy (GTDB): domain Bacteria; phylum Acidobacteriota; class Terriglobia; order Bryobacterales; family Bryobacteraceae; genus Palsa-187. Next base: position 21,004 of record DATNJC010000035.1, on the reverse strand, counting down.
GCTGTGGGCGAATTTGAGCACGCCCGCCGTGTGGGTGGCGCTGACGGGTTTGCTGAGTTTCGGCGCGATCGGATTCTGGGACGATTTCACCAAAGTCAAGCGAAAGCGGAATCTGGGTCTGATGGGGCGATGGAAACTCGCGCTGCAGTTCGTCGCCGCGTTGCTGGTGGGCGTGGAGCTGCTGGCGCTGAACGCGCGCAATCTGTACTCCACCAGCATGAACGTGCCGTTCCTGAAGAATTTCAAGCCCGACCTCCTGGTGCACCAGTGGCTGCAAAATCCTTGGACTTATCCTTTGGCGTTCGTGTTCTTCTTCGCGTTCCTGATTCTTGTTCTGGTGGGCGCCACCAATTCGGTCAACCTCACGGACGGGCTGGATGGCCTGGCGATCGGCCTCATGGTCATCGCCTCGGGCGCCGTGACGGCGCTGGCGTATCTTTCCGGGCGCGCGGATTTTGCGCGCTACCTGGAGCTTTCGCGCACGCCGGGCGCGGACGAACTGACGATCTTTTGCAGCTCCATGACCGGAGCCTCGCTGGGATTCCTCTGGTACAACGCGCATCCGGCGGAGATCTTTATGGGCGACGTGGGCTCGCTCGCGCTGGGCGGCGGGCTGGGTACGGTTGCGGTGCTGCTAAAGCAGGAAGTGCTGCTCTTGTTCATCGGCGGGGTGTTCGTGATCGAAGCGCTGTCGGTGATCCTGCAGGTGGGCAGCTTCAAGCTGCGCGGCAAGCGCATTTTCAAAATGGCTCCGGTGCATCACCATTTCGAGCAGTTGGGTTGGGAAGAATCGAAAATCATCGTGCGCTTCTGGATTGCGGGACTGGTGATGGCGCTGTTCGCTTTGACTACCCTGAAACTCCGATGAAGTTGGATGGCGCACATGTGGTGGTGGCGGGGATGGCGCGCAGCGGTGTGGCGGCGGTGGAATTGTTGCTCGAGAAGGGCGCGAAAGTGACGGCGGTTGATCGAAAGCCGATCGAGGACGCGCGTTTAGCGTCCCTGGGGATTCGCGTTGAGGCGCAAGAGGAAGCCTCGTTTGCGCGAGCGGACTTGATCGTGCTCTCGCCGGGCGTGCCCGCGGATCTGGACGAAGTCGTGCAGGCGCGTGGCCGCGGGGTTCAAGTCATCGGCGATCTGGAACTGGCGAGCTGGTTTCTGGAAGGCGAAATTATCGGCATCACCGGAGCAAACGGCAAGACCACGACCACGGCCCTCACCGGGCATATCCTGCAACACAGCGGCATCCCCGCCCAGGTCGGCGGCAACATCGGCACGCCGCCGTGTTCGATGGTGGCCAGCTCACGCGAGGGACAGTGGAATGTCCTGGAGCTTTCCAGTTTTCAGCTCGAAACCATCGAGCAATTCCGGGCGCACATTGGCGCGGCTCTGAACGTGACGCCGGATCATCTGGACCGTCACTACACCATGGAACGGTACGCCGAGGCCAAGGGCCGGCTCTTCGTGAACCAGCGTCCTGGCGACTTTGCGGTATTGAATGCCGACGACTCTCTCACTCGGGGCTACGCGGGACAGACTCTCGCGTCGGTGCTCTGGTTCAGCTCTACTCGCCCGGTGGAACCGGGAGCGTGGCTTGAGGGCGGGTGCATGATGCTGGGCGGCGAAGCGCTGATGGACGCGGCCGAAGTGCCCATGCGGGGCATCCACAATCTAGAAAACACCATGTCCGCGGCGCTGATGGCCGGCGAGGCCGGAGCCTCTCATGAGCAGATTCGCGAGGCCGTGATGGCCTTCCCGGGTGTCGAGCACCGCTTGGAATTTGTGCGCCAGTTAAACGGCGTCACGTGGTACAACGATTCCAAAGCCACCAACGTAGACGCGACGCTGAAGGCGCTCGCTGCGTTTCCAGGTGGGCTGTGGGTGATCCTGGGCGGCAAAGACAAGGACGCCGACTACTCGGTGCTGGCCGAACCTATGGCTGCCAAGGCGCGGGGGGTTTTGTTGATCGGCGCGACGGCTGAAAAAATCGAGCGTCAATTGCACGGCGCGGCTCCGGTGTCGCAATGCGGCACGCTGGCTCAGGCCGTGGAACTGGCGTTTGCGCGCGCCCGCAGCGGGGACACCGTCCTGCTGGCTCCCGCCTGCGCCAGCTTCGATCAGTTCGAGAATTTCGAGCACCGCGGGCGGGAGTTCAAACGCCTGGTTGGGGAACTGGGAAGGTAAACCATGCGCCTGAAGACCGACTGGATTCTGTTCCTCACAATACTGGCGATGACTGGGTTCGGACTGGTGATGGTGTACAGCGCATCCAGCGCCGTAGCGGAGCTGCGCTACGGAGTCCCGCCGTATTACTTCGTCGTCCGCCAGCTGGGCTGGGCGGCGTTCTCCCTGTGCGTGCTGATGGCCTGTAAGCGCATTGACTACCGAAAACTCAATACTCCGGCCTGGGCCTTCTCCGGATTGGGAATCGTGGTGGCTCTGTTGGTCGCCGTGTACTTCGCCGACTCCCGTGCGCACCGCTGGTTTCACGTGGCGGGCCTCGGTTCGCTGCAGCCATCGGAGTTCGCCAAACCCGCACTAATCTTGTTTTTGGCGTACTTCATTTCGCGCCATTTGCACACCATCAACCAAACCAGCACGCTCCGTCAGGCGGCCTTCGCGGTGGCCATGCTGGCCGGTATCGTCGTTTTGTCGGATCTGGGCACGGCGCTGGTCCCGGTGATCACGGCGGTGATCGTTTTCTGGGTCGCGGGATTGCGCACCCGCTATCTGGCCTGGGTCGCGGTGGTGGGCCTGCTGCTATGCAGCTTGGCCGTGGTATCCAAAGGCTACCGGTTGGGACGCATCATTGCGTACCTCGATCCGGACTATTCCAAGATCGAGCTCATCGACACGCACGGCTGGGTGCGGGAGTATGTGCAGCGGTCCACCACCGTGCGCGACGCCAGCTATCAGCCTCGGCAGTCCAAGATCGCGGTCGGCACCGGCGGCGTGCTGGGCGTGGGGCTGATGCAAGGCAAACAGAAATTGTTTTTGCCCGACGCGCACACCGATTTCATCTACGCCACGGTGGGCGAAGAGCTGGGCCTGTGGGGAGCCACGGCGGTACTGGCCGGGTTCCTGATCATCCTATGGCGCGGCGCGCGTTTGTTTGTCCTGTCGAGTGATCCGTTCGGAAAATACCTGGCGCTGGGCGCCACCGTATCCATCATTTTGCAGGCTCTGATCAATATGAGCGTGGTGCTGGACATGGCGCCGACCAAAGGTTTCCCGCTGCCCATGATCAGCTTAGGCGGCAGTTCGCTGCTGAGCTCGCTGGCGTCTCTGGGCATGCTGATGAGCGTGAGTGAACATGAGGGATGATGGCCTCTTTCGTTCTGGCCGGCGGCGGCAGTGGCGGGCACGTTATCCCGCTGCTGGCGGTGGCTCGCGAACTGCGGGCGCGCGGACACGCCGTGCGCTTCGTCGGAACCGAGGGCGGGATCGAAGCGAAGCTGGTTCCGGCGCAGGATTTTCCCATCGACTGGATCACGATCGGCGGACTCAATCGCGTGGGCTGGCGGCAGGCGCTGCTGACGCTTTTGGAATTGCCGTGGAGTATCTGGCAAGCCTCGCGGGTCCTGGAGCAGGCTCGTCCCGCGGCCGTGTTCTCGACAGGCGGCTATGTGGCTGGTCCGGTGATCCTCGCGGCTTTGTGGAAGCGCATCCCGGTGGTGGCGATGGAGCCCAACGCCGTCCCCGGATTCACGCATCGCAAGGTCGGGCGTTTCGTGGCTCGCGCGCTGGTGGGTTTCGAGGAGACGGCGTGCTGGTTCCCCAAAGGCCGCACGGAGGTGACGGGATTGCCGGTGCGCGAGGGATTCTTTGGGCTTCCGGTGAAGCCTCGCGGTCCGCGCTTGATGGTGCTGATTACCGGCGGCAGCCAGGGATCGCGCACGCTGAATCGCGCCGTGGAGGAGAGCTGGCCGCTGTGGAAGAAGGGCTCCGTGCGGCTGATGCATCAAACCGGACGGGCATCGTTCGAGGAACTCGATCCGAAGTTTCGCGCCAGCGGCGTGGCGGGCGAGATCGCCCCCTTTTTCGAGGACATGCCGCATGCGTTCGCGCAGGCCGACCTGGTGGTGAGCCGCGCGGGCATGGGTGCGGTGAGCGAACTGGCGGCGGCGGGGAAGCCGTCGATTTTGGTGCCGTTGCCTACGGCCAGCGATCAGCACCAGTTGCGCAATGCCGAAGCGATGGTCAAAGCCGGGGCGGCGCGGCTGGTGCTGGACGCCGAATTGACCGGAACGCGACTGGTGGAAGAAGTGACGCGGATGGCCGCGGAACCGCGTCTGCTGGAGCGCATGGGCGCGGCTGCAAGGGCGTTTTCGAAGCCCGCAGCCGCGCGGCGGGCGGCCGAAATCCTGGAGTCGGTGGCCGTGTCTCCCGAGAAGCCAGTTGACAGGCGTTAGCGAAAGCCGAAACAATACATTAACGAAATGTTTTTTAAGCCTCAACCCGTGCACTTCATCGGAATCGGAGGCATCGGTATGAGCGGGCTGGCCGAGGTGCTGCTGGAACTGGGCTACCAGGTCAGCGGATCCGACCTGCGCTCCTCGCCCACCACGGAGCGCCTGGCCGCGCGCGGAGCCGCGATCCGCATCGGGCACGACGCCGCGCATGTGGCGGGCTCGAATGCCGTGGTGGTGAGTTCCGCTGTGCGTCCGGACAATCCGGAAGTGGTGGAAGCGCGGCGGCAGGGCATTCCGGTGATTGCGCGCGGAGAGTTGCTGGCGGAGCTGATGCGGCTGAAGTACGGCATCGCCATCGCGGGCAGCCATGGCAAGACCACCACGACGTCCATGACCGCCGCCGTGCTGAGCCACGCGGGTCTGGACCCGACCATCGTCGTCGGAGGACGCGTGGGCATGATGGGCGGGGCGAACGCGCGTCTGGGCAAGAGCGACTACCTGGTGGTGGAAAGCGACGAGAGCGACGGCAGCTTCCTGAAACTGGCGCCCATCCTCGCTGTCGTGACCAACATCGATCGCGAACACCTGGATCACTATCCGGACCTGGCTGCGATTCGTCACGCGTTCACGGAGTTCGTCAACAAAGTGCCGTTCTATGGCGCCGCGATTCTGTGCCTGGACGACGAGAATGTGCAGCAGATCCTGGCCGACGTGAACCGCCGTGCGGTTACCTACGGGGTTAGCGCGCAAGCGGATCTGCGCATCGCGCGGCAAGCCGCCGGTCATATGGCCAGCCGGTTCCATCTGTCGCACCGGGGCAACGACCTGGGTTGCTTCAACCTCCGCGTTCCGGGCGCGCACAACGTCTTGAACGCGACCGCGGCGGTAGCGGTGGGGTTGGAACTGGACGTGCCGGTCGAAACCATTCGTGAGGCGCTATCGGCGTTTAGCGGCGTGGACCGGCGCTTCCAGGTGCGCGGAGAGCTGCGCGGCATCACCGTGATCGACGACTACGGTCATCATCCCACCGAGATCCTTGCCACGCTCCAAGCCGCCCGCGACTGCCGGTACGCCCGCATCCACGTGCTGTTCCAGCCGCACCGCTACACCCGCACCCAGGCGTTGATGGATGAGTTCGGGCGCGCGTTTCATCAGGCCGACAGCGTGTTTGTTACCGATATCTATGCCGCTTCCGAGCCGCCCCTCGAGGGCGTGACCGCGGAGGCGCTGACGGCGCGTATCCATTCTTTCGGTCATCGCGGCGCGGAGTACGCCGGGCCGCTCGAAGCGGGCATCGCGCGCGTGATTGCAGCGGCCGAAGCCGGCGACGCCATCTTGACCCTGGGCGCGGGTAGCATATCGCAAGCCGCCGGAGAGATTTTGGCCCGGCTTCAGAGAGGGGAATAGCAGAGGTGCCACGCAAGACGTACGAAGGAACGGGAACGCTGCCGGGTTTGGAAGATCCCGAGCCGGAACCGGCCGCGCGCCCGCGCGAACGGACCAAGCCGCGCGTGACTGCCAGTGCGTCACGCGCTCCACGCCTAGCCACCTGGCGGATCGTCGCCCGCGGCTTCATCACCTTGGTGGGCCTGCTGGTGGGGCTCTATGCGTTCCACTACCTGGAGCGATTTCTAATCATCGATCCGCGCTTCGCGTTGAACGGCGAGGACGCCACCGCTGCGTCGGCGGGAGTGGAAGTCACCGGCGCGGCGCATGCTTCGCAACGCTCGATTCAAGAAGTATTCGCCGAGGACCAGGGCCGCAGCCTTTACGTGATCCCGATTTCCGAGCGCCGCGACACGCTACGCACCGTGGATTGGGTGAAGGACGCCAGCGTGGCGCGCCTCTGGCCCAACCGAATACTGGTCACGATTGAAGAGCGCAAACCAGTAGCCTTCGTGACTCTGGGCCGTTCGCGATTTGGGTTGATCGACGAGGGCGGGGTGATGTTGCCGCCGGCTCAGGACCGCTTCACGCTGCCGGTGTTGACGGGAGTGCGGGCGTCGGACCCGCTCACCGAGCGCCGCGACCGCGTCCACCGCATGCTGCGCGTCACCGCGGAGTTGGGCGATCTGGCGCACGAACTGTCGGAGATCGACGTCTCCGATCGCGACGACATCAAGGTCTCCCAGCCGTATCGCGGGCGGGTTCTGACGCTGCTGCTGGGCGACCATAACTTCAACTCCCGGTACCGCAATTTCGTGAATCACTACGAGGAGATTCAAAAACGTTTGCCCGCGGCCACGACGCTGGACCTGCGGCTGGAAGATCGGATTACGGTTGTGGAATGAGGGAAGCCGAGTGAGCAAGCGCGACAAGCCCCAACTGGTGGTCGGCCTGGACGCCGGCAGCTACCGCACCCGGTGCGTGATCGGTCTGCTGGAGCGCGATCGCGTGCGGTATCTGGCGCACGGCCTGGCGCACTCGGCGGGCTGGGCTAAGGGCCGGGTGGCCGACCCGCAAGCCGTCGCTGAATCCATGCGCGCGGCGGTGGACGATGCGGAACGCGGCGCTGGCGTCCCAGTCACCGAAGTCACGCTTGGCCTGGGCGGGCTGGATATCGCGGGTGCGCAAAGCCGCGGACTGTATGAATTCGGGCGGCCGCGCGAAATCGAGGAAGACGATCTGGTTTACGCCGTGGAGATGGCGGCGGAGGTGCGGCTGGAACGCGATCGTATGCTGCTGCACGTGCTACCGCAGGATTTCACGCTGGACGGCAAAGCCGGCTACCGCAAGCCGCGCAAGGGTGTGTGCTCGCGCCTGGAGGCTAATGTCCACATCGTGACGGCGTCGGTGCAGCAGCATCACGCCGTGGTCAGCGCGGCGCATCTGGCGCATCTCACCGTCGAAGAAACCGTGTTCGAAGCCATGGCGGCCGCTTACGCCTGCGTGCGGCCGGAGGAGCGTTCGCGCGGCGTCGCGGTGGTGGATTTAGGGATGGATTCGACGGGTGTGGCGATTTACGACGGCGACCGAATGTTGCTCGGATCGACGCTAGAGGTCGCGAGCGACCACCTTACGCGCGACATCGCCTGGATCTTCAAGGTGAGCTACGAAGATGCCGAGTGCCTGAAACTGCAGTACGGTTGTGCGCTGCTGGGGCTGACTTCGGATTCGAGCCTGATCGAGGTTCCGTCTCCGGAGGGCCGCGCTCCCCGCGAGGCGCGGCGCAGCGATTTGATCGAAATCCTGGAAGCCCGCTGCGAGCAGTTGTTCCGCTTCGTCGGAGCTGAAATCCGGCGCGCGGGCATGCAGCACAACTTACTGGAAGGCGTGATGCTGACCGGCGCCGGCGCGCTGTTGACCGGCATGTGGGATGTGGCGGAACGCATCCTGGACTGCCAGACCTGTTATGGCCTGGCCAAGGGGATGGGCGACTGGCCGGCGGAGCTCGAAAGCCCGGCCTGGACGGTCGCCGCGGGGTTGGCGATGTACTCGGCGAAACTCAAGTTGCACCGGCCGCCGGAGCGTGCGGCGCGGGGCTTGATGGGACTCTTAATGAAATAGCGCACAGGCGGGAGTCCGTTGTGCACGGGTCGGCTAAGCAACCCGGCGCTTAAGAGCGTCCGGCAAGGAGGTACAGAGATGGCACTGAGTTCGTTGAAATTCGCGATTCAGGAAGAGACGGCGCCCAAGACCAAGATTCGGGTATTCGGCGTCGGAGGCGGCGGTTGCAACGCCGTGGCGCGCATGCTGAACGAGGGCTTGAGTGGCGTCGAGTTCTGCGTGCTGAACACCGATGTGCAGGCGCTGGCGGCATCGCCGGTTCCCAACCAGCTGGCCATCGGATCGAAGATCACGCACGGTTTGGGCGCGGGCTCCGACCCCAACGTGGGACGGCAAGCCGCGCTCGAAGATACCGAGAAGATCGTCGACCTGCTGGAAGGCGCCGACATGGTGTTCGTCACCGCGGGACTGGGCGGCGGCACGGGTACGGGCGCGGCTCCGGTGGTGGCGTCGCTGGCGAAAGAACTGGGAGCGCTCACCGTCGCGGTGGTCACCAAGCCGTTCGACTTCGAAGGACCCAAGCGCCGCAAGCAAGCCGAGCAGGGCTTGGCCGAGCTGGCCAGCGTCGTGGATACGGTCATCACAATCCCCAACGATCAGCTTCTGGAACTGGTTCCCAAAGGCACCAGCTTCTTTGAGGCGTTCCGCGTGGCCGACGACGTGTTGCGGCAGGCGGTCCAGGGCATCAGCGACATCATCACCACGCCCGGGCTGATCAATCGCGATTTCTCCGACATCCGCAGCATCATGCTGGGCATGGGCTACGCGATGATGGGCACGGCCAGCGCGGAGGGCGAAAACGCGGCTCTGCTGGCCGCCGAGAAAGCCATCAGTTGCGCCCTTATGGAAGCCGGCGGCGTGCGCGGCGCGCGTGGTGTGTTGATCAACATTACCGGATCCAGCAAGCTGAGTTTGCATGAGGTCAACCAGGCTTGCACGCTCATCCGTAACGCGGCCGAAAACGAGGACGTGCAGATCAACTTCGGGGTTGTGCTCAACGAGGCCATGGGCGATACGGTCAAGATCACGGTGATCGCCACGGGCTTTCAGCGGGAGAATCTTCCTGCGATTCAGCGGCGTGCGATTGCGGCGGATGGCGTTTCACGGGCTGCTGCGGCGGCTCCGGAAGCGGCTCCTGTTCAGGAGCGGATGGCGCCGGCTGCCGTGACGCCGGAGCAGGCCGTCCTCGAAGAACTGATGCGTCGCGAGGAAACGCCCGCAGACGCCGCGCAGGAACCGGAACCGTCCGAGTTCCAGCTTCAGGACGAAGACCCGCAGATGAGCATGGCCGCGTCGGCCGGAGGCAGCCCGCGCATTAACGGCTCGCCGCAACCGGTAATCGACGATCTGGACATCCCGCCCGTGTTGCGGCGTTACCGCCGTCACGTGCAGTAAAACCTGGGCGCGACCCGCTACTGCTGCAGTCGCAACTGTGTGCCGCGACGTTACTTTTCGTGCGGCGAAAGGACGATCACTAACACCGGCGCACGGCCCGGCGGCGCCGGTAAACGCCAAAAGCCGGAGGTGTATACTGGACGGCATGTCGCGGATTTTAGAGTTGAACCCGCCATTTTTTGGATTGTCCACCATCGTCAACGTGCTCGACCACGTCGGCCCGTCGGAGACCAACGAAACCAGCGACGTCAAGGTGGTGCAGACCCTGCTCCGCATGGTCAAAGGTAATTTCGCCAAGCAGGTTGGACTGCCTCAGGTGACGGGCAGTTACGAGGCGGTGACAGGCTTCTGGATTTACGATACCCAGAATTTCATAAAAACCAAGCGCGGCCATCCCAACATCGTCGTCGATGGCATCGTTTCTCCGGCACACGCAGCCTTTTACAACCCCGGGGCGCCTTGGACAATCGTGCTCTTCAATTCTTTCGCTCAGAAGGACAGTCCGGGCGAGTACGCGGCCTTCGTAAGCCAGATCAGCTCCGGAAGCTTGTGACGCGCTAACCTTCCTCCCTTCGCGATCGTTCACAACGCGGCTGGTGGCATCACCGAAGGGTTCACGCCGCCGGGCTAGAATAGGAGCATGGTTGGCGTAGGGCCCGGCATGCGAATCGACAAGTGGCTGTGGGCCGCTCGCTTCTTCAAGACTCGTGCGCTCGCTACGCGGGCTTGTGAACTCGGCCGGATTGAGTCAAACGGACAAAACGCTAAACCTTCGCGCGAGGTCCGCGCCGGCGACCTCTTGCTGGTGCGAAACGACACTGGCGACTTTCAGGTAGAGGTCTTGCTGCTCAGCGCGATGCGCGGTCCGGCGGCGGTGGCGCAGACGCTCTATCGCGAGACCGAGGCGAGCCGGGAGTTGCGGTTGAAGATCGCGCAAGAGCGGAAGGTGATGCCGCATTTCGAAGCGTCACGGGAGGGCAAACCGTCGAAGCGAGATCGCCGGGAGCTTGACCGGCTGCGGCGCAAGGGATGACGGCTCCTTGGCCAGCGAACATCTTCCAAAGCTGACAACGTATATACGTTGCGATACACTATTAAGTCGTGGCCAGCGAAATCGAATTCGACTGGGATGACGAAAACCGGAAACACTTGGCTGCCACAAGGTAGCACCCGTTGAATTCGAGCAGTTGCTGCGCAATGAACCCTTGGACGTGGGGTACGAGTTGGTCGACAACGAAGAGCGGTACCGCTCGGTGGGTCTTACGAATCGCGGGCGTCTCTTGTCAGCGGCATGGACGATTCGCAACGGCAAGGTGCGCGCCATAACGGCTTTCGCGGCTAGCGCTTCGGACAGGAAGGCTTTTCTGGAGAGACCCAAATGAGAAAGCAGCCAATGAAGAAAGAGATGGAGAAGCAACCCCAGCGTGTCATACCGGTCTTCGCCACCGAGGCGGAAGAAGCTCAGTGGTGGTATCGGAACCGCAAGCTGCACGGCAAACAGCTTCTCGCGGCCGTGAAGAACGGAGAAGCTCGGGTGTTGACGAAGGACAAACTCCAGGCCCGGATCGCGGCATCCAAAAAAACGCCCGCGCCGGTGGTCGCGCTTCGGATTCCCGAAGCCGATTTGGCTTTGGCCCGAAAGCAGGCTGAACGGAAGGGTCTGCCTTACCAGACATACATCAAATCGCTATTGCACGAAACCCTCAGCGCGCGAGAGAAACGAAAGGTGGGGTGGTAGCCGGCACAAGCGCCGCTGCGTGAAGCTTCATACCGCATCCCAAGGGTTGAGAAGGACAACACCGAGACCGGCAAAGTCCTTCACGTTCCGGGTCACGATGGTCAAATTGTGTTCCAGGGCCGTTGCGGCGATCAGGCCATCCGCTGTGTTGAGAGGCGTTCCTCTTAATTGGCACTCACCTTCCAGGATGCCCCAGCGGTCGGCGATCGAATGCGTAACGGGCAGGATGCGGTTACTAAACCAGATCAACAGGTCGGTATGAAACCACGCCTCCAACTCCGTGCGGCGGCGGCCCTGGGGCATCACGATGAGCCCCTTGCGGATTTCACCGATCGTGACCACGCTGAGAAAGAGCATCGCGGCGGGTTGCGCTTTGAGCCACTGCACGACGCGGGCCTCCGGACGATCCCGGCTGAATTCCGACGGAACGTTGGTGTCGAGGAGATAGCCGCTCACAAATCAACCGGTCGTCCGGTAGATGGGTTACGGCTGAAATCCAGATTGAGGCCCCGCAACGGCGCAAAGAGTTCCACGATGTCTTTCGCGGGCGGCGCCTCGGGTAAGGGTGTCGTTGGCGGAGAAGCCTGGAGCGCCTGAAGGATGACATCTTCAGCGTCCTTGAACGCGCCACTCTGGAGACGCTCATTGATCAGCGCCTCGACTTCAGGTTTTGTGATCTGTATGGTCATGGGCGGCCTCCGTCGTTCTTCACCCGCAAGGGGTCACGATGGGGTTCTTCTTTAACATCTCGCCCTGGATTTTGGGGGTCTTGTCTAGTCTCCCGTGTAGGCAAATCTCTACAAATCAATAGCATACCGTTCTTTTGCCCGACAACTCGACAGGGCAACTCCGTGCCGGAGCTAACCTTCAAAATGACCTTGTCTCCTAGATCAAAGTGCATGGTAGGTTCGATTATAGGGGATCACCCCGCTAGCCGCCAAAAAAAATCCTTTGCGCCTGTGCGGAAAACCGTAATATACTGGATTGTCGTTGAGTTGGTATTATCGAAATGAGGCTGTCCATGGGCGCAGAAACTTTATCCAATGTGGCGGCATACGCGCCGTTCAAGACTTTCCTGAACTCCCTGGAGGGTCTCCGTGGCGTGGTGCCGAGCCATATAAACCGCACCGTCTGGCCATCGTTCTCCGGTGGAACGGTTAGTCAGTTAATCACCACCTACCGATTCCTCGGCCTGATAGATGAGGATGGTAAGCCGACTCGCCATCTGAGCCTTCTCGCCTCGGATAATGTTCCGGCTCGGCAGTCGGAACTCCGCCAGCTGTTGCAGCGGTCCTATCCAGAGGTTATTGCAATCAATCTGGTTAACGCGACTCCCAAGCAACTAACGGACGCCTTCCTGGAGCAATACAGCGTCTCTGGCGCTACCCTGCAGAAAGCAATCTCCTTTTTCTTGAACGCGGCTCAATATGCAGAGTTGCCCTTGTCGCAGTTCTTAACCCGGAGAAGGGGGAGGCGCAAGCGCGGCGCACAAAATAAATCTCGCAGCGGCAACACACTGGACAAGGCTGAAATGCCACAAGATTCGCAGCAGGGAACCACCAGAACCATTCAATTATCCAGCGGCGGTGAGATCGCTCTAAGGGTCCAATTCGACGCGTTCACGATATCTCAGACCGACCGGGACTTCATCTTCGGCCTGATCGATGAACTTGGAGAATATGAACGCGAAGCAGCGACGAGCGCGGGGTTCTCGCGCCAAATCGCACACGCGATTCAGCAGAGCCGGGAATCCGTCACTGACGATGATGTCCCGTTCTGACAGGGTTGTAGTTCGTATCTAGAACGCCGCGAGGCGTCAAGGAAGGAGGTCACTTATGCAGCGACCCCCATGATGCAAGATTCGGCGCCCTAGCTTAAACGAGCGGTAGTGGCGGAACAGCAGACGCAGTGGATTTGGGTTCCACGGGGCCAGCCTCCAAGCACAGCCCGTGCAGGTGCAAATCCTGTCTACCGCACCACACTCTTGCACTACGAGTATATCGGAAGTGTCAAGACTGTAGTTTATAGGTTATCGCAACCCAGCTGAACCCAACAGCCACAGAAAGGACACGCCGCTGGCGTTTTCAAGGGAAGTGCAAACTGCGGCCTGGACGCGGGCCGGTGGAAAGTGTGAGTGCAAGCGAGAGTGTACGCATCACAAGGGCAAGCGGTGTAACGCTCCGCTTACCGACGGTAAGTGGCACGCTCATCATGTCGCTTCGCAGGATGCTAATGGTCCGGACACGTTAGCCAACTGCGAAGCGCTGTGCATCCCGTGTCACGAAAACACGCGCTCGTACGGGCGTTCGTAGAGCAATTGATCGATAAGGAGGCGACCACGTCCGTCGCCTCCTTATTTAGTTTGGGTTTCCATCGGCTCGCTGGCTTTGAAAATTGATCTCGATGTGTGCGGGGTGACTGGACCTTACCCCACGCGCCTCGAGAACATGGAATTCCTGACCACATAGCTCGTCGCCCATCCGGAAACAAGCCGCATGGCTGTATCGTCGGCAACTCGCAAAGCAACGACACCCGGAGACCGCCCCACTACCGCCCCACCCACCGCTGCGATAGACTTCTGAGGAGGCGTTCGCAGGCTGAAGCCTGTGCCATCTTCCGGAGGCCACATGCCCAAATCCACCAAACCGAATTACAAAAGCCGTCGGGGGTTCTTGACTGGCGCGGCCGCCGGCGCCGCGGGGTTGATCGCGCGGCCTCCCATCGCGATGGCGCAGCAGTCCGGCGGATCGGCGAAGGTCGAAGTGTCCACGCCCCAGCGCCCCGGGGCCGACTTCATGATGGACGTCATCAAGTCCCTGGGCATCGAATATTGCGCCACCAATCCGGGCACCAGTTTTCGCGGGCTGCACGAATCGATGATCAACTACGGCGGCAACAAGGACCCGGAGCTGCTCACCTGCCTGCACGAGGAATCCTCGGTCGCCATGGCCCACGGCTACGCCAAGATCGAGGGCAAGCCGATGATGATCATGGCGCACGGCACAGTTGGCCTGCAGCACGCGTCGATGGCGATTTACAACGCTTACGCCGACCGCGTGCCCGTGTACATCATCCTGGGCAACATTCTCGACATCAACTACCGCCGCGGCAGCGCCGACTGGTATCACAGCGTGCAGGACGCTCCGTCCATGGTGCGCGACTACGTCAAGTGGGACGACACGCCGGTGACGCTTTCGCACTTCGGCGAGTCCGCCGTGCGCGCGTATAAGATCGCAATGACGCCGCCCTATGAGCCGGTGGTGATCGTGGCCGACGGCGTGTTGCAGGAAGAACTGATCACGGAAAAGAATCTGCGCGTGCCGAAGCTCTCGGTGAGCTCGCCTCCGCAGGGCGATTCGAGCGCGGTTATGGACGCGGCGAAAGTGCTGGTGGCCGCCGAGAATCCCGTCATCGTGGCGGGACGCCTGGCGCGCACTCCGCACGGCATTGATCTCCTTGTAGAGCTGGCCGAGGCGCTGCAGGCTCGTGTGTACGATCAGCGCCTGCGCATGAACTTCCCCTCGCGCCATCCGCTTTCGGCGCCGCCGGTTTCCGATCCCATCACGCCCAATCTTTCCGATGCCGACGTGGTGCTCGCGCTCGAGGCGCAGGAGCTGTGGACGCTCACCAATAAGATGAGCGGCCTGAACCGCTTCGGCATGGAAACGCAGCCCACGATCAAGCCCGGCACCAAGCTGATCAACGTCTCCGCGGTGGAGCTTAATCATAAGTCCAACTATCAGGACTTCGGCCGCTACGTGGAAGTCGATCTCAACATCACCGGCGACGCCGAGGCCACGCTGCCCGCGCTTATCGAGGCGGTGAAGAAACTCACCACGTCAGACCGTCGCCGAGCCTTTGAGCAGCGCGGCGCGAAGGTCATCGAAGCTAATCAGAAGCAGCGCGAGCGCACCCGCGACCTCGCGGCGGTGGCCTGGGACGCGAGCCCCATCAGCACGGCGCGCCTGGCCGCCGAGCTGTGGGCGCAGGTTAAGAATGAAGACTGGTCGCTGGTTTCCAACGACCGGTATCCCAGCTACTGGCCGACCAAGCTGTGGGATTTCAAGAAGCACTACCACTACATTGGCGCGCAAGGCGCAGCCGGCATCGGCTATGGAGCGCCCGCGGCGGTGGGCGCGGCTCTGGCGAATCGCAAGCATGGGCGGCTGACGGTGAACATTCAGCCCGACGGCGACATCAATTATGCTCCCGGCGTGTTGTGGACCGCGGCGCACCACAATATCCCGCTGCTGAACATCATGCACAACAATCGCGCTTATCATCAGGAACACATGTATGTGCAGATGGTGGCGAACAAGAACGACCGCGGCATCGACCGCTCGCACATCGGCACCGTGCTCGGCTCGCCCAATATCGACTACGCCATGATGGCGAAAACCTACGGCCTGTATGGCGAAGGCCCCATCAGCGACCCGCGGGAGTTGGGTCCGGCGATCCGGCGCGGCATCGAGCGTGTGAAAAAAGGCGAGCCCGCGCTGCTGGACGTGCTCACTCAACCGCGCTAGAGGAAACCGAGATGACGAAATTCCTCATTGTGACCGGCCTGTTGGTTGTGGCAGCGGCCGCGCAAACCAAGTCCGGAGACATGAAAAACGGCGAGCGTCTGTATCTGAAGAACGGCTGCTTTGAATGTCACGGCTATCAGGGCCAGGGTGGACTGGCCGGCGCTCGCCTGTCCCAAACCCGGCTCAACGTGGCTGGATTCACGGCTTTCGTGCGCAATCCTCCTTCGGGCGGAATGCCTCCTTATCGCGCGAAGGTGATGACGGATCAGGAACTGGCCGATGTGTTCGCTTACATCCAGACGTTCCCCGCGCCGCAGCCGGCGAAGAACATTCCGCTGTTGAACGAGTAACGTGCCGCGCGAGCCTCACGTGGCGCGTCCGTCCACTGCGCCGGCCGCATCGCGCTCCGCCGAATCCAAATTCTGGCCGGTGCTGCGCGTGGCCAGCGGCAACTTTCTCGAAGCTTACGATTTTCAGGTATTCGGCTACTACGCGACATACATTGCCCGAACATTCTTTCCCGCCGGCAGTGAATTCGCGTCGTTGATGCTGACGTTGATGACCTTCGGCGCGGGGTTCCTCATGCGGCCTCTTGGCGCGGTAGTTCTGGGCGCTTATGTGGATCATCACGGTCGCCGCGCCGGACTGTTGCTGACTCTGGCGCTCATGGCCGTCGGGACTCTCTCGATCGCCTGCACGCCTTCGTTCGCAACCATCGGAATTCTGGCGCCGCTGCTGGTGGTCGCGGGGCGTTTGCTTCAGGGCCTGTCGGCGGGCGTCGAGATCGGCGGCGCTTCGGTGTATCTTGCGGAAATCGCCACGCCCGGACGCAAAGGATTTTTCGCCGCGTGGCAATCCGGGAGCCAGCAGGTTGCGGTGATCTTCGCGGCTCTGTTCGGACTTCTGTTGACCATGAACCTTTCGCAGGACCAGATGGTTCGATGGGGCTGGCGAGTCCCTCTCTGGGCGGGATGCGCCATCATCCCTCTGTTGCTGGTGATCCGCCGGTCGCTTACCGAGACTGACGTATTCCTAGCGCGGAAACATCGGCCCTCGGTGCGCGAAATCGTCAGGACCGTGTTCGCCAACTGGTACATCGTGCTTCTCGGCATGATGCTGTCGACGCTGACGACGGTATCGTTCTACATGATCACGGCGTACACTCCGACCTATGGAAGCAGCGTGCTCCACCTGGCCGCGACAGGAAGCTTGATGGTCACGCTGTGTGTCGGGATCTCGAACTTCGTTTGGGTGCCGGTGATGGGCGCCTTGTCGGACCGCGTGGGACGGCGTCCGTTGCTCTTCACGATCGCGGCGCTTGCGCTTCTGACGGCGTATCCGGCGCTGGCCTGGATGGTCGGCGCACCCTCGGTTCCGCGTTTGCTCGCGGTGGAATTGTGGCTCTCCTTCTTGTTCGGCAGCTACAGTGGAGGCATGGTGGTGTACCTGACCGAAGTGATGCCCGCGGATGTGCGAACCTCGGGCTGGTCGCTTTCCTTCAGTCTGGCGACGGCGCTGTTCGGCGGATTTACTCCGGCGATTTCCACCTATTTGATCCGGTGGAGCGGGAATGCGGCCATCCCTGGGGTGTGGCTGTCGTTCACCGCGCTGCTTGGATTGGCGTCATTGCTGTTGCTTGGCCGTTACACGGCTCCCGGAGCGGATGGCGAGTGAGCGAGACGTTCGATGTGCTGATAGCGGGCGGGGGCAACGCTGCTATGTGCGCGGCGTTGAGCGCTCGCGAGGCCGGGGCGACGGTCGTGGTTGCGGAGTGCGCTCCTCAGCACATGCGCGCAGGCAATAGTCGACACGCGCGTAACTTTCGGTGCATGCACGCCTCGCCTACCAGCGTATTGACCGACGCTTATACAGAAGAAGAGTACTTCAAGGATCTGCTGCAAGTGACCGGCGGCCAGACCGACGAGGAACTAGCTCGCTTGGCGATCCGCTCGTCATCCGAGTGCTTCGCGTGGATGACGCAGCATGGCGTGCGCTTCCAGCCGTCGCTCGCCGGGACGCTGCACCTGGGCCGCACCAATGCTTTCTTCCTGGGCGGCGGCAAGGCGCTGGTGAACACGTATTACGCGATCGCGGCAAGACTCGGCATCCGCGTGCTGTATAACGCCGAAGTGACCGGGCTGTGCATCAACGACGGACGATTCGAAGGCGCGACCGTGACCGTCGACGGCGCGCCCGCCGAGATCCGAGCAAAGACGCTGGTGGCCGCATCGGGCGGCTTCGAAGCCAACATCGAGTGGCTCAGCGAAGCCTGGGGCGATGCGGCGAAGAATTTCATCATTCGCGGCACGCCCTACAACCGGGGCAAGGTGCTGCGTCTGCTGGTGGATCACGGTGCGGACCGGGTGGGCGACCCGTCGCAGTGCCACGCGATCGCGCTCGATGCGCGGGCGCCGAAGTTTGACGGCGGGATTGTTACGCGGCTCGACACCGTGCCGCTGGGCATCGTCGTCAACCGGCACGGCCAGCGCTTTTATGACGAAGGCGAGGACCTTTGGCCGAAGCGCTACGCGATCTGGGGACGGCTGATCGCTCAGCAGCCCGATCAGATCGCGTACTCGATCGTGGATTCTAAGACCGCGGATAAGGTGATGCCCTCGGCGTTTCCCGCGATGGAGGCTCAAACGATTCGCGAGCTGGCTGGATTGCTGAAGCTGCCGGCGGACGTGCTCGACGTTACCGTTACTCAGTTCAACCGGAGTGTGGTTGAGGGATCGTTCGATCACACGCGCCTGGACAACTGCTCGACGCGCGGCCTCAGTCCGGATAAGACGCACTGGGCTCTTAAACTGGATTCGCCGCCGTTCCTGGGTTACCCGTTGCGGCCCGGCATCACGTTCACTTACCTCGGCGTGAAGGTGAATGGCGCCGGTCAAGTGATCTTCGACGGACGGCCCGCACCCAATGTGTTCGCCGCCGGTGAGATCATGGCGGGCAACATCCTGGGCCAGGGTTACCTGGCGGGGTTCGGCATGACCATCGGCACCGTGTTCGGACGCATCTCAGGGACGGCTGCGGCTCGCGCCGCGGGAACAGGAGCGGCCCATGCAGCCCGGTAGTCCGCTGGTTCAGGAAGGCGAGCGCCTGCTCCGCTTATGCAACGCCTGCCGGTATTGCGAGGGCTTCTGCGCCGTGTTCCCCGCCGTGGAACGCCGCTCGGCGTTTTCGGTTGCGGACGTGAATTATCTCGCCAATCTGTGCCACAACTGCGGCGAGTGTTACTACGCATGTCCCTACACGCCGCCGCATGAATACGCTTTGAACTTGCCAAAGGCGCTCGCCGAGATCCGCGTGGAGACCTACGCCCACTCCGCGTTTCCCCAGGGCTTCTCGCTGGCCTACCGGAACAGCGCGTTGGCGATCTCCGCGTTGATGGTCGTCGCGATCGCCGTGATGGCGGCCGTGGCTGTCGGGATGGGCAGCTTCACTTCCACGGGGGCGGACTTCTACGCGGTGATTCCGCACGCAGCCATGGTTGTAACGACGGGGGTCGCGTTCGTTCTCGCAGCGGTCGCGATGATCATTGGCTTCTTCCGATTCTGGCGGGACGGGATTAGTGTTCCCATCGAAGCTGGCTCTGTGGTCGCCGCACTCGGCGACACTCTGCGCCTGACGAACCTCCGCGGCCACGGCGCCGGATGCCCCTACCCGCAAGGGCGCTTGTCTCACGCGCGCCGCTGGTTCCACCACGCGACCTTCTACGGTTTCCTGCTGTGCTTCGCCTCCACCTGCGTCGCCGCGTTCTATCATTTTGCGCTCGACTGGCGGGCGCCGTACCCGTACTTCAGTGTTCCGGTGGTGCTCGGCACACTGGGCGGCCTCGGATTGCTAGCCGGTCCGGCGGGCCTCTACTGGCTGAAGCGGCAGCGCGACCCCGCACTCGACGATCTCGGCCCGCGCGGCTTCGGCGACAGCTTCATCGCGCTGCTGCTGCTGAGCAGCCTTACCGGACTGCTCCTACTGGCACTGCGCGAAACTTCAGCCATGAAATGGCTCCTGATTGCGCATTTGGGAGTCGTTTTGGCGCTATTTGCGTCGCTGCCGTACGGAAAATTCATGCATGGGAAATACCGTTTCGCGGCGCTGCTGCGGAATGCATTCGAGCAATCGCAAAAGCGCTGACACTCTCTGCCGGTGGGCCAGCAGGGAGTCGGTTTCTGTCGGCTTCACCGCACGGCGGCCGACTGCACCCCGTCTTCAAACCACCGGCGAGCAACGCCGAGATCCACCGGGCCGACGGACTGCAAGTAGGCCTGGAACTCGCGCTCGGACGCTTCGGCGTGCCCGGTTTTCCGGTAGAACTTGGCCAGCATCAAGTGTGCACCGGGAAGCTCGCGGGCGGCGAATTCCAGATGCTCCTCGGCTTCCCGATCGCGCGATCCAAACGCGTAACACAGAGTACCCAGCACCAAGTGCGTGCGGGGATTAGAGGGCTGCAACTCCAGCGCGCGGCGCAATTCCTTTTCGGCCGGAGCCAATTGGTCCGTCATCATTAGCGCGTAGCCCAGATTGGCATGATCGGGAACGCTCGACGGCAGCAAACGGACGGCCTGCTCCAGTTCCGCCACGGCGTCTTTGAATTGCATGTTACGAACGTATTCCTGACCCAGCAAGCTGTGGGCGTAAGGCGCCGCAGCCGGGTCCTTGGCTGCCTTTTGCAATTCTTCCCGCGCGTGGACATAGTCGTGAGCCGCGATCAGACTCTCCGCCTTTTTGATGCTGCGCAGGGCTGTGCCCCGGAGCGGATGACGCAGCTGGTCGGCCGAAATCGGCCCGCCCGCGGACGGGTTCGGGCTCACGGCAAACTCCCCGGACTCCGGTGGATCGATGCTTTGCCACCGGCCCGACCGCGGGGAAGCCAATCTTGCGGATTCGGACGGCGCCAGGCCGATGGAATTCCCAGTCGAAGCGTCAGACATTGGGAACGCGCTCGGGGGGAACCTGCTCGGCGGCTGCGCGCTCGGGGGTGGCTGCGCGGCGGCGATCATCCCCAGACTGAAAACAAATAGCAAACGAGTAGACACACTTACCTCCTCTGGAATTACCCCGCGAACGAACACGTCGATTTACTCGCGATTAACTCGTCAAATAACTAGGGTTTTCCACTTACCGGGTGGGAATTCTTTCCGGCTAAGACAACGAGGACAGGTTGAGGTCCGGAGCGGGCCGCTTCGTGACAGCCGCCCTTACATGATCAGGCTAACCCTAAACCGGTGTCGGCGTCCAATCAATTCTTCGTATCGACAGGATACCGGCGCTTGTTTACAGCCAAGTGGGGTATTTACTTCACTCAGGTGACCCCTACCGGTTGTGGTCGGCGTCTGAGCCGACGGCGGCACACCTGACCAGAGATTTGTATGGCACTGGATCGACGACAACCGCCTGCTGCACGAGGCGGTAGAAGAGTT
>DATNJC010000034.1:0-19884 GCA_035604115.1 Bryobacteraceae bacterium | reverse complement strand
TAGGAACGCCCGGATCTGCTCCAGGCTCAACTTCTCTGAGGACTTCATGCGGATGATCAATCCCCAGCATGCCCTTCAGGCTCATCTTGTGTGAGAAACGAACCCCCGCTTCAGGCTCATCTTGCATGAGACAAGACTCCCCATTGCCTGCGTCTTCAGTCCAGAGTAGAATCAGGGAAGGTGTATAACCTTATGCGGTCTAACCGGGTCCTCGTATTGGTCTTCGCTGGGTTCGTTTTGCCGCTGGGTGTCGCGGCGGGTCAATCTACGACCCCGGCCAAGAAGGACGACAAAAAAGCCAGCTCCGACAGCCAGCGCGAAACCATCGCCAAGCCGATGACGGAGAAGGCTAAGAAGGCGGCCGAGGCGCGCCTTAGGAAAGAACTCGAGACGCCCTACAAAAAGTGGCTGAACGAGGAAGTGATCTACATCATCAGCGACGAGGAGCGTAAGGCCTTCGGCGGGCTGAAGACCGACGAAGAGCGCCAGCAGTTCATCGAACAATTCTGGCTGCGCCGCGATCCCACACCCGACACCGAGGAAAACGAATACCGCGAAGAGCACTACCGCCGCATCGCCTACACCAACGATCAGTTCGCTTCGGGTATCCCCGGATGGAAGACGGATCGCGGGATGATCTACATCAAATATGGTCCGCCGGATGAGCGCGAAGAGCATCCCTCGGGCGGCACTTACGACCGGCCGATCGAAGAAGGCGGCGGCACCACCACCGTGTATCCTTTCGAGAAGTGGCGTTACCGCTACATCGAGGGGATCGGCAACGACGTCAACATCGAGTTCGTGGACCCGTCGATGACCGGCGAGTATCACATGACCATGGACCCGTCGGAGAAGGACGCGCTGACCAACGTTCCCGGCGCTGGCCTGACCATGTACGAGCAACTCGGTCTGGCGTGCAAAGCGGACCGCTTCAATCGCACCGACGGCACGCGCCTGGGCACAGGCGGCATGCCGCTGCCGGCCAGCATGAACCAATTTACGCGGCTGGAACAGTTCGCAAAGTTGCAAGCGCAGCCGGCCGTCAAGTACAAAGATCTGGAAGCGGCGGTCAACTCGACCATCAAGTACAACCTGTTACCCATGAAGGTGCGGACGGACTTTGTCCCGGTGACCAGTTCCAGCGTGCTGACTAACATCACGATTCAGTTTGATGTCAAGGATCTGCAGTTCAAGCAGAAAGAGGGCGTCTCGCAGGCTTCGGTGAATATCTACGCGCGTCTCACTACCATGTCGCGGCGGACCGCCAACTGGTTTGAGGACGTGGTGACGGTGGACGTTCCCAGCGAATTGCTGAAGGAGGCCGCCACGGACGGCAAGCGCGTGTATCAAAAGGTGGTGCCGCTGGCCCCTGGACGGTACCGCTTGAATGTGGTCGCCAAGGATATCGTGGGCGGCAATATGACCAATTACGAGCAGGCCATCGACGTTCCGCGATTCGAGGACGACACTCTGGCTTCCAGCTCTTTGATCCTGGCCGATCAGATTCAGAAGGTGGACACGCGCAGCATCGGCGCCGGGCCGTTCGTCATTGGAACGACCAAGGTGCGCCCGCGCGTGGACGACACCTTCAAGCGCGGCGAGAAAATGGGGATCTATCTCCAGCTTTACAATTTCGAGCCGGATGAGAAGACCCGGAAGCCGGACGGCTCCATCGAGTACCGGATCGTGAAGGCCGGCACGGATGAAAGCGTTCTGGATTACACTGAGGACCTGACCACGGCGACGGGCGGAGCGGCCCAGATGACCATCGAGAAACTCCTGCCGCTGCAGGGTCTGGAGCCTGGCAAATACGAGCTGAAGATGAAAGTGATCGATAAGAAGCGGGAGCAGACGATCACGCCGAGCGCCACATTTACGGTAGTATCATAGCTAGGCGCCTGGCGGGGCTAGGCGCGGCCGGGCCGGTTGCATGCCTGGTTTTCAGGCGCAGCGGTTCCGGGGCGTGCTGGAGGGAAGTCGTATCACGATAACGGGGGCAAGGCCCAGGACGATAAACTCCGAGGAATGAGTTTGCGGACTTCCAGGATCGCCGTTGGTCTGATGGCCGGATTGGCCTGGGCGACACCTTTCGCTCTCGCGGGTGATCCTTACTTACAGACGGGAAGAATCCTCGGCGAAGTCACCAGCAGCGCCGGTATTTCGCAAATGGGCGCGGCGGTGCTCCTGTTCAACCGCTACGACGTCCTGGTGCGGCAGGCGGTGACCGATCCGGCTGGCCGGTTCGGATTCGACGCTTTGCCCGCGGATCTGTACTCCATTCGTATCAGCCGGGCGAGCTTCATGCCGGCGTTCCGGCGCAACATATCGGTGCTGGCGGGCTCGGAGAGCCTGTTGCGCATCAATCTGGCGAACGTGCTGAGCACGGTGGATCTGGCGCCTCCGGGGGCCTCGCCCGGGACCCTGATGAGCGACGACTGGAAGTGGGTCCTGCGGTCGTCGCAAGCCACGCGTCCCACGTTGCGCTTGCTGCCGGATTCGAGTTCTTCGCGGAGCCCGGCCATGGCCTCGAAGTTCTCCGATACCTTCGGCATGGTGAAGTTCTCGGCGGGCGAAAGCGACCTGGCGGGAGGCGCATTGGGGGAGGACATGGGTACCGCCTTCGCGCTGGCGACCTCGATCAACGGCGCATCGCGCGTCCGGCTCAGCGGGAATTTGGCGTACCTTCCTAGTTCGGGTTTGCCGTCGGCGGGTGTGCGGGCCACCTATTCGCGCTCCAGCGACGGGGTCAGCAGCCCGGAGGTTTCCTTAACCGTGCGCCAGGTGTACATGCCGAGCCTGCTGGGATCGGGGACGATACCGGACTCCGGAGACACCGGACCAGCGCTACGCACGGCCTCGCTGGTGGTTCGCGACAAGCTGGAAGTGACCGATCAGTTGCACCTGGATTACGGCTTCGCGCTGCAGTCGATTTCCTTCCTGCAGAAGTACAATTACGCCAGTCCGTTCGCGAGAGCGACTTACGATTTCGGCAAGCGCGGATCGTTCCGAGTGGCGTACAGCGCCAGCCTCCAGCCTTCCGAGCAGGGGTTATCCAGTGCAACCGCGGACGTGTCGCCGATCTCATCGGCAAGTCTCGACGCGGCGAGCGACACTCCGGGGATTCGGCCGGATCTGAATCAGGACTTGGCGGCGCTGGGTCAGTTGCCGCGGATCTCGCGCAAGGACGGTCGCACGCGGGTGCAGCGCACACGCAGCTACGAAGCGGGCTACCAGATAGTGGAGGGCTCCCGCACTTACGCCGTGGCGGTATATCGAGATTCCTTGGCGGATGCTTCGTTCCTGCTGTCGCCCAGCGGTTTTGTGTCGCGCGGCGATGTGATGCCGGACCTGAATTCGCTCAGCATGATCTTCGACGTGGGCAATCTGGAGCGAAGCGGTGCCGTCGCTTCGGTGACGCAACGCGCCGGACAGCACACCGAATTCACAGTGGCCGGAGGCCGGGGAGGCGCGCTCACCGGAGCGAGCGGCAGCGCCGCTTCCGGCAGCGGGGACGATTTGCGGGCCATGATCCGCAAGTCCGAGCGCGAATGGGTGACGCTCACCGCGACGACTACCGTGACTCCCACCGGCACGCGGATCTCGACCGGTTACGGCTGGACGGATTTCCGCGCCCTCACTCCGGTGCATGAGTCCCTGACCATCGCCGGGACGCAGGAGACGGGTTGGAACATTCTGGTCCGCCAGCCGCTGCCGGGATTCTTCGGATTCCGCATGGAAGCCACCGCCGATCTGCGCAATCTTCTCGCACAGGGCTATCTGCCCCTCAGCATGGGCGGCAACCACGCCATCCTGACGAACTCCCCGCGCGGCGTTCGCAGTGGGCTGAGCTTTATCTTCTAGGCCGGGCCACTTTTCACTACGGACGGCACTCCATCGCAAGCCAAAGCGTGCGCACCCGCGTCGCTAGCACTCTTCAACGGCCTTCTGGATAGCGGCTTCCGCGGCGATCGCGATGGCTTGTTCCAAGGCGCGCTCGATGGCCGGAATGGGACTCCAATCCGCGCCCTGGCGATAAGTTTCGAGGGCCCTCCGCAGTTCGCAGGCGCGGAGCCCCGACCGCAGAACGCGTCCGCGATCGATGAGGCGCGCTACTGCCAGCGCGCCCGCCAGGCTGCCTTCCGCAAACGCGCCCGCGCGCGTCAGCGAGCCCAGATTCGCGATCAACTGGGCGTAGCCGAAGTCGGTCCATTCGTGGCCGCGTCGTAGCGACACTTGTGGCATGGTCACAGGCATGGGTTATATCCCATTAGACGAGGCTGGGCCGAAAAAGGTTCGACAAAAAGGTTCGAACAATACGTGAGCGGAATGTTCCTAAGCCGGCTGCTGCTGGGTCATGCAATGGAGCGCGCCCAAGCCCAGCACCAGATCGCGGCACGGGATTCCAATCACGGCGCGGCCGGGGAATAGGCGCTGCAACGTTTGTAACGCGGCTGTATCGTTTTTGTCACCGAACACCGGCGCCAGCACGATGCGATTGGCGATGTAAAAATTCGCGTAGCTGGCCGGCAGGCGCTGACCCGCGAAGTATACCGGTTCGGGACAGGGGATGGCCGCCACGCGCAGATCGCCGCGCGATCGCAGGCGCGCGAGATTTTCTTTGAGCGGCTCATGATTCACTTCCGTCTTATCGGGCTCGATCATGACTACCACTGTATCCGTGTCGGTGAAACGAGCAATGTCGTCGATGTGGCCGTGGGTGTCGTCGCCGGCGATGCCGCGATTCAGCCAAATGGTTTCGCGCGCGCCCAGGTACTGGCGGAAGGCCCGCTCCAAATCCCGTCGCGAAACACCTGGGTTGCGCGCCTGTACATCGGATAGAAGACACTCTTCCGTGGTGAGCAACTTCCCTGCCCCGTTGACATCGATGCTGCCGCCTTCGAGCACCAGGCCGGGCTCGATGCGCTCCAGGCCCAGTTCTTGCGCGAGGAACCGGGGCACGTCGGCGTCGTCGCGAAAGTTATCGTATTTGGCCCAGCCATTGAAGCGCCAATGTGTGATCGCGGTGCCCTGGCCCACGGTCTTGACGGGCATTTTTACAAACATTTTTACAAACAGCGGGCAGTAATCGCGCGTCCAACTGCGATTGGTGGGGTGATGGAAGAACTCGACCGCAGCGAGCTCGGCGTGACACTTCTTAAGGATCTTGCGGGCGCGCTGCTCGGCAGCGGAGTCCTGAACCAGGATGCGGACTTTCTCCACCCGCGCCAGGTGCCGCACGATCTCGCCGTACAGCCACGGGATGGGCGCGAACTTACCGGGCCAGTCCGAGGTTTCATGCGGCCAGGCGAGCCACGTGGCTTCATGTGGCTCCCACTCGGCAGGCATGAGCCGAGCGCGAGTTTTCATTTGTCCAGCCGTCACTTGTCGATTATTTATCCAGCCAGCGTTCGAGGATCGGCGAGTACGCGTCGATGCGCCGGTCGCGCAAGAACGGCCAGTTGCGGCGGACTTCTTCGATGCGATGCGGGTCGCATTCGGCGATCAGGATTTCTTCGCGGTCGCAAGAGGCCTCGGCGATCACCTGACCGAACGGATCGGCCACGAACGACAAGCCCCAGAATTCCAGGCCCGGCCCCGCCAGGCCAACGGGACCCGGAGGACCTTCGTAACCCACGCGGTTCACCGCGGCGACGTACACGCCGTTGGCGATGGCGTGCGCGCGCTGGATGGTCCTCCACGCGTCGCGCTGGGCCGCGCCGTACTGGACTTTTTCAGCCGGGTGCCAGCCTATTGCCGTCGGATAGAAGAGTACGTCCGCACCGGCCAGCGCGGTGATGCGCGCCGCTTCCGGATACCATTGGTCCCAGCACACCAGCACGCCGATCTTGCCGAACTCCGTATCGATGCGTTTGAAGCCCAGGTCGCCGGGCGTAAAGTAGAATTTTTCGAAGTACAGCGGATCGTCGGGGATGTGCATCTTGCGGTACAACGCCGCAATGTCTCCGGCGGGCGACAGAATCGCCGCGGTGTTGTGATACAGGCCCGCGGCGCGGCGCTCGAACAGCGAGGCGACAATCACGATGCGCAGTTCGCGCGCCAGTTTTCCCAGCGTTTCGGTGGAGGGACCGGGAATGGATTCGGCCAGCGCAAACAGATCCGCGTTCTCTTCGCGGCAAAAATATTGCGAGCGGAAGAGCTCCTGGAGGCACACGACTTGAGCGCCGCGTCCGGCGGCTTCGCGAATGCGCCAGACAGTCTTCTCCAGATTCTCGTTGGGGTCGATGGAGCAACTAGTCTGAATCAGCCCGATGCGGAAGGCTTGCGGCATAAAGATTCATTGTCCCCGATGCGCGCGGGCAGCGTCCAGATAAGACCGCGCCAGTTCCGGAGCCACTCGATCGGCGGCCTGCGTCGTTCGCAGCCGGGCCACCAGGTACCAGACAATCGCCACGTTGATCGCGAAGACCGCGAGCCTGGGAACGGACACGCGTTCCGCCAGCTCGTAGATTTCCAGGGGAATGAACACCCCCGTCGAGATTATGGTGAAGTACTCCGCCCACCGCCTGCGCAGCAGCAGGCCGATTCCTTCCGTCAGTAGAATGCCGGCGTAGAATAGCTCGCCCAATCCCAGTTCCTCCAGCTTCTTCGGCGTCAGATTGGTGACCTTGGCAAGCACAGCGTTGGCCCTGCGCCCCGCCGGGTCGACGTGGACCGCATGAGCCCAGCGCGCAAGCGTTGCGTGCAGATCGGGCCGGACCAGCCGGAAGGTCCCTAACGCTACAACCGTCAACAGGATTCCCTTGAACAGTTTGAACAGCGCAATGAGAACAACCGTTCGAGATTTCGGGGTTCGGGGCATCCTTTTGAGGATTGAGTTCTTCAGTCAGGTCACAACGGAAACGGGACCGCGCTGATATCTCAACGGCAAATCCCCGCATGCACCGGGCGCAGCCCGCGACTACGCTTGCGCAAACGGACTCTCTCTAGCGTCGAGCGGGGCTGGCTGGCCCGCCGCGCAGTACCGTCGCGAGTTCGCGCCGCAGCGGTCCCGTGGCCTTGGCGTAAATCATCTTATACGCGCTGCAAAAGTAGTCCAGGTCTTCGAATCTGCGCTGCGGGCCGGCGCGAAACTTCGGGCATCCGCCGTGACAGATGGACTGGTATTCGCAGACCCGGCACTCGGGGTGGTCCAGCGTCTTCTTCGCGGCAAACTGGAAGCGCCGCGGCCGGCGCGCGATCTCAGCCCAGGATTCCTCATGAATGTTCCCCAGTTTCCACGGTTTCTCCACGAAGAAATCGCAAGGAAACACGTCGCCGTTGTACTCGACGACCACGTAGCTGTCGCAGGTTTCATGCATGGTGCAACTGGACGGCTTGTGGCCGCTGAGGCTCTCGGCGATATTGTCGAAGAAGCGGATGTGCATACGGTGGCGGTCCGGCCACCACACATCGAACAGGTCCACCAGGAATCGCCCGTACTGTTCGGCGGTGAGCGAAAACTCCAGCGGCCTTCCGGCCGCGTCGAATTCCGCGAGCGGTATGAATTGCAGGTTTTCGACGCCGAGTCCCTTGAAAAATCGATACAGTTGCTTCGCGCTGGCAACGTTGGCCTGGCTCAGGACGCAAAGAATGTTGAACTGCACGCCATGCTTTTGCAACAGGGCCACGGTTTCCATGACGCGCTTCCAGGTTCCGCGGCCTTCCTTGTTGTAGCGGTAGAGATCGTGCATCGCTTCGGGACCGTCCAGGGACAGGCCGAGAAACCAGTCGTATTCCTTGAACAGCGGGCACCAGTGCTCGTCCAGCAGGATGCCGTTGGTCTGGAGAGCGTTGCTGACCTGCTGGCCGTTTCGCCCGTAGCGTTTTTGAAATTCGATGAGCGCTTCAAAGAACGGCAGACCCGCGAGAGTCGGCTCGCCACCCTGAAAAATAAAGCTGCTCCGCGGATACGAATAGAACAAGTAGTTGTCCACCAGCCGTTCCAGCGTGTCCAGCGTCATGCGGCGCGCCGGCAGTTCCTTATACGGGTCGGCATCGCGATCCAGGTAAAAGCAGTAGGCGCAATCCAGGTTGCAGACGGCGGAAACCGGCTTGATCAACAGAGACGTAATCGGCGGAGCTGTAGCGCTTACGGGTCTCTCGGTGTACAGCGCGAAGAGACCGGTTGACATATGATCCTCGTCGCGGCTAGGAAGCCTTGGCCGGTAGAGCGCCGATGGACATGGCCTGCACCTGCTGGCTCATCGTGTTATTCCACGCGTCCATTACGTCCTGCGGAAAAGTCGGCAATCGCTTCTGCACGCGAGCGGTGATGTCCGCGACGACGTCCGGATTCGCCGGGGCCACATCGCAGCTTTCGCCCGGGTCGAGTTCCACATTGTAAAGCTCCGGCGCGGGCAACGGAAGATTGAATGCGCCGCCGACCGGCTCAGGACTCCAGGGAAACGTGTTGTTGCGGGAAATGTGCAGTTTCCATGGCCCATACCGGGCGCATTGCAAATTCCAGCCATCGAAATACACCATGACGTCCCGATCGACGCTGTCCACCTGCCCGGACAGGACCGCACCGATGTCGACGCCGTCCAAGTTGTTCGGGATCGGAGCCCCGGCCATATTGGCGATCGTTGGGAGGACGTCCATGGCCGTGGCTACGGCGTTACTCACGCGTCCAACCCCGCCGTCTCCGGTGCGTGGGACCGAGCCATGAGCGTAGGGAATCCGGCCGGGGAAGCGAGCGATGAAGGGCACGCGGTGACCCCCTTCGTAGGTCGACCACTTGCGGCCGCGCAGGTTCCCCGCGCTGCCTTGATACCAGGGCCCATGATCGCTGGTGAACATCACCATGGTGTTGCCGTCGATTCCATTGTCCTTCAGAGCCTGAAGAATCTGGCCGACGCTCCAATCGATTTCCTGGACCGCATCGCCGTACAACCCCAGCGGCGATTTACCCAGAAACGCCGGAGACGCCGCCAGCGGCAGGTGCGGCAAGTTATGCGCGAGATACAGGAAAAACGGGTTGGTCTTGTTGCTCGCGATAAAATCGACGGACTGCTGCGTGTACCGCTGGGTGAGCGTGTCCAACTGGACCGGCGATTGGATCACCGCTCCGTTCTGCATCAACACCGACGGCGACATGTCGCTGCTGTAGGGGATCCCGTAATACTGGTCGAAGCCCCGGCTCCGCGGCATGAACTGCGGCTGCGTGCCCACATGCCATTTTCCGGTGCACATCGTAGCGTACCCGGCCGGCTTCAGAACTTCGGCGATGGTCGGGTTGGAAACCGACAAGCCGGTGGTGTCCGTGGGCCACAGCACGCCCGGCACGCCGACGCGCGTGGGATAGCAACCGGTCAGCAGGCCCGCACGAGACGGCGAGCAGACGTTGCTCGCGGCATAGAACTGCCGGAACTGGACGCCTTCCTGGGCCATTCGATCCAGATTCGGAGTCGGTAACGACGATCCGTACGAATGGAGGTCGCCATAGCCCAGGTCGTCACAGCAGATCAGTACGAAGTTAGGAGGCCGGGAGGATTGGGCGCGAACCGCTGAAGCGGAAAGCAGCGTTCCAGCTCCTGCGTTGAGGAACGCACGTCTCGAAAGAGCTTCTTGACCCATCTGCACTTCCTACTTCGTTAGCCGGCCAAAACACACGGGCGCATCGCACTGAGGCCTTCGGTAATCCGCTTGGCAGATGAACCCAAACTTAATTAGTGTAGTCGGCGCCTTGAGGGGTTGTCAAGAAATGTGCGCGATAAGACCCATCCGCGGATGCGGCAAAATTTACCTAGCGCGCACGGCCAGTGTTACTTTTTGGCAGGCGTAGCGTGGCTGCCGAATAGGCGCAACACGTCTTCTGGCGCCGTGTACAGGTCCGGCATGCGGAACGTCCGGTATTCCAGGGCGTTGAATTGAACGCCGAAATCAATGTGGCCGGACGCGTCCACTTCGAGCGACTGCGCGGCGTCCAGGGCGTTCCCGTTGGCATCCACGCTGAGCAGGAACCCGGCGTCGAAGTGGTAGTTTCCGTCTGGCAGCAGCTGCGCCGAACCAAGCGCTCCGGAGTACAGCCCCAAGTCGGCGTTGAGCAGGGGCCGGACCACTCGATTGCGCTCATCGATTTCGAGCGCTTGCCCGCGGCTGTGGGCGCTGGGATTGGCCGCGGCTCGCACATTGCCGTTATCGAAGAGCAGGAGCACGGTGTCGTTCTGTTCGAAATGCGGGTCATGCTGATGGGAGAACCACGGATTCGGATCGGAGGACACAATTTGAAAGTCGCCGCCGGCCCCCATGCGCCAGAGAATGTCTCCGGCGCCGTTTCCGTTGGCGTAATCGATCTTGACCAGCCAATCCTGATGGCGGGCGGAATACAGGATGTTTCCGTCGGGTGTCAGTTGCAACGCATTGCCGTGGAGCCAGTCGTTAGCGAAGGTGCTGAGGTAGAACGGCGCGCACGCGACTCCGGCCGGGTAGGTGCAAGACTCCCCCAAAGTGGCCATCCGATGCGGGTCCAGGTGGTCGAAGGCGTCCCAGGCCCAGGTCACCTGCAGATCTGAATTCAGGACCAGAATGGTGTCGCCGATGACATCCACCGTGCCGGGACCTTGCACATCGGTAAGGATGCGCTCCGACGCCGCCAGCGCCAGGTAACCGCCACCCGGAAGCTTTCTCAGTTCGTGGTGGAAGCCGGTAATGGCGTGCACACCGAAGGAGGCCAATTGCTGGTTGATGCGCGCCGCGTTGGTTTCCGCGACGGTAATGCCGGCCAAGTCGAATTCGCGCAGGAACTGTTGGGAGGGATCTTTGGTGGGGTCCTCGCCGATGCCTAGAAAGGTACCGCCCGTTACCGGCCGAGTCAGGTAGGTGACATCGGACGGACCCAGCCACACTAGGTTACCCTGCAGGTCGGTCGCCATGGCCGGACTCCCGAGGAGACTTTGTAACAACAACCCCTGTGGATCGGAGGCATACTTTAACGCGGTGAACGTCAGCGGGTCGGTGGCGCCGACAGACGTCGAGAAGTTCACCACAGGCCCAGCCGCCAGGAAGTGACCGGAGTCAAGCGTGTGCTGAATTTGGTACTGCGTGCCGGGCTGCATACCGGCCAGGTAAAAGTTCATGCTGCTGCCGGCCACGCACGCCTTATAGGGCGTGAATTGAACCGGACCGCTGGAGGCTTGGAACTGAACTCGCATCCGCTCACCAGGGGGGCACGGCGGAGCGCTGTAGATGAACACCAAAGGATTAGTGCTGGGCGTCACCACGGGAGCCGCGCCGCTCACCAATGAACTGAAAACCGTCGTAGCCGTGGTAACCGACTCTTCCAGTGTATTGCTGTTAAACACCGAGACCTCGATTTGATAAGCGCCCTCCTGGCCGATGGTCGTCCAGGTGAGCGACGCTTTAGGTCCGTAATCCACGACGGTATGGAACGCGCCACTGGGATCCTGGACCCGGAAGCGATACAAGAGCGTCCCAGCGCTGGCTCCAGAAGCCGCGGCGGTCCAGGTTACGGGTCCGCCGAGTGGCAGAGGAAAGGCTGCCGAAGCGTGCAAAGCAACGGTCATTGCTGGCGAAAGCCTCGACAACGCCAGGAGCATGAGCACACCCCGGAGGGAGAATGACTTCAGTGCCGCCTCCAGTCTCCCAAAGTTGCTCTCACCCGCATTATTGACAACGAGCGTACCGCCTGCGCGGTTTACGAAACGCATGCGCACCTCGACAATGCTTAGGCAATTAAGGGTCCACGCCGCGCAGAGTAAAGCCTTTACAATGTGACTACGGCGCGGTGAGGCAAATGAATAGGGAAACCATCGAGCACGTAGCTCGCGAGTGTGGTTTCGAACTGGCCGGTGTCGCTCCGGTGGGTCCGCTGGAGGATTTCGCGCGCTATCAAGCCTGGGTGGAGCGCGAGATGGCGGGTGAGATGCGCTATCTCATCGGCCGCCGGGCGTCGCTTCGCCAAGACCCCGCGAATCTGCTCGAAGGCGCGCAATCGGTCATCTGCGTGGGCAAGCTGTACCACACCGGCGAGCCCGCCGGCGTCCACATTTCCCGCTACGCCCACATTTCCCGCTACGCTCGGGGGCCCGATTATCACGACGTTCTGCGGGACGCCTTGGAACGCATGGCGCACCGTCTGCGTGAAATCGAACCGTTTGAATACAAGGTGTGCGTCGATACTGCGCCGCTGCTCGAACGCAGCCTGGCGCGCCTGGCGGGGCTGGGGTGGATCGGCAAGAACACCTGCCTAATAAACGAGCCCTGGGGCTCGTGGTTCTTCCTCGGCGAGCTGATCACCACGCTGGCCATTCCGCCCGCCTCGCCGCCGCTGGACCGGTGCGGCTCCTGCACGCGCTGCATCGACGCGTGTCCCACCGAAGCGCTGGTGCCGGATGGCGATCAGTGGACACTTGATTCGCGCCGGTGCATCTCGTACCTGACCATCGAACTGCGTGGTCCCATCCCCGAAGAGCATCACGCCGGGATGGGCGGTCTGGTGTTCGGCTGTGATATCTGCCAGGACGTCTGCCCCTGGAACTCGCGCGCCCCTGTGACCGCGGAGGCGAACTTCGCTCCTCGCGCAATTCCCTCGCTGGAGGATCTGGCCTCGATGACGGAGTCGGAGTTCCAGGAGTTTGCGCGCGGCACGCCGCTAGGACGGCCGAAATACGCGGGGTTCATGCGGAATGTGGCGATCGCTATGAGCAATCGCAAAGCCCACTCACCCCGTCTGCCCGCGGACAGCGGCCAAGACGCGCTCGACTCCCGTGTCGATGGGTAACTCGCCGCTGACAATTACGTCGGCAAACTGGCGCGTGGGCAACACGAATTGTTCCGCCATCGGCCGCACCGTCGTCTGATACTGCTCGATCACGCTCCCTTCGGTGCGCCCGCGCTCGGCGACGTCGCGGCGCAGACGGCGCCCCAGGCACTCCTCGTCGCGGGTGTCGACGAACACTTTCAAATCCATCATGTCGCGCGCCTGGGGCGAGTACAACGCCAGAATCCCTTCGAGAATCAGATACGGCCGCGGAGGCACACGCCGCGTGCGGGTGTCGCGCGTATGTTGATCGAAGCGATAGATGGGTTGTTCCACCGCATGGCCGTGTCGCAGGCGGTCCAGGTGAGTAAGCAACAGATCCCAATCGAGCGCGTCGGGATGATCGTAGTTGAGCTTGGCGCGTTCTTCCGGCGCGAGGTGCGACTGCGGAAGGTAATACGAATCGAGGGAGATCACGATCGAATCGCGCGGCAGCAGCGGCGCCAGCCGCCGCGCCAGCGCGGTTTTGCCCGAGCCGGACGGTCCGGCGATCCCGATCAGGAACGGTTGTGCGGCGGAAACGCCCAGTTCAGGTCACCCCAACGCGGTTATTCTCGCACGACGGGCGCGCCGGGCGTGCGGCGTCGGGCGCAGCCGGTTGCGCGTTCCAAGCACGCGCTGCGCGATTTCGCGCGGATTACTCCGCCGAGGCGTTCTGCGGCGCGTCGCAACGCCTCCCCA
Source organism: Bryobacteraceae bacterium (assembly GCA_035604115.1). GTDB lineage: Bacteria > Acidobacteriota > Terriglobia > Bryobacterales > Bryobacteraceae > Palsa-187. The sequence continues at coordinate 6,422 of DATNJC010000034.1, read as the reverse complement.
TGCCATCACCTAACGCGTTTGTAACGCGTTTATAACAAGGCCGCTCAGTTGCACCAGTTCAGGCATGCCGGTCCCAGCCGCACAGCACATCACCGCCCTGCTCGCGGAACTCCAAGATCTTCGCCAATCCTGCCTGGCCATGGAACAGGAATTTGGAACCTCCATCGCCGAGGCCTGCCCGGAGACCCGCCGCAGCGTGCAGAATCTGTTCCATTACCTCGCTCTGCGCAAGCACGACTTGCGCGACCTGCAATCCCGGCTGGCCGCTCTGGGGCTCTCTTCCCTCGGGCGCAGCGAATCGAGCGCGCTGGCCGGGATCGAGGCCATCATTGCGATCCTGCAATCGCTCGCCGGCGAGCGCTGCTTCGATCCGTTGCCGAATGGGACGTGCGTCGACTTCCAGACCGGGTCCGCCATCCTGGCCGAGCGGGCCGACCAGCTCCTGGGACCGGTTCCCGAAAGCCGCGCGGTCCGCGTCATGGTGACGATGCCTTCGGAAGCTGCTCACTCCTACGAGTTGGTCAAAGGCCTGGTAGACGCGGGCATGGACGTGATGCGCGTGAATTGCGCCCACGATTCCGAGCGCGAATGGGACTGCATGATCGCCCACATGCGCCGCGCCAACCAGGAATCGGGCAAACAATGCAAGGTGCTGATGGACCTCGCCGGCCCGAAGCTGCGCACCGGACCCATCCACCGCGGATATCACGTGGTGCGCTGGCGCGTCGACAAGGACGCGCGCGGCGTCGCCGCCGCTCCCGCGCACGTCGCCCTGGTCGGCAAGAACGCCGGGCTCGCGGGTTCGGAATCCGTGCCCCCATCCGATGTGCGGCTCCCCGTGACCGACACTCTGTTGCGCTCCGTCCGAGTCGGCGACACCCTCCAGATCACCGACAGCCGCAAACGGAAGCGGCAACTGACCGTGATTTACAAAGCCGATCACGTCTGCGTCGGCACCTGTAAGCAGGGCGCCTACATTCTCAGCCGAGCCAAATTGGCTCTGGTCCGTGGCGGCCGGGAATTCGCCAAGAGCCGCGTCGGTGAACTTCCCTTCGTCGAGGAACCGATTCGTCTGCATCCGCGTGACCTACTCGTCCTGACCAAGGAGGAAAACATTTCTGTTGCGGCGCATCGCGACGTCCCCCACATCTCATGCACGCTCCCGGAAGCTTTCTCTACGGCCCAGGCGGACCAGCCGATTTTCTTCGACGACGGCAAGATCGAGGGCCGCATCCGCGAGGTTCATCCCGATCACATGCTGATCGAAATCGTGCACACCGCCGCCAGCGGGGCCAAGCTCGGCTCAGCGAAAGGCATCAATCTTCCGGAAACCGACCTCGGCATCGACGCGATGACCGCGAAAGACCGGAGCGACCTCGACTTTGTCGCCCAGCACGCCGATATCGTCGGCCTGTCCTTCGTCCGCCGGCCCGAGGACGTCCTCGAACTGCAGCAGGAGCTGACCGCTCGCGGCAAGAGCGGATTGGGAATCATCCTCAAGATCGAGAGCCAGCAGGGATTCGATCAGCTCCCGCTCATCATGATCGCGGCCCTGCGCCATCATCCCGTCGGAATCATGGTGGCCCGTGGCGACTTGGCCATCGAAATCGGCTTCGAACGTCTCGCCGAAGTCCAGGAAGAGATCCTGTGGCTCAGCGAAGCCGCGCACATTCCGGTCGTCTGGGCCACTCAAGTCCTCGAAACGCTCGCCAAGACCGGCATCCCCTCGCGCGCCGAGGTCACAGACGCCGCCATGGGCGTCCGCGCCGAGTGCGTGATGCTGAACAAGGGCGAGCACATCGTCGACGCTGTCCGCTTCCTCGATCATGTTCTGCAGCGCATGCAGGCTCATCAACTGAAGAAACGCTCCATGCTCCGCCGCCTCGCGGTCGCGCAAGTCAAGCATACTGCGTCTCCCGCGTCATAGAGGGCGAGCGCCGGATCGGCGCCCGCCCGCAGCGAACTACGACACTTACTGCCCGAAGCTCAACCCCGGCAACACCGGAGTGCCTTCCGTCTGGACGGCTTGTAGGGAATTCGGGTCGAGGCCCAGGATTGAGAGGATCGTCGGGGCCACCTGCATGGTTTCGACGAAGCTGGTGACGGTATTGGCCTGGATGCTGGGGTTCGAAACCAGCAGCATGACGTTGGTGTCGTCAAAAGCGAAGCCGCCATGCTCTTCCTGTTTCGACTTGCTTCCGGTGTAGATCACGCCGATGTTCGGCGCAACGATAATGTCGGGCGAGCGCGGGTCGCCGCCGGGAAGCAGTTTGCAGCACGGACCGTTAACCGTGGGCACGCCGGGCGCGTTAAACATGGTCTCGAGCGAGGTGAGGTAAAAGATCTCGCCGATTCCGGCGGTTTTGGCATTGGCTTCCAGAACGTTTACCGCCGCCACGGTGGTGGCCGGGGAGACGGTGGTGTTCCCCGGCGAGAGCCACAACTGGGATATGTCGTCCTCGGTTGGCCCGGGGCCATTGACTTCCACGCCCGGAATTAAACTTAGGCCCGCGAGGATATTGGCGGGCGACTCACCGTTATTCACTTTGCCGGGAATCGGGAAAAAGCGATGGGGATCGATCGGCGATTGCCCATGCTTGGCGGTGATGATGATGGCGGTCGAATCCAGAAGGTTCTGGTCCTGCAGCGCCTCCACCATCTGACCAATCGCGGCATCGGCGAACTCGATTTCACTCAGCAGCGCGGCAGACGGCGTCCCCGCACCGTCGGTGTAGCCGCCACAAATGGTGGGCGAGCTACAAGTAACCGGGAAGCCCGGAGTACCAGGGTTCTCGATCAGTTTCTCACCGACGCTGACCGCCTGGAAGTTCATTCCGAAGATTACAGGCACCGGCGCCTTGCTGCCGCCCAGGTGGGTCTTACCGTTAATCCAGTTCACCACGGCGTTGACCTTCAACTGGTCGTAGCACTGAATGGCCTGAAAATCGGTGGTCCAGTCATTGCCCGCCACTGTGGCGCTGCCACTGGCCTTGATCGTGCCGCAATCGAATTGCTTCCCGGCTGTTTTGACACCCGGCAAAGGGACCTGATTGGAATTGACTTCCGGCGAATAGTAGTCGTCCACGTTGCTGGGGTTGGGTGTATTCGTGGGGCCGGAAACCGCGGCGTAAACGGCATGTTTGTCGGACCAGGCCGTGTATCCGCCGGCCGCGTGAATCACGCCGTAAATGGTGTTGGTGCGGATGAAATTCCAAGGGTAAACGGGAGCGCAAGCTGTCGGCTTGGAGAATGGATCGCGCTCCAGCCTGGTGGGATCTATAGAGAGTACCCCTCCGTCGATGGGAGACTTGTAAGGGCCGCCTCCATTCACCAGCAACTGATTGATTTCGACGCCTTCCTCATATTCGGTCTGCGTTCCGTTGTTTTGACCCGCTTTGCACCCGGGGACTCCGGTACCCGCGAGGCCGTTTCCGGTAGTGTTGATCGGGGCGGCAAGGACGCGATCCCAGGCGACATCGTAAAAGGCGCCCACGGTTTTGGGTGTCCCGCCCGTAACTAACGCCATCAGTCCAGGGAATGAATCGGAGGGCCGCGAGGTGGTCGTGCGAGTGTAATTTACGCCCGTCTTTCCGAGCGTAGCCAAAGTGGGGCACGTATTGTTCTTCGCACAGATTTCATAGTCAACCGCGTGCATTCCATCGATGCTGATCAACAGAACTCGGCGGATGCCGTTACGATTGTTGAAGTGGTTCCCGTCTTGTGAGTAAGCCTGGGGAGCAATCAGCGTGGCGAAAGAGATCGCCATTGCAGTCGCATTTTTTCTAACGAACATGGTTAACTTCCTCCTGGACTACAACCGTAGCCGCCGGAGTTTGCATTCGCGTTAAAGCGACGTGAAGTCTCAGTTTTGTTTTCCGGACAAGCCACCACTGCGGCCACGCGGTCCAGTAAGAATGACAGAGGCCAGCGTAAAATCTTCCGGATTCCGCGCCCCCGGCATCTATCGGCGCGTGAGGAAATCAGGTAGGATCAAAAGTGGAGGAATGGCCGAGTGGTTGAAGGCGGCGGTCTTGAAAACCGTTAGCGGGGTGACTCGCTCGGGGGTTCGAATCCCTCTTCCTCCGCCAGACATCTGCTGATTCTACGAATCTTGCGGGCGCGTTATTGGTTTGTGCCCAAAACGTGCCCGCTTCACTGAACCCGCGTCCGTTCCTGGACTCTGTAATCCGTCCCCACGTATACCCGCTGCATGAGGTCGTCGATGCGAGATTGCCGGGCCGGTGACCACTTCCCGTAATGCTTTCGCACGATTTCCGGGCTGTTGCCTAGGATGTCCGCAACGTCCTCAAAGCTGGCACCGCGGCCCAGAAGCTCAGTAGCCAGCGTATGGCGAAAACGATGCGCGTGAGCGCCCTTCACGCCTGATTCCTTGAACACGGCGCGCAAGCAGCGGTCAATGTGGGCCTTATGTGTTTTGGGCTTGCCAGTGCCATTCCAGAAGAAATAGCGCGAATCCACGTTGCTGACCGGGGCCGGAACGCAATCGAGAGCCGCCTTCATGTCGGGGGGAACGGGCAGAAACACCGGCTGGCCGCTTTTCTCAGTCCGTAGGAATATACGCCACTTGTCGCCATCCCTGCTTATCCGGTCCTTGGCCAACATGGACACGTCACCGATACGAAGTGCGGTATAACGCAGGGTCAGGATCATGGCACGGCCGCGAAGACGTTCGTACTGCGTTTTTCCAAAGCTGTCACACGCTTTTACGATTGCTGCCACTTCTGCCGCAGTGAACCGCACGACCTCGTTCGGCTTGATGTTGCGCGGCAGCTTGATCTTCTTTGCCGGGTTTTCCTTGGTCCAATTGCGATCCACGCAAAATCCGAAGAACACACGCAGGATCTCCAATTCCTTCGAGGCCGTGATTTGCTTGATGCCGCGAGCAGCCCGGAATGCGTCTAGCTTTTCCGGCTCTACTTCATCGAGGGTGTCGATCTGTTCCGCTTCGCAAAAATCCGCCAGCTTCGCGAGGGCGTTGCGATATTTGCTGACGGTTCCATCCTTCAGCCCTTCGCTCTTGCAATGCCCAAGGAATGCGGCGACCGCATCACCAACCGGCTTGCGAACGCTATTATCATCGGCTTCCAGGGCGACAGCTTTTTTGCGCGCGCGGGCCATGTCTCGCGTGACAAGCGACTTCCGAAGGACGCGTTTCCCATTAACATAGCCATCGGCCCAAAGGGGGCACCTACACTTTAAGTATTCGCGCCCTTTTTTTCGATTCGCGCACGTGGCCGTGTGTCGGCGCCAGATAGTCAACATTTCGGACATTGTATCACCTGGTAGGTTTGGTACGTTCCTGGTAGACGCGCAACGCAACCGATTCCGGAATGCGAAGGGTCACGTAGTCCCGCTTGCCGTCCCTGCGGTTCGATTTCCCGATCTTCAGAACGCCTGGTTCATCGAGAAAGACTCTCCGGATCGTTGTCTCATCAAGCTTCCAGATTTCCGCCAGCTCCGTAGCCGTGAAGTGGCGGGCGAAGGCCATTTCGGACACACCTCCGGCGCCGCTGTGGTTCGCGGTGTTCGGTGTGCCGTTCTTCATTGAGGTTCAGTTCAGTCACCTACGTGGTCATCTCCGCATAAGGATGAGCTGGCGAGAGTTAAATAGAGCACGCGACTCTTCGGGGAATTTCGGTTTCTTGTCTTGCTGTTGTCTGCCTCTTAAAACCTTGCGGACTACCGCTAATTCACATCACATTTATTAGCGTGGCATCGCTGCGATCTGACGTGGGCTCATCCAAATCAGGCACAAGAACCTCGAGTGCGGTTCGAAGGCGCACAACCTCGGCTGTTTGCAGCATTGCCATCACCGGATCCGATCCGGCAACTTCCGCTGCACGCTCTTCGGCCTGCCGAATCGCCAAACGGGCTGCAATGCGCAGCAACTCGGGATCTTCGATTGTTGCAATTGAAAGCGGTTTCTTCCCCGGTGAACTAAACGCGATTATTAAGCTTCCCACATGGCCGAAAACGCCTCCTACTATAATGCGTGCAGCTATGCGGACACTTTTTTGAATAAGTGCTTTGTTGTGCGAACGTTGCGAGAAATCGGAGGAGGGCTGTGATCGAACCATCTTAGAGAACGTCCCCACGGGAATCAGGGAGCGTTCTGGGAAGGCTTGTCCTCATCGGGAAGAACGAAACTGTAGCCACCACCTTCTCGGATCACTCCGGAAAAGCTCGCTCCGGAGATCCGAGGTGGCTTGATGACCCGTTTTTTGGTCGCCGCTGCTATCGCCCTGACCAGTTGGGAACGTTTGCCGGTGCTGCCGCGGTTGCGTACCAGCAGATTTTTACACAGATGCGGAAGGCATATGCAGGGACTGCGGCGGAGGAGCAACAGGCTGCGGAAGAGGGCATCCAACTACGGGACCGGATGCGTCTGGCCTATCCGTTTC
>DATNJC010000033.1:0-29832 GCA_035604115.1 Bryobacteraceae bacterium | reverse complement strand
TGCGAGCTTGGAAGATCCGCCAACTGGAATTGCTGGAGCATGCCGTGGCCGCGGCCCTTACTGCGGTGAATTCAGAACACGCAACAGCCCATTTTCGCCACTGCGGCTATGGTCTATAAATACTCAGAAAATGGTCTAGAGCGTCGGAACCGCAACCCGACAGATGCCGTAGACCACAAACGCCCCCAGGCCGACCGTCCACAGGCGGCTGGTAACCGGCCCCTTCCAGAACAGTGAAAACAGCATCGCGAACCCCAGAGGGCTGAGAGCATTAAAGTGGATCGCCTCGTTCCAATGGCCCTTGGCCAAGGCGAACATGGCGCGAGTGAGACCGCACAGCGGGCAGGGAAGTCCCGTGAGCCAGTGGAATCCGCAAGCCCGAAACGACGGCGCCGCGGGTACTGTGAAGTACCACAGGCACGCCAGCAGGAGCGCGCTGCCCGCAAGACGTGCATAAACGTTGCGCGGAGATCGGGGCAGGGAAGTTATCAAAGCGTCTCCACGGTCCGCGGATCGAATCCGACAATTTCCCTGTAAGCCACGGTGACGGCCGCGAGTGTAACCGGTACCGAAACCAGCAGCCCGACGATACAGCACAGCGCGCCGAGTATATTGACCAAGGCCATCAGCAGCAGGAACATCGTAAAGCCGAAGTAGTCGTTCTTGACCACAGCATGGCTGGCCTGCATCGCAGGCCAGAAGTCCATGCGCTTGTCCAGGATAAACAGGTACGTGAACTTGTACATGGCGGCGATGACCAGGCCGGGGATGATACAGAGCAAACTTCCGGCAAAGACGAAGATCGAGATAATCAGCGAAGCCACGAAGGCCGGAAGGAAGTAGTCGAATCCCTTGAAGAGGTCGCCGAGTTCGCCTCCGCGGTTCAGCATCCTCTTAATGCAGAAGATGTGGAAGCCCACCACCATGGGACCTTGCAGAACGATCGGCACGACCGAGCTGACCACGCCGAAGACCAGGCACAGCAGGACGTAGGTGCCCAGGTCTGCCTTGACCATTTGCCAGCCTTCTGAGATCCAACGGCCCGATTGCGCCTTTACGCCCAGCGGCGGCGTCCAGGGTGCCTGAAAAGCCATGCCGGGTGCCGGCGGCAGAGGTGCGAGGGGTTGCCCGCAGTTGGAGCAGAATCGGAGTCCGGCGGCGACCTCGGTACCGCAATTGTGGCAAAACATTGGAAGCTCCTTGGTTCAAAACGTCGGTGATGTCTAGGTTCGAAGATGTATACGTTCGATCGGAAGGCCAGGTTCGCGCCGCGGCGCTCATACGGGTTACTTTCCCCTGAATACGGGCTTGCGCTTCTCCAGAAACGCCTGACGCCCTTCCTTGTAATCCTGGCTTTCGAAACACTGCCGGACCAGAGCGTCGCAAGCGGCTGCGTCGCGATCTTTTTCGTCGCGCAGCAACTCGCGCACGATGCCTTTTACGGCGCGAATCGTGAGCGGGGCGTTGGCGGCGATCGTCTCGGCCAAGTCGCGCACATAGCCTTCAATTTCGGGGTCGGCGACGATCCGGTTCACCAAGCCCATCCGCAGTGCGTCGGAGGCGTCCACGTGCCGGGCGGTGAACAGCATCTCGTTGACGAACTGCGGACCCACCAGGCGCATCAGCCGCTGGATATTCGATAAGCTGTAACCCAATCCCAGTTTGGCCGCCGGGATTCCGAAGCGCGCGGCCTCGTTGGCGATGCGCAGATCGCAGCTCACCACGATCCCCAATCCGCCACCGATGCAATAGCCGCGGATGCTGGCGATGGTGGGCTTGGGATAGTCGGCGAGGGTTTGTTGAAAGTGATCGACCGCCGCATTATACACCGCGATGGCGTCCGTGCTGCCGCGCTCGCTTTCGAACTTGGAGATATCGGCGCCTGAAACGAAGGCCTTGCCGCCGGCCCCGGTCAGCACCACCACGCGCAGCTCGGAGTCTTGCGCGAACTCGTCCATCGCCGCAGCGGCGGCGCGCCACATCTCCAGCGACATGGCGTTGTGCCGTTCCGGGTTGTTGAACGTCAGCGTGCCGATGGCGCCGCTCTTCGACGAAAGAATCTTGTTCATCACACTACCCCGCGCGCCCGCATCCCGGCGATCTGCTCTGTCGTGTAACCCAGCGATCCGAGGATCTCCTCAGTGTGCTCGCCGCGCTCCGGCGGGCGCAGCCGGATCTCGCTCGGCGTGCGCGAGAGCCGGACCCCTTGAGCCACCACGCGCAAGGGATGGAAATGCGGCGAAGGCACCGACGCGAACGTTTCCAGGTGCCGGACCTGCGGGTCGGCGAACATTTGATCGATGGAATAGATCCGCCCGCACGGCACGCCCGCTTCATTCAAGCGATCGATCCAGGTGGCGCTATCGGCGGCGGCGAGCTGCCGCTCGATCTCCACCGTCAGTTCGTCGCGATTCTTCGAGCGTGCCGCACTCGTGGCGAACCGGGAATCGTTGACCAGTTCATCGAGACCGAGCACGCGGCACAGCCGGGACCAGATCAGATTTCCGCTGGCCCCGATGTTGATGGCTCCGTCGGAAGTCTTAAACACGCCGGTTGGGATATTCGTCGGATGGTGATTGCCGGCCTGTTGCGGGACTTCGCCTTCGTTCAACCAGCGCGCGGCTTGAAAATCGAGCATGAAGATCTGCGCCTGGAGCAGCGAAGTCGTGACCCACTGGCCTTCGCCGCTGCGCTCGCGCTCGAATAGGGCGAGCAAGATGCCCTGGGCGCACAGAATGCCCGCGCTCAAGTCGGCGACGGGAATGCCCGCGCGCATGGGGCCTTGGCCCGGTTGACCCGTGACCGACATCAACCCGCCCAGACCTTGCGCGATCTGATCGAAGCCGGGGCGGTCGCGATACGGTCCATCCTCGCCGAAGCCGGAAATGCTGCCGTAAACGATGCGCGGATTCACGGCGCGCATCGCCGCATAGCCGACGCCTAGCCGCGCCTTCACATCCGGACGGAAGTTTTCAACGACCACGTCGGCATCGCGGGCCATGCGCTTCAGGATCGCGACACCCTCTTCGCATTTGAGGTTCAGCGTCAGGCTGCGCTTGTTGCGGTGCAGGTTCTGGAAATCCGAGCCGTGGCGTTCGCCGCCGAACGGATCCTCGCCGGTTTCGGTCGAGGGTTGCTCGATCTTGATCACGTCCGCGCCCCAGTCGGCTAACTGGCGCACGCAGGTGGGACCGGCGCGCACGCGCGTAAGGTCCAGCACACGGATGGTAGCCAGGGGGCCGGGCATGCGAATCTCCTATTCTACAAGCGGCCGGGTGGGAGCGCCCAGATGCCGTGCCCGGCTGCCAGCCCGCAGATGTATGATGAAGGCAATGCGTCGTGCTTGCGCAACGCTGTTGCTCGCGCTGTTCGGCTTCGTGCTGGGCGGTCCGGCGCTGTTCGCGTACACGGATTCGAATCTGCCGGCGTGCTGCCGGCGGCTGGGCCAACATCACTGCTCCATGCCGGGTGGGGCTCTGGGTTCCGCGCAGACCAGCGGTCCGGCGTTTCAACCCGTGCTCTGCGCGTCTTTCCCCGGCGCACTGGCGCCTCCGGTTTCCGCCAAGGCCGGTCTGCTGAAGTTTCCCGGCGGCGTGACCGGTCCAATCGCAGCGCACGCGGCGGTTCGGACGGCGTCGGGCGTGCGGTACGAAGCCAAAACGCGAGACTCCCATTCCGAACGCGGCCCTCCCGCGTTTCTCTCCTAAACCTCCTCATCTGTTTTCCGAGTTCGCGATGAAGTCGCGCGCCTTCCCGCGCGCGCCAACCTCTGGAGGTCCGTTATGTCGAGCAGTAGAAATATCTGTTGGCCAGTCCTTCTTCTTACGTTGAGCGCACCCGTGTTCGGGACGGTGTTTGGCACCGTTCGCGGCCTCGCGCACGATCCGGATCACCGTCCGGTTCCGGATGCCAGCGTGGTGCTAAAATCCAAGTCCTCCGAATACCAGCAAACCGCCAAAACGGATGCGAATGGAGAGTTCCAATTCGACGCCGTCCCCGTCGGCGAGTACAGCACCTCCGTAACCCACGCGGGATTTGATCCCGTCGAACAATCCGTAACCGTCACCTCCGGCAGCGCGCCGTTGCTTCACTTTCAGTTCCAACTCGCCAGCACGCGGACATCGGTGCAGGTGATCGAAGGCGCGCAAACGGTCTCGTCCGAGGCGTTCACGACCACCACGCTGGTCTCCCGCGGCGACATCGACAGAACGCCTGGTGCGGACCAAACCAATAGCCTGCGGATGATCACGAGTTTTGTTCCGGGAGCGTACCTGGCGCACGACATGCTCCACATGCGGGGCGGCCACCAAGTCTCCTGGCTGATCGACGGGGTGCCCGTGCCGAATACCAACATCGCGAGCAACGTAGGCGCGCAGTTCGATCCCAAGGACATCGACTACCTGGAGGTCCAGCGCGGCAGCTACTCCGCCGAATACGGCGACCGCACTTACGGCGTGTTCAATGTGGTTCCTCGCAGCGGTTTCGAAGGGAACAACGAAGCGCAGTTCACGGCCACCTACGGGAGCTTTAATCAGACCAACGATCAATTCACCCTCGGAAGCCACAGTGAGCGCTTCGCCTACTACGTGGGCTTGAACGGGAATCGCAGCGACTATGGACTCGAGACTCCGGGGCCGGCGGTCGTCCACGACCGCGGCGATGGGTTCGGGGGCTTCGGTTCGTTCATCTACAACCGGTCGCCTCAGGATCAGTTCCGTCTGGTCACCGCGATCCGCAGGGACGATTACCAGATTCCGAATCTTCCGGACGATCAAGCCGCCGGCGTCCGCGATCGCGACCAGGAACAAGATGCGCTGGTGAACGTTTCGTGGGTCCACACTGCCGCGCCAGGCTGGCTGTTGACGGTTTCTCCGTTTTATCACTTCAACCGGGCCGACTACTTCGGCGGTCCGAACGACCCCAGTCTGAGCACTCTGGACAAGCTGGATTCAAATTACGGAGGGGCGCAGGTCACGCTCCACGCGGTGACGAAGCGCCACAACGCTCGCATCGGCGTATACGCTTATGGCGAGCACGATAGCCGCATCTTCGGCCTCACCGCCACGGACGGGAGCGGGCTCGCGCTCAAGCAGCAAGAGAGCCCGTCCGGCGGATTGGTGGCCGTATTCCTGGAAGATCAGTTCAAGGTGAATTCATGGCTGACGCTGAATGGAGGAGTCCGGCTCTCGCACTTCCAGAGCTCGATTGCCGAGAATTCGGCGGACCCACGAGTCGGCGCGGCCGTTCGGATTCCCCGTCTTAACTGGGTTCTGCGGGGCTTCTACGGCCGGTTCTATCAGGCGCCGCCGCTTTCAACCGTGTCCGGCCCGCTGCTGGCCTATGCGCTCGATCAGGGATTCGGGTTCCTGCCTCTGCGCGGAGAGCGCGACGAGGAGAACCAATTCGGCATCGCGATCCCGCTCCGAGGTTGGACGCTGGACGGCGACCACTTCCATACCAAGAGCCGAAATTTCTTCGATCACGACCAGCTGGGCAACTCGAATATCTTTTTGCCGTTGACGCTGCAAGGCGCGCGCATCGACGGCTGGGAAGTAACCTTGAGATCGCCCATGATTCTGCGGCGCGGCCAGATGCACTTGGCGTACTCGAGCCAGCGGGCCGAGGGGTGGGGCGAGAGAACCGGCGGTCTCACCTTCTTCGCCCCGCCCAGCGATCTGTTCCTGTTGGATCACGACCAACAGAATACGGTCAGCGTGGGCGGCAACGTGAGTCTTCCGAAGAGGGCCTGGATTGCCGGGAACTTGTACTATGGATCGGGTTTCCCGGACAACGGCGGTCCCGCGCGTCTGCCCCAGCACACGACGTTCGACCTGTCGGTGGGCAAGAGCTTCGGCGAAAACTGGTCCTTTGCGGTGCAGGCGGTGAACGTCGGCAACCGGCGATTCCTTTTGGATAACAGTCTAACTTTTGGGGGGACCCACTATTTCGAGCCGCGACAGATCTACGCCGAAGTGCGCTACCGGTTTCACTATTAGGCTGTCGGCGTCCGCCGTCAGCTTCCGGATGGTGCGCCCGCGGTTTTGGCTTTGAGCGCGGCGGTGGCGGCATCCACGCTCGGGTACATCGGGACCAGGTTCTCCACGCCGGTAACCTCGAACACCGTGAGTACGCGTTCCGACACGCCGGCCAGCGCAAATCCACGATGCGACCGCTGGCACGAGGCCATCGCGCCCAGTAAACAACCGAGGCCCGCGGAATCCATGTAGGGCACGCCAGCCAGATCAACCACAATGGAATCGGAGGCTTCCCGGCGGATATCCGTCTGAAACCCAAACATGGTGCTGAGCGTCAGCGGACCTGTGAGAGTGATCACGCGCAGTCCTGGTTCGGGTTCCGCACTTTGGATGGTGAGTTGTTCTGAGGCCATGGTTTCGTTTTCTAACGGTAGCCGATTGAAATGATACCTGGGTTGCAAATCCGTTACAAAACCGTTTCAGCGGCGGTTTAGTCGGCGGCTGAGAACGCCAGCAGGACATTGCCAGGCATACCGTTGCGCACGCCGATGTAGCCGGATGGCACGAAGATCGTTCCGCCCACGATCACCGGTCCGGCGGCGCCCATCGAGCCGCCCTTGGCCGCGACTCCGTTCACGGTCTTGTAGTCTTGCACGGTGTTGTACTCCCAGATCACATGCCCATCCGCGGCCGAGAGCGCGCGCAGGACGCCATCCCAACCGCCCGAAAACACGGCTCCGGGGATTGCGGTAAGCGGTCCTTCCTGGCCGGGATGCGACGCCAGCGCGGGTGCGGGAGACAGGGCCGTGAACCACTTCCGCTCGCCATCGCGCAGTTGCACGGCGCCGATGCCGCCGGGGCCGAGGCCGAAGTACGCATTCTGATCGTCGGCCGCTCCGCCCCACACGATCTTGCCGCCGAACTCGGTGGTGTTGCTGACCAGCGCCGTGCGCCAGAGGACGGCTCCGTGGTTGTCGGGATCGTGGGCCCAGACGTTGCCGCTCTTTTGGCCGGCCACTAGAATCGTGCGCCCGCCGGGCAGGGTCTTGAGAATCGGCGGAGAGCCGAAGTCGTGATCGGGGCCGAGCTTCTGGGGGCAATTCTCGCTCTTTTGGGCTTTTTCAGGTGTCGCGTCGCAGCGGGCCAGCCACGCGTCGTTGGCGGTGTCCTGAACGGTCCAGAGAATTTTGCCCGAGTCGAGATCCAGAGCCATGATCGCGTCGGTGGTGGCCGCCGCGGGTTCGGTGTAGGCGTCGCCGGTGCCGATGTACAGCGCGCGGCGTTTGGGATCGATGGTGGGCGAATTCCACACGCCCGCTCCGGCGGGCGCCCAGCGTGGGGTGCCGTTCGAGTTCTGGCCGACTTGCTTGGGCGCATCGGGGATGGTGTAGGTTTTCCAGAGCTGGCGGCCGGTGGCTGCGTCGAGCGCTACTACGCTCCCGCGGAACGTGCAGCACGGATAGGTGGGACTGACGCCGCCGCCTTCTTCGCCGGAGGCCACCGGGACGTACACGCGATTTTCGAAGACGCGGGGCGCACCGGTGATGCGGGCGCTCGCGTGGTCGTCGACCTTCACCTTCCAGATCTGCGCGCCGGTGGCGGAGTCGACGGCGTAAGCGTTGGCCTTGAGATCGCCGAAGTAGGCTGCGAAACGGTTTGCGCCGGACGTGTCGCCGGAGCGTTCGACAGTGATCGATGTGCGCACGCCCGCATCCGCGTGGAAGGACCAGTAGACGCAGCCCGAGGCGGCGTCGATCGCGTAGACGAAGCCCGTGTCGACTCCGATGAAAACGCGTCCGCCTGCCACCGAGGGCTGGCCGAGAACCGATTTCACGCCGGGGAATCCGAAAGCCCACTTGAGCTTTAGCTTCGGTACGTTTGCGGCGGGAAGCTGCGGCGATGCCCGGAACCGGGTGTTGGAGAGGTCGCCTCCCCAACCGTTCCATGCGGGTGCGGACGCGGGGTCGGCCATGCGTGCGCCCGCCGGACAGTGGTTGGCCATACTGGCCGCGTCCATTGCTTGTTGAGCAATGGGGACGGGAGGACCGGGCTTACCTCTCCCACCTTGCGGCGGCTGGGCGAACAGACAGGTTGACGCGAGCAACAGGCACGGCGGCAGAGTATTTTGCTTTATCATCGGCTTTCGCTAGTTTATCTCGATTTGCCCAAAATCTTCTGCGCGCACCGGGGATTTGGCTCGTCAGCACTTACACGAGAGGAGTTCAGCTCTGACGCGGACCTTCATCAGCGCGCCCTTAGCCCTCGCGCTGGCGACTGCCGCATTGGGCCAAACCGCCGCAAGCCTGCCCAAGTTCGACGTAGCCTCAGTCCGGGCGTACGCGCCTGGGGCCACGGTTCCTCCCGGATCCCAGGGATTCACGATGTCGTCTGACGGGATCGATCCGCGCCACGCACGTGACGATACGCGGTTGCCTTCAATGGGCCTACGGTATCGTGGATGTTTCAGGGCCGGCCTGGATCACGGAGGAAAGCTACGACATTGTAGCCAAGGCGTCCGGACCTGTTCCGGCGGATGACCTGCACCGCATGCTCCAGACGCTACTTGATGATCGATTCCAGCTCAAGACCCACCGGGAGACGCACCTATCGCCGGTTAGAGCGCTGGTCGTAGGGAAAAACGGCATCAAGAATCTTCGCACCGTGGAGAACGGCGATCCGGTCGAAGTAAGGCGGATCGATGGCAGACTAGAGGTGAAGAACGCTCCGATGTCTCGTATCGCCGGGGTTCTAGGCAGCCCCTTCGGCAACATGCCTCTTGAAAAAGTCGTGGACGACACGGGACTCAGTGGCCTGTACGACATCACTCTGAACCTGAAGGATTTCGATCCGAAGGACGCCGCATTTGCCAGTTACGACGAAATGAGGAGCGCGCTCGTCGCATTCGTTTCCGAGGCGCTTGAAAGACAATACGGACTAAAGCTGGAACGCCGCGCGATGCCTATCGACGTACTCATCGTCGATAGCGGGAACAAAGTGCCCACAGCCAATTGAGGCCACTCTAGCGGTTCAGCCGATACGCGATCAGCTCCGCCGGGAAGCCCTGTCCGCCGATCGCCACCACAATGTACTGCCGTCCGCCGAGCATATACGTCATGGGCGTGCCGGTCTGCGGAGCGGGCATGTACACGGCGCCCAGATCGTTGCCGGTCATTTTGTCGTACGCTCGCAGCATTGCGCCGCGCTGGCCAGTGCTGGTCGTCGTGAATTGCCGCTCGCCCGAGACCACCATCGTCTTGGTGACCAGGACCCCCATGCCGTTGCCGCTCTGTCCGGTGCGCGGAATGGCCAGCCCTTTGAGCGCCGCATGATTCTTGACGTTGTCGGGCGTTTCACCGTGGTTGATCTTCCACAGGATCTCGCCCTTGTTGAGATCGATCGCCGCGATGATGCCATAGGGCGGCTTCAGCAGCGGGAGTCCGCGCACCGTCAACCCCCCGCCGCCGCCCTCGCCGCCCGCCGCAGCTGCGGGCGCCTCGCCGGCGGGAGGGCGCGCCGTCCCTTGCATATACGCGAAGTCGGTCCGCGCGGGATCGCCGGGCACCAACCCTAGCGGCGACAGAGCCGTCTGCGATGGCACATAGACGATGTGCGTCTCCGGATCGTAGGAACCGCCGGGCCAGTTCGTGCCGCCGGTGGAGGTGCCGAGCGTCAGCGTAGCCATGGGGCCTTCCCACTTGCTGACGACTGGAGGCGTGAAGACCGGGCCGAACTTGTAGCGCGCCGTGAGCTTCTCGGCCTCCGCGCGCAGATCGGGCGTGAAGTCGATCAGGTCTTCGGGCAGGACGCCGTTGCGATCGTAGGCTGGAGGCTTGGTGGGCATGGGCTGCGTCGGCGAATACCACTCGCCGGGTACGTCGCCCTTCTCGACGGGCTTCTCTTCGATGGGCCAGATGGGCTGGCCGGTCACGCGGTCGAAGACATAGAGGATCGCTTGCTTGGTGGGCTGTGCGACGGCTTTGATGGTGCGGCCGTTGATGGTGACTTCGGTCAGGATCGGCGCGCAGGGGATGTCGTGGTCCCAAATGCCGTGGTGGACCAGCTGGTAGTGCCACTTGCGAACGCCGGTGTGGAGATCCACAGCAAGAAGCGTTTCGCCGAACAATCCGTTGCCGGGGCGATGTCCGCCGTAGTAGTCGCCCGTGGGCACCTCCACCGGCAGATAGACGGTGTTGAGATCCTCGTCCACTGTAATCTGTCCCCAGACTCCGGTGTTGCCGGTGTAGGACCACGAGTCTTTCTCCCAAGTGTCAAAGCCAAACTCGCCGGGCTTGGGGATGGTGTGGAAGATCCACAGGCGCTTGCCGGATTTGACGTCGAAGCCGCGCACGTAGCCTTTGACGTTGGTCTTGGCCGTGGGGATGCCGCCGGGCTTGTGGGCCGCGCCGACAATTACGACGTCCTTAGCGACTACCGGAGCGGCGTGGAGACCGATTTCGCTGTTGAGCGGATCGATCACCTGATCGTCGTCGGTCTTCAGATCGACGATGCCGTCCTTGCCGAAACTGGGGACGCGGTTGCCGGTCTTGGCGTTTAGCGCTACGAGCTGGTAGCCGGGGGTCACGTAGAGGATGCGTTCTTCGGTACCGTCGGTCCAGTAAGCCAGGCCGCGTCCGGAAAGCTGGCGCGGAGCGTTCTGGCCGCGGCGGCCTTCGTTCTCACCATGAACCCACAGCAACTCGCCAGTGGCGGCGTCGAGCGCGACCACGGAACGGCGTGTGCCGGCGGTGGAATAAACCACGCCCTTGGCCATGAGCGGCGTGCCTTCGAAATTGAATTCGGGCCGCGGCCCGAGGTTCTCGGTCTTGAAGCGCCAGGCCACCTGGAGCTGGTAGAAGTTGTTGCGGCTGATTTGATCCAGCGGCGAGTAGTGGGTGTTGCCGAGGTCGGCGCCGTAGCTGGTCCATTCGCCGTTCTTGGCGCCGGTCTGCGCGGCGGCCGGCAGGGCAGCCAGGCACATCGCGATAACAAAACGAGGCCGAGTCAGAAGAAACATCAAGGTCCTCCCCAAATACAGGGGCGATTATACCTCCGATGGGCGAGCGCACGCTATCGAAGCGACATTGGGCTTGACAGATTCTATACTTCTACTATGATAGAACAATGGAACCGTCACGAGCGAAGTCTGCGCCCGGCATGGACCGGACAGCGAGTTATGCCGACATGTTCGCCGCCCTGGGGGCGGAGCCGCGGTTGCGAATTCTGCGGGTGCTGTTAGCCGCGCACCCCGACGGGATGGTCGTCGGGGAGATTCAAAACGAGTTGGGTATCGCGGCTTCCACGCTGTCGCATCATTTGGACAAGCTCAAGAATGAGGATCTCATCGTGGTGCGGCGGGAAAGCACGTTTCTGCGGTACACGGCGAACACCGCTGCGCTGGAGGAGTTGTTGGCGTTTCTTTATGCCGAATGCTGTACACGCAACAAGGCGATTAAACCGGCCAAGATCGTTCAGCTCTGCAAATAGGAGAGGACATGGCCATTAAGCCAAGGGTCTGGTTTCTATGGATTGAAATTTCCAACCGCACCCGGATTGCGGAGGCTTTTCTTTGTGAGCCGGCAGGCGATGAACTCGAGATCGTCGCGTCGCGGTCACGAGGTTAGGAAGGCGAACCAATGTGCGACTACTCCTTGTATCTGTTTCCAAACCGGCTGGCATGCGACGGCGAAGAATTGGTCGCGTATCGATTCTCGTCGGGATGCACCGGATTTATTAGCGTCGCGGACATGCCGGAACCACAGAGTCTGAAGAGTTGGCTGGGCCGGAACTGGCCTCAACTCAGGTCTTGGTTCCTCCCTCGCCGGCATGACGGGCCGAAGGCGGTCTGCATTGCACCCGGCGCTCGATTGACGCTGAAGGCTGTCGAGCATGAGCTATGCGAGCGACTGGGCCTGGAAGAATGCGAGCAAGCGGTGTTCATCCAGGTGACAGCGGACGACCTTTCCTATCGCGACGGGCTTCGATTCCGCAACGGCCGCCAAATCCTCGTGCAGGGGCTACCGCCAGGTCAGCGCGTCCGCATCATTTCCACGTCCGGTTTACAGGATGAAAACGACGAAACTGCATTCGCCGAGGTGCTCGCCTATGATTGAAGGCCAACGGAGGCTTCCCAATGGCCCGCAAAGGAAGTCCTCGCTCTTGAACGCTATTACGTGGATCAGCATTGCTCTGCTACTGATTCTCATCGCTGCCTGGACGGTCTGGGCAGGGCACCAACCCGATCGTCGCTCGATCTGGGCGCCAGAATGAACAATCGGCCAAGATCGCTCAGATCAGCAAGAGTTAGGAGAAAAAAGCATGGCTATCAAACCGAGAGTTCTGTTTCTTTGCACTGAGAACTCCTGCCGTACCCAGATGGCAGAGGCGTTTCTTCGGAAGCTGACAGGCGATGAATTGGAGATCGTGAGCGCGGGATCGGAAGCGGGTCGCTTGGACCCGGACGCAGTAGCGGCGATGCGGGAGGTTGGCATCGACATCTCGTCGGCGCGGACCAAGATCGTCGATCCATACCTCCGCGAACGATTTCACTACGTGATCACGCTTTGTGACCGGGAGAAAGAACGATCGTGTCCCGTGTTTCCCGGCGCAATCTGGCGGCAGAAATGGCCGGTTGAAAGCCCGGTTGCGCTGGAGGCGGCAGGGATGAGTCGTGGCATCGCCGTGCGTCACGCGCGTGATGTGATCCGCCGGCATGTCGATGAGTTCGTCCAAAATCACCATCGCCCCGAGTCAGGGAAGGGAAAATCCGCATGGACGTAAGAGAAGAAGTGCGTATGAAATACGGCCAGGCGGCGCTCCGCGTCAAAACCGGCGGGAGTTCCTGCTGTGGATCGGCCCCGTGTGCCCCCGGTGGCGTCGATCCGATCACCTCGAATCTCTATGACTCCGGCCAGACTGGCCAGCTTCCGGAAGAGGCCGTGCTGGCGTCATTGGGTTGTGGTAATCCGACCGCACTGGCCAAGCTCAATCCCGGCGACATCGTGCTCGATCTGGGATCCGGCGGCGGCATTGACGTGCTGCTGTCCGCCAAGCGCGTGGGGCCGGCGGGCAAAGCGTATGGTCTCGACATGACCGATGAAATGTTGGCTCTGGCGCGGGATAACCAGCGCAGAGCGGGCGTCGGCAACGTCGAATTTCTCAAAGGCGAAATTGAACACATCCCTCTGCCTGACAACTCTGTCGATGTCGTCATTTCCAACTGCGTGATTAATCTCTCCGCCGACAAAGACCAAGTGTTGCGGGAGACGTTCCGCGTCCTGAAGCCGGGCGGCCGATTCGCTGTTTCCGATGTAGTCGTCCGGGGCGATGTGCCAGAACAAGTGCGTCGGAGCATGGAGATGTGGGTCGGTTGCATCGCCGGGGCGCTCCACGAAGACGAATATACCGGTAAGTTGGCGAAGGCCGGTTTCGAATCGATCGACATCGAACCGACTCGCGTTTACAACAGGGAAGACGCCCGGCAATTCCTGAGCGGCGAAGGCATCGACGTCGACGCGATCGCGCCGCAGGTGGAGAACAAATTCATGAGCGCGTTCATCCGCGCTGTGAAACCGATCCCAAAGGAGTGCTGTGGCCCGTCGTGCTGTAGCTGAGGCGCTCGGGACAGCGCTTCTGCTGGCGGCGGTGGTGGGGTCCGGCATCATGGGCGAACGGCTGGCCGGCGGTAACGTCGCCATCGCACTCCTGGCGAACACGCTTGCGACTGGCGCTGCACTGGTCGCACTGATTCTTGCGTTCGGGCCGATTTCGGGAGCTCACTTCAACCCCGCCGTGACGCTCGCGGATGCCTCGCAAGGCGGCGTATCCTGGCGCGAGGTTCCAGCGTACGTCGGCGCCCAGATCGCCGGCGCCTTCGCCGGTGTCGCCGCGGCTCACCTGATGTTCAACCAGCCGGTGTTCTTCGCTTCGCGCCACGTTCGATCCGGGGGCGCCCAGCTCTTTAGCGAGTTTGTAGCCACATTCGGTCTGCTCTCGATCATCTGGGGTTGCGCGCGGCGGCAGTCTTCCATGGTGGCGTTTGCAGTGGGGGCCTACATCACCGCGGCGTACTGGTTCACGGCCTCGACGTCGTTCGCCAATCCCGCCGTAACCTTGGCTCGTGCCGCTTCCGATACGTTCTCGGGAATCCGGCCAGCCGACGCCCCCGGATTTGTTCTGGCGCAGCTAACGGGCGCCGCGGCAGCCACGGCCTTGTTTCGCTGGCTGGCGCCCCCGCTGCCGAAGGAAGGGGACCCATGCCCGATAGAAAACGAGTCCTGATCCTATGCACGGGGAATTCCGCCCGGAGCCAGATGGCCGAAGGTTTGCTGCGCCACGACGCGGGAGACCGTTTCGAGGTCTTCAGCGCCGGGACCAAGCCGAGCCAGGTTCGATCCGAGGCCATCGCCGTGATGCGCGAGCTGGGCATCGACATCTCCGGCCATCGCTCTAAGAGCGTAGAAGAGTTCGCGGGGCGATCGTTCGATTACGTTCTGACTGTCTGCGATAATGCCCGGGAAAGCTGTCCCATCTTTCCCGGTGAGACCGCGGCCATTCACCGGAACTTTGAAGATCCGGCGGCGCTAATGGGTTCGGAAGAGCAGCGGCTGGCCCTCTTTCGCCGCGTTCGAGACGAGCTCAGAAACTACCTCAACGACTTTCCGCCGAAGTAGCTCGCGCTACCACGGCGCTGACGCTCCGATTCGCTCGTTCCTCCAAGTCCCGGCGCTCCGTGCGAACGGCCTCGTAGTACAAATCGTGCGCCGCCGTCGCCGGCAAATTCGCGTCCACGCACAGCATCATCCCCCGCACGGCGCCGGCCAGCAGCGCCGCCGCGACCCCCAGGTCCGCGGTTACCGAGGCACGGACAGAATCGGCCATGGCGACGCACAACTCGATCCCCGCCACTGCCGCGCGAGCCGCATTCATGGGCACTTCGATGGTTCCCCGCAGAGCCCGCTCCTGTTCCTCGGGCCCCGCCGAAGTGCGCGCGCACTGCAGATACACGTTGTACGCTGTGACGTCCTCATCGGCGGCGCGCCGCAGGGTGTCCGCTTCGCGCCTTGCCGCCGCGAGCCACTCGTCTTGCTGGACGGGCTTTGAAACCTCGATGACCTTCGACAGCAAATCCAACGCCAGGCTCGCAGCCACGGCCGCGGTCGCCACGCCCGTGCGGTCGATCGGCATGGTTTACGAAAGCCCGATAATCCGCCCGGTCTCGGTATCGATGTCCATCTCGTAGTAACCCGGACGTGTCGACAAGCCCGGCATGGTGCTCATCGTGCCCAGCAGCGGATACAGGAAGCCGGCGCCGACGCTCGCGCGGATATCCCGCACCGGGACCACGAACCCAGTGGGCGCTCCCTTCAGACTCGGATCGTGACTGACGCTCAAGTGGGTTTTGGCCATGCAGATGGGCAGTTTGTCGAAACCCTGCCGCGTGTACAACGCGACCTTCTTCTCGGCCTCGGCGGAATACTCGGCGCCCGCGCCGCCGTACATCTGCTGCACGATCATGTCGATCTTTTCCTTAATGCTCAACTCCAGGCCGTAAAGGAAATGGAATTTCCGGGGCTTCTCGCACGCCGCTGCCACGGCCTTCGCCAGATCCACCGCGCCCGCGCCGCCCAGCGCCCAGTGATCGGTCATCACGGCGTCCTCTGCGCCCGCCGCCACCGCCAGCCGCCGCACCAGATCCACCTCTGCCGGAGTATCGGTCTTAAACCGGTTCACCGCCACGACTACGGGAACACCGAACGCCCTGGCGGTGTGGATCAAGCGCCGCAGATTGCTGCAGCCTTGTTCGACCAGGTCCAAATCTTCGTTGGTATAAGCGTGCGGGAGCGGCTGCCCAGCCACCACGCGCGGGCCGCCGCCGTGCATCTTGAGAGCGCGAATCGTAGCCACCATCACGATGCAATCCGGCGCGAGGCCGCTGTAGCGGCACTTGATGTTGCAGAATTTTTCCAGGCCCATGTCCGCGCCGAACCCGGCTTCGGTCAGCACGTAGCCGTCGGGTCCCACCAGCTTCAGCGCGATCTGATCCGCTACGATGGACGAGTTGCCGTGCGCGATGTTGGCGAACGGTCCGGCGTGCACGAACGCGGGCGTGCCCTCGATGGTCTGCATCAGGTTGGGCATGATGGCGTCCTTCATCAGCACGGTCAAGGCGCCGCCCACGCCCAGATCGTCGGCCGTGATCGACTCGCCGCTGGTGTTGGTGCCGATCACCATGCGCCCCAGCCGTTCGCGCATGTCGTTCAGATCGGTGGTCAGCGCGAGAATCGCCATGATCTCGCTGGCCACGGCCATGTCGAAACCGGTCACGCGGGTATGGCCTTTTTCTTCCGCGCCCTGTCCGATGGTGATCTGCCGCAGCATGCGGTCATTGGTGTCGACCACGCGGCGCCAGGTGATGCTCGCCGGATCGATGTTCAGGCGTGCGAACTGGCTGCGCTCTTCCGCGGTCAAAGCGTTGGGATCGGTCTTGGCGATGCCCAGCTTCTTCAGCCGCCGTAACATCACAGGCGCGAACCGCCGGCTGCCGTCCTTGGCGACGGGACACAGGCGGTCGAACAATACGGCGTCGTCGGGAGTGGTTTGTTCATGGAAAACGCGCGTGTCGATGGCGGCGGCCAGCAGATTATTCGCCGCCGTGATGGCGTGAATGTCGCCGGTCAGGTGGAGGTTGAACTCCTCCATGGGAATGATCTGGCTGTAGCCGCCGCCCGCCGCGCCGCCCTTGATGCCGAACGTGGGGCCCTGGCTGGGCTGGCGGATGCAGGTGAACACCTTCTTGCCCAGATGCGCGCCCAGGCCCTGGCTCAGGCCGACGGTAGTGGTGGTCTTGCCCTCGCCCAGCGGCGTGGGAGTGATGGCCGTCACCACAATGTACTTGCCGTTGGGTACGTGCTTCAGCCGATCGCGGATGGACAGGTGCACCTTGGCTTTGTTCTTGCCGTAGAGCTCCAGCTCGTCTTGAAGAATCCCCACTTCGGCGGCGATTTTGTCTATCGGTATGGGCGTCGCGGCCTGGGCGATCTCGAGGTCGCTGGGCACACTGGTCAGGATGTTGGTGAGTTTATGCGGCATGGCGGCAGATCTTTTAGAGTAAACCAACTGGGTACTCTAAACCAATCCGGCCCTAGCGGGTCAGGCGCCGGCCTCGCGGATATAATAGGTCGATGCCGGATGAGGCGCCCCTAACTTTCGAAGCTGGACTCGACCAGCTGGAGACCATCGTCAAGGAAATGGAGACCGCGGAGCTGCCGCTGGACCGCGCGCTCGAGTTATTCGAACGTGGAGTTAAGCTGAGCGCGGCCTGCCGCAAGCAGCTCGAAGACGCCGAAACGCGGGTCGAAATCCTGATGAAGCGCGCCGGTGAAGTGCAGCCCCAGGCCTTCCCTTCGCCCGTGGGACCCGAAACCGGCAAATGACGATCAGCGAGTACATCGCCCATCAGCAGAAGCTGGTGGACGCAACGCTGGACCGCTGGGTGCCGCCCGAATCCGAGAACCCGGCTACGATTCACAAGGCGATGCGTTACAGCTTGTTTGCGGGCGGCAAGCGTGTCCGGCCGCTGCTGGCCATGGCCGCCGCGGAAGCCGTGTCGGATGCGCCCGTGGGCGTCGAGGACGCGGCTTGTTCACTGGAGTTGATCCACACGTACTCTCTGATTCACGACGATCTGCCGGCGCTGGACAACGACGACCTGCGCCGCGGCCGCGCCACGTGCCACAAAGTATTTGGCGACGCCATGGCGATCCTGGCGGGCGACGCGCTGCTCACGCTCGCGTTTCAGGTGCTGGCGCAACTCGAAGGCGTGCCTGCCGAGCGGCGCATTCGTTTGGTCGAGGAATTGTCCACGGCCTCGGGCACCGTGGGCGGCATGATTGGCGGCCAGGTCAACGATCTCGAAGGCGAAGGCCAGTTCCCCACCGCGCAACTGCTCGAATCGATCCATCGCGCCAAGACCGGAGCCTTGCTGCGAGCCAGCGTCCGTATGGGCGCGATTTACGCGGGCGCGTCCGCGGCGCAACTCGCCGCGCTTTCCCAGTTCGGCCAGCACGTCGGGCTGGCGTTCCAGATTGTCGACGACGTGCTCGACGTAGAGCAGCCTTCGGAGGCCCTGGGTAAGACCGCCGGGAAGGACGCGCAGCAGCACAAAATTACGTTCCCCGCGGTGTATGGCCTGGAGCGGTCGCGCGAAATGGCCGAACAGGAGCGCCTGGCCGCGCATCTGACGCTGCAGACGTTCGACGATCGCGCCGAGCGCCTGAAGCAGCTAGCGGATTTAGTGGTCCGAAGAACAGCGTAGGGTTATTGCGGGAAGAAGCGCTTCAGCGACAGGAACGGGCTCTCTAGAAGTTTCCAACTGAGTAGCGCCAAGGGAACCACAGCCGCGGTCGCCGCGACATCGAACGCGAATTGGTACAGCAACCCCGAGCCCAGGGCGGAATGTGTCTGCTCCGCCGCGAAAATCGTATCGCGAATCGCGGCCCGCAACGGCAGGTGTATCAGGTAAATGCTGTACGAGTATTTTCCGAAGAATCGCAACGCGCCATTCCCCAGACTCGCCGCGACCAACGGATGGGCGTGTGGCGCAAGCGCCAAACGCAGCCACGCGACGCATACCAGCGCGACCGGCGTGTAGCCGTAAATCAAGGCGGCTGGGTCGTTATATGACCACACGCCCGCGCCGTACAGTCCCAGCAGCAGCGGAGTTCCCGCGAACGCCACCCACGTGCTGATTCTCGCGAGCGCTTCCCAGGTCGGCTCCGGTCCGCGCATGGCTGCCGCCAGAAAGGCGCCCAACCCGATCGCGTCGCAGCGGCAGGGGGTGATCACGTACGCGGTAATCCAGGAGCCGTCGCTGTACAGGACGGCCGCGCGGATGATCAGCGATACCACCACCAGCGCCAAAGCCAGGGATTCCACCCTGCGCCTGAAGAGGAAAAATACGACCACAGCCCATACCAAATAGAATTGTTCCTCGATCGCCAGCGACCAGGTAACGCCCAGCACCGGGTGACGCCAATCGCCGGTTTTTGCGATCAGAAAATTCGAAACATAGAAGACATACCAGGGCCAATCGGCGGCGGTCGTCGCGAATCTCGCGAGTTTCGACGATGCCGCTGGGACTGCGGCGATAGCTGCCGGGAGAACCAGCACCGAGAAAGCGACCACCAGATAATACAGCGGAAAGATCCGCAAGGTTCTTCGCGCATAGAAATTCCGGAAGTAATGCGGATGCTGCCGGCTGTCGAGAAGGATACCGGTGATCAGAAACCCCGACAGCACAAAAAAGAGGTCAACGCCGTGCGGTCCGAATTCGCTCAAATGAAACAGCACCGCCTGCGTTCCCTGGCCGGGCGCGATGATCTGAAAATGATGGAACATGACCAGCAGGATGGCGATCCCGCGGAGGCCATCGAGCGCTGGCATCCTCCCTCCGGCGTCCGTGGCCCGTGCTTTGGCCCGTTCCCTTTCAATGGGCGTCACTGAATTCCATCCGGCACCCGAACACTCAAACTCCCCGCCAGCTCCGCCAACTGGTTCCAAATTCCGAGAGCGACAGGAATTCCGCCGTGCCGCCGCACTTCCTCGGCGCGCCACTCCGGTTCGCCCGCGATCAGCACTTCGTCGAACCCCAACGCGGGCGCCATGTTCGTCACCGTCTCGCGCACAAACCGCATGCGCGTCTCGAAGTCCGTGAGAGGCAGAAAGCGCGCGACGTCGATCGCAAAGAAGAATTGGCTGGCTCGCATCGGTCCTGGATAGTCCCACAGCCCGCCCACTTCGGTCAGAATCGGCCCGCCCGACAACACCGCGCACAGAATCTCCACCATCAGTGCGAGCCCAGTCCCCTTGTAGCCGCCGAGCGGCATCGGCAAACCCTGCATCGCGACTTTCGGATCGGTGGTGGGACGGCCTTCGGCGTCCATAGCCCATCCCGCAGGGATCGATGACTCGCCGCTCAGAATCGCCTTTCGGATTTTGTTGACCGCCACAGTGGTGGTGGCCATATCGAGCAGAAACGTTGGCGGACCGGGAACGGCCACGCAGATCGGATTGGTACCTACAATCTTCTTACGGCCCTGCCACGGCGCGACTAGCGCCGTAGCGTTGCACATCACCATCCCGATCATCCCGCGCGCCGCGATCTTCTGCGCCCAAAACGCGGCCGCCCCGAAATGATTCGTATTCCGCGCCACGGCGATCCCCAAGCCCCCGTGGTCGCGAGCCAAGCGGACCGCGTGGTCGCAGCAGATGCCCGAGATCACCTGGCCCAGTCCATCGCCGCCGTCGTACACCAGGCACGCTCCGTTTTCGCTCACCACACGCCCGCGCGCGTCGAGATGGATTGCTTTGCGCCGGATCTGGTCGACGTAGACCAGCACCAGTTGCACGCCGTGCGAATCGACGCCTCTGAGATTCGATGCCACCAGTGATTCGGCCGTAATCGCGGAGGCGTCAGCGGGCGCGCCCGCCGCTTCCATAATCGCCTGTGCAAACTCCGCCAGCGTCTGGTGGGCGACGGTAACGGTGTCAGCCGCCACGCTCTACTTTGACGCCGCCGGGGCCGCCCGAGCCGCCTCCGCCGCGCGGCCGGCGCTCAGGATGTCCTTCATCGCCTCGTTTCCTTCGTGGCAAGCGTACTCGTAAATGGTGTAGTTCTCGTCGCGCGTCAAGGGAATCGAAACCTTCCACGGCGCCGTGTAATTCTTCGGATCGTTAATCGTCGCCTCATACTGAATTGTGTCGCGATCGACGCGCGTGAAGCGCTCGACAACGTGCAGATCCTCGCTCTGCGGAATCCCTTTGATCCGTCCCGTGGCGGCGCTGGTTGCGATCGATCCTTTGCTGTTGTAGTTAGTGGTATCCACCACTAGTGTTCTGCCTTCCCAATGGCCGCGCGGATCGCCATTCCACTGCCTGATGTCCGAAGGCAAGTGCGGACGCGAGTCCAGCGGAATGACGCGCGTCTCATGGATCATTTCGTAAAGGATTACCACGTAGCCCGGAATCTGCACGATCCGGTACGCGTTGTTGTAACCCGCCGGGAACGTGCCCGCCGGAATGCCGCGCGTGATACACCGGTCCCACGGCGTGCCGAATTCGGGAGCGTCGGGCACGTGCGCCAGATTGAATTCGCGGACGGCTTCAGCTTCCGGACGCACCGGGACGCGGCCGTTGGCCGGCTCCACCACCAGCGACGTGGCCCGCGTGCCGACCACTCGGGTGCCGGAGTCGAACCAAGCCTGGTTGTAGCTGCCGACGTCGCCCGGCTGTGGCGGACGATCCACGCGGTTCGCCGCCGCCTGCGCCTCGATCTTGGCCGCTTCCTCAGCGGTCAGGAACGATTTGTTTCCCAGCTCCACCGGCCGTTCGAACGGCGTGATGGTGGCGTCGGTCCAGAAGCCTTCCAGATCCGGCTGCCCGTCCGCCGTGCGTGCTTGCGTCCACGTCTTGGCGGGGGCCGAAGACTTAGCCGGAACCTGCGCCCGCACCATCAATGCCGCGCTGATGATCGCCACACCCAAAACTAGATTTCGAACCGTCATTTCAAGATCTCCCTTGCGCCTTATCGCGGGCCATACTTACCGCGCACTCATCACCTGCACCAGAAATCCATCCGGATCGCGGAACTCCGCCGCCCCAGTCCCTTCCGGAGCTTCCACCTTCGCCCCAACCTGCTCCAACTTCTTGACCGCCGCGGCGTAGTCGAACGGCTCGGCCGAGACACAGTAATGATTCACGCCCGCCCGCGCCCCCTCCGGCGTCTTCAACAATCCCACGCGCGATTTGCCCACCTGGAACCAAATGCGATTGTTATTCCGCTGCGACACCGGCCCGAAAACCTGCGCGTAGAACGCGGCCGATTTCTCAGGATCGGACACATTGAGCAGAATGTGATCCATGCCGGTGGGGCGGAAAATCGGTTCGCCCTGCGCCGGAAAGGCTTCGGGCGCGACGGTGTTGGGGACTAGCGTGTTCCAGGAATTCTTGGTGGACAGTTGCGTGCGGGTCCCATCCGGATCGGTGAAGTACAAATCCCGGCCGCTGGGATAATCTTTGTACGCGACTCCCTGCCGCTCCAGGTACGCGTGCAGCGCGGCGATGTCGAACCCGGCGATCCCCACGCAATGGTGGTCGACGCGCGGAGACGTGGTGCTGTGATCGATCCCCAGATACGTCGGGCCCAGCTTCAAATACCGTTTCTCGGCGCGCTTGTTCTTATAGAGGTCGTTGCCGAAAATGCGCGCGTAGAAACCCACCGACCGCATCAGGTCCGATACTGTGAACTCCAGGTGATCGAGCGCGCTGAAACGCAACCCGCGCTCAGCGCCGGAAGCCGGGCGTACAGCCAGCGCACCACATGCCGCCACGCTCATCAGGCGTAGCGCGTCTCGCCGGCCCAGTCCTTCCGATCCGAAACCTGCCATGTTCCATCTCCTGTCGGCCACACCGCGGCGTATCTCGTGCCTTCTAGTTACTAGTATCACGCCCAACCCGGAGGCGCATCCCTGGCGATGGGGCATCGCTAAGAGGGAAAACTTTTCACTCCGGTTTCAGCGGGCAAATGCGCGCCTTCTAAGCCAAAATCCAGCGTATCGTTTTCTCCGCCAGCCGCCCCAGCGCCTCTACCGCGAGTTCCAAATGTTCTTGTCGGGTGTCCTCGATCTTGTTATGGCTGATCCCCTGGAGCGACTGCACGAACATCATGACCGTCGGAATGCCGCACCGCGAGACCTCCGCGGCGTCGTGCAGAGGACCTGACGGCATGCGGTTCGCGGCGCCCGCGGTTTCCTTCACCGCGGCTTCGCACAGGTCCACCAGCGCGGGATGGAACGGCACCGGTTCGATACTCCAGATGCGCGACCATTCGACCGTGCAGCGCTCTTCCTGCGCGAACCGGACACTGGCCTCGCGGGCTTCTTGATACATGCCGGCCAGCACGCCCGCGTCGAGATCGCGCTGGTCGAGCGTGGCTTCGCAGCGTCCGACCACGGCCGTGACGATCCCAGGAAAGGTCTTCAGACTGCCCATCGTGCACACGGCATCGGAATGTTTCCCCGCGATGGACCGGATTTCGAGTGCCAGTTTCGCCGCAGCCGCCAGAGCGTCGCGGCGCGCCGCCATCGGAGTCGAGCCCGAGTGCGCTTCCTGCCCATGAAACGTGATCGCGTGACGCTCGACGCCTTTAGTGCCGAGCACTACGCCCAGAGGCAATCCTAGGGCTTCGAGCACCGGCCCTTGTTCGATGTGCAGTTCGAGATAGGCGGCGGCGTTTGCCTGCTCGCGCTGCGCCTCCGGGAAACGATCGATCTCCACGCCGCACCGGCGCAGAGCGTCTTCGAGGCGAACGCCGTCCTTATCGGTCCGGCCACGATCCGCATCGATGCTATGCGTGCCCGCGAACGCCGACGATCCCAGCAAACTGCGGCCGAAGCGCGCGCCTTCCTCGTCCGCCCAATCCACCAGGCGGACCGTCACCGGCGGACGTCCGCGGTACTGCCGTGCGATGCCGCGGAAGACTTCGAGTGCCGACATTACACCCAGGCATCCGTCGAGCCAGCCTCCGTTGGGCACCGAATCGAGATGGCTGCCCAGGAGTAGCGCCTGCTCCGAATCGCCGCGCATGGTGATCCACCGGTTCCCGGCCGCGTCGTAGTGGTCCTTAATCGGGAGGCCAGCGAGCTTCGATGTGAACCACTCGCGCGCTTGGAGCCATGTGTCGCTCCACGCGAGGCGTTGCGCGCCGTTGGAGTCGCTGGTCAACTCGCGCAGCTCCTTCAGCTCGGCGATGGTGCGCTGGGAATCGACGGTCATGTTAGAAATATAGCGGCTCGCGCTTTAACAACTGACCGCGCCCACGTTCGCCAACGAATTGTCCGTCGCGCACCTGCACTTTGCCGCGCACCGTGACCACGGAAGGACGGCCTTCAATCTCCATCCCCTCGAAACCGTTGTAATCGCAGTTGACGTGCTGCGTTGCCGCTGAAATGCGCCCGCGATAATCAGGATCGAAGACCACGAGATCGGCATCGCTGCCGACGGCGATGGTTCCCTTGCGCGGGAACAAGCCGAACAGCTTCGCCGCGCGTGTGCTGGCCGCGTCCACGAAGCGGTGCAGATCCAGCGTGCCGCGCTTTACGCCGTAAGTGTACAGCAGATTCACGCGCTCTTCGATGCCCGGGATCCCGTTGGGAATCTGCGTGAACGCGTCCTTGCCGAGCAGCTTCTGCGAAGTGTCGAAGGGGCAATGGTCCGTGCCGACGGTGTCGACGAAACCTGCCTCCAGCGCGTCCCACAAGACTTTCTGGTTACGCCGGTCGCGCAGCGGCGGGGACATCACGTGCTTCATGCCCTCGACGCCGGGACGCTCGGCATAAGTTTTGTCCAACAACAAATGCGGCAGCACCGACTCCACCCAGATGCGCACGCCGCGAGACTTCGCAGCCAGAGCTTGCTCCAAAGCCTTCTGGCAGGAGAGATGGACAACGTAGCCGGCCGCGCCCGTGTTTTCGAGAAACGTCGCGAAACGGCCCGTGCCTTCCGCTTCCACGGATTCCGGACGGCTGGGCTCGTGGAACTCCGGCCCAGTCTTGCCTTGCATCAGCAGCGACTGTTGCAGGCGGCCCACCAACTCCGCGTTTTCGCAATGCGCGGTTACGATCACACCCAGCGTCCGCGCGAGTTGCAGGGTCTGATACATCTCCCCGTCGTCGACGCCGAAGAAATTCTTGTACGCCAGGAAGATCTTGAAGGAGCTGATACCGTCCGCGACAATCTCGCGCAACTGTCCTTCAGTCTGGTCTTCGAACTTGGTGACCGACATGTGGAACGTGTAATCGCAAGCGCTGCGGCCTTGGGCTTTCGACTTCCACAGTTGATAGCCTTCGAGTGCATCGTCGTGGCGGTTGGGACAACACATCTCGATGTAGCAGGTGGTGCCGCCCACCAGCGCCGCTATGCTGCCCGTCTCGTGCGTGTCCTTGGCGAACGTCGCCATGAACGGCAGATAAATGTGCACGTGAGGATCGATGAAGCCCGGAAACACCAGCTTCCCCGCGGCGTCGACGATCTCTGTTCCCGGAGGCGCGTCCAGATTTGCGCCGATGCGCGTGATGGTTTCGTTCTCGGCGAAGATGTCGCCACGCATGCGCGAGTCCGCGGTCACGATATCGGCGTTGCGGATCAGAAGAGGCATTTGCTTGGCACCCAGGTGGAGCACGCACTTTTGCGTGCCACGTCGAGACTCGTCTCGACGTGGCACGCAAAAGTGCGTGCTCCACGATCCTCAATGAATCTCAATCCCGGTTTTCTCACGGTACTCCTCCATCGCCGTCCAGTCTTCGGTGACGGCCGGGCTCGCTTTCACCAGTTCATCCCAGGTTACCGGCTCGCGGCCCGAGGGAACCTCGATCATCTGAATGCACTGCTCTACGGGGCAAACGTTGTAGCACAGGCGGCAGCCCACGCAATCGGCCTCGCGCACGCGCGGCTGCGGCCGGGTTTCGACGGCTTCACGTTTTCCGTTAGATCGCACGCCGTAAGCGTGCGGCTCGACCACTTGCCCGGACGCGCCGAACACATCGATGCATTGGTGTGCGGTATCGTTGCAGGCCACGTAACACAGATCGCAGCGAATGCATTTAGCTTCGTCGATGCGAGCCACGGCGCGGAACGAGAGGTCGAAGTTCTTGAAATCCGAGATGCGGTTGAGGCTCCGGCCGCGCACATCGGCTGGGCTCAAGAAGCCCTTCGAGTCCATCCAATTCGAAAGCCCGTCGCACAGATCCTCAATGATGCGGAAGCCGTAATGCATCACCGCAGTGCAGACCTGCAGGCTGTGCGCGCCGAGCAGCAGGAACTCCGCGGCATCTCTCCACGTGGTGATGCCGCCCATGGCGGAGATCGGGCGCCCGCTGTTTCCCACCACTTCGTCGGTGCCCAAAGCCGCGAGCATGTTCAGCGCAATCGGCTTCACCGCCGGACCGGCGAAACCGCCATGCCCGCCCTTGCCGCCGATGTTCGGCGTCAGTTCCAGCGTGTCGAGATCGACGCCGACGATGGAGTTGAGCGTGTTGATCAGAGACAGCGCGGTCGCCCCGGCCGCGACAGCCGCGCGCGCCGGAGTTGCGATGTTGGTGATGTTCGGCGTCAGCTTCACGATCACCGGAATGTGCGCGGCATCCATCACCCAGCGCGTGATCTGCTCGCAGTACTCCGGCACCTGACCCACGGCCGCGCCCATCCCGCGCTCGCTCATGCCGTGCGGACAACCGTAGTTCAATTCGATCCCATCCGCGCCGGTATCTTCGATGCGCCGAACGATTTCGTTCCAGGCCTCGGGCTTCGATTCCACCATGGCCGATACGATGACCGCGCGATCCGGCCAGGCCCGCTTGACCTCCACGATTTCGCGCAGATTCACTTCCAGCGGCCGGTCCGAAATCAGTTCGACGTTGTTGATCGCCAGCATGCGCTGGCCACCGTAGTGCCACGCGCCGTAGCGATTCGACACGTTCAGCACGGGTGGGCCGATGGTCTTCCACACCGCTCCGCCCCACCCGGCTTCGAAGGCACGATGAATCTGCGCGCCGGAATTTGTCGGTGGCGCTGAGGCCAGCCAGAACGGATTCGGTGACCGGATGCCAGCGAAATCGATACTCAGATCGGCCATGAGCTCATCCTTCTTTTATGATTCGCCGTTCGTGATTCGGCGCCATAATCCTTCTGTGAATCGCCGCCGCGGCCAGCTTGCCGTCCTCGACCGCCATCACAGTCGAGGCCGATCCTTTGGCGCGGACGCAGTCGCCGCCCGCGAACAGGCCCGGCACGCTGGTCTCAAATTCCGCGTTCACTTGAATGAAGCCCCGATCGACCTTGAGTCCCTCGACCAGGAGCTTCTGTTGGCCGACCGCCTTCACCACCTGGTCCGCTGCCAGGACGAATTCCGATCCGTCAACGGGAGCCGGCGCACGGCGTCCGGTGCCATCCGCCGCCGGGCCCAGTTCCATGCGGACGCACTCCAGACCAATGATGCGCCCCTGGTCGGCCAGAACTCGCACCGGCTGTGTGAGGAATCGAACGGTCACGCCTTCCTTCTTGATGAATTCGAATTCGTGGGCATAAGCGGTCATCTCGAGGGCCGACCTGCGGTACAGCATAGTCACGGTCTCCGCACCCAGGCGCTGTGCCACGATCGCGCAATCGATGGCCGTGTTCCCCGCGCCTACGACCACCACGTTACGCCCGATCTTCATCCCGGTGCCGTTGAGCTTGCTGGACTCGATATAGTCGAGACCGTCCACAATCAACTCTTCCCCCGGAATGCCCATCGTTTGTGTAGCGCCGAGACCCACGCCGAGAAACACAGCGTCGAAATCCTCACGCAGTTGATAAAACGAAATATTGCGCCCCAGTTCGCGATCCGTCTCAATCTTTACACCCATCCGCTCGATCATAACGACTTCGCGGAGCGATGCCTCCACCGGCTCGCGCAAGGAAATGATGCCATAGGTGGACAATCCTCCACCGAGTTCGCGTTTCTCAAAGATGGTCACGCTGTGCCCGCGGCGAGCCAGTTCGCCGGCGCAGGATAGCCCGGCGGGCCCCGCGCCGATCACCGCCACGCTGCGTCCAGTCGATGGCGCTAATGTGTTTGTGGGACCGCCGCGATCGTAAACGTGGTCCATCGCGTAGCGTTGCAGACGTCCGATCATTACCGGCCTGTGATTCTGGCCGAGCACGCACGCGCCTTCGCACAACTCTTCCACCGGACACACGCGAGCGCAGGTCGCGCCCAGCAGGTTGCTGTCCAGGATGGTCCGCGCGGAGCCGGTCAAGTTATCCGTCGCGATCTTCTTGATGAATCGTGGAATGTCGATGTGCGTGGGACAGGCGTGGGTGCACGGAGCGTCGTAACAGAACAAGCACCGGTGCGCTTCCACCAAGGCCTCCTGCACGCTGAGCGGCGGAAGCAACTCCGCCAGTCCCTTAGTCTCCAACTTGCCCTCCGGCGGCGGGACGGCCTTCGCGCACCACTCCTCCCAGCACAGCCGGCGAAACGCTTGCGCCGCGCATCAAAAACAGGTATGTCAGCGCCGCCGCCGCGAACCCCACAAACCAGGCGTAATCGTACAGCCAGCGCAGCGGCGGAATGGCGAGCCCGAGCAGCGCCACAGCGATTCCCAGCGCCAGACTCACCAGAGCCCGCGGATTCACACCACTGCGATATTCATAGACGCCCCCACGGCGGTACAGATCGTCCACGGCGAGCGTACGTTTCCTCACTAGGAAATAATCGGCGATCATGACGCCCGCGATAGGCCCCAGCAAGCCCGAGTAGCCCACCAGCCATCCAAAAATGTAAGCGCTGTAATCTCCCAGCAGTTTCCACGGCATCATCATCACGCCCACCACTCCGGTGATCATGCCGCCCGTGCGAAAGGAGATCAGCCGCGGATTGAGGTTCGAAAAATCGTTCGAGGGCGACACCACGTTGGCCGCCACGTTGGTGTTGAGCGTCGCAATCAGGATCGCGATCAGCGCCACGAACGCGATGAACGGCTGATTGAATCGCCCAATCAGCGCCACTGGATCCCACACGGCTTCGCCGAACAGCACCACCGACGCCGACGTCACCGCGACTCCAATAAACGAGTACAGCGTCATGGCCGTAGGCAGACCCAGCGCCTGCCCCACGGCCTGCGCTTTCTGGCTGGTGGCGTAGCGCGTGAAGTCCGGGATGTTCAGCGCGACCGTGGCCCAGAACCCGACCATCGCCGTGAGCGATGGAATGAAGAACTTGAGAAACTCGCCCGTGGTTTGAAATTTGCTCGGCGTACTCAGCACCGGCCCGAAGCCCCCGGCTTTCCGCGTGATCCACCACAACAGCAGCAAGCCCACGCCCAGCATGAACGGCGCGCCCACGCCTTCGAGGAACCGTATGGTGTCGATCCCCCGCCAGATCACGGCCATGTTCAGCAACCAGAACGCGAAGAAACACACCCATACCAGCACTGGCCATGCCGCGGCTGGCCACAGAATTTTCAACATCGAGTGAATCGCCTGCCCGCCGATCCAGGTCTGGATTCCGAACCACCCGCAGGCTACCAGCGCACGCAACACCGCGGGCAGATTAGCGCCGCGTACTCCGAACGACGCTCGCACGAACACCGGGAAGGGAATTCCGTACTTGGCTCCGGCGTGCGCGTTCAGCAGCATGGGCGCCAGTACAATCAGGTTGCCCAGTAGAATGGTGCCGATTGCCTGCCACCAGTTCATGCCGCCGGTGATCAATCCCGAGGCCAGCATGTAGGTCGGGATGCACACGCTCATGCCCACCCACAACGACGCGTAGTTGTAGGTGCCCCAGGTGCGTTTTGCCAAAGGCACCGGAGCAAGATCTTCGTTATACAGACCGGGATCGCGACCGCTGGACATGGCTATTCCAAATGGAAAAAGATCCGCCCTTGGTCAGGATTTTCGCACAATCCGATGGCCCGTTTTACTCCCGGAGCAGCCAGGCCCGCGTCGGTTCGATGGACGGTCGTGTCGTGGCGAACGGTTACAGCAGCGGCCATTCCACACATTCGATCCATGATAGTGTAGTATCGCTACCGAAGCTTGGATTCCGCAGATGAATCGAGGTGCCGATGCAAACCCGAGTTTTCTCCCTCGCGATCGCAGTTGGTTTCGCGATTGTGTTTTGTGGGGTATTTACTTCACTCAGGTGACCCCTACCGGTTGTGGTCGGCGTCTGAGCCGACGGCGGCACACCTGACCAGAGATTTGTATGGCACTGGATCGACGACAACCGCCTGCTGCACGAGGCGGTAGAAGAGTTTCC
>DATNJC010000032.1:0-9335 GCA_035604115.1 Bryobacteraceae bacterium | reverse complement strand
GCGAGCTTGGAAGATCCGCCAACTGGAATTGCTGGAGCATGCCGTGGCCGCGGCCCTTACTGCGGTGAATTCAGAACACGCAACAGCCCATTTTCGCCACTGCGGCTATGGTCTATAAATACTCAGAAAATGGTCTAGTGTTCCCGGCAACGCACCCCATAACCTCCGACGCACGTGCGCGAAACGTTGCCGGGCCGCTGGCGGTGAACTGGCGCAGATTCAGTTGACAGCTAAACACCAAACTACCTAACGGCCCCGGCCGGCGTGGCTTTCCAGGAATCTTCGTCCTCGCCTACGCTCAGTGGGCTGGCCCGCGAATCAGCGGCAAACACAGCAGCGTCGGCCCCGGCTCGATCCATCCCAGGAGTTCGGAATCAAAAAGCTTGAAGTATTTCAGCCCGGTATCGACCAGTCCGGCCAGACCAAAGCGCTCAATGAATCTCTCGCTTTCACCTCGAGCCATGGGTTTCTGCTCCAAATCCACACACTGAAGTTGCCACGCGGCGCTCCTTGAAGAAGCGTCGGGAGTGCCATACCGTGCAGTAAAGGAGACACATGCTTGAACGCCGCCGAGTTCCGGGGACGATCCACGGTCCGGTGTGCAAGAGTCGTCATCTCCATTCCCAACACCGCCAGCTTGGACCCGGGCGGAACGGCCCGAGTGCTGGTCCGTTGCTTCCTGAACAATCGTTCAGGAAAACTTCAGGAAAACGTCAGTGGACGCGGCCGTCTTAGATCCGTATAAATCGTATTGGTGGAGTTCGTTGTCTCCCTAGCCGTCAGTGCATCGGGGAATGATTCGAACGGAACCGGACGTGCTGACTAAGCATCGAGATAGCGGTGGACACCAGTGCCTGCTCAGAATTCTGGGTGCGATCCTGGCCGGCGGGGCGATGCTGCGGGCCCAGCCGGCGGGCCCTCCAGCAGCGCTGACCATCGCTCAAACGGTGGAGGCGGCGCTTCGTAACTATCCTTCGATCCAGGTTTCCCAGGAGCAGATCAGCGCCGCGGCTGCCGGCATCCAACTTGCCCGCACAGCCTATCTGCCGAGAGTCGACGCCTTGGCACAAGTCAATCGCGCGACCAGAAACAATGTCTTCGGCCTGCTCTTTCCGCAAAGCGTGATCCCTTCGATGTCCGGTCCCGCTTTGGGGACCAACACCTTTGGAACGGCGTGGGGCAGCGCCATTGGAGCTTTGGTTACTTGGGAACCCTTCGATTTCGGTTTGCGGCAGGCGAGCGTGGCGGCCGCGACGGCGGCGCGTACCCATTCCGAGGCCACGCTTAAGAGAACCCAGTTCGACGTCGCCGCAGCCGCCGCGGACGCGTACGTCACTTTGGTCGCGGCACAGGAGACCGTTCGAGCGGCCCAAGCCGGCGTGGATCGAACCACTGTAATTGCACGGACGATCAATGCGCTGGTGAACTCTCAGTTGCGCCCCGGCGCAGACGCCTCCCGGGCGGAAGCAGAGCTTGCGGCTGCGCGAACGTTACTGATTCAGGCCCAGCAGGCCGTCGAAGTTGCGCGAGCCAACGTCGCTCAGTTCGTAGGTCTGCCGCCTACTCAGATCTCTGTCGCCGCGCCCAAGTTGATTCAGTTGCCGCCCGAGCGCACTGGGGCGCCCTTGGACACGGCCGCAAATCCGATCGCGGTGGAACAAAATGCCGCCATCGAGCAACTGAAGGCGCAACTCAAGATTCTGGAGCGGTCCTACTTTCCGCGCTTTTTCGCCCAAGCCTCTACCTATGCGCGCGGGACCGGCGCGGAGACCAACGGAAACAACCTGGGGGGAGTCAACGGCCTCGCTCCCACCATTCAGAACTCCGCGCTGGGCTTTACCGTGACGTTTCCAGCGTTCGACCTTCCGTCCATTCGAGCCCGGGAGTCGGGACAATCGGCGACGATCCGCGCCGAGACCGCCAGGCTGCGGCAGATTGCGACGGATTTGACCGCCCAGTGGAATCGAGCGGTCGCCACCTTGGGAGGTGCGCGGAACGTGGCCGTCAATACTCCCACCCAGGTTGCAGCCGCGCGCTCCGCGACCGAGCAGGCGACGGCTCGTTATCAGTCGGGGCTCGGCAATATCGACGAAGTCGCGGAGGCCCAGCGGCTACTCACGCAGTCCGAGATTGACGATGCACTGGCCCGTCTCAGCGTTTGGCGCGGGCTGCTCGGAGTCGCCACTGCCGCGGGAGATATCCAGCCCTTCGTGGCCGAGGCAAGCCAGTAACACGGTGAGGAGATAAAAAATGCGTCTCGTACTAGCTGCTCTCAGCCGACCGATCACCATCGTTATCGCTCTTATCTCCGTTGCGCTCTGCGCCTTTCTAGCCCTGCAGCGCATGCCCGTCGACATCTTTCCCAAGGGAGGCGATCCGGCCATCTATGTCGCCCAACCGTACGGCGGCATGGACCCCGCGCAGATGGAAGGATATCTGACTTATTACTACGAGTATCACTTCCTCTACATCACCGGAATCGACCATGTCGAGAGCAAGAGCATTCAGGGCGCGACTCTGATGAAGCTGACGTTCTACGAGGGCACCGACATGAACCAAGCGATGGCGGAGACGATCGGTTACGTGAACCGCGCCCGCGCCTTTATGCCTCCCGGAACGGTGCCGCCCTTTGTCACGCGGTTCGACGCGGGAAGCGTCGCCGTGGGACAACTTGTGTTCAGCAGTGAGGCGCACACCCAGGGCGAGCTCCAGGACTTCGCGCTCAATCGCGTACGGCCGCTGTTTGCCACTCTGCCCGGTGTATCCGCTCCGCCACCGTTTGGAGGGAACCAGAGAACCATCGTCGTTACGCTCGATCCGGCGAAGCTCCACCAGTATCAGATCTCTCCCGATGAGGCCATCGCCGCCGTCAGTAAGGGGAGCCTGGTTATGCCTTCCGGAAACATGTGGACGGGAACCATTAATCGCATCGCGAGAACCAACGCGGCTCTGGGTGGCAATCTTGCGGACTTGTTGAGCACGCCGATCCGGCCCGTGTCCGGGACCACGGTCTATTTGCGCGATATCGGAACCATCGAAAACGGCACGGACCTGATCACCGCCTACGCCCACGTCAATGGAAAGAGGACCGTGTACATTCCGGTAACCAAGCGCTCGGATGCTTCCACATTGGCGGTCATCAATGCGGTAAAGGCGGCCATCCCCAAGTTCAAGAACGCGGTGCCCGAGGATGTCGATGTGCGGCTGGAATTCGATCAGTCTCCCACGGTCACCAACTCGATTCGCAACCTCGTTATCGAAGGACTTCTCGGTGCATTCCTGACTGGACTGATGGTGCTCATCTTCCTTCGGGACTGGCGCAGCGCCTTGATAGTCGTGCTGAACATCCCCTTTGCGCTATTGGCTGGCGTGATCTGTCTATGGGCTGCCGGCCAGACCATCAACATCATGACGCTGGGCGGGCTGGCCCTGGCAGTCGGCGTCCTGGTGGATGAGGCGACCGTCGAGATCGAGAATATTCACACACATTTGCTGCCGGGAGTTTCGCGGGCGCGCGCGGTTGTGGACGCATGCAGCCGAACCGCGCTGGCGCGTTTGCTCTCGATGTTCTGCATCCTCGCCGTCTTCGTTCCGTCCTTTTTTATGGTCGGCGTGAGCCGGCAACTTTTCGTCCCGCTGTCCCTGGCGGTCGGATTTTCGATGATCGCCTCCTACGTCCTGTCCAGCAGCCTGGTTCCCGTGTTTTCCACTTGGCTCATGAAAGACGCCCAAGGCGAACCTAAGAAGGGATTCTTCGACTGGCTGCGGTCTCTCTATTCGGGCTACCTGGGTTTCGTGTTGCGGCTGCGGTGGCCGTTGGTCCTGGGCTACCTGGCCACATCCATAGGACTCGTCTACGTGTTGGCGCCGCGCCTGGGAACGGAGATCTTCCCGGACTCCAATTCTTCGGTGTTCCGTATCCGGCTGCGCGCTCCTTCGGGTACCCGAGTGGAAGAGACGGAACGCATCGTTCTTCGGGCCTTGAACGTGATTCAGAGCGAAGCGGGTGCGGGCAATGTCGAGATTACCAGCGACTTTGTGGGCGTAATCCCGTCCAGCTACCCGGTCGATTTGATTCATTTGTTCACCAGCGGACCGCAGGAGGCCATCATTCAGGTCGGGCTGAAGCCGAACGCTCCCAGAGGGGAGGACCTGCGCGAACGATTGCGGAAGAGCCTGCGGGACCAGCTTCCCGCCTGCCAATTCTCCTTCGAGGCCGGCGATAACGTCGGCCAGGTGATGAGCTTTGGGTCTCCGACGCCGATCGAGGTGGCCGTGCTCGGGAGCGACTTGAAGGACGTCTATGGGTACGCACAGAGAGTTCAGGCTCAGCTTACGCCTCTTCCGTTTCTGCGCGATCTTCAGTTCGCCCAGGAAATCAACTACCCAACACTGGACATCGACATCAATCGGGACCGTGCCGGCCAGTTCGGATTAACCATAGCCGATGTGGTGCGGTCCGTGGTGCCGGCCACATCGTCCTCGCGGTTTACGCAACCGAACTACTGGCGCGATCCGAACTCCGGCAATGCGTTCCAGATCCAGGTGGAACTGCCGCAGCACCTGATGCAAGGCATCGATGAGCTGGGGGACATCCCTGTGATGCAGAACGGCCGCCCCGAACCGAGGCTCGTGGATGTCGCGGCGCTGAAGCCGGGAACGATGCCCGGCTTGATCGAACGCTACAACGGTCAGCGCGTGGTCAGCCTGACGGCCAATGTTCACGGAATCACGCTGGGACAGGCCGCGCCACAATTAGACTCGGCCGTGGCCCGCGCGGGAGCTGCGCCGAGAGGCGTCAGCGTGACGCTTCGGGGACAGATTCCGCCGCTGCAGCAGACCATTGCCGGGTTGCAGACTGGATTGCTCCTCGCGATCCTAGTGATCTTCCTTCTGCTGGCCGCGAACTTTCAGTCGATTCGCTTGTCGCTGGCCATCCTCCTGACCATCCCCGCGGTGTTGTGTGGCGTCCTGTTGATGCTCCGTGTGACGGGAACCACCTTGAACATTCAGTCGTTCATGGGCGCAATCATGGCGATCGGAATCGCGGTGGCCAATTCGATCCTGCTGGTCTCGTTCGCCGAGCGCTTTCGTCATGAAGGCCGGCCGCTGCTCGAAGCAGCCCAAGAAGGAGCCAGCAGCCGCCTGCGCGCCATTTTGATGACTGCCGTGGCGATGATCTTTGGCATGCTGCCGATGGCCATCGGGATGGGTGAAGGCACGTCGCCATCCGCGCCGCTGGGCCGTGCGGTGATCGGCGGGCTGATCGTATCCACGTTCGCGACGCTCACGATTCTGCCATCGATTTACGCCATCCTGCAGGGGCGAACGTCCACGGCCTCCGCTTCGCTGAATCCGCTGGATCCCATGAGCCGATACTATGACGCGAAATAAAGCTGTTCTGGCCCTCACCATCTGGGCGTTCGCTCTTGCGTCGCTCGCTTGGCCGCAAGCCGTCGAGCTGGTTCCTGTGATTTCCAAGCAGGTCTCGCGAATGGCCGATCTGCCGGGCGAATTCCTGCCGTTCCTGAGTGTTTCCTTGCATGCCAAAGTGCCGGGCTACGTCGAGCGAATCCTGGTGGATCGGGGAAGCAGAGTCGACGGCGGGCAGCTCCTGGCGGAGTTGAGCGCGCCTGAAATGGCCGCCCGGATCGCCGA
Source organism: Bryobacteraceae bacterium (assembly GCA_035604115.1). Taxonomy (GTDB): domain Bacteria; phylum Acidobacteriota; class Terriglobia; order Bryobacterales; family Bryobacteraceae; genus Palsa-187. Next base: position 3,677 of record DATNJC010000032.1, on the reverse strand, counting down.
AGCGGAGGCCAAGGTACAGGCGATTGAATCCGACCGCCTTCAAGCCGAGGCGCAACTCGCAGCCGCGCAGAGCACCTACGACCGGCTCAAACAAGCCGCCGAGACCCCCGGAGCAATCGCCGGCAATGAGCTCATTCAGATGCAAAAGCAGGTGGAGGCCGCGCAGGCCTTGGTCCGCTCACGCGAGCAAGCCAAGCGTGCCGCGGAAGCCTTCGTGAATGTGGAAAAAGAGATGCAGTCCTACCTCCGGATCACGGCCCCCTTTGACGGCATCGTCACCGAACGTTTGGTCCATCCCGGTGCGCTAGTCGGCACCAGCGAGAATCCCGTGCTCCTCACGATCGAGCAAATCTCGCAGTTGAGACTTGTGGTGGCCGTGCCGGAAGAGTATACCGGCGGCATCGCGGAAGGGGCGAAGGTCGCCTTTCAAGTTCCCGCTTATCCGGAGCGGACGTATTCGGGAACGGTCGCCCGAATTTCCCATGCGCTGGACAAGGGAACCCGCACCATGGCGGTCGAGCTGGACGTTATGAATCGAGATGGTTCCCTGGCCCCGGGGATGTATCCGACGGTCAAGTGGCCGGTGCGGCGATCTCGCGCGGCTCTGTTCGTTCCCAAAACCAGCGTGGTCGCCACCACTGAGCGGATCTTCGTAGTCAGGAACAAGGAGGGGCGTGCAGAGTGGGTCGACGTTCGAAAAGGGGCTGCCGATGGCGATCTCAGTGAGGTGCTGGGTGACCTGAAGGCCGGCGATTTGGTCGTCCGCCGCGCGACGGATGAAATACGAGAAGGCACACCTTTGCAGGTACCGGCAAAGTAACCTGAGTGAGTGGCAGCCGTGCGTGAGAATGGTAAGAGACCGCGCCCGGGGGACACGCGTTTTGAAGATTCTCGTAGTCGAGGATGAACGAAAGGTAGCTAAGGCGATCCAGCAAGGACTGGAAGGCAATTCCTATGCGGTTGCGGTTTCCCATACGGGCGAAGAGGCGTTTTTCCGGGCAAGCTCCGAGCAGTTCGATCTAGTTATCTTGGATGTCATGCTTCCCGAACGAAGCGGGATTGAGGTGCTCTCGGCCATCCGAAAGCAGGGACACAAAATCCCAGTGCTGCTGCTGACCGCCAGAGACTCGGTGGATGACCGCGTCCTCGGACTGGATGCGGGCGCCGACGACTACCTGGTGAAGCCGTTCGCCTTCCCGGAACTTTTGGCGCGGGTGCGCGCCCTGCTGCGCCGCGGCAAGAGCGAATCCGTGACCACGCTGAGTGTACGCGACCTGGAGATGGATCTAACGCGCCGTTCCGTCAAACGCGGGCCGCGAGCCATCGATCTCACCACCAGAGAGTTTGAATTGCTCGAATACCTGCTCCGGCATCAGGGCCAAGTGGTGTCCCGCGAAATGCTGACCCGCGAAGTATGGAAAGAATCGGTCCGCCACACTCCCCTGGATAACGTCATCGACGTTCACATGGTCCGCCTGCGCCGCAAGGTCGACGAAGGGTTCTCGACAAAGCTCTTGCATACGGTGCGCGGCGTGGGTTTCGTGCTGAAAGCGGAATCCCAATGACTCTACCTTGGCTCCAGCACGTACGCACGCGGCTCACCCTGTGGTATGTCGCGATCCTGGCGGCCGTCCTGTTGATTTACGGCGGCATCACGTCCTCCATTGTCCTGGTGCAATTGCGTACGCAACTGGATCATCTCGCCATCGAAGACCTGGAAACCGTGGAAGGATTCCTCAGTTTCGGCCCCGACGGAAAAATCACTCTGCGCAACGATTACCACGACCATCCCTACTCGCCCGAAATGCAACAGCGTTTTCTCGAAGTCCGCGCCGCGGATGGAACGCTCCTCTACCGCGATGAGCGCCTTGGCGAACGCGCGCTGGGCGGGGCTCCGGAGCCGGGCGAAGGCGTGAACTCGTACTCGCCTCGGTCTCTGCGGCTGTCGGACGGCATGCCCGTTCGACTCATTAGCAGACGGCATCTGCTGGAGGGCCATCCCACGCTGATCCGGCTGGCATTCAGCGAGGACCCCATGTGGCAACGCTTCTGGCAGTTAGTCGTAGGCCTCATCGTGGGTCTGCCGCTGGCGCTCGGACTGGCCGGAGCCGGAGGCTATTTTCTGGCCCGGCGGGCCCTCAGCCCGGTAGAACGGATGGCGCGCCGCGCCCGCGAAATCAACGCCGAGCGCCTAAGCGCCCGCATCGAAGTGGAAAACCCCCACGATGAACTTGGCCTACTGGCCCAGGCTTTCAACGAGACCTTGGCGCGCCTGGAGCAGTCGTTCGAACAACTGAAGCGCTTCACCTCGGACGCGTCGCATGAACTCCGCACCCCGCTAACCGCGATTCGTAGCGTGGGCGAAGTTGGACTACAGCAGGATGGAAATCGCGAGCATTACCGGGAAGTCATCGGGAGCATGCTCGAAGAAGCCGGGCGGTTAGACCGCCTGGTGGAAAGCCTGTTGACGATCTCACGCGCGGATTCCGGCCAGATCCGGTTGCAGCGGGCAACGCTTGGGCTCCTTCCGTTGGTTCAGGAAGCCGCGGTTCTTCTGGACGTGCTGGCCGAAGAAAAAGGCCAGACGCTCTCCCTCGAAGGCGATGCTTCGATTCAAGTGAATGCGGACAGCGTCATCCTACGCCAAGTCGTCATCAACCTTTTGGACAATGCGATCAAGTACTCGCCGCGTAAAGGGCATGTCTCGGTTCGAGTCTTGCGCTACGATGCTCGTACCGCCGGCATCGAGGTTCAGGATTGCGGTCCCGGGATTCCGGCCGAACACCGCGACAAGATCTTCGACCGGTTTTACCGCATCGATGAAGGCCGGTCGCGCGATGCGGGGGGTGCCGGTCTCGGACTGGCCATCGCCAGGTGGGGCGCCGAAGCCCACGACGGGCGCCTGGAGCTGGTCTTCGCGGCGGCAGGGTGTATTTTCCGTCTCCGATTGCCGATTTCTGAAGGCAAGGTTGCGGAAACTTCGAACGGTTCGCCCGATGGGGCCAGTGCCGCCGTTTTGACTAAATCGTAAGGGAGACCGCCGTTACCGGCCGCAAGTTAGAAACTTGTGGCGCGATTCGCAGCAAAGAATCCCCGGGCTAACGCCACAAATTGACCCACTACCGAGAATTCACTATCGGCGTTAGCGCGTGAATCAAACTCTCGGTCTTCGCGACTGGCGCGCGCCAACGCAATCATCCGCGCTTGGGAAATCGCAGATCGTATCCAGCCGGAGGCCCGCGCCGGAGTACCCGTGGGCGAGGCATGTGAGGCGTTCATGGCCGACGGCGCGGCGCAGCCTGCAAATGGTAGCGAGATCTCCGTGACACGCAAAAGACGAGGCCCCTACAGCGGATAACGCTGCGAGGTTAGAATGGTGAGCCGGGCGGGACTCGAACCCGCGACCACCGCATTAAAAGTGCGATGCTCTACCAACTGAGCTACCGGCCCACAACCGACAAAAAGCGCGGGCCATATGGCGGTCGCGCAGGGGTTAACCACTTCAGTTTAGCGCGACGGAATCGCCTAGGCCAGGTGCAGTCTTGTCTCATGCAAGATGAGCCTGAAGCGGGGGTTCGTTTCTCACACAAGATGAGCCTGAAGGGCATGCTGGGGATTGATCATCCGCATGAAGTCCTCAGAGAAGTTGAGCCTGGAGCAGATCCGGGCGTTCCTAG
>DATNJC010000031.1:0-9060 GCA_035604115.1 Bryobacteraceae bacterium | reverse complement strand
TTCGTCTGGACCGCCACCGTGGATTCCATCCTCGCCAAGCTCGCCCGCTGTCGTCAAACTCTTGAACGAATCCAGCCCGGCTGTACGGTTCCAAAAACCCGAAAAAGAAAGTCCAGCTAATTCCTGGACACTACACTAGCGGGTTCCGTCAGCTAAAGGAACCGGGCCGATTCCGCCCTGCGCGGATGCGTTGCCCAGAATCACGTGGGCCACGCCGGTGGTGCTGTCGAACACGACCAGCGACATACCCAGGGTGCACGCCGCCTTGGACGTGAAATTGACATCGGACTCAACCTGGCCAACCACTTCTCCCGGAGTTGTGGAGAGCCCGGATTTCGAATACGGAAGATCGGCAAAGGCGAACTGGCCCGCTCCCAACGTGAACGATACCGGACTGACGGTCGGGGGCGTGGCACCGGAAGCGATGAAGGTGATCTTACCGGTGCAAGAAGGAGCGGTGCTGTTAGCAGCGGTGGCGGCAGGGGCCGGGGCCGTATTCACAACGATGACCCGGGCGGTTTCCGTAGAGGTCAACGTCACCGGCGCAAATACAAAGTTCCGCGTGATCGTGGTCGTCGGAGCCACAGTCGCGGGCCCCCCGTCGGCGGCTAAGGCGGCCGATGCGAACCCCGCGGCCAGTGTAGAAATCAGAAGGAAACGATGGAAGGACATGAATTCACCTCGTAAAGTTTGGCGACCGCCGCAATGCGCACACGGGTCGCCTCTTGGTTGGACGCGGGTGACAGGTTGTAGATGCGGCTCTACCGGGAGGTGTTACAACATCGCGTTACAGACGGGCCTGCAAACGGGCTTGTAGACGGTCTAGGGCATCCTCCATCCTCTGTGGCCGGTTTAAGACCGGCGCAAACAAATCCCCGACCCGGTCGAACCGCGCTAAGGCATTGGAAATGTGGAACTGCTCGGGCCGGAGCCGGGGGGAGACTTCGTTCCAGGCCAGGGGCGTGGCCACAGGCGCCCCGGGATGCGCGCGCACCACGTAGGGCGCCGAGATGGTTTTGCCTTGCGCGATCTGGGCCCAGTCGAAGTACACTTTGCCCTTTTCGCGTTTGGACACGGCGCGCGGCGTGGTAAACAGATCCGGCCGTTCGTGGGCCACGATCGCGGCCAGCAATTCGGCGAACCCGCGCACTTGTTCGTAGCTGTAATGCGGCTCCAGCGGCACGAACAAGTGCATGCCGTCGCCGCCGGTGGTTTTGGGGTAGCTCGCCAGTTCCGCCAGATCGAGTTTGCCGCGGACCAACAGCGCGGCTTCGACGATGCGCTCGTAACCGCACTGCTGCGGGTCCAGGTCGATCAGCAGATAATCGGGATGTTCGAGCGAACCCATTCGGCTCATCCACGGATTGTGGTCGATACAGCCCAGATTCACCAGGAACAGGAGCGTCGCGCGATTTTCTCCAATCACGTGACGGATGCCGTCGGCGACGCCGGTGCGGAGCCACTTGGGGAAGCTGGGGGCCACTTCCTTTTGGAAGAAGAAGTCGGCCTCGATACCGTTCGGATAGCGCTTCAGAGATAACGGGCGGTCTTTGAGGTGCGGCAGGATCAGGGGGGCGACGGCGTTGTAGTAATTCAGCAGGTCGCGCTTGCGGTAACCGTCGTTGCCTTGAGTTGGGGGGAAGTACACCTTGTTCAGGTTGGTGAACTTCAAGCGGTGGCCGTCGATGGGCAGGGTGACTTCTTCGGAGTCTGCAGGGAGCAGTGGCGGAACTGGGGGCGCGGCTCGGGTTCGTTTGGTAGTTTCGCTATTTGTTCCCCCGGAAGGCCCGCCCTGTCGGGATTCCAGAACTTCAGAAGGCACAATGTCGCTGGCAGTTCTGTCGCGGATGCAATCGCTCGGGTCCAGGTCGGTTCGGAAGCCCATGAAGACCGGGGCTCGGAGACGGCCGTCGTTGGTCCAGTTGGCGAACTTGACTTCGCAGACCAGCTCCGGCCGGGTCCACGTGACGGCCTTCGGAAGGAGCTTGTCCGGTTCAAGCGGGCACTCTTTCACGGCCAGAGGCGCCAGCTTGGCGTGGATGGCTTCCATCATCTTGCGGTCGAAGCCTGTGCCGACGTTGCCGGCCCATTTCAGCTTGCCTCCGTCGTAAATCCCGAGCACCAGCGCGCCGAACAGGTCCCGCTCACCTTCGGTGAATCCGCACAGTGCGAATGAGTCCGACTGGAACACCTTGTACTTCACCCAGTCTCCGGCGCGGCGCGATTCGTAGCGGCTCTGCTCGCGCTTGCCCACCACGCCCTCGATGCCCTGCTGTCGCGCGGCTTCGTACAGCGCTGGGCCGTCGGTGAAGTCCTGCGAATAGCGGATGGCGTCGTTCGGTTCCAGCACTTCCTTCAGCAGCCGCTTTCGTTCGATTAACGGTGCGCCGCGCAGATCGTAGCCGTCCAGGTACAGCAGGTCGAAGGCAAACAGCACGGCGGGCTGGCGGCGGGCAGCGGTGGCGATGGCGCTTTCCCCGGTGACCATGATGCGCGGCTGGAGCCGCTCGAAGCTGGGCACGCCGCGTTCGTCGAGCGCGGCGATTTCGGCATCGATGACGGCCGAGCGGGCGTGGAGCTGGCGGGGCAGGATGGAGAGCTCGGGATACTGGGCGTCGATCGCGTGCCCGTTGCGAGAGCGCATCTTGAGTGCGCCGTCTTCTACGGTACACAGGGCCCGCACACCATCCCACTTCACTTCGTACAGCCACCCTGGGGCCGCGGGCGGCGGGCCTTCTCCGAGCGCCGCCAGCATGGGCGACACCTCGCGCGGCATCGGAGTGCGTACGGCGCCGGGGATCTTCGACAGGTCTCGCGGTGCCGGACCGGCTCCGGGCGGATCGGCCTCTAGCCCGCGCGCGATTTCCTCCTGCGTGCGGCCGGTGAGCACGCTGCGGGCGTGATCCTCGGTGTTCCATCCGGGCTCGGCGAACTGGTCCTTCTTCTTGAGTAACAGCCACTCGTTGCCCTTGCTGCCGCGGCGCGAGCTCTTGATGTGCACGAGGGCGAACTCGCCGTGCAGTTTCTTGCCGTGGAGGCGGAACTTGAAGTCGCCGCGCTGCAGTTGCGCTTCCGCGGTTGCCGCGGCGCCCGCGGGCGTCAGCAGCTCATAAGCGCCGCGATCCCACAGCATCACGCTGCCCGCGCCGTAGTTGCCTGTCGGGATCACGCCTTCGAAGCCGCCGTATTCGAGCGGATGATCCTCCACCATCATGGCCAGGCGCTTCTCGGCCGGGTCGAGCGTAGGGCCTTTGGGCACGGCCCAGGATTTCAGCACGCCGTTTACTTCGAGGCGCAGGTCGTAGTGCAGGTGGCTGGCGTGGTGGCGCTGCACACAGAACGACGGCGCACTGGCGTCATGCGGCCGAGGCGCGCTGGAGGGAGCCGGTTCCGGAGTGCGGTCGAAGCTGCGTTTCTCCGTGTAGCGCTTGAGAGTATCCACTAGGGACCGCCGGTTCAGCCAAGGTTCAAGGCGAGTTTCAGCGCCTGGTCCACCTCCGCCATCCTCCCGGGGGGCAGCACGCCGGCCGGGTCCCGGAAGCGGCTCGGGTCGAGGGAGCGAAGCTGGAAACACAAGAATATGGTCTCTTTGGACAGGCCGCTCTCGCCGGCGGGGACTCGCACGTTGGTCGGATAGTCGCGAGGAACATTGGCAGCCCTGGTTCCTGCCACCACTGTGATCACCAACGGCTGCCGATTGATGGCATCCGAAGAAACGACCAGCACCGGCCGGCGGCCCTTGTGCTCCCGTCCTTTGACCGGATTCAGATCGACCAGATAAATTTGCCCGCGGCTAATCATTTCTTGACGACTGGCGTTGATGGCTCCGGCAGTAAGCCGTCCGCTTCGACGCGCGCGAATTCCCGTTGGATGACGTCGTTTTCCCTGCGGATCGCGGGATCGGCCGCCATGCGCGCCATGCTGCGCTCAAATTCCATGGCCCGGCGTTTGCTGGCAAACTCTTCCAGCGCGACCGTCACTAAGCGGTTCCAGTTGGCCTTGAGCTCCGGGGGAGCGACGGAGGAGACCTCGTCGACCAGGCGCTTGGGAAGCGCTACGCTTCTGCGTACGGATTGTGTTGCCATTGTGCACACAGTTTATCACACACGGGGGTGATACTTGGCCTCGGCTCCTTCGCTGGCGCGCGGGGTTCTCCTGAAATGGCGCATCGGGTCGTGTTGAGGGTCATGCCTGAAAGCCCGAGGTGTTGCCCGGCTGGGTCTGGGCAACTCGGCAGTTGGGCGTGATACAGCCAGGCGGCGACCAACACATGCCCTAACGCCGAATCGAATAGTGAAATAATGAGCGAGGCGCACCTCGGCTGAATGAGAGCCAGGGCATGGAATCAAATATGGGCTTCCCCAGAGACGAGGTTTCGGAACTGCTCTCTCGATGCCAACGGCGCTGTTGTATCTGCCATCGATTTTGCGGCGTGAAGATCGAAACTGACCACATGGTTCCCAGCGACGAAGGCGGCGACGATAGTATCGACAATGCGATTCCAGTGTGCTTCGAGTGCCATGCTGAGATTCACAGCTACAACGATAAACACCCGCGCGGTCGCAAGTTCCTTCCTAATGAACTGCGAATGCACAAGGGGCAATGGCTCAGGACCTGCGCCGAACGCCCGGAGGCACTCATAGGGGCTATTCGCACCGCAGATGTGGGCCCATTACAAGCCTTGATCGATGAGCTCGAATTCAATGCGACAGTAGCAAGAGCCAGTCCAACGGATCAGGGTTGTAAGTTTCTCGACCAGCAGTTTCTGCGTGCGGTACACGAGGGATCGATCTCAATCCTTCGGGACGAAATTCGTGACCTAATCTTGAAGGCTTACCACTCAATGGGAGCCGCGAATGGGGAAATCGAGGCAGTCTCTACTCAACCGCGGAACTCGCACGCTTGGGGGATGGCCAGGAACGAGGCGCAAAGACGAATCACCGCGGCCGGTGCCGGGATCACAGCAGCTAAAGAAGAACTGCTGAAGTTTCTTTCTAGCGACAGTGTTGCCTGACTTGCGGACCGGTTCCTCCGCAATAGGAGATCACGTGCACGGCTTGTCGGAACCCATTGATGTTGTCCCTAGGCGTGCAAACTACCCCGCTCTCATCGCCGCGACAAAAGCCCCCAAGAATGTTTGCGCCCGTGATATACTGCGAGAATCAACCTTTCTCGGGAGGTGGCATTCATGGCTTCTACGGTCTGGAAAGGACATCTCACCTTCGGGCTGGTTTCGTTCCCTGTCCGATTGTATAGCGCCGCCCGCAGCGAAAGCATCAGTTTCAACCAACTGCACAAGGCCGACGGCTCGCGCGTCAAGCAGGTCATCTATTGCGCGGCCGAGGACAAACCCATCCCGCGCAGCGAAATCGTCAAAGGCTACGAGTACGAAAAAGACCGCTACGTAGTGATCGAGGACGAGGAGATCAAGAAAGTCGCTCCGTCCACGGCCAAAGTGATGGAGATCCTGGAATTCGTCAAGGCCGAGCAAGTCGACCCGATCTACCTGGAAACTTCGTATTACATGGCGCCGGACGAAGCCGGCGAAAAGCCCTATGCGCTGCTGTTCGACGCGCTGAAGCGCACCGGCTACGCGGGCGTGGCCAAGATCGCCATGCATAATCGCGAGCACATCGTGATCCTGCGGACGGGTAAAAACGGCGTGCTGATGCACACCGTGTACTACGGCCACGAGATCCGCAAAGTGGACGAGTTCCGCACCGACCTGAGTCTGGTGAAGGAGAAGGAACTGGCGCTGGCGACGAACCTCATCGAAGCGCTGGCCGCCGAGTTCGAGCCCGAAAAATATACGGACAAATACCGCGAGAACCTGCTCCAGATGGTGGAAGCTAAGAAGCAGGGGCAGGAAGTTGTAGCCACTCCCGAGCCGCAGCAGGCGAAAGTCGTGGACATACTGGAGGCGCTCAAGGCGAGCTTGGCCATGGCCAAGAAGCCCGCCGCTTCCGCCACCACGTCCGAGCCTGCGGCGGCTGCGGAGGAACGTCCGGCGCGCAAGCGGGCGCGGGGGTAAAGCTGAAGAACGTTTCCCTTGATTGATCTCAACTACTCGCTCACGATTGAGGCCACGCAGGACCCGTGTTTTTTTGGTTTCTACTCTCCTGAACTGGAGGGGTTCACCGGCGTGGGGCATTCTGTGGAGGACTGCCTCTATCAGGCCAAGTGGGGCATGATCGAGCACGCGGAGTTGCTGCGCGAGCAGGGACTACCGGTGCCGCCGGCGAATCCGAACCCGCGCGTGACCATTGAGAATTCCCCCGTCCGGGCGGCTTAGCTCTCAAGCGGGCGGCTGCAGCCATGATTGGCTGGCCCACGTCTTCCATTTCCGTCACGCTGGGCGGGCTATGTGCCAGGTATTGTTCCAGGCGTCTTCGACGCTCCCATGCGATCTCCGTAGGGCTGGTCGGCGGGCGGAGAGAGCGATTTCGCTCCGGCCTCGAGGGCTTGCTGGTACAGCGCGTCTGCGTCCGGTACATATAGGTAGAACGCGGACGGCTCCCCGTCTGCATCACCCATCTCGAGCAGCGCGTCTCCGATCCACACTGCCCCATGCATCAGGGTCCCCTCCGGCGTTTTGTATATCCCCGCTTCCCGGGCGCTGAAGGCTTTCTTTAGAAACTCGATCAACTCCAGAGCTTTCCGGCGCAGCAGGCAGGGGGTCACGGTGCGGATGCCCGCCTCTAGCGGACCGGCGTGCGTCGCGATGTACCATATGTTGCCGACGGGATCTTTGACTTCGGCGACGCGCTCGTCGTAAGGCTTGTCTTCGGGTGCCGAAGCCGATGCGCCGCCGGCTTTCAGCGCCTGCGCATACACGGCGTCGACGTCGGGCACCTGGATGTGCAGTGCCGTCCGTTTTTCTCTGCCCCGCGCAGGAGCGCCGCCGCCGCACATGAGCATCGAATCGCCGATGCGCAGCTCGCAATGCGTGCCGCCGGAGCTGCCGGTGGTCCTTTCCGTTTCGACGGCGCCGAACGCCTTCTTAGCGAATGCAATCAGCCGCTCAACCTCTACTACGGTCACATAGGGCGTTACCGTGGTGAATCCCTCCCGTCGTTCGATGGTCGTCAGCATGCGTGTGCTCCTTTCCAAATCCTGGCGTAAGCGGCTTGAAACTCCGTGCTGGGGCATCCGGCCAGCTAGGCTTCGCGGGACCAGACCTGCGCGGCCTGAACCAGCCTCCGCTCGTCCTGTGCGTCTCGAGCAGTCACGGGCGCCCTGATTGCCGTTGCCTCCCGATTAGGGTAACCGGCAGGGGCCGAAAAGTTACGGATCGCTCGGCGGCGCTCCCGGGAACCAAAAGATTCAAGTTTAATGCACTCTTAATGTATTCCGGGGTCTAAGGGATTGTTTTTAGTAGCTTACATCGCCTATCATAACTGCTTCATGCCCTCATTCCTTCCGTTGTTCATCGCCGCCCACTCTATCCTTATGTACGCGCCTCCCGCGGCCCCCTCTGGAACGACGCTGCACCTGCGGCTGACCAGCGCCGTGGGGACATTCGCGAGCCGGACCCACTCTCCGGTCGCCGGTGTGCTCATCGCGCCGGTGAAAGCCGAGGGGGAGACGATTCTTCCCGCCGGCAGCATTCTGGAAGGTGAGGTGAAATCGGTGCGGCGCGTGGGCCTGGGCGTGGTCCACGAGACGGCGTCGCTGCGACTGAACTTCCACTCCGTTGAATTGCCCAGTGGCGAGGAGTTTCCCATCGACACGCGGCTGGCGGCCGTGGATAATGGGCGCGAGTCGGTAACGCCGCGAGGGTCGATTCAGAAACTGCGCTCGACGGCGAGCCTTGGAAATCGTGCGGCGTTATACCTCCGCAAGCTGATCCTGATGGACGTGCACGCGCAGTTGGTAGTGTGGGCGATTAAGGCGACCATCGTTCAGGTTCCCGAACCGGAGATTTACTTACCAACCGGTACGGAACTGACACTGACGCTGACCTCGCCCCTGCGCACGTTCGCTCAAGACAGCGGGCAGGACGAGCCCCGCGAGTTGAGCCCGGAGGAGCGGGAGCGTGTGGCTCCGGTGGTCGCAGGGTTACCGATGCGGACTTCGGCGCAGTTCTCAGAGCGGCCTTCGGATCTGGTTAACGTCGTGTTCATCGGATCGCGCCGGCAGGTGGCGGCGGCGTTTACCGCAGCCGGCTGGTCGGAACCGCGGCCGGCGTCGGCGCGCTCGGACTTCGCCAGTGCCTGGGCGGTGGTGCGCAACACTCCCGCTCCTAACGCGCCCATGTCGGTGTTGTTGTTGAACGATGCGCCTGCCGATATGAACTGGCAGAAGGGCTTCGACGATGTCTCCAAGCGCCATCACATCCGCCTGTGGGAGCAGCCCGAGACCTTGGATGGAGAACAGGTATGGGCCGCCGCGGCGACGCGCGACGTCGATTTCGCCTACTTCCGCCACGGCCGGCCGATGACGCACCAAGTGGCGCGACAGGTGGACAGCGAACGAGAAAAAGTTGCTGCCGACCTGGCGTTCACCTCCTGTGCGGATGCCGTGGATTGGGTGGATCGTCCGGGCGCGCCGCACCTGGTGAAGGGCGCCACCGGCGACTTGATGGAAACCGACGGGCGCGTGTTGGTTGTGCGCTTGAACGACTGCGAATCGCCCCGCAGGGTGGGCAGCGTGCTCGACCAGGACACGCTCCCGGAGCATGGCGGGGTGATGCAACGCGTCATGCGGCGGCAAATCATGTGCCTGCGGAACGATTTCCTGCGGACGAACGTGTATTGGAGATCGTTTGAAGGCGCCCGCCTGGTGGTCAGCGCCATCCGCCGCCGGCAGGTGGTGGACCCGGACGCTCCGCCGCGCGAGACCTTCGCCAGCCGCTGGTTTCCTGACGAACTGAACACCATCGTCTCCTACCATTAAGTCCTGGAGTTCGGCCCCTTGGAGCTGGCCGTAATCCGCCTGTAGGGAACCGCTGTCATCACCTGCGCCCGTCGATAGAACGATTTTCCGGTGGTGGCTGGCAAAGCGAGGGGTGGGAATGCGAGGGGAAGGCAAGTTTGCGCCTGCGAGTCGTAGGGTGGGCCG
>DATNJC010000030.1:0-72318 GCA_035604115.1 Bryobacteraceae bacterium | reverse complement strand
CACCGCTACCACGTCACCGACCACGGCAGGCTCATTCTGAACGCCTTGCTCTCGGCGCAACGCACCACCGCTCAGCAGCTTACAACTTTGGCCGCATGAAATCTTCGCGCGCTACAAAGAAACCAGGGTCTAGTAGTACATAAGCAGCATCACCGCAATGGAATGGCGCGCACGGTTTAGGCGACCAAGCCTCCTCAAAAGGCGGCTGCGGCTAGGATTGGCCGCCCACCAACCATATTAGTAACGATAATCACAGGCTTTGCGGGATTGTTTTCTTCTTATGCATCAATCATTTATCTGGGCGGGCAGGGGTGACCCCGAACTTGGTGGTGTAGGTTGGGGTTGGAAATGAGCACTTTAACAGAGACCGATCGAGTCAATTTGCGGAAAGTATTTTTTCGCGTCCAGCGGCGGATGCGGGCGGAGCTGGCTTGCAGCGACGTGGTGGCTCACGCCTGCGCGACCGGGGCGGTTAGCGAGCAGCGCTGGATCGATTTGTTTAACCACTATCTGCCGCAGCGCTATTGCGCCACCAGCGCGTTTGTGATCGACGCGGATGGGTGGCGCAGCCGGCAGATCGATATTGCCATTTACGATCGCTTCTATTCGCCGCTGTTATTCCACAACGAGGCGCAGCCCTCGATTCCGACCGAGAGCGTGTACGCCGTGCTCGAGGTGAAGCAAACGCTGGACTCAAAAACGATCAAAGACGCGGCGCGCAAGGCCGCGTCGGTGCGGAGGCTGCGGCGCACCTCGGTGCCGCTGCTTTCGACGGGCTCGGCGTATCCGCCCAAGACGCCGCAGCCGATCCTGGCCGGGGTGCTCAGCCGGGAGTCGGTTTGGCGGGACAAATTCAGGAGCCGGACTACGTTTTACCTGAATCGGTTGAGTGCGGAGGGACGGCTGGATTTGGGGTGCTCGCTGGCCCAGATGGCCTTTGAGGTGCCGGCCGCGGGCGAGGCGACGGGCGCCAGCAGGGTCGAATTCAGCGAGCCCGAAGAGGCGCTGATCTATTTCATGCTGCGGTTGATCCAACGGCTGCAGCAAATGGGAGCGGCGCCGGCCATCGACTTGGCGGAATACGGGCGGTGTTTGAAGTGACTCGGGACCCGACTCCGGAAGATCTGTACGTGCTGGCGGTGATCCAGCGTCATCGCGCCTCGCCGGAGGACGCGCGGCCCGAGCGGGTGCGGGGGCAGATTGAAAAAGCGCTGCGCGGGTGGCGCTTTAGAGCGTATCTGGAGGCGGTGAAGCTTTCCGGATCGCATCCGAAATCGACGGCGCTGCGGGACAGCGATATGGACCTGTTCCTGAGTTTGTCTCCGGAAACGCCCGTGCCGCTGAGAGAGATTCAGGCCTCGCTGGCCGAGCACTTCTGCTATTCGACTTCCGAAACGCGCAACGTCTCGGTGCGGATTCGTTGGGAAGATACGGCCGTGGACCTGGTGCCGGGCCGGCGGCGGACGGGATCGACGTCGCATTCGCTGTGGCAACCGCGGCTGAACACCTGGCTGCAGACGGATATCGCGGAACAGATCCGACATGTGCGGGCGAGCGGGGTGGTGAACGAAGTGCTGGCGCTCAAGATCTGGCAGAGGCGGCGCAAGCTCCGATGGCCGGGGTTTCTGCTGGAACTGGCGGCGATCCGGGGCACAAGGCGCCCTTCGGAGCGAAAGGGGCGGCTCGCGATGCCGGGTTACGGCCTCTCAAATTCCTTCTTGCGCTTGCTGCGCTTCCTGGCGACGGACTTTCCGGAGGCGCGGCTGCTGGACCCGGCGAATTCCAACAACGCGGTTTCCGACTTGCTCAGCTCGGCCGAGAAGTTGCAGATCGCTACGGCCGCGGGGCTCTCCTCGCGGGCTTGCTCGTGGCCGGAAATCCTGTGAACGGACGGAGGGCTGTGCCACTTGTACGGGCCGATTGCCAATCGGCCGCAGGATGCCATCCTGCCCCACAGTCTGGTGGTGCAACAGTCTCGCGGTACAACGACTACAGGACTTTTTGCTCGGCGGTCATTATTTTTTTGAACTCTTCATTTTCCTGCAGGGCGGCGAACTCGGGGTCCTTTAGGAACTTTTCCTTGTCCTTGAAGCCTTCTTCGACCGACATGCGGATGTACTGGAGGGCGCGCTCGGTGGCTCCGGCCTTGGCGTAGGACTTCGCCAGCGCGTAGTGGAAGCGGGCTTTTTCCTCGACGGTGCGCTCCTGCAGGATGGTGCCTTGGGTGCCGCGGTGCTCGAAGACTTCCGGATCGAGAGCCAGGGCCTGATCGTAGAACTGGAAGGCTTCGTCGTATTGTTTGCGGGCGAAGTAGGCGGTGCCCAGGTTGCTCAGGAAGGACGCGGAATTGGGTGTGATCAGAAGCGCGCGGCGATATTGCGAAATCGCACGGCGGTAGGATTTCTGGGCGTAGTAGACGGTCCCCAGATTGTTGATGGCTTCGGCGTATTTGGGGTTGAGCTTGATGGAACGCTCATACCATTTCTTGGCGTCGGGCAGGTCGAGCTGCTGATGGTAGGCGATGCCGGTTTTGTTGGCCAGCACGGCGTTCTTGTCGGCGCCTTGTTTGTAGAACTCGACCGCCTCGCGGTACATCTTGCGGGCCATCATGATATCGCCGCGGGTTTCCGGACTGAGGTCGGGCTTGGGCTGGGCCACGGCGGGCGGCGCGGTATCGGCCGCGCGCAACCCCTGCGCGGTGGGCGTCCCGGAGGGCACGCCGGCTTGGAACGCTAGAACCGATGCGGCAAGTAGTGAGAGAACGGGGACCATATCACGGCCTCCTCGCGCGCGTGTCCTTAATGTAGCACTGGCGGCGCAAGATTGCGATGGTGGTGGGGTAGGGCCAAGGACTTAGGTCGGGTGGGGAATCACCCTACGGGGGTAGACGTTTATCCCACGGTGCGAATTCCGTAGAATGGCAGCGCAGATGAGGGCGATGCCACTGTACGTCCGTCGCGCGACGGAGCCGCCATGATCGAATTCCTGTTTCGAAGCGAGGTTCGCCCTGTCCGCTATACACTCCCGGCGGCTAACAAGATAGGGCTAAAGAAGGACCTTGCATCTCTGGGGGTTTCGCATGACACGCTATACCAGAGCCTCGAATCAACTGGCGAGAACTATCAAAGGAACTCGGTCTGCCTGGATGGTTGCTCAGAAGAGATCAATGCCAAGACGAAGCTGGACGGTTCGAGAGATAAGACGCCCGATGGGCTCAGGGAAGGCGCTGGCGCCACTTCTCCGGGTCACGCGAGGTGTGAAACACGGAGTAGACGGTGACGGTTGTCTCCGCCCGTTCATAGAAGATCGCGTAGGGAAAGCGGCGTATTAGGGAGCGGCGATACTGTTCGTGAATGAGCGGGCAGCCTTCGGGTTGACGGCGGATGTTTGCAAAACATGCATCGACCGAAGTCAAGAAGTCCTCCCCCAGGCCCACCCTGCAAGCCTCGTACCAGGTGTAAGCCTCCGCGATGTCCAGTTCGGCCTCTGGCGCGATGACCAGTTCAACGGCCATAGCGGCCGCGAACCCTCTGCTTCACCTCTTCCCAGGGCGATCCTGAAGCGGGGTTTTTCAGAAGATTCGCTTTTCTGCGCGCCAGTTCTTGCTTTTGCCAGTCGTGGACCGGGACGGCTTCGGGCGTGGCAGCGAGTTCATCCCACAGATCTTCGACGAGCTGAAGCTTCTCGGAAGGGCTTAGATCCAGGATTGATTGTGTTGGCGGGTTCATTCAGGTCACCACCGTCAATTCTCTCAAACCGGCTTGCCACTTGTACTTGTCCGTGTCACGCCCGCTGTAGAATGCGATCGCGGCCCCGGATTTTCGCGCTGCCGGATTCGAGATGCGCAGCGAGCATGGTCTTCTTCAGTACCGCTCCCTCACGGTCGCGACTCGGTTGCATGTTTTTCGGGCGGCATGATTTACAGTTAAGAATATGGCTTCTGCGACGCAATCCGCGGTGGCGGAATTGGTGTGTTTCGATCCGGGCTGCCGCGCGCGGTATGGGATTACCGAGGTGCTTTACAACTGCACCCGGTGTGGAAGCCTGCTGGAGGCCACCTATACCCACGCCGACGCCGACCCGGTGCGGCTCAAGCGTCTGTTTCGGGAGCGGCGGACTAGCAATGCTCCGCTCGATCAGAGCGGCGTGTGGCGCTATCGCGAGCTGCTGCCGTTTCTTGAGGACACTCGGCATGTGGTCACTTTGCGGGAGGGCAATACGCCGCTGCTCGATTTTTCAAAAACAAGCGGCGCTCCGCTCGCGGCTTCTTATGGCGGGCTGGATCGAATCGCGTTCAAGCATCAGGGCTTCAATCCGACCGGATCGTTCAAAGACAACGGAATGACCGCGGGGGCGGCGCAGGCTCGGCGGCTGGGGATGACGCGCGTGGCGTGCGTCTCGACGGGGAACACTTCGGCGTCGATGGCGGCTTACGCGGCGGCTGGAGGAATGGAGGCGCTGATTTTTTTACCGCATGGGAAGATTTCGTTCGGCAAGCTAGCGCAATCGCTCGAATACGGCGCGCGGACGTTGCAGGTGGAAGCGAACTTCGATCAGATCCTGGCGCTGGTGCGGGTGCTCGCGGAACGGCTTGGAATTTATCTTCTCAATTCGGTGAATCCGTTCCGCATCGAAGGGCAGAAGAGTATCATGTTCGAGATGCTGGATCAACGCGATTGGCGCGTGCCGGATTGGGTGGTGCTGCCGGGCGGCAACCTGGGCAACACTTCCGCGTTCGGCAAGGGGCTGCGCGAGGCCAAGGAGCTGGGGTTGATCGACAAGCTGCCGCGGCTGGCCGTGATTCAGGCCGAGGGATCGGCGCCCTTCGAGCACTATTGGGCTCGGGGCGGCACGGGGGCGTTTGAGGCGGTTTGCGCTCCGGAGACGCTGGCTACCGCGATCCGGATCGGCGATCCGGTGTCGTGGCCCAAGGCGCTCTATGAAGTGCGGACCTCGGGCGGCTTGGTCGAAAAAGTTACCGAGCAAGAGATTGCCGACGCAAAAGCAGTGATCGGAAAGTGCGGCATCGGGTGCGAACCGGCTTCGGCTTCGACCTTGGCCGGAATTCGCAAGCTCACGGCACGGGGGATCATCGACAGGGGCGCGGACGTGGTCGCGGTGCTGACCGGGAACGTGCTCAAGGACCCGGATTATATTTATCGCTATCACACTGGAGAGCTGGAGGCTCCGGGCGGCGTTAAGATTGCGGCTACGTTCGGCAACCGGCCGGTGGTGGTTCCTAACGACGCTGACCGGATCGCGGCGTTGCTGCGGTAGCCGCGTTGGCGCGGTAGCAATCGGTAGCAATAAGGAGGCCCATTGGACAAATCGGACCAGGCCCAGAAGAAAAGGGCTTGCGCTGGGAGTCTGCTTTGCGCGGCGGCCCTGGCATCGAGTTTTACCACTGTGCGGGCACAGGCGCCTGTCTTCACCGAGTACGCGGTGCCCACGGCCAATAGCAGTCCGCAGCGCTTGGCGGCGGGGCCGGATGGGGCGCTGTGGTTTACTGAGGGCGCCGGCAACAAGATCGGACGGATCACTACCACGGGCTCGTTTACGGAATATCCGTTGGCCAAGAGCAATAGCGATCCTCAGGGCATCGTGGCCGGGCCGGATGGGGCGCTGTGGTTCACGGAACTCAACAAATGGACCATCGGGCGCATCACTACCGCGGGAGTCATCACCGAGTACACGCTGCCGACGATCGGCGCCGGTCCCCAAGGCATCACGGTGGGACCCGACGGAGCGCTGTGGTTCACCGAGATCCAGTCGAGCAATATCGGCCGGATCACTACCAGCGGGAGCATTACCGAGTATCCGATTCCCTCCAGCTTTAACGTCGCCATCAGCAGCCGCCCTTACGGCATCGTGGCGGGACCGGATGGCGCGCTGTGGTTCGCCGAACAGCAAACCAACAAAATCGGACGCATCACCACGAAGGGTGCGATCACCGAATTCACTGTACCCACCTCCAGCAATGAGCCAACCTACATCACCGCGGGACCCGACGGAGCGCTCTGGTTTGCCGAGATATCCGGCAAGATCGGGCGCGTTACCACGGCCGGGGCGATCACCGAATATCCCATTCCCAACGGCGGCGGCAATCCGGTCGGCATCACCGCCGGGCCGGATGGGGCGCTGTGGTTTACCGAGGTCTATGGAAACAAGGTAGGGCGGCTCACCACCGGCGGAACGTTCACGGAGTACACGGTTCCCACCGCCTCCAGTGCGCCCTGGGACATCATCGTGGGGCCGGACAAGGCTTTGTGGTTTACCGAAGAGGCGTCGCCGGGGGGCAAGATCGGCCGCCTGCAGCTCCCCTATTTCTGCACCAATACGACGGCGCCTGTGATCACCTCGATCGACTCGGCCAGCGGTTACGGCGGATACTCGTATTTCGCTTCGGGCACGTGGCTGGAGATCAAGGGCACGAACCTCGCGGATTCCGCCGACCCGCGCCTCGCTAACGCCACCAATCCCGGCCAGTGGACGGCGGGCGACTTCACTGGATCGAACGCTCCCACTTCGCTCGACGGGATCAGCGTGAGCATCAACGGGAAGCCGGCCTACGTCTGGTATCTCTCGCTAACGCAACTCAACGTGCAGGCGCCCCAGGACACGGCTACAGGGAATGTCGCGATCACGGTCACGAACTGCAAGGCTACTAGTTCTCCTTTCATGTTCGCGCGCCGTGCACTCGCCCCAGGCTTCCTTGCGCCCTCGAACTACACCGCCAATGGAACGCAATACATGGTGGCCACCTTCCAATCCGACGGTGCTTACGTGTTGAATACCGCTGTCGGCGCGGCGTTCGGAGTCAACAGCCGGCCGGCGAAACCGGGCGACGGGATTATCGCGTACGGCATCGGATTCGGCGACGTGAGTCCGGCGATCCTGCCGGGTGTGATCGTGGGTGCGGGTAACGCTCTGGTCAACCCAGTCACACTCTCTTTCGGATCGGTGAACGCAACACTCGCGTACGCCGGCTTGGCGGGAGGGTTCGTCGGCCTTTACGAGTTCTACATCACTGTCCCGCCCGGTCTGGCGAACGGCGATTATCAGATCAATGTGACGCAAAACGGGACCGCGGTGCCGCAGACGCTCTTTCTGACTGTGCATAATTGACGGCGGTCCCCGGCGTTCGCGCCGCAGATGATTGCGTGCGCGTTGGTAGTCGGATAGTCCTGTTCTGCTGGTATAACTTCGGGCGCGTCCACAAGTCGCTTCGCGTCACGCCTGCGATGGAAGCCGGAATTGCGAATCATGTGTGGAGCGTGGGCGATATTTTGAAGGCGGCGTGAATCCAGAGAGGCGACCTTGGAAAGGGCAGCGTAAATGTTGAGGTTCTGCCTGAAATGTTTTCTGATGGGAGCAGTCGTCGCGATATCCTGTTACCTGCTATTGCTTGCGCTCCCGAGGGGTCCGTGGTCTTTTCTGTTCCTCATAGTGTGGCCCACTGGCATTCTGATGGCAGCCGACGCGCCCGGAATCTCTATCGCCGGTGTAATGCTCTTGGTTGGGATCTGTGCACTCGGCAACGGTTTTTTCTACGCGGTTATCGGCGCGATCTTTCGTGCAGGTACGCACCCACACAAGAATGCCTGACTACCTGCGCGTTTCCGCGATTCACATTCCTGCGATCATGGGGTATGGACGCCCTCACTCATGTCCTGAATTGGCTGCGGGCCTATCCCGACGCCGTCGGGTTCTGGGCCGCGGTGCTCACCACGGTGGCCTTCGCGCCCCAGGTGGTGGAGACCTGGAAGACCTCGGGTGAAGGATTGTCGTGGATGATGCTCGCGCTGTTCGGCTCGGGCACGGGACTGTGGTTCCTCTACGGCGTGCTGCGGACGTCGGGACCGTTGATGCTTGCCAACGGTCTGACGGGTTTGCAGATTCTGTTTCTGATCGCGCTTAAATTATGGTTCGCTAGCCGGGCGGCGCGGCGGAAGGCTTTCACCGGCTGAAGCCGGCGCCACCTTTTTACCAAAGTTTTACCAAAACACTGAAACGCGGCGGTTCGTGAACAAGTCTCCTACTCAAGACTGCGTTTGTTCAGGTAGGAGGATCTGTCATGAACCGCAAATTAATCCTTGGGCTGGCGTTCGCGGTGTTTTGCTTCCTGGAGTGGAGTCCTGCGGAGCGGGCGGCTACTGTTGCGCCTGCTGCCGCGCGGCCGACGCTTGCGCCGGCGGGTCCGTTCCACGTTTCGGGAAACCAGATCATCGATTCCGAGGGCCGCCCGTTTGTGATTCGCGGGACGCAGATCGCGGCGTTTCACCTGGATACCGTGGCGCGCGATAATCGCGCGGGGCTCGACTACGGTCCACATTCGGCGACTACGCTGAGCGCGATCCGGCTTCGCTTCAACTTGAACGCGGTGCGGATTCCGGTGGACCTGCGCGAAAGCACTCGGCCGGGATACTTTGCGGCCCTGGCGCGGGTGGTGCGGCGGGCCAACGAGATGGACCTGCTGGCGATTCTCGACGGGCGTGGTGAGCCGTCCGCTACGCCCGAGGCAGTGGACTTCTGGAAGCGGTGCGCGGCGTATTTCAAGGGCTATCCGAACGTGATGTTCGGCGCGTTGTCCGATTCGGCGGGTCCTGAATCGGCAAAAGATGTGGTGCATGCGATTCGCGGCGCTGGAGCTTCGCAGGTGGTGATTGTAACGGAAGCGGCCGCGGGCGCGGCTCCCGATGATTCGAACCTTGTTTATGAGGCTCGGCTTCGGCCGGCAGCGCATGGCGCTGCCCCACTTGCGGCGCGCACCGTGCCGGTTTTGGCCAATGGTTTGGACCCGGAACTGGACAACGCGCCGGAGTGTGCGAATTTTCCGGCCGATCCGGCCGCTGCCGGCGCGCTGGTCGAGGACTACCTGAATTACTTCGATGCGCATGCGATTTCGTGGACCGTGTCGTCGTTCGAACCGGGCAAGCTGATCCGCGATTTCTCGCTGCACGACGCGACTTCGCTTGAAAATGGATGGACTTGCGGGAAACCCGATCCGGGTACGCCCGCGGGCATCGGACGAATCATCCAAGCGCACATGCGGGGCAGCGTGGAGCGGGAGTTGTTCGTGGTGAGCGGCGCAGGTGGCCTGGACATCGCGCGGGGCGCGTTTGCGCTGGCCTATGGTCCGGTCATGGCGGACCACGATGCCGAGGCGGGGGGATCGCATCCTCCGTTGAAGCTGGGTGGGATCTCGGTCCAGGTCACCGACGCTTTGGGCGTCACCCGGCCCGCTGGGGTTTTTTGGGCTTCGGAAGGCTGGGGGCAAACCAACTTTGTGATTCCGGATCAATCCGCCGTGGGCCCGGCGCGCATGACTGTGCGGCGCGAGGACGGCAGCACGACCAGCACCAACATCAGCATCGCCGATACCGCGCCGGGCTTCGTGACCGGACATAGCTGCCGTGGGCCGGCGATGGGTTCGGCGACGCAAACCTTCGCGGACGGCCGCACTGTGACGACCAAGATCTCGTCGTGCAAGGGATTCGATTGCCGCACGATTGCGATTCCGGTGGCGGCGGGCGCGACTACTCGCGTGCGGATTTTCGCGAGCGGCTACCGCCATGCGCGTTCCGCCGCGGAGATCGACATGCGCATTGGCGGCGTTCGCGTTCCGGTGGTCTCGTTCGGGCCTACCGAGAATCCGGGGCAGGATCAGGTGACCGTCGAGATCCCCGCGCAGCTTTACGGTGTTGGGGAAACGGACATGATCTGTCATTTGAACGGGCGCATTTCGAACGCCACGCGGATTCGGATCGGTGCCGCGAAACCGGTTTCCTGAGCCCATGCGGCTTCGGCTGGTTGGATTCGCCGTCGTGGCGGCCGCGGCGCTGTGGGCCCTGGCTGCGGTCTCGTGGGCCATGGAGACACACTCCATGTACCGCTGGGACTTGCCTGCGGGCTTTCCCACGCCCCGCGTGCCGCCGGACAATCCCATGTCGGACGCGAAGGTGCGGTTGGGCCGGCGGCTCTTTTATGACAAGGGACTGTCGGTCAACGGGCAGGCTTCCTGCGCCTCCTGCCACCGGCAGGAGTTGGCGTTCACGGATGGCCGCGCCACGGCGGTCGGAGCGACCGGCGAGTCGCATTCGCGCAGCGCCATGAGCCTGGTCAACGTTGCCTACAACTCGGTGCTTACCTGGAGCGATCCTAATCTGCGCTCGCTGGAGAAGCAGGCGCTGGTGCCGATGCTCTCCGAGCATCCGGTGGAGTTGGGACTCAAGGGGCGCGAAGAAGCGGTTCTGGCTGCGCTGCGCGCCGATTCGATTTATGCAGGGCTATTTCGCGAGGCGTTTCCGGAGCCCGCATTCACCTTGGCCAACGTCGCCAAAGCCTTGGCGGCCTTCGAGCGCACTATCGTCTCGGCGCGCTCGCCTTGGGACCGGTTTCACTATGGCGGGGATGCGAACGCCATTTCCGAGGCGGCGAAGCGCGGCGAAGTCGTGTTCTTCTCCGCGGAAATCGGGGGGTGCTTCCGCTGTCACGGCGGATTCAATTTCAGCGATGCCACCGATTACGCCGGGAACACTCGCGCGCCGGTCGAGTTTCACAACACCGGGCTGTACAACTTGGCCGGAGCGTTTTCGTATCCCGCGCCGAACTTGGGCATCTACGATCACACCAAGCGGGCCGCCGATGTGGGCAAGTTCAAGACGCCTACGCTGCGCAACGTCGAACTGACCGCTCCTTACATGCATGACGGAAGCATCGCTACGCTCGAAGAAGTTGTGGATCACTATGCGGCTGGGGGCCGGACCATCGCTGACGGGCCGTTGGCGGGGCGGGGGCATGAGAATCCGCATCTCGACCGCCGGATGACGGGGCTTCATCTGACGGCGCAACATCGCCAGGACCTGTTGGCGTTTTTGCGTAGCTTGACGGATACGGAAGTTGCTGGGGATCCGCGATTTTCGAATCCTTGGTGAAACAGTAGAAAGCCGCCGTCTAGCGGTGGCCGATCAGTTTCGCTACCAGGAAGGAAAGCGTGCGCATGTCGGCCTGGTCGGCGTGATACGGCTGGAAGTTGTGGCCGTTCTTGCGGGCGAAGGCGTGATCGCAACCTGGATATTGGTAGATGGTCACGCGCGGATCGCCTTTGTAGGCTTCGCGAACTTGCGCGATCACCGCCGGGGGAGCGTACTTGTCGAGTTCGGCGAAGTGCAGCAGCAAGGGACACGCCAGATTCTTGGCCAGGCCGAGCTTCTGCTCGATGCCTACGCCGTAGTAAGAGACGGCGGCTTCGGGCTTGTGGCGGACGGCGGTCAGATACGCCAGCAAACCGCCCCAGCAATATCCGGCCACGCCGACGTGCCCGGTACAGGATGGATGTTTGCTCAGCCACGCCATGGCGGCGGCGGCATCGTCGCTGGCTTGATCGTCATCGACCTTTCCGCGCAAGGCCAGGGCGCGCTCGATGTCCGACTCGGCGAGTTCCAGGTTGGGCTCCACGCGCCAGAACAGGTCCGGCGCCAGTGCGATCAGCTGGCGGGAGGCGAAGAAATCGCACACGGAGCGAATGTTCGCGTTGACGCCGAAGATTTCCTGGAGCACCACCACGCCGGCGGTGGGACGCCTGGGGATCGCGAGGTAAGCGGAGAATTCAGATTTGCCGTCTAAGGTAGGAATGCGAACGTTCATCAGGGACCATGATACGACAGGCTCGGAACACGGATGACGTGCCGGCGGCCGTTCACGTTCGCGCTACGAAGTTTTACTGGCGCAGTGCGTGCGCGTCCGGCGCCGGAGCATCCACGGGGTGGGGATGAGTTTCCTCGCGATGCTTCAGAATCTCGTCGAGAATCAGCCCGCCCGCGCCGCCGACCAGGGCGCCGATCAGCACCCCGTTCTGGCTGTGGGTCATGCCGCCGATGGCCGCGCCCACTCCCGCGCCCGCGCCGATGGTTTCGGCGGTGCGCTCCACCGAGTGTCGCGGCAAGCCGTCCGGCCCGATGGCGTGGACATCCGGGCCCAGGCTCTTGCTCAGGTTCAGATTCCGCACCAGTTCATTAAAGGTAGTGGCCGAGCGGAGCATCTCGCCCAAGACCTGCGGTGTGATCTGGTTGGACGGAGCCGGGGCGGGGGCCGGAGCAGTCGCTTGCCCAAGAGCCAAGTGAGCGCCGGCGAAAGCCAGCGTCGCGAGAAGTAGTTTCTTCATGCGGATCCTCTGTTAGACAGAAAAGTTACCGACGTTGTAACAGATGTCCCTAAGCCCGCACGCGTTGCGCTTCGTCACATTAAAATGTCGTAGTCTGGGTGCCTGGCGGTCGGCACGGGGAGCAGGGGTCCGGCGCGGACGAGGGTCCGCCCTACCTGCCGAACGATTCAGCGGTGGGCAAATTCGGCAGATGCGTTCGAACCCGCATCGGCGTCTAGCGTGCTGCGCGCGAAGAGGGTCGCTTGGTCATCCGCCATAACCTTGCGCCATCCGCCCTCACGCTCCAGTAAACTGGCCAGCGCCACGCCGTGGGGACAGAGCACTACTTCGATCCTGTAGTGATCCAGCAGCTCCCGCCAGTCGGGACGTCCCGACATCATGCCCAGCGCGTCGGTGAGAATCTTCTCGCCGTACATCTGGTGCTGGCTGTCGAGGAACACCCGCCGGTTGGGATTCTTGAAGATCAAATAGTTCGCCCACTGGTCCGTGGTGAAGAGCCGCGTCTGGTCGAGGAGCGGCTGGGGCGCGGCCGCCGCGATCGCGACCGGGAAATCCTCGCGGTCGAAGTCGGTGGGCCAGGCGATTCCGCCGGCTAGCGCGATCCCGCACACGAAGACGGCCGGCCAGATACTGACGTGCGCGAATTTATCGGCGGAGGCGGAAAATGCGTCCTGGAGCGGGCGCGCGGGTTTCCATTCGGCGAGCAGGAGGGTCCACTCCGCGGCGATGATCGGTACGCACACGATGGCGAAGGCCGTGATATGCCGCACCGAGATCAGAGAAGAATAGCCCAGAAACAGAATCCAGAGCACTTCGGTGACTTGGTTCTTGCGGAGCAGCGGAAGCGCCACGGCCAGGGAAAGAAACAGCAGCACCATGAAGGCCAGGTGGCTTTCCGAACGGAAATCCGGAGCCTTGAACTCATCCACCAGCGACAGCATCCATTTCGCGCGAGCGGCTTCGAATACATGCAGCGGCAGGCGAAAGCCATAGGGATTGATGGTGATAGCGGCCGTGGACAAAATCAGCAGCCCGGCGTAGCGGCGAACGTCGTTGAAGCGGCCTTCGATCGCGCAGCCCACCACCAGCAGAGCGGCCAGAACCAAGAAGAAAGCGAACCCGCCGTGCAGATTGGCCCACACGACCGCCAGGGCCGGCAAGATCCACAGCAGGGGCGTGTGCCGGGCGCGATCTCGGGCGATGATCCAGGCGGAAATCGCGAGCAGCAACATGGTGAAGATGTGCGGCCGGGCGTGAAAATGCAGCGTCGCCGCGCTGCCCGCCGCCAGCACCAGCGCCACGCTCACCAGGGCATTAGCGCCCCGCCACATGGCGTGCCGCAGCACGATGGTAAATGTGATTCCCAGCACCACGCCGGAAAAGAGCACCACGGCCTTTAGTCCGGCCCAGCCAAAGAGAGCCGCGAATCCGACCTGCGACAGCCACTCGAACGCGTACCAGCGGAGCTCCGGCGCGGCAAACGAGAACGGATTGTGGATCGGCGCGGTGTGGTTTTGCAGTATCCACTGTCCCACGCGGATGTGGTACCCGGTGTCCGCGTCCCGCAGCAGGCCCTGCCATCCCCCCGGCGCGGCCAGGAACGCCCAGAGCATGAAGCACGCGAAGAAGACGTCGAGGAACGAAGGGATCAGCCAGCGCCATCGATTCTTAGCAGACTGATTCCCAGCCGTGATCGCGGGCGTCGGCGCGGTTGGGGCGATGGACTGCATGCCTTCTTAAGATCGGCGGAGTCTCAGGTCCGCATTAGCGGCGGGCATTCGCGGGGAAGTACGCACCAGAAGTTCTCCAGTACCGCTCCGTGACCGTCGCGGCTCGCTGCGGGGCGCTTTTAACGCGTGGCTGTCGGATGGTATTCCTTCGCGGTGGGGGTTTGCTCCGAGTCTTGCTCCTGACCGTGATGTTGCAGGAGTGCGCCGTTCAGTTTTCGCAAGGCTTGGTCGTCGTCGTTCAGGTTGACGCTGTTGGCCACGATATACAGCGGCCGGCCCTTGCTTTCCTCGTAAATGCGCGCGACGTACTCGCCGACGACGCCGATGCTCATCAGAATGGCCCCGCCGATCAGGCAAATTACCACGATCACAGAGGTCCAGCCCGGCACGTTGTAGTAGCCCAGCAGAGTGCGCGCCACTGCATAGATGCCGTCGGCGATTCCGGCCAGCGCGGTCAACGCGCCCAGTCCAAAGCTGAGCCGCAACGGAGCCGGCGAGAAGGAGACCGCGGCGGTCCAAGCGAACAGCAGCATCTTGCGCAGGGGATACTTGGTCTCGCCACGCAGGCGGGGCTGGCGGACGTAGGACACGGTGGTCTGCGGGAAACCTACCCAGCACACCATGCCGCGCAAAAAGCGGTGGGTTTCGCGCATCTGGTTTAGGGCGTTCAGGCAGGGGCGCGAGATCAGGCGGAAGTCGCCCACATCCTCTTCGAGGTCGCGGTAGATCAGCAGCTTCATCAGGCGGTAGAACAGCCAGGCCGTGCCGCGCTTAAACCAGCTTTCGCCCTCGCGCTGCAGGCGTTTCCCCATCACTACGTCGAAGCCGGCGCGATACTTGGCGATCATTTCGAAGATCACTTCGAGCGGGTCTTGGAGATCGGCGTCGAGGAGCACAACCGCGTCGCCCGAGGCATGGTCCAGGCCCGCCGACGCCGCGCATTGGTGGCCGAAGTTGCGGGCCAGGTTGAGCACCCGCAGGCGCGGATCTTCGGAGGCCCAGGCGAGAAGTAAATCCAGACTGTTGTCGGAACTGCCGTCGTTGACCACCACCACTTCGGCGGGATAGGGCAGGGCGTCCAGGAACTCGACCAGCTTGGAGCGCAGGTAGGGCAGCGACTCGTGTTCGTTATACAGCGGAATCACGATGGAGAGCAGGTCCGGGCCCGTGCGTGGAACCAGGCAATGGTAGGTTTTCGACACAGAGGCCCTTGGTGGGTGACTCGGCAGATCCGCTTAAGAACTTTAGCTTCCGTCGATTACGCGCGTTGAACTCGGACCCGGCGCCGCACGGGTGACCGCAGATTCGGGGCCCGCGAACGGTGCCGATTGGATCGGGCAACGGCGGCGAGCGTCATTTCGAACTCCACTCGTTGTATACTGCGTCTGGTGGCCCACACGCGTCCGAACAAGACCCGATCCGCCCGTCCTAACCGAGCTCTGTTGGCCTCGGTCTGCGCAATAATTCTCGGCAGCGGACTCGTCGCCACCGCGCTCCTCAAAGCCCAGAGCCGCCCCGCGCAACCGCCCCGCGCTACGGCCGCGACGACCGCCGCCGCCCCGGTCGACCTCCGCAAGTTCTTCGATACCTACTGCGTCACCTGCCATGACGAGGAACTCCGCACCGCCGGTCTGGCCCTCGATACGCTGGACCTGTCCAAGCCCGGCGCGCACGCCGAGGTGCTGGAGAAGGTGATCGGCAAGCTCCGCTCCGCCTCCATGCCGCCTACGGGGATGCCCCGCCCCGACTCTGCCACGTATCGCGCAGTGTATACCGCGCTCGAAAACCAACTCGACCAGGCCTGGGCCGCCAACCCCAATCCTGGACGTATCGGAGCAGTCCAACGCCTCAATCGCGCGGAATACAACAACGCCATCCGCGATCTGTTCTCTCTCGATCTCGATTTGAAGGCGCTGCTCCCTGGCGACGACACCGCGGACGGCAGCTTCGACAACTTCGCCGACGTGCTGTCGATCTCGACTACGCATCTGGAACGCTACATGTCGGTGGCGCGCCAGGTCACGCGGCTGGCCACTGGTCTGCCGCCGGCAAAACCGAATCTGGAGCGGTTCGAGATCCCCCTGCACATTCTGCAAGAGGATCGCATGAGCGACGACCTGCCTCTCGGCTCGCGCGGCGGCATGGCGATTCACTACGATTTCCCCGTCGACGGCGAGTACCTTATAAAGGTCCGGCTGCAACGGCAATATCAGGATTACCTCAAGGGCATGGGGTGGCCGCAGCATCTCGACATTCGTCTGGATGGCAAGCTGCTGAAGCGTTTCACCGTCGGGGGCCAAGCCCAGGGCCGTCCCGCGGCGTCCAGTTACGCCGGCGACGGCGAGGTCAATTTTGCGGGCGATCCCGAGTGGGAAACCTACATGCAATTGACCGGCGACGCCGCAGTGGAAGTTCGCGTTCCGGTGCAGGCCGGCTCGCGCACGGTGGGCGTTTCGTTCGTCCGCGAATTGTGGGAGCCCGAAGGTCTCCCGCAACCCACGCAACTCGGCCGCGTGATCGCCAACGACCAGGTCTACATGAATAACGCCAACGTGGGTTCGGTGCAGATCGGCGGGCCCTATCAGGTAACGCAGCCAAGCCTTTCCGCCGACAATACCGCCAGCCGCAAGGCGATTTTCGTGTGCCACCCGCCGGGTGGGGCAGCGCCACGCGCTGCCGGCGCGGGCGCAGACGACCGGGCCTGCGCCACCACGATTCTCGCACGCATGGCCCGCTTGGCCTACCGGCGTCCCACGACGAAAGCCGACGTAGACACGCTGCTCGGCTTCTTCGACACCGGCCGCCAGGACGGCGGCAGCTTCGATAGCGGCATCCAGTTTGCGCTGGAGCGCATGTTGGTCGATCCGGACTTCTTGCTGCGCGTGTATCGGGACCGCAAGACCAACGGCACGGCGCCCTATCGTCTCACCGACATCGAACTGGCCTCGCGCCTGTCGTTCTTCCTGTGGAGCAGCATACCCGACGACCATTTGCTGGCGCTCGCCGAAAAAGGCGAACTCTCCAAAGCGGCGACCCTCGAAAAAGAAGTGCGCCGCATGCTGGCCGACCCGCGCGCCACCGAGGCGCTGGTCAATAACTTCGCCGCGCAATGGCTGAACCTGCGGCAGGTCGACGAGGTTGTGGTCGACCCGATCAAGTACCCGCTGTACGACGACAGCTTGTTGCAGGCCTTCCGCACGGAGACCGAGATGTTCGTCGCCGGCACCGTACGCGACGATCGCCCGGTGAACGAACTATTGAGCGCCGATTACACCTTCGTCAACGAGCGCCTGGCCCGGCACTACGGCATTCCGGGCATTTACGGCAGCCGCTTCCGTAAGATCACCTTACCTAATCACGATCAGCGCGGCGGCCTGCTTGCGCAGGGTGCGCTGTTGGTGACGACGTCCTATCCCGACCGCACGTCGCCAGTTCTTCGTGGCAAATGGCTTCTCAATAACATTTTCGGTTTGGCCCTGCCGCTGCCGCCGCCGGGAGTCAACGCGACGCTCGAAACCAAACCCGGCACGCTGCCCACCACCATGCGAGAGCGGCTAGCGAAGCACCGCACCGAACCCACCTGCAACAGCTGTCATTCGGTGATCGATCCAGTTGGATTCGCACTGGAGAACTTCGACGCGATCGGCGGCTGGCGCACCATCGACGAGGCTGGCAAGCCCATCGACGCGAGCGGAACCACCGCTACCGGAGCCAAGATCGACGGGTTGGCCGGATTGCGCTCGCTGTTGCTGGCCGAGCCCGATCGCTTCCCCAGCACGGTGACGGAAAAGCTGATGGCCTACGCGCTGGGCCGTCGCATCGAATACTACGACCACCCCGCAGTGCGCAAAATCGTCCGCGACGCCGCGGCGGCGCAATACCGCTGGTCGGCGATCATCCAGGGGATTGTTGAGAGTCCGGCGTTCCTGATGCGGGCTCCCTCATCTGCAGCGAACTGACAAAGTCCCGCTCGGCTCTCCGGGAAGCCATCGCTCGTCCCTCGCCCTTGGGCGGCCCAAAGGCATCATGGTGGGTCCTAAGAACCGCCTTGGCCTCCCCAAGCCGCAGGTCGAATTCAAATCGGTTGGTGATGCGTTTGCTGGCGTGTTCGCTCAACTGATATGCCATCTCGATTAGATCAGAAAGCGCGCCCGCCACTTCTTCGGCGTCGTAGGAATAACGCTTGATGCCTCTTGAGATCGCGCTCCATACCAGACCGGTCAAAGCTAACGCCGCACCCCCAAGGATATAGAGGTCCGCGACACTAACCGCGCGATCTTTCGACAACTGGAACAGGTAAAGCCCGCCTCCCGCGAGAAACACCAGTGTCCCAACTTGCAAAACGGTGCATCTGTAGCGCCGGTCTAATTCACGCTCGCGTGCTTCCCTCAGGGTCTTAGTGTATTCCTGGAGCAAAGACAGAATTTTATCGTACGGGGCACGCGGTGTTTCTGTTGGGCTCACCGCTTTCGCCCTCCGTCCAGCAATGCGTGCACCCGGGCAAACATGGACTGGAGATACCGCAGGTGAGTCGGCAGGTCGTACCCGGCGTTTGTCCTCGCAAACAGATCGCCGTCGTCTGAGCCGAGATTGGTCATCGCGAAGGACACTGGCAGCAACTCATGCTGGAAGGAGCGGGTTCCAATGGCCTTCTCCAACTCGGCAACTTTGTCGCGATAATCCCCGTCCTCGTAGTGTCTGCGAACCGCCTTTTGATCATGCCACCAAAGGTCTTGCTTGTTTACAAGCGTTACCATCCAGATTGGCATCGTAACGGCGCTCAGACCATTGATGACCGTCTGGAGCAGCTCAATTTCCACGGCCCTCCTTGACTTCGTATACGCGTCCGCGAACTGGCTGGCGCTCATGCCCGCCTTGTACTCATCGTGATCTTTGTAGGACGGGAGTTAGAACGAGTGATATCCATACGCAACGACATTGATCAACCCGAAGGATTCGCCCGTGGCGAGCTTCTTGAATAACGCCGGCCAATGCGTCCTGACCCGCGCCGTCTGGCCAGGGGCCGCGAGTAACTGGCCCGGTATATCGCCAGTCAGCTTACGCGTCTCCACGGACGGCGACGGTTCATAGGCAGCGGTGATGCTCAACGGGTCATGGCCGACAAGCAGCTTAGAGACCGTCGTCTTACCCACACCGCCTGCCCCAAAGATCGGAATGACAACCTTGCCGTTGCGAACCCGGTACAACAGCCTCTTGGCCTGCTTGCGAATCAAGGACGAGGATTTCGCCAGTTCGCTCGCAAGCTCCGCTGCGGTGACAGCCGTGGAGACCGGTTCAAGCCACATGATCTGATCGAGAAACTCGCTGGCGAATCGACACTCTAGTAGGATTGTACACCCTGGATTGTGAGGTTCTGAATTCAAAGCGAGTTTCCCTGTAAACCCCTCCAACTCCGAATCGGTCTAACAGGGCGGATGGAAAGAGCTCTTTCATCCGAGGTGGCGCCGGTAACGGAAACAAGCGGTAGTCCGCTCGACGATTTTGAAACTTTCGCCGAGCACTTTCGTCCGCGCATCTTCCGCTTCATTCTGGCGTCGCTTCGGAACCGGGAATCCGCCGAGAACCTGACGCAGGACTGCTTCGTGAGGGCCTACCAGGCTCGCGATCAGTTTCGCGGCGCGGCCGCCGCCAGCACATGGCTGATGCAGATCGCGGCGAATCTGGTCCGCAGTCATGAGGCCAGCGGCCGCCTGAAATTCTGGAGACGCACGCTGAGCGCCGATGTGGACCTGTCGGATGCCGGGAGGTGGATTCCGGACCGCCAGATATCTCCGGAGCAGATGGCGGCGGCCAGGCAGCAAGTGGACCGGATCTGGAAGGTCGCGGGCCGGTTATCCGGGAATCAGCGCACCGTGTTTCTGCTGCGCTTCGTGGAGGATATGGAATTGCTGGAGATCGCCGCGGTCACGGGGATGAAAGAAGGAACGGTCAAGACGCACCTGTTTCGCGCTGTGAAAGTGGTGCGCGCTGCCCTTGCACCGAGGACTAAATGACATGGGCCAACATCTGAGTTCGCGGCAGATTT
This sequence comes from Bryobacteraceae bacterium, assembly GCA_035604115.1. Taxonomy (GTDB): domain Bacteria; phylum Acidobacteriota; class Terriglobia; order Bryobacterales; family Bryobacteraceae; genus Palsa-187. Next base: position 52,379 of record DATNJC010000030.1, on the reverse strand, counting down.
CCGAATGCCTGGCCGGGGCTGGCGACGCATCCGCGCGGCGCCACGCACTGGAATGTGCGGCATGCCGTGCGGAACTGGAAACCCTGGCGCGGCCGCTCGAATGGTTTGGAGCTTCCGTCCGTAACTGGAGTGAACATCACATGAACCGTGCTTTCGAAACTGCCGAAACCGCGCCGGTATTTCTGATCGTGTCCGAGTCGCTGGATCGCGCCTGGTATTCGAGCCTGATCGCGGCCATCCGGGAAATGATTCATCCGCCCCATCTGCCGCCACTCGAAATCACATCCAAGCCGGTCGAGCTGCCGCGGACGCGGGGATTTCTTAGCGGACGCTTGCGGACGGCCGGTGCGACCTCGCTGCTGATCCATTTGACGGTGATCGCGCTGCTCGCAGTTGCCGGATCGGTGAAGCCGGTGCAGACGTTCGTTCGAGACACCGTGACCTTCATCCCGCCGGACCTGCGGCCGTATATCGCGCAGACGAAGCAGGACCGTTCGAACGGCGGCGGCGGAGGTGGAACGCGCGCGGCGCTCGACGCCAGCAAGGGCAAGCTGCCGAAGCCCGCACTGCGGCAATTCACGCCTCCGCGCGTCGACCCGCTCGACGACCCCAAGCTGCCGATGACTCCGACCATCCTCGCGCCTAGCGATATTCCCAACATCCAGGCCAACAATTACGGCGATCCTCTCAGCCGGTTGGGCATCCCGTCGAACGGCACTGGCTACAGCGGCGGCATCGGTTCGGGTGACGGCGGCGGCGTGGGCCCCGGCAAGGGTCCGGGATTTGGCCCAGGCAACGGTGGCGGATTCGGCACGGGGGCTTACCGGATCGGCGGCGGCGTGAGCGCGCCTACGGTTCTGGTCAAAGTCGAGCCCGAGTACTCCGAAGAAGCGCGCAAGGCCAAGTGGCAAGGCATCGTGGTGTTGTCGCTGGTGGTGGATGCGAACGGTGTACCCCGCGGCATCGCGGTCACCAAATCGGTCGGCCTCGGCCTCGATCAGAAGGCGATCGAGGCGGTGCAGAAGTGGCGCTTCAAGCCCGGCATGAAGGACGGCAAGCCAGTGCCGGTGATCGCGGCGGTGGAAGTGAACTTCAGGCTGCTCTAGTGGGCAGCCGTATGGCGCTGCCCCACTCCACGGAAAACTGGGATAGTATAGGCAGGGAAGGATTTTCATGCTCAAGCAGCCCTTGCCACGACGCACCATTCTGCGCGGCCTCGGTACCACCGTCGCCCTTCCGTTTCTGGAGGCTATGTTGCCTCGGATGCGCGCGGCCACTACTCCGCTGAGGCGGTTCCAGGCTTTCTACACGCCCAACGGAATGGCCATGGAGTATTGGACGCCTAAGAAAGAGGGCGCGCTCGAACTGTCCCCCATCATGGAGCCTCTGGCGCCTTATAAGGACAAGATGCTGGTATTCTCCGGCATCAAGGCCAGTTGGAATTATATTCACGCCGGCGCCTCGGGATCGTTTCTCACCGGCACGCCGCGCGGGGGACACAACGAGATCGAGATCATCGCCGACGTCTCCATCGATCAGATGCTGGGGCGGCATTACGAGAAGGAAACGCAACTGGCGACGCTCGAGATCTGCATGGACCAGCCCGCCAACGCGGGCGCGTGCACCGGCAATCTGAGTTGCGCGTATCTGGACACGCTGTGCTGGCGCAGTCCCACGCAGCCGCTGCCGATGGATTGGAATCCGCGCACGGTCTTCGAGAAGCTGTTCGGCGACAGCGGCACCACCGACCGCGCCGCGCGCGAACGCCGGCTGCATCAGCACGAGAGCATCCTGGATTCGGTAAACGGCAAGCTGGCCAGCTTGAAAAAGGAACTCGGGCCCCACGATCAGGTCAAGATGGATGAGTACACCGAATCGGTCCGCGACGTGGAACGCCGCATCCAGATGGCCGAGAAACAGAGCCAGATCGAGCTGCCCGCCATGGATCAACCCGTGGGCGCGCCGCCGGTGTTTGAGGATCATCTGGAGCTGATGTTTGACCTCCAGGTGCTGGCGCTGCAATCGGATTTGACGCGCGTGTCGTCGTTCATGATCAGCAAGGAGCAGAGCCCCCGGCCGTATCCGCAAATCGGCGTGCCCGAAGCGCACCATCCGCTCTCGCACCACAACAACATTCCCGAGTTGATCGAAAAGATGTCCAAGATCAATCGCTATCACGCCGAACTTTTCTCCAAATACCTGGCGAAGCTGAACGCCGTGAAAGACGGTGACGGCACGCTGCTGGATCACATGATTATTCTGTACGGCGCGGGCATTTCCAACAGCAACGGCCACTCCGGCGTAAACCTCCCGTTGATGCTGGTAGGCGGCGGCGCGGGCCGGCTAAAAGGCGGCCGCCACATAAACTTCCCCGACAAACCCTCGCAGGCAAACCTACTGATGACCATCATGGACAAGATGGACTACCCGGTAGAAAAAGTAGGCGGCAGCAACGGCAAACTAGCGGTGGACCCGCTCCCCCTATGAGCACGACTGTACTAGGTGTGACCGTGACCGTGGAGCACGCACTCGTGCGTGCCACGTCGGCACTCGTGCCGACGCTTGTCTTGACCACCGCGCTACTAGCGGCCCCGTCCACCCCGCTAATCGACGCGGCCCGCAACAGCGACAAAGCCGCCGTATCCACGCTGATCCAAAAGAAAGCCGATGTAAATGCCACGGCCCCCGACGGCTCAACCGCGTTACACTGGGCCGCGTACCGCGACGACCAGGAAAGCGTCCGCCTGCTGCTGGGCGCGGGCGCAAAACCCAACATCGCGAACGACCTGGGCGTCACGCCTCTATGGACAGCCAGCCAAAACGGCAGCTCCGCCGTAGTCCGCCAACTACTAGCCGCAGGCGCCGACCCCAACATCGCGCTAATCTCCGGCGAAACTCCGCTCATGGTAGCCGCCCGCTCAGGCTATCCCGATGTAGTCGAGCAACTAGCCGCCAAAGGCGCAAGCCTGAACGCCCACGGAACCCGAGGCCAGACCGCGCTGATGTGGGCCGCGGCCCAACAGCACCCCGAAGTCGTGAAGGTGCTGCTAGCGCACAAGGCCGACATCGGCCTCAAATCCGAAGTGTGGTCCGAAGTAATGGCAGTGCCGCCGCACGGCTACCTGCCCTACAACAAGGCCATCCCCCACGGAGGCGAAACCGCGCTGCTGTTCGCAGTGCGCGTGGGCGATCTCGACTCGACCAAGCTGCTGGTAGCCGCCGGAGCCAACGTGAACGACGCCGATGCGTGGGGCGTCACCGCCACGTCTCTAGCCGCCCACTCGGGTTTCACCGATGTAGCGCTGTTCCTGCTCGACAAAGGCGCCAACCCCAATCTGGCCGACTGCGGCTTCACCGCGCTGCACGAAGCGGTGATGCGCCGCAACGAGAAGATGGTGACGGCGCTGCTGGACCATGGCGCGGACGCCAACGCGCCGCTCAAAACCTGGACGCCCACGCGCCGCTCCTCCGACGATTTCAACTTCGAGCCTCAATTGGTTGGCGCAACTCCGTACTGGCTAGCCGCCCGATTCGACGAGCCCAACATCATGCGCATCCTGGTGAAGCACGGCGCCGATCCCAAGTTCGTGCTGCACTCCGAGTACGTAGCCGAACAAGGCTTCGGACCGGCCCCCCGCAAAGAGACGGCCACGCCGCTGATGGCCGCGGTCGGCATCATCCGCAGCCGCGCCTGGGTGGAAGTTCCCGCCGCGCAACGCGAAGCACTCGCGCTGGAAACCGCGAAACTGGCCGTGGAGCTAGGTTCCGATCTCAACACCGCCAACAACGACGGCCGCACAGCCCTCGACGGCGCTCGCGCTCTGAAGTATAAGAGTGTGATCGATTATCTGGTTGCCAGCGGCGCGAAAGCGGGTTCCGGCGCAGCTCCTCCACGCGGCAGCCGCGACAGCGGGCGCCTCGTCGGCCCTACTAACGACGGCGGCAACGACGGCAAGTAGCGAGGCTCGCCTTGCGACGAGTCCGCAATTGTTTCATCCTCCAGATAGGCATGGCGATTGGAGTGATCGTTTTATCGATCACGTCTCTTTATGCTGGTTCGATGGCCTACCAGGAGATCAGGGAGGTCAGATACCGGTCAGAGCTTCGGAAATACTCACGAGGGCTAGAGCCAGGGATGAGCCGAGAGGTGGTGGAGAACCGACTTTTAGGAGCTGGTGCGACCTTCCGCAAATCCCGGTACTCGGATTGGATAGAGCTTGAGCGTGCGGGTTGCTTTTCGCTGGGCGATCATAAAAATGTGGATATCGTAGTGAACTTCGATAAACCGGATTCGAACCTTTCGAAGCCTGAGCCCGCCGATGTGTTCTGGAGGATCCAGATCTATAGGACGCCTTTGGATTGCTGGTGAATCCGCCCAAGCGCGTGGTAGTATCGCTGCGAGAGGCACACATGAATCGCAGACAGTTCTTCAAGGACGCCGCGTCCATGGGCGTTGTGTTCACCGGATGCTGCTTGTCTAATCGTCTCCGCGCACAAGCGGCTGCCGGCAAGCGGCCGCCTGTGATGGTTGGCGGACAGCGCATCCGGACCATCGACATCCACGCCCACGTCATCGTCCCCGAAGCCACCGAACTGATGGGCGTGAAGACCGCGCCCACGAACGCCAGCGTGATCGGGCCGCAAACCAGCAACACTCGCTTCGACACCATGGACCAGTGGGGCACCGATATGCAGGCGCTGAGCATCAATCCTACCTGGTACGGGGTCGATCAGAACATCGCCACGAAGATGATCCAGGTCCAGAACGAAGCGCTGGCCGCACTGTGCGCCAAGTACCCCGACCGTTTCGTGGCTTTCGCCTCCGTGGCGCTGCAGTTCCCGGAACTCGCCGCGCAGCAGCTCGAAGAAGGCGTGAAGAAGTACAACCTCCGCGGCGCAGCCATCGGCGGGCACGTGAATGCCGACGAGTGCTCCTCGCCTAAATTCGATCCCTTCTGGAAGAAAGCCGAAGAACTGGGCTGCCTGGTCTTCATGCACCCGCAGGGCATCCCCGAAATGGACAAGCGACTGGCGGGCAAAGGTGGCTTGACCAACGTAATCGGCAATCCGCTCGAAACCACCATCTTTCTTTCACACCTGATCTTCGACGGCACACTCGACAAGTTCCCCGGCTTGAAGATCTGCGCGGCGCACGCCGGCGGCTATCTGCCTTCTTATGCCGCGCGGTCCGACTACGGCTGCGTGCGCTTTGGTGGGGACTGCCAGAGCCTGAAGAAGAAGCCCACCGAGTACCTACGCCAATTGTATTTCGATTCTATGGTTTTCACTCCCGAAGGTCTGCGGCACCTAGTGGCCGAATGCGGCGCCAGCCAGATCATGATCGGGACGGATTACCCGTTTCCGTGGAGCACCACCACCGTCGACCACGTGCTCAACACCCCCGGCTTGACGGACGCCGACAAGCGCGCCATCCTGGGTGGAACGGCGGCGAAATTGCTAAAGATTTCGGTCTAGCGCACTGCTTGCTGACGCGACCGGCTCGGAGCCGGGCCCGGGGTGGACGAATAAATGTCCGTTTGAGGGAACCGTTTTCGGCCCAGGGCCGTATAAGACGGAAAGGAGCCACTGTATGACCTTGAGGAACCACGTTGCCATTGTGCTGGTGATGATCCTGTTTTCGGGCGCCGCGGGGGCCCATCACAACATGTCGGCCCTGTTCGACTTTAACAATCGCGTGACAGTCACCGGCACACTGACCAAGTTCGACTGGCGGAATCCGCACATCCAACTAATCGTGGACGTCAATAAAGACGGGCAGACGGAAACCTGGACGCTCGAAGGTCCTCCGCCGATCTTCTTCAAGGAACGCGACATCACCAAGGCCGACTTCGAAGGCGCGTTCGGCAAAACGGTGACGGCCGAAGCCAGCCGCGCGCGGGACGGCTCCAAGGCCGGGCTCCTCCGGACCATGACGCTGCCAGGCGGAAAGCTCGTGTCGGCGTGTCCCCAGAATTGTTGAGATTCTAGCGCGTCCGAATCGCCCTGCTGCGATGCCTCCGGGCCGGCCCAGGCGAACACGCGCAAAGGCGGGACTGCGGGCGCCGATGAGGACGGGTCGTCTGCCCCACATTTTTGGGACTACAGCGGGCGGCACGCTTGCTCCACTTTCCATGCAAAGGGCTGTCCGGGCTTGTGCTCCCGGCGGCGGGTGTCGGGTCTGAAGGAGGTTCTCTATGAAGCTGGCTTACAGGATTGCGGTTACGGCCACAGCGGCGGCTCTGTTCGCTGTCTTGCTGCTGATTCCGGGCCGGGGCCAGGCCCCCACTGCTCAGGAGAAGGCTAAGACCAGAGCCAGGAACATCGCCCAAACCATCGAACTCAACTCCCGGGTGATCACCATTTTCGACCGTGAGGGCAAGGTCGTGAAGACGGTGGGGCCGAAGGGACTGTACAACCAGCCGGTCTTCTCGCCCGATGCGAAACGGATTGCGGTGGTTGAAACCGATTTGCACCCCGAGAGCACGGACCAATTCGCGCAGACCGCCGACATTTTTGTGTTCGACGTGGCCACCGGCGCCCGAACGCGCATCACCACCAGCGGAAATCGTGAGCAGGCCATCGCGCCTGTTTGGTCTCCCGACGGGACCCAGCTCGCCTACCTGGCGCTGCGCGCCGGCAACCAGGGTCTATACCGGAAAGCGTCAAATGGCCAAGGCTCCGAGGAACTCCTTTACAAGCTCCCCGGCGCCGGCTACATCCTTAGCGATTGGTCGCTCGACGGAAAGTTCCTGAACTACTCTTCGACGCAACTTAGCGAGAGCATCCTTTACGCGCTGCCGCTCGACGGGGAACGCAAGCCGGTTGAGGTGACGAAGTCTGCATCTCAGATGCTGGCGGCGCGCCTTTCGCCCGACAGCCGCTTGGCGGCGTACCGTTCGGACGAGTCTGGAAAGCCTGAGGTCTATGTTCGATCCTTCGACCCCGCCGGCGGGACCGGCGCAGGGAAATGGAAAGTGTCGGACGGAGGCTTGGGCATGGTCGCGTGGCGGCGGGACGGGCAGGAGATGTATTACTTGGCCGCCGATCGCGGCATCATGGCCGTGTCGGTCAGCACCACGCCAACCTTCGAATTCGGCAAGCCAAAGCTGCTGTTCAAATTATCCGACTCCTTCCCGGTCGCCGGAACCCCGGGCGGGCTGGCCGGAGTGAGCCGCGATGGCCAGCGATTCGTGTTCGTAATGCCTCCCGCGCCTAATCTCCGGCAGATCACCGTTTACGACCGTCAAGGCAAGATCGTGCGCAAGGTGGGCGAACCCGGTCAATACAATCTGCCCGCATTGTCCCCGGACGGGACCCATGTAGCTGCCGTGCGAAGCGACCCCGTCACCAACAATGTGGACATCTGGTCGTTCGACATGAACACCGGCAAGGGCACCGCGATCACCGACGACGAAGCGCAGGACATCTTTCCCATCTGGTCTCCGGACGGCAAGCAGATTCTCTATGTATCGATACCCCCGCGCAACGCCACCTACTGGAGCATCTATCGCAAAGCCGCGGATGGGTCGGGCAGCGCGGAACAATTGTACCGGCACACACCCGGCGCGAGCCTGCAACTCACCGATGTTTCCCCCGACGGAAAGTACCTAGGTTTCTCCTCGGGAGGAGCGCTCTTGGTGGTTGCCTTAACCGGCACGGACCCGCTAGCGCGCAAAGCGACCGAGTATTTACGGGATGAATATAACGAATTTCTGGGCCGATTTTCACCGGATTCGCGCTTTATGGCCTACCTCTCGGACGAATCGGATCGAAACCAGGTGTGGGTACGACCGTTCGACAGCGCGTCAGGCAGCGCACCCGAGGGGAAGTGGCGCGTGTCGAAAGACGGCGGCGATGGTATGGTCGCGTGGCGCGCGGACGGCAAGGAGATGTATTACCAGCACAACGACGTCGACACCGGCGACACACTCGTTATGGCCGTGGACATCACAACCGCGCCCGTGTTCCAGCCGGGGACGCCCAAGCTGCTGTTCCGGCTGCCCAAATCGCCGCGGGGGAACCCTGGGGAGTGGAAGAACGTCACGCGGGACGGCCAGCAGTTCGTGTTCACTGTGCCGGTGACCGCTTTTGCGCCCTGAAGATCTCGCCGGCGTCCGCAGTGGCTATGCCCGGCGCTCAGTCGCGCCACACGACGGTCGGATCAGAGCCACGCGCCACTTTGAAGAACTCGAGAAACCTGCGGCGGGGAGGAGGCGGGAGGGCCTGCGACGGGTCGGCCCTGAGGGAGTTCGCGAGATGCAGGATGTCCTGCCCAATATCCGATTCGCGGGCCACCGGAGCGCCTCTCAGCGTGGCGTCCGAACAGGTTTGGTAGTCGTTGCCGATGGAATAGGCAACCGGCATCCCAGTCGCTTCCGAAACCTCCGCGCTATTCAGTTGTCCCTTGCAAGTGTCTTTTCGATTGAGCACCAGGCTGACCCGGTCGACCAGACCCAGGTCGGTGAGGCTGTTGACCCGGACCTGCGCCAGGTGCACCGCGGCGACTTCCGGGGTCGTGACGAGAAAGATCCGCCGCGATTCGCGCATCAGCTCGATCGATAAGGCATCCAGGTTGCTGCCCAGGTCGGCGACGACCACCTCGTACAGCGCGCGAGCGACCGCCAAAACTTTCTGCAGGCTGGCGGGATCGAGAGGCGGAGGCGGCATCAGGCCGCCCGCGTGCAGCACTTCCAGTTTGCCGCACTTTCCCACCATTTGATGCCACAAATCCGGGTCCAGGTTTTCGGCGTGACCGAGCGCGTCCAACATGGACGCCGAGTGTCCCAGCTTCAGGTGAAAGTTGACGATTCCCGCCGCCAGGTCGCAATCCAGCAGCAGGGTGTGGGCGGACAATTCCTCCGCCAGGGCGCAACTGGTGCTCAGCGCGATGGTGGTGGTGCCGCAGCCCGGCTTGGCGGGAAAGAAAGTGTACAAATCCGCCGGGCGAGCGGCGGCCGGTGGATGCTTCCTCAAAACTGTCTGCAGGAAATCGACCAGTTCGCGCACCTTTTCGGGTGTGACCGGCAGCTCCAGGTACTCGCGAATTCCCCAATGGAGCAACTGATGCGCCAGATCGCCGCTGACTTTATGGGCGATTCCAACCACCGGTAGCCCGGGCAGGATGTTATCCATGCCGGCGAGGAGCGCTTCGGCTTCGGGCGATTCGACGTCCAGAATCACGACATCGGGTTTGTGGACGCGAATAGTCCGCTGAAGGCTCTCCAGATCGGGAAAGGCTGAAAGCGACAACGCGAGATGAACGTCGGGGAGGCGCGCCAATTCCGCTGCCAGGACTTGGCTGAGGGCTTGGTCGGGGAGGACCGTCAGAACTCGCAAGGCGGCCGGCATCTTGGATGGTTCCCCTGCTGCAATTTCTTTCTTCTACTAGTCATATCGGGCGGCGGCAGTGGAACCGTTAGCTTTCATATCGGGATGGGGGCCCAGCGCATCTTCGGGCAGCCGCTTTCCGCCCGCTCGCACCCTGGTTTCGCCCAGGGTCGGGTTGGACGAATTTGCGCATGGTCGTGCCCTTGAGAATGTGTTCGTGCGGGTGGGGACCTCACATCCCCATCCACGGGGACGACGCTCGCACGAGTGCGCGCGATGGTACTCTAGCGGACTCCGCGGCGGCCGGAGGGTTTGATCTCCGACCCCACCGTGTCCTGGCGATTGCTGGTGGCGCCGCCGTCGTCCAGCGTGGGCGGCTGGAAACCGGTCAGGTGGCGCACATCGCGGTTGTTCTCCTGGCAAATGTACTCCATGATCTCGCCTTGCATCATGGGGAACAGGCCGTACAACTTGAACGGCTTGGTGTAGGCGCCGGGGTCGTCGATGGTCACTTCGTAGTCGATGTGGCCCAGGTCGGGGCGGCGGAAACGCTCGATGGTGTGGAGTTGCTCGGTGTGCGGATGGCCGGCGAAATCGAACCAGGAGAGATCGTTGAAGCCGACCGTGTCTACCACCAGCGCGTCACCTTCCCAGTGGCCAATGGAATCGCCGTACCAGCTCGGATTGAAATCCTTGGGGTGCGTGGTGCGGTCGAGGAAGATTTGGCGATAGGAGTGGATGTTGCCCTCGAACAGGATCAGAAACAGATTGTCCGTTTGGATGTACTTCATCGGATAGGCGCCAAGCGCGGCACGCCGGTGGGTAGGCACTGCGCTTCCGGATCGTCCTTGGAAAGCTGCTCCTTCATGCGGCTCACTGTCTCGGGTTTCGTGGGGAGCGTTTCGCCCTTCTTGAGAGCGCCCGTGATATCCACCACGAAGGGCCGGTCGGTGTTCCAGACGCCGGAGAGGTCGGGCTTGCCGTCGGCGGTTTTAGGAGCGGGTCCGGTGGGGACAGCGCGGCCTCGCTGGCCTGGGGCGGGCACGGTAGTCAACAGGAGGATTGCGGCCAAGGCCCCTGACAAGGAGATGGACGAGGAGATGGAAGATGTGCGTGTGCTCACGTTGTGAGGAGTATCACGCGCCCGGCCGCGGCGTCAACCGGCACGCGACGCCTTAGTGTGGGAGGCTGGTGATATTAGCGATGCGGATTGCCATCGTCTCCGACATCCACGGAAACCTTGCCGCGTTTGAGGCCGTACTGGCGGATCTGCGGGAAACCTCTCCCGACTTGATCTTTCACGGCGGCGATCTGCCTCACGGAGGTTCCGGCCCGGCCGCGGTTGTGGACCGAATTCGCGACCTCGGCTGGCCGGGGGTGCTCGGCAATACGGACGAAATGCTGTTCTGCCCCGAGTCGCTGACGGATTTTGCAAATCGAACGCCGGTGATGCAGCCGCTTCTGCCCGTGATCGAGGAGATGGCGGCGTGGACCTCGGAAGCGCTCGGCGCGGAGAGGATCACATGGTTACGCGAGCTGCCGCGCGTGCACATCCAGGGTCCGGTGGCGCTGGTGCACGCCCGTCCGGAGAGCACGTGGAGTTCGCCTGCGGCGGATGCGAGCGACGCCGAACTGGAGGTTGCGTACGCGCCGCTCGGCCAGCCCATCGCGGTCTACGGCCACATTCATTGCTCCTACGTTCGGAAGCTGACCGGGTTGACCGTCGCCAACAGCGGCAGCGTAAGCCTCTCGTACGACGGCGATCGCCGTGCTGCTTACCTGTTGCTGGATGACTCCGAGCCTTCGATCCGTCGGGTGGAGTATGACGTGGACCGGGAAATCAAGGCTCTCAAGGGCTGCCGTCTCCCGCACGCAGATTGGATCGCGAAGACTCTCGAGAGCGCGCGCCCTCAGATGCCCTAGGCCATCGCAATGAGACGGATTGCTCCAGCATTGTTGGCTACGGTGCTCGCCGGGTGCGGCGCACCGGCGCAACGGCCGATGTTGATCGAGGGCGCGATGCCGAGCGAGGTGGAGCGGCTCGCGGGGCGGTTGGAACACTCGGCCATGGAGACGGTCGGTGGATGGACGTTCTGGCGCGGCACCATCGACGGCGATCCGGTAGTGGTTCTGAAAACCGGGAAAGGCGCGGCTAACACCGCGGCGGCCACCGCGATCGCTGTGGAACGCTATCGTCCACGCGCCATCGTCAATCTCGGGACCGCCGGTGGGCATGATCCGGCGCTGCACGTCTACGACATCGTGCTGGGCAAGGAATCGGTGAATCTGGGCGCGTTCAAGAGCGGGTATCGCGAGCGGGGACGCGGGAGCAATTCCCTGGAATGGTCGCCGATGGATCTGCAGGCTTCCGAGGGCAGCGCCGGGCAGGATGCGAACGCGCTGACCATGCGCCGCTTCGCTGGAGACGCCGCGTTGCTGGCAGCGGCATTGGGCGCAGCACATTTGTATAGCAAGGGGCGCGTGGTCGAGGGCGTGATCGGGTCGGGCGAGGTCTGGAATAGCGAGCTGGACCGGATCGAACGGTTCCACCGGCAGTTCGGCACGTCGGTGGAGGAGATGGAGACCGCATCGGCGGCGCTGATTGCCGGCCGCACGGGCACGCCGTTTTTGGGAATTCGGATCGTGTCGAACAACATCACCAACGGCGGCGCGTACGACGGGAAAACCACGGACGCATGCCAGGATTTCGTGTACGAGGTGGTGAAAGCCTACGGCCGGATCGAATCGGCCAGCGAGAAGATCGGCAAGTAGAGCGAGATCAGCACGAAGCCCACGAAAATGCCCATCGAGACCATGATGGCGGGCTCGATCAAACTGAGCGCGGCGGTGGTGCTGGTCGCGACGTCGTCCTCATAGAACTCGGCGACGCTGGTGAGCATCGTCGCCAGAGCGCCCGTGGATTCGCCGACTTCAATCATGTCGATGGACAGGCTGGGGAACAGCTTGGTGGTGCGCAAGGAGGCCGAGAGGGACTGCCCTTCGCGAACCAGCCGCACGGCATGCACCAAAACCTTTTTCAACACCTGGGTGCCGAGCGAGTCCGCAGACGTTTCCAGGGCCTGGATCAACGGGATGCCGCCCACCAGCAAGGTTCCCAGCACGCGCGAGAACTGCGCGACCTGATACTTGAGCCAGGTTTCGCCGAGCAACGGGATCTTCATAAGAAAACGATCCACGCGCTCGCCGCCATCCGGCGTGCGGGCCCAGTAGCGGAAGGCGAGGATGCCCAGCACTAACACCACGAATCCGATCAGCACGTAGGCGCGGGCGGTGGTGCCGATGGCGATCAGGAATTGCGTGGGTGCGGGCAACTGGGCCTGCATGCTGGTGTAGAGTCCGGCGAAACTGGGCACCACATAGGTGACCAGGAACACGATCAGGCAGGTGACCAGGAAGACCAGCACGGCCGGATAAAGCAGCGAGACCAGGAGCTTCTTGCGCACCGATTGCGCGAGTTTTTGATACGTGATGTAGCGTTCGAGCACTTCGCCCAGCGCGCCCGATCGTTCCCCGGCCAGCACGCTGGTGACGTAGATGGGCGGGAACGCGCCCTGGCGGGCAAACGCGTCGGAGAGCAGTGCGCCGTTCTTGACCTCCTCGCGCACCCCGTTGATGTATTTGGCGAGCTTGGCTTCGGTGAGGCGGTCGGCCAGCAGGTCCAGGGCTTTGAGGATGGGCAAACCCGCGCGGATCAGGGTGACGAACTGCTGGTTGAAGATGAGGAACTTTTCGATGTTGAGCTTTTTGCCGCGGGGGCGCAAGCCTCCGGCGAGGGCGCTGACCTCCGAGCGCGGCTTGACGTGGTACACCAGGAAGCCTTGCTCGGTGAAGCGGTCGCGGACTTCGTGCTCCGAAGCGGCTTCGACCACCTGCTGGTGCATCTCCCCGCGGGCGTCGGCGTATTTGAGGGTCCATTCGGCCATGTTCTCTACATCAGATTATGACGTGTGGGAACCGCCAAGCGTGCAGGCAGCCTAACCAGGCGATTTCAGTGCTGTGGGATATCTCTCGCGAAGCACGTGTCGGCACGAGTGCCGACATGGCACGCACGAGTGCGCGCTCCACGAGGACCTTGTAGAGTGTTCATGATGGCAACTATGAAAGCAATCCGGTTTCACGAGTATGGAGGTCCCGAGGTCCTGAGATACGAAGATGCGCCCAAGCCCGAGGCGGGACCGGGTGAGGCGCTGGTGCGCGTGCATGCTGCGGGGATTAATCCGCTGGATTGGAAGATTCGCGCGGGGTACTTGCAAGCCATGCGGCCGTATCCGCTGCCGCTGATTCTGGGCTGGGATTTGTCGGGCGTGGTGGAGGCGAACGGGCCGGGCGCGGCGCGGTTTCACCCTGGGGATGAGGTGTACTCGCGGCCCGATATCGGGCGCAGCGGGGCTTACGCCGAGTACATCGCGGTGCGCGAGGAGGAACTGGCCGCGAAGCCCAAGACGCTGGATCACGTGCACGCGGCGGCGGCGCCTCTGGCGGCGCTGACGGCGTGGCAAGCGCTGTTCGAACATGGCGGGCTCGCGGCCGGTCAGTCCATTCTGCTTCACGCGGCAGCCGGCGGCGTGGGGAGTTTCGCGGTGCAGTTCGCACATTGGAAGGGCGCGCGAGTGATCGGCACGGCGTCGGCGCGGCATCACGAATACTTGAAGGGCCTGGGGTGCGATCAGGCGATCGACTACACCAGCACGCGCTTCGAAGATGCCGTGCGGGATGTCGATATCGTGCTCGACACGCAGGCCGGCGAAACGCGCGCGCGGTCGTGGCAGGTGATCAGGAAGGGCGGCATTCTGGTGTCGATTCTTGGCCCGGCACCCGCGCCGGAGGAAGCTGCGGCGCATGGCGTACGCTCGGCGCTGTTTCTGGTGCGGGCCGATGCGGCGCAGCTCATGGAGATCGCGGCGCTGATCGATTCGGGCCAATTCAAGGTGCACCTGGAAGCCGTGTTTCCGCTGGCCGAAGCGGCCCGTGCGCACGAACTGAGCGCGGGCAATCATGTGCGCGGCAAGGTCGTCCTCAAGGTGTTATAGTGTGCCGGTTTAGGGAGGCTTCATGAAACGCAGTTCACATCGCATCTTGACCACTCATGCCGGACGCCTGGATGGGCCGCCCGATTTGCGCGAGATGACGCAGGCGATCCAGTCGGGGAAATCGTCGGACCTCGACGCCGTGCGGCCGCGGGTGCGGACGGCGATCGCCGAGATCGTGCGCAAGCAGGCCGAGTGCGGCATCGATATCGTCAGCGACGGCGAGTTGGGCAAGATCGGTTTCGGCATGACGTACTATGGGCGGCGCTTGAGCGGCCTCACCTCGCGCAAGGTCCAGGGCGGCGAAGGCTGGATGGGGCACAACACGGGCGAGCGCAAGGAGTTCGCCGAGTTCTACCGCGACCTGGGCTTCGAACGCTTCTTCCCGCCGGAGCGCGTCGTGTGCACGGGGCCGATCTCCTACATCGGCCACGCCGAGGTCGCCAGCGACGTCGCGTTTTACAAAGCGGCGCTGGCGGAGTCCGGAGCCAAGGTCGAGGAAGCTTTCATGTGCGTGCTCGCGCCGGGGTGGCTGGAGCACTTCTTTCACAACGAATATTACGCCAACGACGAACAATATATCTTCGCGCTGGCCGATGCCATGAAGCATGAGTACAAGGCCATCGTGGACGGCGGCTTCATTCTACAACTGGACGATCCGGCGCTGCCCGATACCTACGACATGCTGGACCCACGGCCGACCGTCGAGGAGTACCGCAAGTTCGCGGCGGTGCGCGTGGACGCGCTGAATCACGCGCTGGCCGGACTGCCGGAGGATCGGGTGCGGTATCACATCTGCTGGGGAAGCTGGCACGGCCCGCACACCAGCGACCTGCCGCTGAAGCATCTGGTGGATCTGATGTTGCGGGTGAAGGCGGGCGCGTACTCGGTGGAAGCGGCCAATCCGCGGCACGAGCACGAATGGAAAGTGTGGCGCGACGTGAAGCTGCCGGAGGGCAAGATTCTGATTCCCGGCGTGGTGAGTCACGCCAGCAATGTGGTGGAGCATCCCGAGCTGGTGGCGGACCGCATCGTGCAATACGCCGGGCTGGTGGGGCGCGAGAACGTGATCGCGGGAACCGACTGCGGCATGGGCGCGCGCGTGCATCCGCAGATTGCGTGGGCCAAGCTCAAGACGCTGGCCGAGGGCGCGGCGCTGGCGAGCAAAGAATTGTGGAGAGCCTAGCCGTTCCAACAGTGTTAAACTTGTCGCGTGCTTGAGGCTGCTATCGCCCGCCTTCGGCGCGGCGCAAGCGCGAACAGGAGGCTTGTTTATGGCCATGAAGGTGAAAGTGCCGACGAGTCATGGAAAGACACCCATCGGCGCATATTATTCGCCGGGTATTTTCACGGACGCTGGGGGCGTGATCATTTATGTGGGAAAAGACGGCAAATTGCACGTTAAACGAGTTCCGCCGTGGGACCCGAACCTAAGTCAGCTCAATTTGGCCGCCAGCTTGATCGCCCAAGCGGAAAACGTCACGGATGTGCGCATCGCCAACCAAATGCGCGATCTGGCGAACACAATCCTTAGTTCACAGAGTAATCAAATGATAGGCGTTTTGAACCAGCTCCAGGAATGAGAGAAGACTCCCAAAACTGCGCGGGGCTGTTGGGAGTCGTTTTGGCGGTCCGATAGATCGTGGTGTGCTCAGGCTCACTCTCGCCAGGGCTCGGCCCAAGAGAGTCTTTCACATCCACTTGGTCGATCGGTAGTTTGGGTCCTGCACCGTGATCCAGCCCGATCCGAACGCGGCAGCCTCCCGCCAAATGCTCCATCCGCTATAATCACACCCTTGAAGGTCCCGCCCCAGCGAAGCAAACGATGAAGCCCCCTCGCTCCAACACGGTGGAAGCCCGCGTGCGCGTGCGCTATGCGGAGACCGACCAGATGGGCGTGGTCTATCACGCCAACTACCTGGTGTGGATGGAGGTCGGCCGCGTCGAGTATTGGCGCGCCCAGGGTCTCCGCTATCGCGACATGGAGCGCGACGAGGGCATTCTACTGGCCGTGGCCGAGGTCCAGTGCCGGTATTTGGCGCCCGCGTATTACGACGAAGAGATCGTCATCCGGACGCGTGTGGCGGAAGTGAACGCCCGCATGGTCCGCTTCGAATACGAACTGGTCAACGCCGTCGATGGCCGCGGCATCGCCACGGCTTCCACCAAACACGTGTTTTGCGGCCGCGACCGGCGCCCCCGCAAGCTGCCGGAAAAGTACCACGCAGCGTTGGGCATTGTGCGCGGAACCAGATAGGCCGCGCTCACGAACTGCGTCCAGCGCGCGAAAACGTGCAGAATAGAAGCATCCATGCCTACAGCTTCCATTCGCGATCTGGACCTGAATCACAAGCGCGTCTTCATGCGCGTCGATTTCAACGTTCCCCTGGCCAGCGGCGGTAAGGAGATCACCTCCGACAAACGCATCCGAGCCTCGCTGCCCAGCATTCAATACGCGCTCGATCACGGAGCCGGACTGGTGCTGGCCAGCCACCTGGGACGCCCCAAGGGCAAACCCAATACGGAAATGAGCCTCGGACCGGTCGCCAAGCGATTGTCGGAACTGTTGGGCCGGCCGGTAGTCATGGCGCCGGACTGCATCGGGCCTCAGGTGGAAGCCATGCTGCCCGCGCCCGGTCAGGTGCTGCTTCTCGAAAACCTCCGCTTCCACGCGGAAGAAGAGAAGAACGATCCCGAATTTTCCCGTGCGCTGGCGCGGCTGTGCGATGTTTACGTCAACGACGCCTTCGGCTCCGCGCACCGCGCGCATGCCTCCACCGTGGGCATGATCGCGTTTGTCGCGCAAGCCGCGGCCGGACTGTTGATGGACAAGGAACTGGAGTACCTGGGAAAAGCCACGCGCAATCCGGCGCGCCCGTGCATCGCCATTCTGGGCGGCGCCAAAGTGTCCGACAAAATCGAAGTGATTCAGAACTTGCTTAAAGTCGTTGACCGCTTGTTGATCGGCGGGGCCATGGCCTACACGTTTCTGCGAGCGCGCGGCGAAGGCACCGGGAAGTCGCTGGTCGAGGAGGACAAGATCGATCTGGCCCGCGATCTGATGCAGCAGGCCGGCTCCAAGCTACTGTTGCCGCTGGATCACGTGGTCGCGAGCGAATTCAAAGCCGGGGCGGCGAGTCAGGTTGTGGATCGGGTCCCCGAAGGCATGCTGGGTTTGGATATCGGCCCGAAGACCATCGAAGCGTACACGCAAGTGATCGCGGGCGCCAAGACCATCATTTGGAACGGGCCCATGGGCGTCTTCGAGATGCCGCCTTTCGATCATGGAACCGTGGCGCTGGCAAAAGCGGTCGCGACGTCCGGAGCCATCAGTGTGGTCGGCGGAGGCGATTCGGAGAAAGCCATCAAGGCGGCTGGCGTGGCGGACAGAATTTCGCACATCTCCACCGGAGGCGGCGCCTCGCTGGAATTCCTGGCGGGGATCGAACTGCCCGGAGTGGCCGCGCTCAACCGGCCGTAGGGTCCGGAGCCGCCTCGATCGCCTTGTTCATTTCTTTCGCCAGCGCGCGGTCGTGAAGCCCGGAGAAAAACATCAGCGCGCAAGTCGCGCCGATTAAGCAGAACGTCATATCCCACTGGGTGTCCCACTCGTCGCCCTGCGTGCCCAGGAAAGCCTCCGCCGCGCTCCCGGTGAACTTCGCGGCGGCGAACTCAAACAGCTCGTACATCGCGCTGATGCCCATGCACACGCCCATCACCAGCGTGACCAGCAGCTTGCCCCGCTTGAGCGGCGTGGTCCGCAGGAGCACCTCGCGCGTGATCAGGGCCGGAACGAATCCTTGGGCAAAGTGGCCCAACCGGTCGTAGTAGTTGCGGCTCAACTGCAGCCATTGCTTGATCCACTCGAACACCGGCATCAGCGCGTAGGTATAGTGCCCGCCGATCATTAAAATTGTGGCGTGGATGGCGATCAGTCCGTATACCAGGTTGGTGAAGCGCAGGCGAGGATACAGCCGAATCAACACCGGCACGCCGATCAGCACCGGCAGAACTTCCAGAAACCACGTAAACAGGTCGTGGCATCCGATCACCGACCAGACCAGGACCGCGGCCACGCCCGCCAGTAGCGCCGCGGGAGTATTCACGATCCTCCCCGCCGCAACGCGTGCCCGGCCCGTCCAAAGCACCCCCCGACAGCCGGCGGTGCAGCCAAAAGGAGCACCACCGCCACGATACTCTTGAACATTGGGTTACGCCCGATTGTACAGGTTAGCGCCCCCACCCCGGCAAGATGCTGAAGGCGCACATCTTTGTCTGCGGCCCAGTGATGCCAATTGAAGCCCTAATTCGCCCCCATAGAAAGTTTTGATTGGACCGCCCCGGTTCGCTCACCTTAACCTCAAATCATGATGGCAACAGAAACGACCGGCGCGTATATGTCGGGCGACGTTGGAACCCTGCACCGAGTCAGCAGGATTGTCAGCTCGGAATTATCTCTTGACGAAATGCTGGGGGAAATCGTGGGTCTGGCCTCCCGGGCGACGACGTGCGACGCCTGCCTGGTGTACCTGGCCGATCATTCCACCGATGAGTTCGTCTTGCGCGCGTCCATGGTGCCGCATGCCGCGGACCTGGGCGTTCTACGCATGAAAATGGGTGAAGGCGTCACGGGCTGGGTCGCCGAACACCAGTCTCCCGTTGCGCTTTCCTCAAATGCCGCCGGCGATCCGCGTTTCAAGATGTTCCCGGCTTTGGTGGAAGACACCTACCAGGCGTTCCTTTCGGTGCCTGTGATTAACAAGGGTGGCGCAATCGGTGTGATCAACGTGCATCACCGCGAAAAGCACAGCCATTCGGCCGAAGAGATCGCGACGCTTCAGTTCATCGGCGAACAGATGGGCACCGCCATCGCCAAGAGCCTGCTCGAAGAGGCCAACGCGCGCCTGGCCGCCGAAACCGAGGAAATCAAGAAACAACTGGAGACGCGCAAGGCGGTGGAGCGCGCCAAGGGCATCCTGCAACGGCGGCAGAACTTGACCGAAGAGGAAGCCTACCTGCGCATGCGCAACGAGAGCCGCCGCCTGCGGAGGCCCATGAAGGATCTGGCCGAGGCCATCATCCTGGCGGAAGAACTCAGCCGCAAGGATGTCTCGGTGGGCGATTCCCCCACCGATTAGGCCTCAAATTCAGTCTGCGTCCGCTTTCAGGGGCGTGGCGGAGCAAGTCTGCTACCTTCAGTATCATGTACTGAAAGGAGGCAACATGGCTTACAGGCTTCTCACCGTACTCGCCTCAGCCTGCTGTCTGCCCTTGGCGGCGCAGTGGGTGAACTACAAGGAATCGGGAATTCCGCGGACCAAAGACGGGAAGGCGAACCTGTCCGCTCCGGCCCCGCGCGCACCCAACGGGAAACCGGATCTTTCCGGAGTGTGGATGGTACAGCCGTCGACCAACGACGAATACCGAAAGGTGTTGGGAGACGGATTCGAAAAGCTGGACGTACCCGGCAACGAGACTACATCGATCTCGAAATACCTGTTCAATATTCTGGCGGACTACAGGCCCGAAGAGGAACCTCTGCGCCCGGAAGCCGCCAAGCTGTTACAGGAACATGCGGCAGGTTTGGGGAAGGACGCGCCCAGCACTCATTGCTTGCCCGGAGGCGTGCCCTGGGCCACCTTCATTCCGCCCTTCAAGATGATTCAGGCCCCGCGCGAGATCGTCATGCTGCATGAGGACAACAACCCGCCGCGCCAGATCTATACCGATGGACGCAAGCCTCCGGCCCAAATCGATCTGCCTTCGTGGGTGGGATATTCGGTCGGGAACTGGCAGGGCGACACTTTGGTGGTGGACACGGTCGGATTCAACGACCGCGGCTGGCTGGACGGTTTTGGGCATCCCCGCTCAGAGGATCTGCACATCGTGGAACGGTTCACGCGGCACGACTTCGGCCACATGGACATCGCGATCACAATCGATGATCCCAAAATGTACACGAAATCGTGGAGCATTAAGGTCAGTGCCGTTCTTCTGCCGGACACCGACGTTCTGGAAGCAGTGTGCGCCGAGAACGAAAAGGACATCGCGCACATGAACAAGTAAGGGCCCCTACGCGAGGGTATTCACCGAGCCGACGCGCTTTGCTTCGAATGCCCGAATCGCCTGGTCCTGCTGCAGCATGTAGCCCAACTCGTCCACACCGTCGAGCAAACACTGCTTGGCGAAGCTGTCGATGGGGAATTTGACGCCGCGGCCGCTCGGCAACGTAACCGTCTGCGACGCGAGATCCACTTTGACCACCGCGCCCGGCGACGCCAGCAGCTCGGCGTGCGCGTCCGCGGGCACGATTACCGGCAGCAATCCGTTCTTGAGAGAGTTGCCCTTGAAAATGTCGGCGAACGATGTGCTGATCACCGCGCGAAATCCGCTTTGCAGCAGCGCCCACGGAGCGTGCTCGCGCGAGCTGCCGCAGCCGAAGTTATCTCCAGCCACCAGAATCTGTGCGCCTTTGGCTTCCGGCTTGTTCAGCGGGAAATCCGGCTTGGGCGTGCCGTCGGCGTTGTAGCGCCAGTCCCGGAACAGCCCCTCACCCAACCCGTCCTTGGAGATCGACTTCAGATACCGCGCCGGGATGATCTGATCGGTGTCGATATTCTCGCCCGGCACCACCACGGTCTTGCTGGTCAGAGTTTCGAATTTCACAGTAATGTCCTCACGTCGGTCACCACGCCCATCACCGCCGAGGCGGCAGCAGTCAGTGGACTCGCCAGGAAGGTACGCCCGCCTTTGCCCTGGCGGCCTTCGAAGTTGCGATTACTGGTCGACACGCTATACTCGCCCGGCTCCAGCTGATCGCCGTTCATAGCCAGGCACATCGAGCAGCCGGCTTCGCGGAAATCGGCGCCGGCCTCGCGGAAGATTTTGTCCAGCCCCTCGGCTTCAGCCTGCTTCTTTACCTGCTGCGATCCGGGCACCACCAGCATGCGGACGTGGGGACTCACCTTGCGGCCCTTGATCACGCTGGCCGCTGCACGCAGATCCGAAATGCGCGAGTTGGTGCAGCTACCGACGAACACGACGTTCACCGGATGCCCGGCCAACGGCTTGCCCGGCTCCAGATCCATGTACTTCAGGGCTTTAACCAAATCCGAGCGCTCCAGAGGATTCGACATCGAAGCCGGATCCGGAATCCGGCCCGTGACCGGAATGCCCATGCCCGGATTGGTTCCGAACGTCACCATCGGTTCCAGCTCACCAGCGTCGAGCGTCAGCTCTTTCGCGTACACCGCGTCATCGTCGGTCGGCAACTGCCTCCAGCGCGCCAGCGCCGCGTCCCAATCCGCGCCCCCCTTTTTACCACCCGGCGCAAACTCGCGCCCGGCGAGATACTGATACGTCGTATCATCCGGCGCGACCAGGCCCGCGCGCGCACCGGCTTCGATCGACATATTGCATACCGTCATGCGTTCTTCGATGGACAGCGCCCGAATGGCCGAGCCCGTGTACTCGAACACGCACCCGGTGCCGCCGCCGATGCCGATCCTGGCGATCACCGTCAGAATAATGTCCTTGGCTCCGACGCCCGGCTTGAGCGCACCGTTCACGCGAATCGCGTAGGTCTCGGAAGGCGTCTGCAACAGGCACTGCGTAGCCAGCACGTGCCCCACCTGACTGGTGCCGATGCCGAACGCCAGCGCGCCGAACGCCCCGTGCGTAGCCGTGTGGCTATCGCCGCACACGATGGTCATGCCCGGCTGCGTCAGCCCCTGCTCGGGCCCGATCACGTGCACGATGCCCTGGTGATCGCTCATGCGGTTGTAGAGCCGGATGCCGAAATCGAGGCAGTTCTTCTCCATCTGATCGAGCTGCGCCGCGCCGATCGGGTCGAGAACCGGCAGATCCCGCGAAGTAGTCGGCGTGGAGTGATCCATCGTGGCGATGGTCAAATCCGGCCGCCGGACTTTCAGCCCGCGCTCGCGCAGCATGGTGAACGCCTGGGGCGAGGTCACCTCGTGGCACAGATGCAGATCGATATACAGCAGCGCCGGAGCCCCGGCCCGCTGGGAGACGACGTGGCTGTCCCAGATTTTTTCTACAATAGTTCGCGCACTCATAAAGCCTCTTTCGTAGTGTGCTGCTCCAAGTGGGGCAGGCTTTCAGCCTGCCGCCGCGCTTTCTTGCGGGTCCAGCCGGCCAGAAGGCCGGCTGCGGGCAGAAATGCCCGCCCTACATTACAAAGCCTCGCTCACAGCCCGCCCGACTTCCTGGGTCGTAGCAGGCGTGCGCTTGGGCCGCAGATCGGCCGTCACCCGGCCGCTAGCCAGCACCTTGCCGATGGCGTTGTTCACCGCCTCGGCTTCTTTGACCAATCCAAACGTATATTCGAGCATCGCCCCCACCGACCCGATCGCGCCCAGCGGATTAGCCTTGTTCTGGCCCGCGATGTCCGGAGCCGATCCATGGACCGGCTCGTACAATCCCCTCGACTCACCCAGCGACGCTGAAGGCAACATCCCGATGGAGCCGGCGAGAATCCCGCCCACATCGCTCAAAATATCGCCGAAGGTGTTTTCCGTGAGCATGACGTCGAACGAGCGCGGGTTCAGCACCATCTGCATGGCGGCGTTATCCACCAGCATGTGTTCCAGCTTCACATCCGAGTACTGCGCGGCGATCTCCACCACGATCCGGCGCCAGAACTGGGAAACTTCGAGCACGTTCGATTTATCGACGCTGGTCACCTTCTTATGCCGGTTGCGCGCGAGCTTGAACGCCGTGTGCGTGACGCGCTCGATCTGCGCGCGCGTGTACGACATCGTGTTGCAGGCCGACCCGCCGTCCGCCGCGATGCCGCGCGGAGTGCCGTAATACAGGCCCCCGGTCAACTCGCGCACGATCAACATGTCCGTGCCCTCGACCACCGCATTCTTCAGCGGCGAAGAATCTACCAGCGACGGCCACGTCCGCACGGGCCGCAGGTTGGCGAACACATCCAACACCGTGCGAATCGCCAAAAGCCCAGCTTCTGGCCGCTGGCTCGGCGGAGCGTTGTCGAACTCCGGCAACCCCACCGCGCCCATCAGCGTAGCATCGGCCGCCAGCGCCAGGCGCTTGGTCTCATCGGGAAACGGCGAGCCGGTCTTAAGGATCGCCGTGCCGCCCAGCAGGCCCTCGCTCAACTCCAGCGTATGTCCGAATTTCTTTCCGACAGCCTTCAGTACCTCGACAGCCGCACCGGTAACCTCGGCGCCGATCCCGTCGCCGGGCAAAAGCAAAATTGTCAGGTTCATCCTACTCCATCTTATGGGGCGTCCCGCGTAAGCGGTTAGCTTGGAGCTCGTCCCAAATGCGCTGATACAAATCCCGAACCCCCTCGTCCAGCCCGTAGTCGCGAGGCAGTTGGTTCGCCTTTATCAGCTCTACAACATCGGCGTAATCTTGCACTCTCTCGATTCCGCGCCCGATATAAGCGGACAGTTTGGAGTCGATGAGCGCCTCCAACGTCAAGACCTGCGGTTCCTCGGAAACCGTCGTCGGAACCGGGAGAAGGAGCGGCCCCCAATCGAGCTTTTGTCCCGCAGGCAGGAGATCGACCTTCACTCGCGTTTCCGGATCTATCACCGTCGCCCCTGGGCTCTCCAGAAAGCCATTCATGCACAATGTGTCGTACGCAAGCCCTACATCGGGAACGATGATGTCCACGTCTTGCGTATACCGCGGATATCCGTGCTCCTGAACCGCGAACCCCCCGCAGACATAGTGCGGAATCCGAAACCGCGCCAGAACCTTCACCGCCTTGCGAAGCGTCGTCTCGATGTTCGAGCCGCTGGATTCTCTCAAGAATTCCGCCTGTTCATGAAATTGAACGGATGTCTGCATATCTCAAGCCTACTGAGTAGCCTTGGTTGGCTTAGGTACCACAGGCTTTCGAACCACAGTGAGTTGATCGCAGTGGATTTCATCCATCAACTCATCGGTGGTCCTTGGCCGCGACCCACTTAGTTTCTGGTGTTCCCTTTGAAACGCCTTCAAATCTGGGAACTCGAACACCTGGCAGATGAGGCTATCCACAATCTGACCAGTCTGCTCGTTGATGTCGAACGAATGGATCGGATGGTCGTTGCCAAAGAAGACGATGCTCACATACCCGGGAAACCACGGCTTCCCGTCTTCCTTCGTGAGCATGTCAAAATAATACAGCTTAGGGTACCGGTCAATGGGATACGCAAGATCCCGTGCCAGCTTTCTAGCCACATCGACCGCATCTGAAGTCGGTAAATGCACCCCAACCGGCGGACTTTGTTGCGGCTGAAACAGTATCAACGCTGCTAAGATTGCCCCGAACATATTACAGAAGCGCCCACACAGAAGGCGGCCTGTGTCAAGTGCGCAAGATTAATCCGCCGCCGCGTCCGAGTGCGCCCCGGCCACCACTTCGCGAGCCAACGCCGCGATTTCGTCGTTGCGCAGGCCCTTCTTGCGATCCGCCAGCGCGGTGAAGCGATGATACATCACGTCCAGTTGCTCGCGCGTCAGCGGCACACCCAAATCCGAGCAGCGCTGTGCCAGCGCGTGACGCCCGCTATGCTTGCCCAACACCAGCCGCGATTCGGGCACGCCCACCGACTTCGGCTCGATGATCTCGTACGTGGTGCGTTCCTTCAGGAATCCGTCCTGATGAATGCCCGCCTCGTGCGCGAAGGCGTTCTCCCCCACGATGGCCTTGTTGGGCTGCGGGCCAAAGGTGATCAGCGAGGTCAACAACTGGCTGCAGGGATACAACTGCTCGGTGACGATGCGCGTCTCAAACGGATACTGGTCCCTGCGCGTCTTCATCGCCATCACCACTTCTTCGAGCGACGCATTGCCCGCGCGCTCGCCCACGCCGTTGATGGTGCACTCGACCTGCCGCGCCCCGGCCTGCACCGCCGCCAGCGAATTGGCCACCGCGAGGCCCAGATCGTCGTGGCAATGTACGCTCACCACCGCCGCGTCGCCCAGCGCCCGCGCGATCCGCCCGATCAGGGCGCCGTATTCTTGCGGCACCGAGTAACCCACCGTATCCGGCAAGTTCACCGTGCGCGCGCCCGCCGCGACTACGGCCCTCGAGACTTGCTCCAGATAGTCTCCATCCGTGCGCGTAGCGTCTTCGGCTGAAAACTCCACATCGTCGCAATACTCGCGCGCCAGGCGGACAGCGGCGACGGCGTCGTCCAGCACCTGCTCGCGGGTCTTCTTGAGTTTGTACTTCAGATGAATGTCGCTGGTGGCGATGAAGGTGTGGATGCGCGGCCGCCGGGCATGCTTCAGCGAATTCACCGCCGCCATCACGTCCAGCCGGCTGGCCCGAGCCAGCGCCGCCACGCTCATCCACGGATATTCCCGCGCCACCGCTGCCACGGCCTCCGATTCGGCGTCTGAAGCGATCGGGAACCCAGCCTCCAGAATGTCCACGCCCAGGTCCACCAGCTTGGCCGCCATGCGAACCTTCTCCGGCACCGTCATGCTGCAGCCGGGCGACTGCTCCCCGTCGCGCAGGGTCGTATCGAAAATGTAGACTCGATCCGCCATTGTTACCTCTCCGGACTTTCATCATCGCATCCCGACAGAGCATTTGACAAATCAATAATACTAACATATCGTATAATATTGAATTATGGAATTGCACCCCCTGCGCGCTTTCCTAACCGTTGCAGCGGAGAAGAGTTTCTCTCGGGCGGCCGAGAAACTGCTCCGTACCCAGCCGGCTGTCTCCCTTGCAATTCAACGACTTGAGGGTGAGCTCGGGGAGAAGCTCATCGACCGTTCGGCGAAGGAGCTACTGCTCACCGACGCGGGCGCCCTAGTGCTGGAATACGCCCACCGCTTCGAAAACCTGCAAGGCGATCTGGAAAACGCGCTGGCGGAACTGCGCGACAAATCCGCCGGACGGCTGATCATCGGCGCCAATGAGTCCTCGACGCTCTACCTGCTCGACCACATTGAGCGCTACCGTGGGCGCTATCCGCGAATCAAGGTACAAATCCGCCGCAGCTTGTCGAGCAAAATCCCCACGGAGTTGCTCGACGGCGAGTTGGAGCTAGGTATCCTAACCTACGACCCTGAAGACGAGCGCCTGGAGACGCGCGTGATCTTCACCGATCACCTGGCCTTCATCACGTCACCCCAGCATCGACTGAGCGGCCGCGCATCGGTGCCGATCACGGACCTGGGCGAGGAAACATTTATCGCCCACAATGTTGTATCGCCCTACCGAGCCGTGGTGCTGCGAGCGTTCCAGCGCCACAAGGTCCCGCTGCATATGGATCTGGAGATGCCCACCGTCGAATCCATCCGCAAGATGGTGGAGCGCAATCAAGGCGTAGCCTTCCTCCCGCGCATGTGCGTGGAGCAGGAGATCCGCCACGGCCGCCTGCACGAGGTGAAGGTGGCGGAACTAGAAGTCCAGCGTCAGATCCGCCTGGTCTACCCCGCGCGCCGCGCGCTGAGCCATGCCGCATCGGCGTTTCTGGAAGTGGTGGAAGCTAGCAACACATAACATGTGCTACACTGATCCTGTGAACAAGAACCTGACGCTGACATTCGACGCCGATCTTCTCAAGGCTGCGCGGCGGTTTGCTCTCGAACACGACACCACCGTGAATCAGATGGTGCGGGATTTCCTGCAGCAGGTGCTGGTGAAGAAAGATCCCAAGAAGGCAGCCCTGGCGGAATTGGAAAGGATCTTCCGGACATGCAGCGTCACTGTGGGAAAACGCGACTGGACCCGCGACGACCTGCATGAACGCAGATAACGCCGCGCCCTGTTTTGTGGACACCAACGTTTTGGTCTACGCTCTGGCCGATGACGATTCGATACGATCGCCGGTGGCCAAGCAGTTGCTGCGGGAGCTGAGACGCGGCGGCACGTTACATACCAGCGTTCAGGTCTTGCAAGAACTCTATGTTTCCTTGACTCGAAAGATGCAGCGGCCCAACCGGCTCAAACAAGCCCTCCGGTTTCTCGATTGGCTCGCGGCGTCGCCTGTGTTTGAGACCAACTACAGCGTAGTTCGCGAAGCCGCCGAACTTTCCGCCGCTCATCGCTTGTCATTCTGGGATGCGCTCATTGTCGTCGCAGCGGCGCGGTCCGGCGCAAAGGTCCTCTATTCCGAGGATCTGCAGGATGGCCGCACGATGCTGGGCGTTACGATCGTGAATCCATTCCGGCGCGTCTAACGGCGGCCAGAAGCGCGGCGGCCAAGCCCACGGCCAGACAACCCCACGCGAACCAGTCGCCAAACCGCACGTACGGCGTCAAGCCGGATTCGAAACCCACCCGCATGGTGGCTGACATCTGGCGCAGCAGCGGCAGGCGCTCGGTGACGCGGCCCGTGGGGTCGACCAGCGCCGTGATGCCGTCGTTGGTGGCGCGCAAAATCCAGCGGTGGTTTTCGGCGGCGCGCATCCGCACCAAGGCCAGATGCTGCTCGCGGGCCGCGCTGGTTCCGAAGTACCCGTCGTTGGAAAGATTCACCAGCAGGTTCGCACCGCCGTGCGTGAACTGGCGCACCAGGTCCGGGAAAGCGGATTCGTAGCAGATGAACGCGCCGACGGTACGCCCGTCGGCTCCTGCCTCACGAAGGGGGAAGTCGACCACGCGGTGACCGGGCTCAAAGTCGCCGGCCTCATGCGTGATCCGGTTCACCCAGCCGAACACCGGCGGCACGAACTCGCCGAACGGGACTAGGTACATCTTGTCGTAGCGGTCCAGGATCGCGCCGTCGGGTCCCACCATCGCGGCGGAGTTAAGCGGGCCGCCGTCCGGCGCTCGTCCGATGGCGCCCAGCAGGAAGTAAGCGTGCGATCGGCGGGCGATCGAGGCGACGTAGTTGCGGAAGACGTCGCTCTGTAGATAAAAGGGCGCGGGCGCTTCCGGCCACACGATGAGGCCGCCGCCCTCTATGGAAAAAGTCCCGCGCGACAGCAGCGCCAGGTTGTTCTCCAGCGCTTCCAGGGACTCGTTGGTGAACTGCGCTTCGCTGTCGATGTTGGGCTGGACCACCAGCACCTGCTCCTCGCCGCCCGCCGGGGGCGCGGGGCCGGGCAGAAACGGGCCCGGCAGAAACGGAAGGACAAGCACGGCTGCGAGCCAGGCCAACTGCACACGCGGCCGGCGCAGGATCAGCAGCGCCACCGCGCAACCGAGCATCGCGAACAGAAACGACAGCCCGTAGACTCCCGTGATGGGCGCGAGGCGCATGGGCCAGGGCATGTCCACACCGGCGTTGCCCAACTGGAGCCAAGTGAAGCCCAGTTCTCCGTGCGTGCGTTCGAGACCCGCCCATAACGCGGCCACGGCTGGGATGGCCCATGGCCGGGGCATCAGGAATCCGGCCAGCGCCGCGAACACGGCCATGTGCAGGCCCTTGAGCACCGCAAAGAGCACGAAGGTCCCCCAGCCGCCCCAGCGTCCCATGCCGCCGTGCACTTCGAGCACGAACTGAATCCAGGAGCAGACGCCGAACCAGAATACGAATCCCGCGGCCCAGCCTTGCAGAAAGCGGCGCATCCAACGCCGCTCCTGCGCACAAGCGATCAGGATCGGCGTAAGCGCCACCGGCGCCAGCCAAACCAAGTTAAAGCGAGGGAAGATCAAAATCAGAAGGGCCGCGGAACTGAGCGCGAGCAGGAAGTTCACGCGGGGAGAGCTTCGGCGCCGACCTGGTCGGCCATGTAGGAACTGCGCACCAGCGGTCCGCTGAACACCATCTTGAAGCCCAGCGACAGCCCAAACTCCCGCCACCTGTCAAATCGTTCCGGCGTCACGTATTCGGCGACCGGCAGATTGCGGCGGGTCGGTTGCAGGTATTGGCCGAGCGTGGCGACGTCGACCGCGGACGCGCGCAGATCGCGCAGCAGGCGCTCGATTTCTTGCGAGGCCTCGCCTAGGCCCAGCATGGCTCCCGATTTGGTCAGGGCTTGAGGACGGTAGCGCTTGGCGAACGCCAGCACGTCCAGCGATTGCCGGTAATCGGCCTGCGGGCGCACACGCGAGTACAAGCGCTCAACCGTCTCCATGTTGTGATTGAAGATGTGCGGACCAGCGTCGAGCACGCACGCGACGGCGGCGAGGTCGCCCTGGAAATCCGGGGTGAGCACCTCGACGCGGGCTTCGGGCAGGGCGTGGCGAACCTCGGTCACGGTCCGCGCGAAGTGGCCCGCGCCTCCGTCTTCCAAATCGTCGCGATTGACGCTGGTGATGACCACATGGCGCAGGCGCATACCAGCGGCCATGCGCGCCACGTTCGCGGGCTCGTCCGGATCGAGAGCTCCGGGATGGCGGGACTTTGGCAACTTCGGCACGGAACAGAAACCGCAGCCGCGCGTGCACAGGTTGCCCAGGATCATGAACGTGGCAGTGCCGCGGCCGAAGCACTCGTGCATATTGGGGCAGCGGGCGGACTCGCAGACAGTGTGCAGGCGCAGCTCGCGCAGTTGGGTTTTCAGCTCATGTACGGCGATGAAATTCGTGTGGGAGTTACGCAGCCAGAGGGGCAAGCGCGGGGACACGGCTAGAAGGTTCTCTTAATGGACTTGTCGCCGGGGAAGCCGGCGCTCTGCAGATCCGCCTTGGTCTTGTTGACCTGGGCTTCCGCTACGGGTCCGACCAGCACGCGAAACAAATCGGGTTTCTCCGGAACCTGGGCCGTGGTGGCCGAGAATTTCTTTTGGCGCAGCACGTCGACCATGATGTCGGCTTCGCGCTTGGTGGTGGCGGCCAGTTGCAAATAGGTTCCTGAAGGCGTGGAGATGGATGCCGGCGGAGGGGTGGCCGCGGCCTTAGCGGCGGGGTTGGCTTTTTCGGCTTTGGCGGACTTGACGGGCTCGGACTTGACGGGTTCAGACTTAACCGGCTCGGATTTGACAGGTTCGGACTTGGGAGCCTTGGCGGGCTCGGCTTTGGCAGCCTTGGGAGCCTCAGCGGGCTGCTGCGGCGCGGTGGTAATGGGCGCGCTTCGCACCGGCTCGGAGGGTCGCGTGGATGCGGATCCGGGGGATTCGCGCGGGGTCTCGTGCGTCGTTTCGCTGGGGGATTCGCGCGGGGACTCCACCACGATGGGCTTGATCGCGGTTTTGGCGGTAGCCTCGGCGGTGACCAGCGGCGTGGAGTGCTGCCCGACGATGTAGCCCATCGTGAAGAACAGTCCCAGCAAAATGACCACAATGAAGAACACGCTCAGAAGCTGGCGGTTCCCTAGGATTAATTCAAATTCGCCTTCTTCGTTCGTGGGCACCTATACTCCCTTATGAGGTGGCTCGGGGGCCGGCGCGGGGGGTGGGCCGCCGAACTTATCGAGCAAACGTCCTACTGATGAGAGTATATCGAGAGGCAACGGAAAGACAACCGTGGTGTTCTTCTCCGACCCGATCTCGACCAGCGTCTGAAGGTAGCGGAGCTGCATCGCCCCAGGCTGGCGGGACATGGTTTCGGCGGCCTTTTCGAGGTTGATCGCGGCCACCGATTCGCCCTCGGCGTGGATGATTTTGGCGCGGCGCTCGCGCTCGGCTTCGGCCTGGCGGGCGATGGCGCGGATCATCTGATCGGGCAGATCCACCTGCTTCACCTCGACCATGTTGACCTTCACGCCCCAGGGCCCAGTGCTCTGGTCGAGGACGGATTGGAGCCGGACATTCAGCTTTTCGCGCTGGCCCAGCAACTCGTCCAGCTCGACTTCGCCGAGCACGCTGCGCAGCGTGGTCTGGGCGAGCTGCGAAGTCGCGTACAGATAATTGGCGACTTCGATCACCGCCCGGGTGGGATCGACGATGCGGAAGTAGATCACGGCGTTCACCTTGACGGTGACGTTGTCGCGGGTGACCACGTCTTGCGCGGGCACTTCCATGGCTTCGACGCGCAGGGAGAGGCGCACGATGCGGTCGATGGGCGCGAAGACCAGGCAGATGCCGGGTCCCTTGGGCTGAGGCAGGACGCGGCCGAGGCGAAAGATCACGCCGCGTTCATACTCGGCCAGGATTTTGACGCTGGAGATCACATAAATCACGACGATCACGATGGGAATCAGGGACAGGTCCATTGGGGACTCCTTGGAGAACTACTATGACATCTTCGGCGTTGAAATGTTTGCGAGCGCGCATTCCGGTGTCCACCTAGTCGCGCGCCCTAAGGATGTCTATCGCAGCGTGAGAGAGACCCGATCACCTCGGGCTGCCACAGAAGGGTTCGCGTCGAGTATGAGCCCCCGATCAAACTTGGTTCAAACTTGGATCAAAGGAGCTGGTGGCTCAATCAAAGCAACATCCTCTTTTCGCGCCCGGATGGGATGTCCGCCCAGGCACACGCCCGACATGGCGCATTCTTCGCACCGGCCCGAAGGCATCGCTTCCGGCGTCAAGCGCGGCTCCGCGCCGAGCCAGTACAGCCCATTCGCCATCACACAAAAACCCGTCGCGGCAAACCACACCATGGCGCCGCCCACGAAGATCGTGAACAGCGTCACCCACGGGCTGAACGCGAGCACCAGTGCCGATGCGACGGAGATGTTGAATCCCACCGCCAGATAGATGCGGCGCTCCAGATACCACTTGTCGGTCTGCATGAAGTACAGGTTCCAGCGCGACGATTTCTCCGCACCGAGCATGGGAGTAAAGCCAAACCGGCGCAGCACACTGCCGACGGGACAAAAGCCCGTGAAGGCGACATTGATGGAAACGAGGCCCGTAGCAGTGACCCCTAAGATCCATAGCGGATTCACCAATAACGCCAGCGCCGTGCTGGCTAACAGAACCACTCCGGCGATCAACCAGACGGTCCGTTCGATATACCAGCGATTGGTCGGGACGATATAAACGCCTGTGCGAAGTGTCATGGTCGGGAATATAGCACATCACGGAGCATACGAGCTATCGCGCTCAAAACGTCCTGCGGTTGCTCTTAAGACCAAGGTGTGCTCCGTCTCATAAACAACGGGTGTCTGCCAAGCCAATTCTCCGTTGCCGTGGCGATCACGTCGATCTCGCGCGGTCTTTCCCCAATATCCCCCGTGACATAGGCGCTGCCGATCCCGGCCTGACGATCCCGCCAGGACTAAGATCAGCTTGATGATGTACCGCTTCCTTAAACCCAGCCGCGGGTCGAACGCAAACCCGCGCGAAGAAAAATACCGAACGAACCCAAGCGGATCGGCTTGCTCAATGCCCCGCTGTATCTTCTGGCGCTGGCCGGTCAAGCCTATGCGGGACCGAAGCCGCCGTTGCACGCGATCGCTTACGGCGACAACTGGTTTTACCATGGCAGCAACGGCTACAACCTCGGAGCGGGATTAGGGACACTGGACGTCGCCAATTTCGCCGATGTTCTGTCGTTGTTTCCTGCTAATTCCTCCTTCCAATCTCGCTTCATCCATTGGAGGACAGAATGAAAGTCAAAACAAGTAAGGCGCTGGTAGTCGTGATCGGAGGTTTGTTAAGCGGATTCGCGGCAAATTCGCAGTCTCTTCCCAATTTATTCCCCTTTCCCAATGCAAGCGGTCTTCTTGAGACGTACAACACGGCCAATCAGCCGATCGACCTGAGCGGGCCGTTCTTTCAGTCTCTAGGCACCAACGGCCGAAGCTGCGGGTCCTGTCACCGGGCGGCGGAAAGCTGGGGAATCTCGGCCCAGGAAGTGCAGTTAAGGTTTGACCTGACGCAGGGCCTGGATCCGATTTTCAGAACCAACGACGGTTCCAACTGCGATCACAATATCGACACATCCACGGTAGCCGGCCGCCGCCGAGCTTACAGCCTGCTCATTAACAAAGGCTTGATCCGCATCGCCTTGGCGGTGCCCACCACCGCGGAGTTCAACGTGATCGGCGTGGTGAACCCCTACGGCTGCGGCGACCCGTCTACGCTGTCCATGTACCGGCGTCCCTTGCCGGCCACGAACCTCCGGTTTCTGAGCACGGTTATGTGGGATGGGCGGGAGTCCTCCACCCAAACCGGCACCCAGAAAATCACTTTTCCTACGAATCCCGGCGATTTACTGGCGGACTTGGCCCACCAAGCGGTGGATGCGACCACCGG
The DNA here is from genome assembly GCA_035604115.1 of Bryobacteraceae bacterium. GTDB lineage: Bacteria > Acidobacteriota > Terriglobia > Bryobacterales > Bryobacteraceae > Palsa-187. The sequence goes on along the minus strand of DATNJC010000030.1, from coordinate 18,972 downwards.
TCACGCGCAAGCCTCTCAGCCTCCCACGGCGCTACAGCAGCAGGCTATCGTGAATTTTGAAATGGCGCTGGCCACCGCCCAGGCGTTCGATTACGGTGCTGGCGCTCTGAATTCCAACGGTGTCACTGGTGGGCCCGTCGCGCTCGGAACGAATACGATGGCGGCCTTCTTTGTCGGTATCAACGATCCCCTGGGCGGCAACCCTCATGGCACGCCATTTACACCGGTGATCTTTACGCTGTTTAATGCCTGGGCCAATCAGCCGGCGCAAAATAGCGGCAGCGATCTATATAGCCGGCGCGCCAGTATCGTCCGTGGCCAAACCCTGTTTAATTCGAAGCCGATTAACATCACCGGCGTCGCCGGACTCAACGATGACCTGAACCTCCCCAGCATCCCCGGCACTTGCGGAACCTGTCACGATTCGCCCAACGTGGGCAATCATTCCGTCTCCGCGCCGTTGAACATCGGCGTCGGCGACCTGACCAGCCCGCTGGATGTAAGCTATCTCCCGGTGATCACGCTGCAGAACAAGACCACCGGTGAGATCAAGACCACCACCGACCCAGGCCGCGCTCTGATCACCGGACTCTGGAAGGACGTGGGGCGGCTCAAAGGTCCGATCCTGCGCGGGCTTCCCAGCCGTGCCCCGTATTTCCACAACGGCTCCGCCGGCTCCTTAAGCGATGTTATCGACTTTTACAATACCCGCTTCAACATCGGCTTCACTGCTCAGGAGAAGAGCGACTTGATCGCTTTCCTAAGCACGCTATAGCGCCAGTAAAGGACGGGCGGCTCTACTTCCTGACGTATTTCGTCACGCCCCGCAGTTGTGCTTCCGCGGTATAGATGTTGCCGGCGGCGTCGATGGCGATGCCTTCCCCCATGGCGCCGTCCGGTGAATCCGGCGTCATGTGGGGCGGAATGAACGTCGTCACTTTCCCGTCTTTTAGACTCCCGATTCGGATGCCCCTCTGCCAGCCTGGGTGAACCCTTGCGGTCGACTCCGAGTCGGACGTGTAGATCACGTCGTTCTTGTCGATGGCCAGGCCGCTGGTGCGGCCGAAGTCGTCGTATTCCAGGATAAACTTCCCCGCCTTGGTCAGGACTTGAATGCGATGGTTGTGGCGATCGGCAACGATCAAACGGCCCTTGGAATCGAACTCGATCGCGTGCGGCGTCCGGAACTCGCCAGGCCCTGTTCCTGCCTTGCCGATGACTCTGAGAAATTTCCCGGTCTTGTCGAATACCGAGATTCGCCCGACGAGATTGGGATCTGCCACGTCCGTATGGCTCTCGGCAATGTAGACGTCACCATTGGCCGGATCGGTCACAACGTCCGTCGGGTCGGTCAGGGCTTCGGGAGGGTTTCCTCTCACGCCCGGCTTCCCCAGGGTCATCAGGACCTTGCCTTCGGGACTGAACTTGACGACGACGCTTCCCTTCTTGTCTTCTCCGGGAAACTTCTTGAGGTCGTCGGCGCTGGGCGCTCGCGCGTCGGTCACCCACACATTACCCTGTCGATCGACATGGATGCCATGCGGCCACACGAACATCCCGCCGCCAAAGCTCCGGATCTCCTTCCCTGAATCGCCAAAATAGTGCACGGGGTTCGCTTTGGTGCCGAGGCAGCCTGGGGTTGTCCCGGGCGAGCAACGGTCCGTCGCCCACACGGATTTGCCATCCCGGTCGATGGCCACGCCGTTGGAACCGCCCCAGGGCCTTCCCTCTACACTCAACTGTGCCCAATCCCTGATCACGCGATAGGGATTGGCCCCGCTGTTCACGGGCTCCACCTTGTCGGTCTGAGCGGTGCCGCCCCGCTGCTGCGCCTGAACGCCGGTCCCTTGCACGGCGAGGCAGATGACAATCATCAACGCTGTGAACCCGAATCTCGCAACAACCGATATGGACATATCTATTCTCCTTTGCGACCCGCCCTCCTTCGCGATCCTCTTTCGCGATCGGCGACTTACTTCCAGTTCTGAATGGCCTTGTAGTGCAGGGACTCCGGAGGGAGTTCGGTCAGCTCAATGCGGCCCATATAAGGGTCGGTGATGTTGGCGAGGATCGCTTTCGTATCACTGAGGTTGGTATCACTGACCGTCACACCGCTCTTCCTGAACCTCGCGACAGCCTGCGCCGCGTTCTCGACGTGGAGCCCATAGTGAGTAAAACCGGCGGGTCGCTCAGCGGTTGCCGGTTGGAGCTCGAGAAAAGTGTTCTTGCTGATCTGCATGTAGACCAGCCGTGGCTGGCCCTTCTGGTCGTTGACCCGGAAGGCTTCACGGTACCCCATCTTCTGGGTGTAGTACGTAACCGCCTCAGCGACATTTGAGACGTTGATTCCAACGTGATTCATCATCACGACACCACCATTGGTGTTCTGCGCTATCCCTACCTGAATTGCCAAGCCCGCGAAGAGCCCGGCCGCAAAAAGAATTGCACCACGCATATAGCCTCCTGAAATGGATTCGACAAATGGATTCAACCAATGGACTAAACAACGGGCCAACCCATTCTGCAACAGGTAGAGAGCCAAGACAAGCAAGGGGGGTCTATGTGAACTAGCGGTCCGATCGCGTGTCGCGGGTCTTATCGACTTCACGCCTGTCCTCGCTGCGGCCTGGCCCTATCAACGGCAGTTCGTGCCTGTGTTACGGTGCATCCGCCACCTACTTCTTCAAATTCAGGGGTTGGGGCAAAGTCGACGTGCCGCCAAAAAGGTGGCCGACCACTCGGACACTACTCTGCGCTACCTCTAAAAGGGTGAGACCCGTATCAGAGGATTCCGCCGCTACTTGAAATTTTCGCTACAGTAGGACTATGCGCGCTACACGAAACATTTTTTTGTCAATCTGTTTTATTGTGCCGTTCTCGGCCTTTGGCCAAAACGGCGCCGGACAAGACATCAAGGCGGCAGGTGGTTCTGCCAAGACTGCGGTAGTCAAGACGGGCAGCGCTGCGGGTAAGGTAACCGTCGAGGGCGTCAAAGCGACGGGCCGGGGCATTAAGTGGGGCGCCAAGAAGATGGCGTTGGGGACCGGTTCCGGTATCGAGAAGAGCGGAGCGGCGCTTAAATCGGTCGGCAAGTAAGGTGGCACCAAGCTCACGCTTATAACTTAGGCTCGGCCGATGTTACTTGGCTCCGACGATCCGCGAAAGAGTAATTACCGCGTGCCCGACAACCCGAGAGCTATCGAGCAAACCAGCCAGAGCGAGGCATACTAAAAGCAAAAACCCCACCGCGACCAGATGAGCCACGCATCTGGAAGAGGCGGTTTCGCACATGGGACGATCAGACGCGAAGCATGGCACTCATCAAAAGAATCTATTGGCATTTGGACTGAGTTCGCCTTTAGACTAACGGCTGAGCTCCGTCAGCTCTGGAGATGGGATCAGCGCCGGTTGCGCGCATCTGCATTTGATTCTCCTGGCAGAGAACTCCAGCCTGCAAGGCCTGTTTCTGAGCTATTTTCCGCGAGGAGCTAGCATATGTGCGACTACTCTCTTGTCTCCTTCCGCAATCGTTTGGCGGTGAAGGGCGAGCAACTTCAGGTACATCAGTTCCCAGGAGGCACGCTGGGACTCATCTCGGTTCGCCGTTCGCTGAAGGAAAGGTTGTTTCCGGGTTGCACACTGGCCGTTTGCGTACCTCCGGGCGCCCGCCTGCTCCTCAGGGACATTCCGGAGCGTGTGCAACAGCAGCTAAACGTAGATAGTTTCGGACTCGCGACTTTTGTTCAACAGAGTGCCGAGCCCTTTGTTCACCGGGACGCGGTGCGTTTTGAAAATGGCCGGGAAATCCTGCTGCAACGGCTCGAGCGCGGGCAGCGCGTCGATGTCCTGAGCCTGAGTTCCGGTGAAGGCTTTCCGGCCCCGTCAGAGGGACCACGAATGAGGGAAGAACAGAGCGTTTTGGTTTAGTCAGTGGTGGTCTATGGCAACCGCGTCTTCGCGTTCTGAATCACGCCACGAAAGTGGAGAGGAGATGCGAGTTGAATTCGACAAGCAGGCGGCAATGAGATCGCGCTCTAACCCAAATCACGCAGGAGTCACCATGTGCTGCGAAGCATGCCGCGATTTTTTGGAGCAATACCTACGCGCCATCCACGCTTACTGCGAGGCCAGCCAAAGCTTGGCTAGTACGCCGGAGGGCGCATTCACGGACCGTTGGCACCGGACGGAAACGGCTCGCAGGAACGCCGATCGATGCCGCAATGACTTTTTGGCTCACCAACACTCGCATGAACCTCGGATACCCGAGGCCATGCTGGACCCCGTTGGCGCGCACATGAGTGAAGACTTTATACTTGGAGACCAGGGGCAGCCCGGCGGCTGACTGGTTGATCGTTGCGCGCCTCCTTCTCCGCTGGACACGAGTGCAGCTCGTGAAGATTGTCCCGGGAGGTCAAAGGAGCTTATGTGCCCGATCCCGAGCATACCCCTGATTGCTATCGCTTCGGTCGCCCTGCTGTCTGGAGACGATCCGTCCTGGCAGGAAAAGACGATTCCGCAATGGGACGATCAAGACGCGAAGCAGGTCCTTGCCGACTCCCCCTGGGTCAAGAGCGTCAAACTGGAGCGGGTCCGCGACCTGAGTAAGTTTGAGCGCCGGGACGGCGGAAACATGTCGGCGGGTATTCCTCCGTACGTCGGAGTCTTCTGGCTCGACCTGTCCGCCCTCTGGGGGCCTGTTTGGCTCCAATGGCGAGGCCCTGGCAATGCAACGAGCCCGCCGTTTTCAGCCGGATCTCGGTAACGTAGTGGTCCGTTGGGAGAGCGCTCTTCCGGTCCGTGCCGCGGAACGGAAGGTAGGCGAAGCCGGCGCTCCCGTCTGGCAAGGAGATTACTATACCATCGCCGTCTATGACGTCGCGCCTCCCTATCATTGGAACTTGGCCAACGAGCTGAAGGGCCTCGCGTTTCTGAAGCGCGACAAGAAGAAGGATCTCCCTCACGGGTCCAGATCTTGCCTCGCGACAATGGACTGATCAGCGTCGTGTATCTGTTTCCCCGATCCGCCGGAATTACCCGGGACGATTCCAACGTCCGCTTTGCGGCCCAAATCGGGCGGCTGTTTGTTTCCCAGGTGTTCTTCCCCGAAGACATGCAGTTCCAGCGGAAAACAGAGTTCTAATTCGAGTAACGGCCGCGGATGGCAACGCGCGGACGTCCACAGGATGCCGGTAACCGAGGGGGTTCTCGGCGGCTGTGTTCGTTCTGTTGCCCGCCGCCGTCCACAGGCACGCGAGACAGCGCGATGGGCATGGGGGCCGGAGGCGCCGGCTCCGTTCTCCCGTTGGGCGGGTCGCTGTCCCCCAACCGCTCTGAGCGCGGACGGCCGTCTCTTGTCACGTCATCACTGGCGAGGCGAGTGACGCGGCCACAAATGCTGGGCCTACTGCTGCTCGTTCACTCGCGCCAGCCAGTAGCCATTGCGGGTCCGGACTTTCAAGCCGGGCTTCAGAATCCGCACCTCGATTTCATGGAAGCCGGCTTCGTCCTGGTTGTTGGGGCTGTAGGTGAGCAGATATTGGCTGTGCAATTCCTCGCCGATGTCGGCGACGGCGCGCTCCAGGGTCTTCTGGGTCATGAACGAGTACTCGCGTCCGCCGGTGTACTTGGTGTAGACCTCCAGCGGATTGGGTATGAAGATGGCCTTGGCGGCGATGAAGATTTCCTTGAGCGCCGGGGTCCAGTCGCCCATGGTGTTTTGCGCGTCGGTAGTCTGCGTTCCAATCTGACCGGCGGGCAGGTGGCGGGCTTCGGGCGGGATAGCGTCGGGGCGGGGGGGTTGCGCGGTGGAGGTAAGTGAGGCCACCAGATGCGACATGTCCACCGAATACACCACGACGTTGGCGAACTCGGCCGCGGTGAGCACATCGCGCACGTGGAGCTCGCTGCCGTTGTCGCGCGATTCGGTGATCAGGAGAAGAATGCGCTTGCGGGTGGGCGGGCGGTTGCGCAACAGGTTCATGGCCTGCATGGCGGCGTCGTTGAGGCGGAAACTGGTGCTGCCCGGCTTCAGCTTCTTCATGGCCGCGTTGATCTGGTCGGGATCGGAGGTGAACCCGGTGAGGGTTTGCACGCGGTGGTCGAACGACAGCACCGCTATTTCGCCGGAATCGCCTATCAGAAGATTGCTCAGCAGCGGGCCGATCTTTTGGACCTGGGGAACGATCTTCTCCACTTCAGCGCTGGCTTCTATGGCTACGACCAGCGAGATCGGATGGGTGGCCTGGTCCTCGGTGATCTTCTGCAGTTTCTTGTTGTCGTAGAGCTGGAAATCGAGAGTGGTCAGGCTGTTGACGACGCGGCCGTCGCGGTCGGTGACGGTCACCGGGGCGATGACTGCGCGAACGTTGGACCGGAAGATGACGTCGCTGCCGGGTTGGACTTGGCCGGGTTGGGTTTGACCCGGTTGGGCGGGGGCTTGCGAGCTGGGTGGCGGCGGGCTGTCCACCTTGACCGGGCCGACCGTCGAGGGAAACAGCGGAGGCTGTTGCGCGGCGAGGAATCCGGTTAACAGGACTGCGGCGAGAAGGAGTGCTTTAAGAATCGGTCTGGCCATGACTCTCTCCTATATAAGTTTAGATGCTTCCGGAGGGTTGCGGATGCTCTTTCTTGCGCCCTGGACCGGTAGCCTGCACTGCTGTTTCTGGGAGCAAGCGGAAGACCAAACTCTTGGGGAGCCCTTTCGGGAGCTTTCTTGACCTTGTGGAAGCTCGGGGCTATGCGCCGCCTTGAAAGGCGGCGGCAGGCTGAAAGCCTGGCCCCACGCCCAAAAAAAGTTTATTCACAGGGCTGGGGCATCCATTTCGAGCGGTCGGGCTCTCGTTTGAAGTGGGTGCTGGTGATGAAGGGCTGGTCCAGGTACCGGGGGTCTTCGACTATCGTGAAGACCGTCATCCAATCGGTTCCGTACGCCTCCAAACGATCGAAGTACTCGGTCATCATCGTGTCGTCGCTGTAGGGCACGCCGTTTCTGCGCAGGAATCCGGCTTTCATGTCGGTCGTGACGACTTTCAGCGCGCCGGGACGCCCCGGGCCTTGTTGGAGGCTGACGCCTAGGCCGCCGGGCTGCGTGATGCGCTCCCACTCGGCGGACGAGTGTCCCTGCCAGGTCCTGGCCGACGGGGGTTTTGCGGACTTGTCGAAGTCCAGGAGCCTGGTCTGTCGTCCGGCGTCGGTGTCGATGCGCAAGGTGGCGTCGTTTTCCCAGGTGATGTATACGCGTCCCGGCACGCGCATGATGGCTGCTGCGCCGTAGGCCTTGCACCCGTCGCTGGCCAGGTTTGCGGGGTCCCATGTGTCGGCGACTTTGCGGCCCTCCGGGTTGAGCGGGACGCTGGTGTAGTCGCCTTTTTTGGGGATCAGCATGCGCCAACGCCAGTCTTCGGTGACGACGGATACCCAGTTGCCGGTTAGATCGATCGGCGCGGCTTCTTTTGGAGTTTTGGGAACTGGCGGAGCCTGTTTGCCCTGGGGAGTCGCGAGTACGCCAACGGCCAACATCAGTAACGTTGCTGCGAGGCTCCTGGTCATCTCTTATCAGCCAGACTCCGATATACGGCTTCGATGAACGTCGCAGTAGTCCATGGACCGGTCTCAGAGCCGTAACGGGGGTCGTACTCCAGGGTCGGCCGGGCTGCTTTCACTTGCTCCAGCGTCATGCCTTTGCGGATCAGGTCCTGAATTCGATCGCGGATGATGGTCACCATGTCACGGTATTCCACTACGTCGGCTTCGTCGCAGATTCGCCCGTGTCCGGGGATTACCATCGTGCCGCCTTCCTGCCAGTCCTTCGGAATCGTTATGTCGATGATGCGGTTCAAGCCCGCAATCACGCCGTTGATGCTGCCGCCTTTGCCGATGACGGGATAGCCGGTGGTCGAAAAGATGTCGCCGGTGGCGATGACGTCGGAGCGTCGGAAGAACATCATACTGTCGCCGTCGGTGTGCGCGGCGGGCGGGTGGAAGAGTTGAATCGCTTCGCCGTCGAAGAACACTTCTTTGATGTCGCCTGAATATGTGTCGGTGGGCCATGCGCCGGCGGGTATCGCGGACTGCTTCCCGGAAGGCGCGCTTACGGCCCCGAGCACTGCTTCATGCGCAACGACCATTGCGCCGGACCCTTGATTGCCGCCGTTGCGGCCACCGCCGGCGGGGCTTCCCGCTGCGGCGATGCGTTCGTTGCCGCCCATGTGGTCGGGATCGGCGCTGGTATTGAGGATGAATCGGACGGGTTTGTCCGACAGCTTGCGGATCGCCGCCATCACCTTGTCCGTGACCTTGCCCGCCCCGGTGTCCATCCCTGTGTCCACCAGCAGGACGCCGTCTTCGCCGATCTGCACCGCGATATTCCCGCCCGCGCCGGCCAGCAGGTACACGTTTCCCTGGACCGGCAGGACACGAATGTCATCGGTAAGGTCCATTTGAGCGGACGCGACGCGCGGCAAAGTCTTGCCCGGTACCGGTGGGGGGAACAAGCGGTTGTCCATTGCCGACGGGTTCGCCAACTTCACCATGTACTCGGGGTACGTGGTCGCCGCTCCGCCCCGCGCTGCCTCCGGAGGAACGCCGCTCTTGGATACGAATTCCTGGACGTGATCGGTCTGGCCGGGCAGGTAGTGCGGCACCGAACCCTTGGGACGCCCGCCGAGTTCGTCCAGGATTTGAGCGGGCCCGCAGTGTCCCCAAACATCGGCATTCGAAAGGAGACTCTCCACAAAGTTCGTGGTGCGAATGAACGGCTCATCCAGATACACCGGATCGTTGATAAAAGTGGCCACCATCAAGTAGTTGCCGTAGCGCGTGAAATACTCTCGCATGGTGGCCATATCGCTGGTCGGCGCGCCATTGCGCAGCAGCCAACCCGTCTTGATGTGCGTGGTCTCGACGACGAACGTGTTGCGCTCCCAGGTTCCGGTCGAGAATCCGGCCCAGGTATGCGGCGCCAGGTCCGAGGGGTGCTCGCGGCCGTCCATCCAGATGGTGCGGGGCCGGCCGTAGCTGCCGTCGAGGTTGTAGGCCTGCAACTCTCCCGTTACGCGGTCGATCACCTTGGTGAAGCGCAGAGTCGCGGGGCCGCGAAAAGCATAGGTCGCCACGTGGGGGATGCATTGGCGCTCTTCGGTCGAGCGGGCCGCTTCGTCCCAGCTTTGGGCTTTGCGCCAACCCGCTTCGTTGAGCGGAAGCCCGGTGTAGTCGGCCAGCCGCACGCCTCCGCGATGCTGCAGATCTTCATGGAACGTGCCGGCCCATTCGCCCGACAGATCGATCTGGGCGAAGGTGGGGCCGGCCGCGATCAGCAGCACGAGGAGCAATCGTCTGGTAGCGATCGATTGGCCCGCGGTACAAATCCGCAAATTTGTCCTCCACATCTCGAAACGCTCCCGTCCTTGGCCCGCGGTAGGAGAGGCCAGTTGTCAGAGACATGACTCAGTAAAGGAGTCTATCGCAGAAAAAATCCCCGCGGAAGGCGGTTTTGGATCCAACCGTCAATGCAGGCGAATTTGTCGCACAAAACACTCCGGTTATCGCTTTTGATACCAGCCCACGGCGTCGTGAGCGCTCACGCCCGGGGAGTCGTAGCGCACGTCGGTCAGGCCTGCCAGCCGCATCGAACCGCCGGAAGCCTCGGGCAGCCGGTCATTCGTCAGCAAGAGGCCCCCTGTCTTCAGCATGGCGCCGGCGTTCTCCAGGGCCAGCGTCTGCTCGAAAGCGTCGTAGTAGAGAAAGATGTTGGTGCCCACCATCAGGTCGAAGCCGGCTTGTTCCCTGCCAGGCGCAGCCGGATTCATGCGCTGGAGAACCATGCGCTGGAGAACGATGTTGAGATCTACCGGTTCGCAGGCGAGCACCACGTCCGGACGGATGCGCACGGCTCGCGTCTGCAAGCCCTGAAAAATCTCCGGCGGCCGGATCGGCGCCACCGCGGCTCCCACGCGATCACCCAGGGAACCCCAGTAGGCGATAAGATCCGGCGGCCAGGGACGCGCGACGTCACGCGGCAACTGGATGACATAGCCGGTGTTCTTCCCTGCTTGTTTAAGTGCTCGTTCGCGGGCGCGCTGGATGTGGTCGATCACTCGGGGGCTAATGTCCAAAATCGACATAGACAATGCGGAGGCTCTCGCCAGCCCTAGCCGGACCAGCGAATCGTACAACGCAAAGGGTTGCAGGGTCTGCTGGGGATAGTAGTCGTAACCGGATTCTTCGTTCTTATCGGCAAAGTCGAGCCCCGGCCCGATCACGGCCACGCGAGCCACCTGGCCTTCACGCAGCACTCCGCGCTTCTTCAGATCGCGCAAGGTCTGTTCGATGGAAAAATTCGGAAAGATGCTGGTATCGAGGGAAACACCCCGATCTTCAAACAACGATATTCGATCCAACGGCGATGCGGAGTCCGAAGCCGTGTTCGCGCGATTAACGCGCTTGGCTTCCTCGACACGCTCGGCGAATGTTTGCCGCTCCTTAAGCACTCGCTGCAGCTGGTCGTAGAGGAACACGCCGGTCGGGCCGGGCGCATGTGGATCGATGCCCTTGTTGCGGACAAGTCCACTTAGAAAAACGAGCCGCTCGTTGCCGCCGGGGCTTCCCAGACCCGCAACCAGATCATCCACGCGGGCTCGCAAGGTCCCGGCCTTCGAAGCCCCGGCGATGTTCTCGACCCGAATTCGCGGCTGCTTGGTGAACGAGGTTCCGAATAACAGGAGGTTCACCAAGGAGTCCAGATCGCCCTGTTCAAGGCGCGCGCGAATGGCCTGGTCGTGCTTCTGGCTCCAGGCGTTCCAGGCGGCCTCGTCTGCGTTTCGAAGCTCGGCGGGCAGCCGGTCGCGCTGGTCTTCCAGGACCGGCTTCACGCTCGCATAGGAGGTGAAGGACCGGTCGGCCGCGAGCACGCTCAACGCTGCGCCGAAAATTAGCGGAATACCAGAAAGCCGCATTGCTGGGCGTGCTGCCGATTGGGCGGCTGAAGCCGCTGTTGCAGGCTGAAGCCTGCTCTACCTTCCTTTAGAACGTAAACCGGGCAATCAGCGTACCGGTCCGGCCAATCAGAGGAATCGTCCCTGCCGCGGGGCCGGTGCCGGGAGCGTTGAAGGCGTTGATCACGCCGAAGCCGCTGGTCAAGATCGTGCCGCCTGCAATTCTGGTGGGCGGGACCGCGGGATTGGGTTGTGCCGTGGGTGGGCTGGTCGGGTTCGGCATGATCGTCCGGTTAAACAGGTTGACGAATTCGCCGCGGATGTAGAGGTCGTATCTGCCTTCCTTGCCAAACCGGAAATTGCGGCCGAGGTTCCCATTCTCCTTGGGCTGGCGAGGACCACGGAAATTGCTGTACAGCGTTGATTGCGCCGCACAAGTCGAATTGGTAGGACAGGGCGCCCAGGCGGCGGGATTCAGCACCACGTCGGTGTACGGATTGTACCCGTGGATATTGTTGATGTCCTTCAGGTACAACGGTTGGCCGGTGCGGACGTCCTCGCTGGGCAGGAAATTGGCCGTGGGACTGATGGGCGGCACCAGGAAGACGCCGCTCTGGTAGTTGGCGAAGAAGCCAATCTGCCAGTCATGAAGGAAGGTGTTGCCAACCTTCGGCAGGAACGAGAACTTCGGCACGGTGTAGGTGGCGTTGAAGGTCAGCACCTGCGGCGGAATCTGCTGCAGGGCCCAAGGGTTGGCCGCGGGATTGAAGATGTCCTGCACTGTGGGCCGTACGAAACCCTTGGCCCAGGTGTAGGCGCCGCCCGCCTGGAGGTTGTGGGACAGGCGCTTGGTAGCCTTTATTTGGAGCGAGTCGTAGCGCGAGTCGCCGGTCGCGGATCCGGTGGGAGCGAGCGTACCGAACTGCGGGAAGGGGACTAGGCTGCTCGCCAGCGATTGAGTCGCGGGGAAGCCGGAATAGGGGAACAGGTTGCTTATGCCCGCGGCTTTCATCCTGGAGATCACCGCGGTGCTGCTGATCGGCTGGGTCAATAGGGCGCGGTCCGCATCGTTGTTGTAGCTGGAGGTGGCACAGACTCCACTGCCGCTGGCGCAAGGGCCGGTTCCAGGGTATGGAAACAGGCCGTATTTTGCGTATTGCGCCGGAGAGATCTGGCTTAGGAAGCCCAGCGGGCCGCTACCGCCGAATGCGGCGCCCTGTTCCCACACGCCACGGTTACCCACATAGGCCGCTTCCAGGATGAAGTTTCTGGTGATCTCCCGCTGAATGCCGATGCTCCACTGATTGATGCGCGGGGGCCGGTTCTGATTCGCGTCGGGCATGACCGGGACGGTTCCGAGACCGCCGCCCACCGTGCCCGCGACGGGATAACGATTGGGGTCGGTGACCGGCCACGACGGCGCTACGATCGCCCCCGGAGCCTCGATGTTGACGAAGGGGTTGATTCCCGCGAGAGGATAGGCGCCGTTGGCGGCGACAACGCCCCCGGCCGACGCTCCGATGAACTGATAATTCACTCCCCAGCCGCCGCGAAACACAGTCTTGGGGTTGATCTGATAGGCGACGCCTAACCGCGGCCCGATGGCATACGGATACGAAGGCTGGTAGAACGGGCATCCGCAGTTGCTGGCGAAGATCGTCGCGCCCGGGTGCCCGCCCGCGTTGGCGTTCGCCAAAGTCTCGCTGAGCTGCCCGAAGCGCCCGTACTGCTCATGATACGGCGTGTCCAAATCCCACCGTATGCCGTAATCCAAGGTGAGCTTGCGGGTCACTTTCCAGGAGTCCTGAATGTACATGGCCCACGCCTGCTGCCCTTGACGGTAATTTTCTTGCGGGGCTTGCGTGGTGGAAGTATAGTCGCCCAGCAGGAAGTTGGCGTAGCCGAAGCCTTGGCTGAACCCGTTGAGACTTACGGTGGGGACGAAGGGCTGGGCAGTAGCGCCGAGGACGGCCGGGACGGGACCCAGAGGGGCCGTAGTGGCCGTCAGCGTCACCGTGGAAAAGTTTCCGTTGTAGGCTTGCTCCAGGTACAGCTCGGTGCCGGTCTTGTAGGTGTGATTTCCCCGGATCCAGGTTACGTTGGCGGTGTAGCTGGGCTTTTCCTCATAGTTGAGCGTCTGGATGGCTTCGCCAAGGTTCTGCATACCGCCGTACAAGTTGGTAGTGGGGATGCCGAAGCCGCCGCCCAAATACGGATAGTTCAAGCCGGTGATGCTCGGGAACTGGCGGTGGATGACAAAGCCCGAGAGGCCCACTGAGGCCGGATCGAAATTCAAGACAGGCGCATGGTCGAAGAACTTGGTGTGATAAAATCCCGCGCCGAGGTGGAGCAGAATAGTCGGAGTAATCGTGCGGTCATAGTTCAGCGTCATCGTGTAGGTGGGGATGAAGGTTCCCCGGTAAGCCCCAATCTCCAGCGGCAGGCCGTCGGCGCCGCCCAGAGGCGAGGAAATCTGGCTCTCGGTGTTAATCCTGGTCCAATAGAACGACAACTTGTCCTTATCCGAGATCACCTGATCGATCTTGAAGGACGGAATGGCCGTGTACCGCCCCCCTTGGATGTTCGCGGAGTAGTTATTGATGAGATTGGAATTCTGCGCCGCCGGAAAGAGTTTTTCAAGGTTCAGAGCGACCGTATCGAAGCGGCTGGGGGGAATCATGTTGTTCGGAAACGGATTCGCGTAGCCCAAGCCGGCCCCCGTCGTGCCACGGCTCAACGGATCGTAAATTTCATTGGCGAACATCGGCCGGCCCAAGGCGTCCATCTGGGGCGTGGGAACACCCAACGGCGTGGTCTGGATGCCGTAGGCTTTGCAGAGACTGCAAGTGCCGTTGGGTGAGATCGCGGAAAAATCGCCATTCAAATAGGCGGGTACGGGCACCGTATCGGTAAAGCCGTACCCGGTGGTCTCCAGGAACTGTTCATAGTTGAAGAAGAAGAAAGTCCTGTTATGCCCGTTGTAGATTTTGGGGATGTAGACAGGACCACCCAGCGTGCCGCCGAAATCGTTGCGGCGGTTGCGCGGCCGGTACTTGCCTGGCTGGCCTTGTGCGGTGCTGCTGAAGGGATTGCCGGCGTTCAGATCTTCGTTGACGAAGTAATCGAAGCCGCTGCCGTGATATTGGTTCGTCCCGGACCGCATGGTCATGTTGATGACCACAGAGCCCGCCTGTCCGAATTCGGGGGAGTAGTTGCTGGCCTGGAACGCCACTTCCTGAATCGCGTCCGCGCTGGGCTGCCCCATTTGCGTATAGTCGTAAGTGCCGAACAGGCGGGAGGTCGCGTCCTGGCCCTCGATGCGCATCGTCTCGGTCATATTGCCGCCTAGCCCGTTGAACGTGAATTGTCCGCTGGATGCGTAGGAACTCACGCCCGGCAGGATTTGGAGCATGTTGTAGGGATTTTTCACGCCTGAGGTGCCGGAGTTCGCAGTCCCGATGCCCAACAGCGGGAGATCGTCCAACTGGCTGACGGTGACATTGTGGGACATCTCGGCGGTTTCGGTTTTGAGCAGCGTGGCTTCAGCCGTGACGGTGACCGCCTCGGTAGCCGCGCCTACTTCCAAGGCCACGTCTTCCCTTAGGATTTGCGTCGCCGCGATGGTGAGGTTCGCGTGGGTGTAGGTCTTAAACCCCTGCACCTTAACCGAGAGTACGTAGGTACCGACCGGCAAATCCGGGACCGTAAAGTTCCCGGTGTTGGTGGATACGGAGGTGGAGACCACTCCGGTCGCCGCGTTCCTGGCTTCCACGGCCGCTCCGGAGACAACCGCCCCGGCTGGGTCTCTAATCGTTCCAGTGATGGTTCCGTTGCCCACTTGGCCAAACGCCAGCGATGCAAGGACCACGAGACATGCGGACAAACGCAGACACCAATTGCGCATGAGAAACCCCCTCAGATATTGTTGACCCCATTCCCCAAAAGTAGAAGTTCTTTCAAGGTACTGAGAAAATGCTACCCTTCCATCTTCGGCCTGTCAAGGGGAAGCCTTTAGGGGGCGTTGACGCTGCTGGAGACTCGAAATGATCCGCCGGCGGGCCTTATTGCCGCAGCAAGGCAAGAATGTCGCCCATGCCCGCGAGCCGCAAGGGGCGGTCAGCCACAAGTGCTTCTCCAAAGCGAGCGCCGATCAGCGACCCGAAATACCGGTCGCGGGACTCCAGCCCAAAAAGATAATCGCCGACCCCGTGCGCGAGAACGCCGAATTCTTCCGCGGTTTTCGCAAATTGCGAACGATGTGTACGCAGCAGGTCCAATTTAGCCGGAAACACTTCGGTGGTATCGACTACAAAGGTTGGCTGCCCGGCCTGGTGCAGTGCGTAGAACAGGAATGCACCCGGCTTGTGGGGCGGGTTCGCGTCGTCCAGCTTAGCCAGCGTGCAGTACAACTGGGAGTTTCGGACCAGGAGCCCCGCGGCTGCGTGATCGGGATGACGATCCTCCCACAGCGGCGCCAGCACGATCTTCGGGCGATGGCGCCGGATGACGCTCGCAACGCGCCGCCGGTGCTCGGGCGCATCGGCCAGCCCGCAATCCGGCAGGTGCAGGTTCTCGCGAGCGCTCGCGCCCAGGAACTCCGCGGCCTTCACGGCTTCCGCTTTGCGCTCCTCCGGCGTTCCGCGTGAGCCCATCTCACCACTGGTGAGATCCAAAATCGCTAACGAACTACCCGCGTTGCGCAGGAGGAGCGCGATGCCGCCGGCGCCCCACTCGACATCATCCGGGTGCGCACCGATGAGCAAGACGTCGACGGCCATAAGCTGACATCGTAACCCATCGGTTGCTGCGCAGAACTTCCTGCGCTGCTTGTCGTGTTCAGGCGGGCGACCTCAGCGCATGCAGGAAAGCCGCTACGCCCGCGATCTCGCCCGCGCCGAACAAGCTCCAGGCAAAGGGCCGGGGAAGTCCTCCCGCTATGAGGTTCTGATAGTCCCACATGAACGAGGTCAGAATCAGCGCGCCACCCAGGGTCATTGCGCCCCAGTGCGCCGGGAGCATTCGCATCGGTCTCGCGAGCGCGAGGAGTCCCGCGCCAATGATGGTAATCGATACGATCGACGGCGCGAGAACCGGCGCCGCCCAGGGTACGGGGATTAGAAACAGGATGTCCCACGTCAGGATCGACGCCGGCCAGTGCAGCAGCAGTTTCAGGAATACATAAAAGGAGAGATCCCAGGTTCCGAACGCGATCGCGAACGCAGGGAGCCACCCTGGCCGGCCTCCGGCGGCAACCAAGGCCACCGACGCCAGCATGATCATGGTCGCCGCTTCGCGCACGACTTCCACGCCCAGGAGCCGCGATGTTTCCGGCGCGGCGGTCCGCAGTTGATCCGTGGTGATCAGCGGAAAGAGCTCGCCGGGCGGCCGGTCGGGACGAAGTTGGTGCCGGAGAGGATCGTAGATGGTGCGCAGATAAACCACCACGCTCGCCTCGACGTAGCCAAAAGAGATACCGAACAAAATCAGCCCTACCGCGACCCGCCGCCACCTTTTCTCAAGCATCACTATTTATGATTGACAATTCCAGGCAAAGTTTCGAGTGGTTGGCGACCCTAGAGAACGTCGGCGAAACCGCGTTTCAGGTGGCGGAAGAATAGGCCGCCGACGATGAACACCAGGGTCGAGTAGCCGGCGAGGATCGCTAGTTCGTGCCAGTGCGGCCAAGTGGCCGATAGCAGGCGCTCGCGGTAGGCCCGCACTACAAAGGCCATGGGGTTCCAGGCGACCAGCAGGTGGAAGCGGGGTGGGATCTGCTGCTCCGTGATCATGATGGGGGTCAGCCAGAACCATAAGGTCATGGCGACGCTTAACACTTGGCCGGTGTCGCGCAGGTAGACGTGGAGGCTCGAAACGATCCAGCCTACGCCTACGGACAGGAATCCGATGGCCAGCATGTACACGGGCAACAACGCCAGGCCCAGGACCAAGCCCTTCGGGTTGAAGCCGCGGAACACTACGGCTGCTGCGGCGGCGGCTAGAGTGACCCCGATCAGGTGGTGGATCAGCGACGACAGGAAGATTGACACGGGCACTACTTCAGAGGGGAAAACGGTGCGCGTGATCAGGTTGGCGTGCTCCACCAGGGAGCCGGCCGAGCGGGTGACCGTTTCCTGGAACAGCATCCAGGGGAGGAAGCCGGCGAACAGGAACACGGGGTAGTTGCGCACGCCTTCGGGCATCTGGATTTTCAGGCAGATTTGGAAGACGAAGACCCAACTGGCCAGCATCACCAGCGGATGCACCACGCCCCACAGCCAGCCAGCGGCGGAGCCCACGTAGCGCTGCTGGAAATCGCGGCGGACCAGTTGGGCGACCAGCGCGCGGCGCTCGACTAGGTTGCGGAGGAAATGGCGTCCTGGGATGCGGGCCATGTGTTTGAGTTTAGCGTGGGGAGTGGTCATCCGCCGATCCCTAAGCCCGCTGATCCGGGAAGCTGTCTGCGTGAAGCCGTTCCACTGTGAAGCAGCGAGTCAGGAACGTCACCTGAAGCGGAAGAGGCGTTCGTCAAAGACAAATGGTGTCGCCGGTTCGACAATAATCCGTGCGAACTCCGGATGCCTTGGGTTCAACGGAAAGTTGAACTCTTCCGGAATAACAGCCGAACGTACGCGGAGCACGGCTGACGCAGACGATCCAAGCCAATGATCGCCCAGTTCCCGTGGTCCGGCGGCCGGGAGGTCTTTCTTCACGTGATCCTCGGTGAGGATGCTCAGTTCGTCTGGGATCGAAGCGCTCACTGAGACGTACCCGCTAGGAAAATCCTCTTTCGACATGCGGACCAGATTCTCCAGAACGGCAAGCGCAACGGTTTCGGCCATGTAGACGACAGCTTGACCGGGTGAATTCCAACGGCCGCCAACTAGTGTCCTGAGTCATTAGTTCGTAACACTATTCACGTCCCTGTGCGTCTTACTATGGTGGAGGCAACCATGGGCCGTGGACGCACACCCCTCAAAGTGGAATTGAATCCAGAGGACCGCACGATGTTGGAGGCCTGGGCGAGAAGACCGAAGACCGCGCAGGCTTTGGCCACACGATCCCGGATTGTCCTGCGAGCCGCAGATGGGCTGAACTCGACAGCGATCTCCCAGGAACTGGATCTGGATCTGGCGACGGCTCTGAAGTGGCGCAAGCGGTTCGTGGAGCGAGGTGTGGACGGATTACTGGATGAACCGCGTCCCGGTCAGCCGCGCAAGATCAGCGACGCGCAGATCGAAGCGGTGATCACTCGGACGTTGGAGGCCAAGCCGGCCGACGCCACCCATTGGTCGAGCCGTTCCATGGCGCAGGCTTGCGGACTCAACCAGACGGCCGTGAGCCGCATCTGGCGCGCTTTCGCGCTCCAGCCGCACCGGAGCGAGAGCTTCAAGCTATCGAGAGACCCGCTGTTCATCGACAAAGTGCGCGATGTCGTGGGCCTGTACATGAACCCGCCGGACCGCGCGTTGGTACTATGCGTGGACGAAAAGAGCCAGATTCAGGCTCTGGAGCGCACAGCTCCCTTGTTGCCGCTCCGCCCCGGACAAGCCGAACGGCGCGCTCATGACTACAAACGGCACGGCACGACATCTCTGTTTGCGGCGCTGGACACCAAAACTGGCACAGTGCTCGGCAAGACGTATCGCCGTCATCGGTCGCAAGAGTTTCGCCAGTTCTTGGACATCATCGAGGACAACGTGCCCACTGCGTTGGACGTGCACTTGATTCTAGACAACTACGCTACTCACAAGACCGCGGCCATTCAGCGCTGGCTCCTGAAGCGTCCGCGTTTCCACCTGCACTTTACGCCCACTTCGGCCAGTTGGCTGAATCTGGTGGAGCGCTGGTTCGCCGCGCTCACCGATAAACAGATCCGCCGCGGTAGCTTCCGTTCCACCCTCGAACTGGAGCAGGCCATCCGCACGTATCTGAACCTGCATAACGCCCAACCCAAGCCCTTCGTCTGGACCAAGAGCGCCGACGACATCCTCAACTCTATCGCCAGATTATGTAGACGAACTAATGACTCAGGACACTAGAC
>DATNJC010000029.1:0-4458 GCA_035604115.1 Bryobacteraceae bacterium | reverse complement strand
AATCAGCGCCTATGTCGACCAGCACAACCATCAACCCAAGCCGTTCATTTGGACTGCAAAAGCCGCTGACATCCTCGAAAAGGTCAAGCGCGCTCGCAAGGCTCTCGATAATCGGCAATCTGCTTGACGCACTAGACTAGTAGAGGCGCATGCGAAAGGTATCGTGCATCGGGATCTGAAGCCCGCGAACATCATGCTGACCAAGGCCGGGGTGAAGGTCTTGGACTTCGGTATCGCGAAATTGCAAGGAGAGGCGACGCTCACAGCGCCGAAAGCCGCCATTGGAACGCCCGCCTACATGTCGCCGGAGCAAGCTGAAGGCAAGGAGTGCGATGCGCGTTCGGACATTTACTCCCTGGGAATGGTGCTGCATGAGATGGCCACAGGTAAGCGGCCGGCGGATCCGGCCGTAGCTCCGGAGGCCCTGAGTACCGCTCCGTTACCCCCCCATCTCGGTGAGAGATTCGCGCATGTCATCGGACGATGTCTGGAGCGGGACCCCGAGAGCCGTTGGCAAACGGCGCGCGACGTAAAGGCTGAGATCGAGTGGGCGGCTAAGCCGGCGGATGCTCCGGCTTCCATGGAACGCCCGAAGTTCGGGGCTCCTGGCACGCCTGTTCGGGTCCCATGGTTGTGGCCCGCCATGGCGGCGCTGGCCCTCTTTGCGCTGGCCATGCTGGCGATGTTCCATTTCCGCCAGGCGGCACCGGAGGCCGGCGTGGTACGCACAGCAGTACTCCCGCCGGAGAAGACCTTGTTTTCCTTCACCACCAACCTCGGTCCCGTGGCGCTTTCGCCGGATGGGCGGCGGATGGTGTTCGCGGCGACCGCGGAAGATGGCAAGACCCAATTGTGGATTCGGCCACTGGATGCGGGGGCGGCGCAGGCACTCGCGGGTACCGAGGGCGGGCAGTTTCCGTTTTGGTCTCCCGATAGCAAATGGGTGGCGTTTTTCGCGGGCGGCAAACTGAAGAAGATCGACACGCAAGGAGGCCCGCCCATTGATCTAGCCGATGCGCTGAACCCGCGCGGCGGCTCTTGGAGTGCGAACGGCACGATCGTGTTCGCGCCCACCGGTGGCGTCCCCACTACGTTGCAGAAGATCTCCTCGGCCGGAGGCGCGGCCCCGGTCCAAGCCGTGGATGCGGCCGCGGGAGCCGCTCAGCGTTTCCCGTGGTTTCTGCCCGACGGCGAACATTTCCTGCTCGCGGCCACGAAGTTCACGGGAGGTGCCGGACGGGTGGTCCTGCTGGTGGGGTCGCTCGGTTCGACTGCCGGCAAGCCCGCCGGCGAGGCCGATTCCAACGCGGTGTACGCGGAGGGACGGCTGTTGTATCTTCGCGGGAGCACGCTTATGGCTCAGCCCTTCGACCTGAAGGCTCTGCATACGGTCGGAGAAGCCGTACCGGTGGTGGAACACGTGGAGACCTTTTTAAACAACGGGACGGGTGTCTTCTCGGTGTCCGCCGCGGGGCTGCTCGCGTATCAAACCGGCACCGGAACGGTTGGGCGGCAACTGACCTGGTTTGACCGGACGGGGAAGACGATGGGGACCGTCGGGGAGCCACGACAGTACTACCACATTGAGCTCTCCCCAGACGGCAAGAGGCTGGCCGCAACGTCCGCCGGGGCTGGGAACCTGGATCTATGGACGTATGACTTGGCGCGGGGCTTGCCCACACGCTTAACCTTCGATCCGGCCGCGGAGGTTACGGCAGTATGGTCCGCAGATGGGCGGACCCTGGCGTTCAATTCTAACCGCAAGGGCGGCACCGATCTATACCGCAAACCGTCCAACGGCTCGGGCGCGGAAGAGCTGCTCTATGCCGACGACCGGGATAAGAATCCCACCAGTTGGTCGCGCGACGGAAGGTTTCTGCTGTATCACACTACCGGCGGCGAGCAAGGGCCGGACCTATTCGTGCTGCCGTTGATCCCGGAGCGGCCGGGCGCACCACTTAAGCCCGTGCCGTTTCTTCAGACCAAGTTCGCCGAGAGCTGGGGCCAGTTTTCCCCGGATGGGCGATGGGTGGCATACACATCGAACGAATCGCAACAGGTCGAGGTTTACGTGGCTCCGTTCTCACGGCCAACCGAAAAACACCAGATCTCGACTGGCGGAGGCCTGAAGCCTCGCTGGCGGCAAGACGGGAAGGAGATCTTCTACCAGACGCCGGGCGGGCAGTTAATGGCGGCCGAGGTGCGAATCGGCGAAGAGACGGTGGAGGTGGGTGCGGTGCACGCGCTGTTCGGCGGAATTCCCGGCGGCTACTTCTACCTCTACGACGTCTCGGCGGACGGCCAGCGCATTCTGGCGGCGGTGCCCGCCGGGAGCCAGAAAGGCCCCGAGCCGGTGACGCTGGTCCTCAACTGGGCCGCTGGGCTGAAAAAGTAAATAGGTCCGCCGCCCCAACGGCGCCACATAGATCGCGCCGAAGTAATAAGATGGAGCAAATTTCATCGGACCTGGCCGGCGTAGCGTAGAGTTTCCGCTGCGAACGCACTGTTAGGGGGCATCCGGACGCGAATTCTGGCCCGCTTCGGTTCTTCCGAAGAGGCGAAGGCGCCCCGATGTGTATCATTAACGACCGTGTCGGGCGGAACTCGATTTCTGCAAACGCCGTTCCCGCCAACTTCCGGACGCCCGACCAACCGGGAGTTGGACGCGTTCCGCCACGTACCGGTCGCTGTCGCGCGCCGCCTTCGCAGCCTCCTCGTCGCCGGTGTCGGATTGACTTTCGCACCACGTTATGGGGACGCGTCGGCGGGCCGCGAGCCAGGGTAACAGAAAGCTAGGTGCCGATCGCCGAGGCATGGGGTCCCCGGACACACTGCAGATTGGTCAGGTGACTTTCCGATGCGCCAATCGGCACGCAGACCAACTGCCGCTTCGGCTCGTTTTGCTTTTCGTCGTGGTAGCGGCAACTGCCGTTCGCCCCGAAAAAAATCTGGCTGCGAGGCTTGACAGCCGACCACATGACATATATGATCTGAGCCGATTAGGGGGGGCATGCGTACACTCGCTGTTTGCTTCTTGACCGCCGCTCTCGGCCTCTTTGCTCAGAGCGATCGCGGAACCATCACTGGCACCGTCTCCGACCCGGCCGGGGCCGTGGTCGCCGCCGCCGCCGTCGAAGCCCGCAATACCGAAACGGGTGGAGTCTACCAGACGTCGGCTTCCACCACCGGCAACTACACGCTCGCCGAATTGCCGGCGGGCACGTATGAGGTGACCGTTACGGTCGCCGGTTTCAAGAAGTACATTCGCCCGGGCCTGACCGTGCAAGCGGCGCAGACCATACGCGTCGATGCCGCCATGGAAGTCGGCAGCGCGACAGAGTCGGTCACGGTCAACGAGGAAGCGCCGCTGCTCAAGACCGAGAGCGGCGAACTAAGCCAGACAGTCGCCACGCAGACGATGGACGCCCTCCCGGTGTTGTACGTCGGGGGGACCGCTTACGGCGTTCGCGACCCGTACTCCATCGTGGCGGTGCTGCCGGGGACGTACTTCGCACCGGTCTCAGTTGGCTTCATCACGGGAACCACGGTGCGCGTCAACGGCGGAGTCACCAACTCGGAGACCGTGCTGTTCGACGGTTTGGATGGCTCTAATTTGATGGGCCAAGTCATCCACCAGGAGATGCAACCCAGCATGGATTCGGTTCAGGAGTGGACCGTTCAAGCCAGCAACTACTCGGCGGAATTTGGCCAGGCGGGCAGCTCGGTGATGAACGTCACCATGAAATCGGGCACCAACCAGCTCCACGGCAGCGCCTACGACTACTTCCAGGACGAATTTCTGAATTCCGCGCAGCCCTTCACCGCTGAACCAGGCTACCCCAATGAGCATCAGCGGTCGCAGATACGAAAGAACGATTTTGGCTTTACCCTGGGAGGTCCGATTCGGATTCCCAAAATCTACGACGGCCGCAACCGAACCTTCTTCTTTTTCAATTGGGAGCAATACCTGAACACCACCGTTGTGCTGCCGGCGGTGCTCTCCGTTCCCACGGGCGCGTATCGCCAAGGCAATTTCAGCGCGGCAATCGCGGCGGCCGGCAATAAGAATGTGGGTACGGATCCCCTCGGGCGCGCCATCGTCGCTTATTCCATTTACGATCCCGCCACCGTGCGGAGCGTCAACGGCCAAAGCGTTACCGATCCGTTTCCGAACAACACCATTCCGGTCTCCCGTTTCGATCCGGTCTCCGCGAAGATCCAAAGCCTGATGCCCCAGCCCACCTGCATCGCGGGACCGCCCTGCAACCCGGCGGGCGCGGTCGGCAATTACCAGAATACGGAACCCTTTAACCGGGACACGAGGATTCCCTCGCTTAAGTTCGACCAACTGATCGGCACCAAGGACAAGATCTCCTTCTTCTGGAACGCGACCCGGACCTTCTCCGCTACCTACTACGGCGCGGACGGGTTCCCGGAACCCATTTCCGATTCGTTCGG
>DATNJC010000028.1:0-20445 GCA_035604115.1 Bryobacteraceae bacterium | reverse complement strand
TTCCAGCGAATGGACTTGGATTTCGTGCAGCACGGTCTCCACCACCTGGCTGGCGCTTTCGATCAGATTGACGATGGGAAGCAGGATCTGCCCGTTGCTCTGGCAGAACTGCTCGATGACGGCGGCCGCCTCGCGGGCAGCACGAGTCACAATATGGTAAGTTTTCTTCACGGCGGTTGGCTCCTTTTCAGGGTCTTGTTTGGCAACCGGATTCTATCGAAACCGGGGCCACCGCCGCCTACCAACCTTCAACTACCCCTGGGGCACAATCCGTTTGTGCCAGCCTCTTCGGCGATTCGGAAACAGTGGGTCAAACTCATCGCGGTAATTTTTAATGGCCGCCGGCTTGGATCCCATAGCGTAACCCATGACGTTGAACGCCTCCACGAAGGATTCAAAGCCGAGTTTCTTCAAGCCAAGCGAATCATATTTCGAGAGATACAATCCAGTCAGGATGAGTTTCTCTCTCGTCGCGATTCGTTTGCGAGTTCACGGCCATATCGTCACGCCCTCGCAAGGTCAGTCGCAGGCGGCAAATTTCCTCTATCGTGACAGTCGTCTGGGCGTTCGCGCTCAAAATGAAGGTCTAAGACGCCATTACGTTCCGCATAGGCGGCGGGGTGGAACGTCAATCGAGATTGCATGGGCATCGCTACGCTTGTTAACGATCATATCGTCTGCAGCAGTAATCTGGAGACTCGGCGAGGAGAAGGCCGCAGGTTCCCCCGTCGGGCCGTTGCACAGGTGTTGGGGCCTCGCCGCGAGCGGTCGCACCCGCACTCCCGCGCGGATCTAAGAATCCGGCGCATACTTCAAATTCACGGCCGGCCGTGCCCCGAATGAATCCGCGGCCCGGGCGGCTGTTCGGCCAGAATGCGAGCCTCCGCCGCCAGCATCTGTTCCCACCGTGCTTCCGCCGCCTCCCTTGGTCCGATCTTGAACGCCAGCTTCAAGAACAACTTGTAGTGGCCCATCTCAGAGGCGTACAGCGCGCGGTAGAAAGCAGCCAGCTCCGCGTCGTCGGAGGCCTCTGCCAGCACGGAGAAGCGCTCGCACGACCGCAGTTCGATCAGCGCCGACACCATCAGCCGGTCTACGATCTCCACCACTTCACCCTTCCGCGTTAGCATCCGGAGCGCGTTGGCGTACGGGTTCTTGTGATTGCGCCCCAGTCGTCCGTTGCGCCGGATCAGCAGCCGGATGACTTGCGCCCTCGTCGCGCGCCACGCCGGTCATGGCCTCCACCCAGCCCGGGAACCAGTCGCTCGGCCAGTGTGTCATCAGCTCCAAGGCGTTGTTGGCGGCCTTCTTCTCCAGGAAGGCATGATCCACCAGCAAGGCAATCGGATCGGAGAGCGCCGCTCGCCCCCACTCGAGCGGCGTGCGCGATTTGAGCGGGAGCGCGGAGACTTTGTCGAGAGTCACATCCAAAAGTAACGCACCGGCGCGGGTAGCGGCTTCGATCTTGAGCTTCTCTGGATGAATCGAGGGCGAAGTTCAAGCGTCGGCTGCGCACTCTGTTATGGGGGCTGCTCGTCGCCGCAATTACCGCTGCAATCTACCTGCGTCGTCGCGGCTAGGGCCAGTCTGGCAAGCTCTGTACGCTTTCGATCGCGGAAATTGAATAGCCGCCCATACGGCCAATGCTGGCTGACATCATGCGAGCGCAATTTTCTCCGATGAGACTTCTCACTCCTTAGGGCTTCGGCCGCTCCCTCAGTTAGAATATGCAAGCATCGACTTGGCCAAGCGTTCCGTGATAGCGTGTTCGGCGAGGAACGCATCCAACATACGGAAGGAGCAATGAGTATGAAGCCCTCGACTATGAAAGCATTGATATTGGCGCTGATGATCGCACCGGCGTTCGCGCAGCAAGCGCCGCCGAAGATTCCGTTCGACTCCGATCTGAAGTTCTTGAAACTCAACTACCAGATGAATTTGGGCGAAGTGCTCAGCGTCGCCATAAACTCGAAAGGAACCGTGGTGGTTCTGAATCACCCCGGCAGCGCCTCCTCGGGTCCGCTTTACGGGAACGCCTCGACACAGCTTCTCGAATTCGATTCCACCGGCAAGTTCGTGCGCGAGTTGGGAAAGGGTGTTTACGGATTGGGCTACGCGCATAGCGTGCGATTCGATAAATACGACAACCTGTGGGTCGTCGATAAGGGGACGCATGCCGCGATGAGATTCGATCCGGCGGGAATGGTCACTCTGAACCTCGGGCGGAGACCGGAAGGGCCGGATGAGCCCGACTACTATAAGGGAAATGGCCTGGGCCGAGGCGGTGTCGCGATCCGCCCGGCGTTGCCCCACGTGGACGGAAACTTCCGGGCGCCCACCGACGTGGCGTTCGACAGCGACGACAACATCTACATCAGCGACGGCTACATCAACTCGCGCGTGGCCAAGTTCGACAAGCACGGCAACTGGGTCAAGTCGTGGGGCTCACGAGGCTTCGGTGGCCAGCACGCTAATGAAAATTCCAGCCAGTTTAATACGCCGCACAATATCGGAATCGACCGCCAGAACAACGTCTACGTGGCCGATCGGGGCAACCGGCGCATCCAAGTATTCGATCGCGACGGCAAGTTCCTGAGGTTCATCGTCCTCAACGTGCCCTACGACAAAACCAGGCATCCTGTGCTGGGCGACGCTAACCCGAATCCGCCCGACGAAACACAGCCGTGGACCATTTGTATCACGCCGGGTCCGACGCAATACCTGTTCACGTCGGACCAGGAACCTGGGCGCATCTATAAGTTATCCCTGGATGGTCAAATTCTGGGCTGGCTCGGCGAATCCGGGCATGAGCCGGGACAGTTCAATTGGATCCATGGCATCGCGTGCCCATCGGAGAACACGTTATTAGTCGCCGATATGAACAACTGGCGTGTTCAGAGACTCACGCTGCATGCGGACAAGGCGAAATAGGAACAAAGAGGCCTGCCAGCTGCGACGCGCTGCACGCGCATTGGTAGTAACACGTGAACTTGAAGGAGAGGTACGCCATGTCTTCAAGATTTCCGCTTGGCATCGGCGCCGTGATTCTTGCGGGTTCGCTATCGGCGCTTCCCGTCTGGGCCCATCACGGATGGGCTGGGAACTCCGACGAGGAATTCGAACTTACGGGCACCGTCGAAACTGGCGTCAGCTTGGCTGGCCCTCACGCGACGATGAAGATCCGCGCGGATGGCCAGGTATGGGATCTCACATTGGCCCCGCCCGCCGCCACTGATCGGGCGGGCCTGAAGGAAGGGATCATTCCAGTGGGAGCGACGGTTACGATCCACGGTCATCGCAATCGGGACCCCAAGAAGTTTGAGGTTAAGACGGAGCGCGTCATCTGGAACGGGCGCACTTTCAACGTCTATCCCGATCGCAAATAGCGCGGCCGGGGGACCGTTTTGTACGAATTCATGGCGTGGCTGCAGGGTTCGGCTCTAGGGCACGCCATGCGCGAATCGGGTGTATGGACTTACGGCGTTGTGAACCTGATCCATATTCTCGGCGTGGCCTCTCTTTTCGGCGCGGTTCTGGTCCTCGACTTGCGGCTGCTGGGTGTTTGGCGAAAGGTCGCGCTCCCGGCCATCAGCGAGCCTACGGTGCGAGTCGCCGCTATTGGTTTTGTGGTCGCAGCCACCAGTGGCGTTTGCCTGCTCGCAACCAAGGCGACGGATTACATCGGAAATCCATTCATCTACATCAAATTCCCCGCGATCGGGTGCGGTCTTCTGAACGTCGCCGCGCTCAATTCCTTGCAAGCCTGGAAGCAGCATAAGACGCGGGAACTTTCGACGCGGGAGCAGTCGAGATTGGCGGTAATGGGCGGAATCTCGCTTTTCTGCTGGCTGATCGCAATCACGGCCGGGCGTATGATCGGATACTGGTGATCCATCACTTCCCGATTTCCGCCGCCACCTGTCGCTTCCAGTACTCCCACGCCCGGTTGTTCGCGCCTGCGCCCGCCGGCGTCGCCGCCGGAGCTTTCGCACCCGGTTCGCGCTCCAGATAACTCAACGACCCGCCGCCCAGCCGCATGGCGTCCATTTGAATCCGCGCATTCATGTTCAGGAAGTACGAGTTGCTCACCGCGGTCGCCAGCGAGTTGCCTGTGATCGCCACGCCATGCCCGAACAGGATGATCGCCGTCTTGCTCCCGAGCGCCCCGGCCAGCGCTTTCCCGAGCGCCGGATTGCGGATCAGCATGTCGTCCGCCGTTCCGCCGAACTTGCGTGCGTCCCACACCGGCACGCCGTCGTTGATGAAGCTGCCCGTGTGGATCATGTTGCGCAGCGGCACGCCCGCCGCGGCGAGCGTGATCATCTCCGCCGAATGCGCATGAATCACGGCCCTTACGTCGGGCCGCATTTTGTAGATCTCGCCGTGAATGAATCGCTCCAGATACCCGTCGCCCTTGGAGCCGCCGACTGGGTTGCTGTCGAGGTCGTACTCGATGATATCCGCCGCCGTCACCATGCCGGCCGAGATAGCGCGCGACAGATAGTAGTGGTTCGGGTTCGTGGTCGAGCGCACGCTGACGTGGCCATACGCATCCAGCACGTGAATCTCATGCGCGAGCACTCGGTTCGCGGCCACGAGATCGTCGACCAGCGCCTTCTCCGGGAGCGCCACGGCGGGCGCTACTTTGCCTTTGGTCTGGGCGGAAATCGTACTGAGCGCAACGACAGCCAGCATGAACATTTGGCGATTCTGCATAGGGATCACTCCGGGAATAGTATATCGAGGAGACTGCGAATTCGGCTGTATCAGCCGAATCTCCGGGATGAGTCGGGCCGAGGTAGTCCTAGAGCTGCCGCGCCGGAGGTTGTTATATAGTAACTACGTTCATGAGCCGTAAAGCTGGACGGCGGAGGGAGAACCATGAAGCGCGGCAGCGACCGTATCTTCACCACACACGCAGGAAGGCTGGACGGTCCGCCGGACCTGATGGAGATGACCAGAGAGGTCCAGGCCGGCCGCATGGATATGGATGCTTTGCGTCCGCGAGTCCGCAGCGCCATCGTGGAAGTGATTCAGGCCCAGGCGCAGGCGGGCATCGACGTGGTCAGCGATGGCGAGCTGGGAAAAGTCGGATTCGGCAACATCGCTTATTACAAGCGCCGCTTCTCCGGCCTGTCCACGAAAAAAGTGAATCCGGGAGAGCCGCAATCGATGGCGCTCCATACCGGTGAACGGATCGAATTCGCGGACTTCTACCAGGCCGAAATGGCCTGGATGTCGGCGATGGTCAAGGAACGGCCCATCTGCAACGGTTCCGTGAGCTTCATCGGGCGCAGCGAGGTTGCGGAGGACATCGCGTTCCTCAAGGACGGGCTCGCGCAAGCCAAAGTTGAAGTGGAGGACGCCTTTCTCTGCGTGCTCGCACCGGGGTGGCTGGAACACTTTTTCTACAACGAGCATTACGCGACCGACGAAGAATACGTCTTCGCGCTGGCGGAGGCAGCCCGAGAAGAATATAAAGCCATCGTGGATGCGGGACTGATCCTTCAAGTGGACGATCCCGCGCTGCCGGACACGTATGACATGATTGTTCCAACACCGAGCATCGAAGAATACCGTAAGTTCGCCGCGGTGCGCGTGGAAGCGATGAATCACGCCCTGCGTGGGATTCCGCAAGGGCGCGTGCGTTATCACATCTGCTGGGGGAGCTGGCATGGACCCCACACGCACGATCTGCCGCTGAAGCACGTCGTCGATCTGATGCTGGAGGTGAACGCGGGCGCCTACTCGGTGGAGGCCGCCAATCCGCGCCATGAGCACGAATGGAAGATCTGGAAAGAGGTGAAATTGCCGGCGGGAAAGATTCTGATTCCCGGAGTGGTCAGCCACGCGACGAATGTCGTGGAACATCCGGAACTGGTCGCGGATCGGATCCTTCGCTACGCGAACCTGGTGGGGCGCGAAAACGTGATCGCCGGAACCGACTGCGGGCTGGGCGCTCGAGTTCATCCCCAGATTGCCATGGCGAAATTGAAAGCGCTGGCCGAAGGCGCCGCACTGGCGAGTCAGGAACTCTGGGGGCATTCGGCACACGCCGATTGACCGGCGCAGACGTCGAGTTCCCCCTAAACTGCAACTCTCTCTAGCCATCCTGCTTGAATACGTCCTTGGCGATCATTGCCGCGGAGACGGAGGTCGGCCATCCCGAATAGAACGCAAGGTGCGTGATCGCCTCCACAAGTTCTTCCCTGGTCAAGCCATTCGCGAGACCACGCTCAAGATGAAAGGGCAGCTGCTCGGTACGATTCAGTGCAATCAGGGCCGAGACGGTGATGAGGCTCCGGTCGCGCTTGGAAAGTCCGGGGCGCTCCCAAACATCGCCGAATAACACTTGCTCGGTAAGTTCGAGAAGCTTCGGTGCGATGCCGCCAAGCAACTCCCGCGCCGTCGATACAGGCTGCTGCGAGTCCATTGAGTTTCTCCTTTTCGAAGAAATGAAGATAGCATGGAGCGATGCGAAGCGACGGAATCGGTGGGTGCGGTAGAATCCCCGGTCTCACGCCACGGGGCTAATAACCCCGCCCCGTGAGGGCGGGGATTCCGCCATCAGGAACCGGGGGACGTTACTTTATGTCGACCGCCGACTCCGCCAGATTCAGCGTGAAAATGAATCCGGCATCCAGGCCGCCGGCCTGGAACGTCGCATAGCTTCCGTTGGCGATCATGCCGACCATCAGCAGACCGGCAGCGTTGGCGTTGCCCAGCGTGGATGGCAGGTTGGCCAGCATCGAAACCGGAACACTAAACGAGCCCGCAGTGGATGGCGCAAGGCAATAGAATCCCGCCGAAGTGTTCGTGGTCTGGTCCGCGCTGCTGCCCGCGATGAGCACCAGTTTGGAGGCGTCGCCTCCCGACCAGGTGGCTGTCAACGGAGAAGAACGGTCGATTTGCGTGATCTGTGCGCGGTTGTTCCAGACTACGCCGGTTCCCATCGCGGCCGAAGCTCTAAACGCTGCGACGTCCTTGCCCCCGGACCCGATGATCTGAATCGTGCCGGGGTCGAGCAGCGGCGGCAGGTCCGTCAATCCGGCGGTGGAAGATCCGCCTAGTGGGCTGGCGTACGGGCTGGCGGGAATACTTGACTCGAGAGGCTTCAGAGCAACCGTTGCTTTGGATCCGGAGACGCCGATTGACGGTCCCGCGTCCAGGCTTCTGCCCGAGGCGCCTAGCGGGCTTCCCGTTCCAGCCCCGAGCAGCGAGGCAAAGTCCAGCCCTCCCGCGAGCGCCGAACACGTGCCCAGCGGGGGCGCGGTGAGGAACATGTTGCCGAGGCTGCCCGTGCCTGTCGTATCGGCAAAGGTTGCCGTGCCCAAGTCGATCGTCAGGGTAAGGCGCGATTGTCCGGGTTGCAGCGGCGCCTGAATGTCGGCGCGCGTCAGCAATACCGATCCGATCTTGCCGCCGCTCGTAGTCAGGCTGGGGAACGGATTCAGTGGGTCCGTGCAAGGCTCGCCGTGCGCCGATATCGCCATGGTGACTGTGTTGCTATAACCCGATCCGGCTTGAACCTGGACCGGAACGTAGCATCCAGTGGGGGCACCGGCGGGAACCTGGAAGTTAATCTGATCCACGCCGGCCACTCCCGGCATCCGTCCGCTATAGAGCGTGGTGGCTGTCTGGCCTCCGATGAGGATGGTCACGGTTCCCGGCAGGTTGCCCACCGGCGGAGTCACATTGTCCGCAGCGCCGATCGCTCCCAGTCCGGTGCCGAGCAGGATCGCGATCTGACCGGGCGTGGCTGGAACTGCTGCCGTGTTGAGCGGCAACTGCGCGGCCGAAACGTAGTTTTGAATGATCCCCGGGCCTTGGCCGGATGCAGTAGTGAAGATCCCGAAGTTGACGGCGGAAGTCTTGGCGGGCACCGCCGCTCCCGTCACGCCGTTATTGGTCACGCTGATCTGGACATCGCCGACGGGCGCGTTCGACGGCATGATCGCATTGATCTGCGTGCTGGAGACGAACACGAGGTAGGCGTTCACGCTGGTGTTGCCCTGGGTGACCGTGATGTTGACGCCGCCTAAAACCGCCGGCAACGGGTATGACGTTTGGGACTGCGATTGCGCCGGTCCCAAGTTAGCGCCGAAGATCGAGAAGTACGAGCCTTGGGCGATGGCCCCGGAGGCTAGGTTCGACGGCATGAAACTCGCGGCGTTCACAACGCCACCGGAGCTGATCGCCGGCGACGATCCGGGCGAGGCCGCCTGGTTGACCACGAACGTTTGTCCCGCGATCGTGATCGATCCAGCGCGAACCCCGGCGTTTGCGTTCGGGGCGACTGTGTACTTGACGCCGCCGAAGCCGGTTCCTACCGCTCCCGATGTTACGGTGATCCAGCTTGCGTTGCTGGTGGCCGTCCACGGGCAGAAACTCGACGTGGCCACCAGCACAGCACCGCTGCCGCCCGCGAAGGCCGCGTTGGAACTGGCGCTGGTAATTGTGTACAAGCATCCCGACGCCTGCGTGACGGTGAGGGTTTGTCCGGCGATGGTGACCGTCCCCGTGCGGAAGTTCGTCGACGTATTGGCCGCCACCTGGTAGTTCACGGAGCCGTTGCCGGTACCGGACGTTGCGGAAGAGATCGTAATCCAACTTGCGTTGCTGGTGGCGGTCCAGGTGCAACCGGTCCCGGTGGTGACCAGCACGGTTCCGGTGCCTCCCGCTGCGCCCACGGAATTGCTCACTGGATTGACGCCATAGCTGCACGTGCCGCCGCCACCGCCTCCGCCAGGCGATCCGAAGACCAGAGAAAGGCTGTCGGCGGCTCCACTGTTGTAGCCTCCGGACACGCCGTTGAACTGCAACACCACGTAGACATCTCGCGTAGCCAGGGGGACGATCCCGTTGACTGATCTCAAAATCAGGCCGCTGGCGTTATTTCGGTCGGCCGAGAGCACCGGCGCCAGCCGGGCCACGCCCACCTGATTGTTGGCTGCGTCCCGAAAAGTGAGCGTCACGGCTACGTTGTCATCCTTTCCGTCCAAACCTCCCAGCCAGGCGGAGAAGACGTACGTCAGGAACCCGCCGTCGATCTGGCTGGCGTAGATACTCACGTCGACGTGCTGTGAGAGTTCCGAAAACGAGCTGACCGGCCCTCCCGCGAAATAGTTCACTCCACGGTCGGGCGGCCCCGGATCGCTCGTGCCGATCCCGATGCCGCCGTACTGGCAGAGGCTCACGCCGGGGCTATCGATGCTCCAGTCTTGGATGAAGATGGCCGCGCCGCAGCTCGGGTCGCCCGGCACCAGGTCCCCGCCCGGGTTTTTCAGCAGGTTCACACCCGTGGGGCCCCCGCCGCCCGTGGTGGTGGGCTTGGCGATGGTGAACGTAGTCGAGAAGAGCGGCAAGCCGTCCCAGAAACCGCGGATCGTCCAGGTGCCGGTGAAATTCGCGGCGTTCGTGCCGCCGATCATCAGGAATCCATCGAAGCAGTGGTCGCCGGCCTGCGTGACTGGCAGAGACGACTGGGTGTTGTACAGCGTGCCGTCGGGACGGATATAGTCCAGTTCCAGGGTGTCGCCAACGGCCGTATTGGAAACGGAAACATAGAGCCAAGCTTCCAGGTCGGTGGTGAGAAAGCTGGAACTCTGCGGACCCGGGAAGCAACTCGACGAGGGCGCGGTCGTAGTGTACGCCCCGTTGAGAATGACTTGAGCCGATGCCAGGGCGGTGCAAAATGCGATGCAGGCCAGGACCGTGATCGAACGATGAAGTGCCATATCCCCGTCCTCCTTGAGGACGTGTCCTTAACCTACGCGCCCGGAAAGCGACTAGCCACCATGATAATGCACCCGTGGATCGCGCCAAAACTAGTAAGCCGCCCCAGTGGTATTCTGAATCCCCGCCCTCACGGTGCGGGGCTACAACCCCGTGGCGTGAGCCCGGGGATTCCGTTGCTCACGAATTGACCGCGGCAGCATACTAGTCCAAGGCCCCTCCGGTGCCTTGGGGATGTCGCGCGACGCCGAGGCCGCTTCCTGGTTTATAGTAAAATCACTTCGGGTCAGGGAGGTTTTCGACTGTGCACCGCATCGCCACGCATTCACGTTCCATTCGTCCCGGTTTCGCATACCTGTTCGCGGTCCTGCCGGCATTGTTCTGGAGCGCCACCGCACTTCATGCCGCCGACAAAGTGACAGCGGGAGAATTCTATACCGAGCGCCCCACGCTGATCTCGCTGGGCTTCGAATGGAAAATCGACGGCGACGACAACCGCAATTCAAGCGTCGCGGTCCAGTATCGCAAGAAGGGCGACGCGGCCTGGAAGGAAGGCCTCCCGTTGCTGCGGCTCGGCGGCGAGCGCGTCAACGAAAATGCCTTCAACTACATCGTGCCGAACATGTTCGCTGGAAGTATTTTCGATCTGGAGCCCGGCGTCGAATACGAATGCCGTTTCGTATTGACCGACCCGGACGGCGTGAGCGGCAAAGCCGAGAACATGGTCACCGTTCGCACGCGGCCCGAGCCCAAGCCTGCGGCAGGAGGCGCGGTCTATCACGTGTATCCTCCCGGCTACAAAGGCGACAAGCAGCAACCGGCGTTCACCGGCCTCTTGGCGGCCTACTATCAAGGCTCCTCAGGCGCCGATTACTTCAACAGCTATCCGCCGCGCGTGAAGCCCGGCGACACCATCCTGGTGCACGCCGGCGTGTATAAAGACGATCGCTACAAATACGGCGGACCGCTCGGGACCATTTCGAGCGGCACCTATTTCCTCACCCAGAGCGGCACGCCCGACAAGCCCATCGTCATTAAAGGCGCGGGCGACGGCGAAGCCATCTTCGACGGGGACGGTTCCTACAACCTGTTCAACGTGATGGCCGCGAACTACAACTACTTCGAGGGCCTGACCATTCGCAACACCGAACTCGCATTCTGGGGCGGATATAAAGATCTCACTGGATCGAGCGGCCTGACCGTCAAGCACTGCAAAATCGAAAATGTCGGGCGCGCCATTTACTCCGATTGGTCGGGCTCGAAAGACTACTACATCGCCGACAATACCATCGTCGGAAAGTTCCGCGCCGACATACTCATGGGCTTCACCGGACGCACCTGGCAGAATCTCCCGGAATTCGGCGTCAAGATGTTGTCGGAATACGCCATCAAGATCTATGGACAAGGGCACGTTGTGGCGTACAACTACGTGACGCGGTTCCACGACGGAATCGACATTGCCACCTATGGCAATCCGGATGGCACCCCCAACCCGATCCGCGACCGCATGCCCGTGTCCATCGATTTTTACAACAACGACATCGACAACATGGAGGATAACTGCATCGAGTCGGACGGCGGTGCGCACAACATCCGTATCCTCCGTAACCGCTGCTTCAATCAGGGCCATCGCGCGCTCAGCGTGCAGCCGATGTTCGGCGGACCGGTATACTTCATCCGCAACATCGTGTATCACGCGCCGGAGGGTGGCGCGGTCAAGTTCACAGCATCCTCGGCGGGGCTGGTGGTGTATCACAATACTTTTCTCTCCAACGTGAAGCCGATGCTGCTCGCGGCCAGCAACGTCCACTATCGCAACAACCTGATTCTAGGCAAGAGCGAAACCGCGGAAATCTTTGCTGTAGAGACCAACACCAACTATTCGAGCTCGGATTACAACGGTTTCCGCCCCAACGAAGGCGCGCCATTTTCCTTCGAATGGAGCACGCCGCCGTTTTCGATGCGTGCCAACTACCCCGGCGAAGTCGGCAAGCTTTCGACCCCGCAGCAAGCCCAGTTAGAAGCCAAGGCCCGTGAGGTCCGGCGATTCAAAACGCTAAAGGAATATAGCGAGGCCACCAATCAGGACCGGCACAGCGTGCTGGTGGATTACGACGTGTTCCAAAAGGTGACGCCGCCCGGACCGGACCCGCGCACGCTCTACAAGCCCGCGGATTTCGATTTCCAACTCCGTCCCGGCTCCGCGGCTGTAGACGCGGGCGTGCGCCTGCCGAACATCAACGACGACGCCACCGGCCGTGCTCCCGATTTAGGCGCGCTCGAAGTGGGCCGTCCAGTGCCGCATTATGGCCCGCGCGAGTAAGACAACGGCGCTCACCTGGGAAGCCGTTCGGCGCGCAGCTCTTGCTCTGCCCGATGTCGAGGAAGGCACCGCCCACGGTTTCCCGGCGTTCCGACACAAGGGGAATCTGTTCCTCGGCTACCGCCAGAATCTCGGTTCCATAGGCGTGTACACGACCTTCGAACAGCGAGACGCCATGATCGCCGAAGACCCCGAAACTTACTTCACCACCGACCATCACCGTCCATACCCCTGGGTTCTGGCGCGCCTCTCGACGCTGCAGCCCAGCGCTCTGTCCGATCTGCTGCAGATGGGCGTGCGGTCCGCGCCCCAGCGGAAGCAGAAACGGAAAATAAAGCGTGGGTGATGCTAATCTGAATCAATGCGCCCATTGTTAATAGTTCTCACATCGTTGACTTTGATCTCGTGTTCGTCCACGCCGGAATCAAGCCCAACCGCCGAAAAGGCCACCGCCCCGGCTCCCGCCCCCGCGGCGACCGCAGCGCCCGCGTCGACAGACGCCAAATCGTACCTCGACAAAGCCGCCGCCGAGCCGGGAGCCAAAAGGACAGCCAGCGGTTTGGTGTACCGCGAGCTCAAAGCCGGCACCGGCGCGTCTCCCACGGCTGCCGATACTGTGAAGGTCCACTACCGCGGAACGTTGACCGACGGAACCGAGTTCGATAGCTCTTACAAACGCAACGAACCGATTTCGTTTCCGCTCCGGGGCGTCATCCCCTGCTGGACCGAAGGCGTTCAGATGATGAAGGTCGGCGGGAAATCGCAACTGGTGTGCCCGTCGAGCATTGCCTACGGAGACATCGGGCACCCGCCCGAGATCCCAGGCGGCGCAACTCTAGTCTTTGAAGTGGAACTGCTCGGGATCGGCGGTTAGCGGATTCCGTAATCCGTCCACTCGGCGATCTTGCCGTCTTTGACGAAGAACACGCCAGTCAAGTGATACGCATTGGTCCGCTGCGGCGAGACGAAGCCGTCGATGCGTTCGTTCACAACGACGGAGCCCTTCACCCAACTCTCCAGGATCTTGAACTCGATCTTGGTCGAGCGCTCCACGTAGGTGCGAATGCGCTCGATAGCGTCCTTGCCGCGAACGGGCGGAGTGGTTTCCGTCACGCGATAAACGCAATCGTCGGCCATGAAGGCTGCGATTTTTGACATGTCGCGGCCCGCGAAGCTGGCGCAGAAATCGGTGACCAGCGCCAGGTTCGCCTTCTCCGCGGCCGTAGGCTCGGCGGCATCGGCTCGGCGCGACAAGCCCAGCGCAGCCGCCAACCCGGCGCCCAAGAAGCGTCCTCGCGTGAAACGCCCCGGCATCAATTCTCCGGTGGCGGCGCTCCGCCCCGGCCGCCACGGCCACCAGCACCCGGTTGCGGAAACGCCAGCCCGACCAGCTCCGCCCCGCCGCCTTGTGATCCGCCCACGACGGCAACCAGAAACTGCCGCCCGTTCAGCATGTAGGTCATGGTACCGCCCGTGAGATTCGCACCCAGCTCGATGGCATGAATCTGCTGCCCCGTCTTCTTATCGATCACCCGCAGATTATTGCTGCCCTCAAACAGCAGCGTCTTGGTGATCAAAATCGGCGACCGCTGTCCGCCGCCCCAGTTGCTGGCATCGATCCCCGCCGACTTGAGCGCCGGATTGTTCAGCAGCGAATCCGCCGGCTTGCCATTGGGGATCATCCATTCCTGCTCGCCCGAGTTCAGATTGATCGCCGTGATGCGCCCGTACGGTCCCTTGATCAGCGGCATGCCCATCACCGTGGGTCCGCCGAGCCCTCCGGCCGCGATGTACTGCATCTCCGACCGCGTCCCGCCCGGCTGCAACGCCGAAATATACGGTGCGCTCACAGAAGGCACGTACAAGATCCCGGTCTCCGGATCGACCGCTCCGCCCATCCAATTCGCGCCGCCGCCCGCGCCGGGAAGCTGAATCGTGCCCAGCTTGCCGCCTGCATCCTTCACGATCGGCGGAGTGTAAATCGGCCCCAGATTGTATTGCGCCGCGACCTTCAACGCTTCGGCCTTGATCTCCGGCGTATAGTCGGCAATATCGTTTAAGGTGACACCCTGCCGGTCGAACGGCGCCGGCTTCGAAGGAATCGGCTGCGTTGGCGAATACCATTCGCCCGGAGTGTTGCCCTGCGGCACCGGCTTCTCATCAATCGGAAACACCGGCTGCCCGTTGGTGCGATCGAACACAAACGTGAACGCCGACTTATTCACCTGTGCCAGAGCCTTGATCTTCTTCCCGTTCACCGTCAGGTCCAGCAGGATCGGAGCGGCGGGAATATCGTAATCCCACATTTCGTGGTGGATCAACTGGTAATGCCACACGCGCTTGCCGGTCTTGGCGTCCAGGCACACCACGCTATCGGAAAACAAATTCGCCCCCGGCCGTTGCCCGCCGTAAGTATCGCCGCTGGGCGCCTCGACGGGAATGTAGACGTACCCCAGTTCCTCATCGCCGGTAAGCGGTCCCCAAGCGCCAGTGTTGCCCGTGAATTTCCACGAGTCAATACCAGTCTGCGGATCTCTGCCCCAAGTGTCGGTGCCGAACTCCCCAGCCTGCGGGACGGTGTGGAAGGTCCACAGCAGTTTGCCTGTGCGAACATCGTAGCCGCGAATATAGCCCGGAGTGTTGTCCTTAGTCGGCAGCGCCACGCCCACGCGCAGCGACGCGCCGACCACCGCCACATCTCGGACAATGATCGGCGGCGAGGTCGCGCCGATGGTCCCATTCTGCACCTTCGCCCGATCCAGCCCCAACCACAGATCCACGTGGCTGTCCTTGCCAAAGCCCGCGATCGGCACCCCGGTCTTAGCGTTGAGCGCCACCAGTTGATACCCCGGCGTGATGTAAAGGAGGCGATCGTCGCCGCGCCCATCGCTCCAATAAGAGACACCGCGATTGTTAGCGCGCACCGACCCGCGCTCAGCGGTGTCGTCGCCGCGATAGAGCCACAAAGTCTCGCCCGTAGCCGCGTCGGCCGCAACGACGGTACGTCCCGTCCCCGCCGTGAAAAAAAGCTTCCCGCCCACCATCAGCGGAGTAACCTCCCAAGCCGCCTGCGGCGCAGGCCCCATGTTCTGCGCCTTCCAGCGCCAAGCCACGGTCAGGTTCTTCACGTTAGAAGCGTTGATCTGATCGAGCGGCGAATAACGAGTGCTCCCGGTATCGCCCCCATTAACCCGCCACTCCCCAGAAGCAGGCGTCCCCTGCTGCCCGCGAGCAGGCGTCAGCGTCCAAGCAACAAAAACAGCCGCCAGTAGCGCCGTGGAGCACGCACTCATGCGTGCCATGTCGGCACTCGTGCCGACACCTGTTCCCCTAGACGCCACAGCGCCGCAACCAACCCGGGTTCGCGTTCGGTTCATTCGAAGTGCCTCCAACGTGAGAAATAAAGCAGGGACTGCGGCCAGAACGCCGATGACCCGACCTCACGAGTGTATGGCGAAAGCAGGAGAAGGCGCAAGCGCGGCGTGCGGACGGTTAATCGCAACCCGCAGACTGGATTGCCGCCCAAACGCCCGGTTGATAAACTCTACGCCATGTCCACCAATCGCAGAGGGTTTCTCAAGAACGCGGCGGGAGTTGTGTTTTGCGGATGCGGCTTACTGCCCACCGCTCGCCGAGCTTCCGCACAATCGGCCGCACCGCGCCGCCTCGTCACCGTCGGCGGCCGTCGCGTCAAAACCATCGATGTTCACGCCCACTGCATCGTCCCGGAGGCCGTGGCGTTGATGGGCGGCCAGGTGAACAGCCCGGGCAATGCCGCCTTGACCTTGAGCGCCGAACGCCTGCGCAAGATGGACGAACAGGGCATCGACATGGAAGCCCTGAGCATCAACCCCACCTGGTATTCCGCGGATCGTGAGCTCGCCGCCAAGGTCATCAAAATTCAAAACGAGGGGCTAGCCAAATTATGCGCGGCGCAACCCGACCGCTTTGTCGCGTTCGCTACCGTGGCCCTGCAACATCCCGATCTGGCCGCGCAACAACTGGAAGACGGCATCAAGCGGTTGGGATTGCGCGGCGGCTCCATCGGCGCGAGCGTCAACGGCGAGGAATTATCCGCGCCGCGCTTCGATCCCTTTTGGGCCAAGGCCGAAGAACTCGGGGCGCTCTTGTTCATGCACCCCCAGGGTGCGCCGGAGCTGCAGAAACGGCTCAAAGGCAACGGCATGCTGACCAACGTGATCGGCAATCCTTTGGATACCACCATTGCGCTTTCGCGCATGATTTTCGACGGAACGCTGGACAAATTCCCGCGCCTCAAGATCTGCGGCGCGCACGGCGGCGGCTATCTGCCGGCCTACGCGGACCGCTTCGATCACGGGTGCCTGACGTTTCCGGAGAGTTGCAGCAAGACCATGCCGAAAAAGCGTGCCACGGAGTATTTGAAGCAGCTCTATTTCGACTCGCTGATTTTTACCCCCGAAGCGCTACGGCACCTGATCGCCGAATGCGGCGTCAGCCAAGTCATGATGGGAACCGATTATCCGTACCCGTGGACCACAACGTCGGTGGACCACATTCTGAACACGCCAAACCTGAGCGACGCGGACCGGCGGGCGATCCTGGGTGACAATGCGGCCAAGCTGCTGAGAATTACGTCGTAGCGGGGCTATTTCACTTCGCCGCGCTGTTCACGGGCGCGTGCGCCGCCCAGAAAGTGCACGATGTCGTAGTTGTCTTCGTGGCAGGCGTACTCGTACATCTGCTCACCGGGGTCGATCTTGGTCCACGGAATCCGCGCCGTCCAAGGCTTCGTCCACGTGGTGGGGTCCTCCACTGTGAATTCGTAGTTGAGGCTAGTGGCGTCCACGCGAGTGAAACGCTCGACGATCTTATAAGTGGCCGGGTTGGCATTCTGGAAGATGACGCCGTCGTCCGTGCGGAAATTGGTGGTTTCCACCACCAGCGTGTCGCCGTCCCAATGGCCACGTGAATCTCCCAACCACTGCTTGAAGTCTTGGCCGAGATGCGGAGTGCCGTCCACCGGAATAATGCGCGCGCTGTGGATCATTTCCGGGGCGATCACCACGAATCCGGGGCTTTGGAAAATCTGAAAATCGTTGTTATAAATCGTGGGCAAGTACGGCGGCGAGTCCGTGCGGATGATGCAGCGGACGGCTAGCGATGCATCGCGGTAGGTGTCGGGGAGGCCGCGGTTGAAGCGCGCTCCGGCGGCGGCGCGCGCGGCCCGAGCCTTCTCGCGCTCCGTCGAGAGCGGGACCAGTGGCGGGATTCTCCCGTCGGGCGGATCGACGATCAGCGAACTGCGGTGGTCCGCGGTAATCTTCAACCGGCGCGAGTCCATCCAGTGCTCGTTATAAGCCCGGTTCACGTCGGCCTCGGGACCGCCATCGCGCCGGTCGCGGCTCAGGTCGTTGGCCAGCTTGTCCTGGAAGTCCACGGCTTCTTCGTCTGTCAGCACGTCCTTGGTGCCGTTGGGCCGCTGCAAAGGCGTGCTGGTGGCGTCGTTCCAGACGCCCTGAAGATCGGGATCGCCCCAGGGCGTGCGAAGAGGCGCGCCTTTCTTCGTGGATGCGGCTTTGGCGGGAACGGATTTTTTCACCGCGGTCGACGGAGTCTGGCCGAATGCCGCCAGCAATGCCAAGACAAAGGTGAGAGAGAGTCGGGTGATCACTTTTTACTGAACCTCCCGTACAGCAGTTCTTCCGTGAACGGCTCGCACTTGAATTCCAGAAGTTGAATGTTCTTCTCCATGCGGCGGTAGAGAGGAAAACTGATCTTCCACGGCCGCGTGTACACTTTGGGGTCCTCGATGGTGGCTTCATACTGCATGTGATACGGGCTCGCAAGCGTGTAGCGTTCCACCACGTGCAGATCGCCGCTATGAAAATCGCCGGCCCGGTCGAGCCAGGTTTCCTCGCGCTGCCCGGTCACATCCACCACCAACGTGTCGCCCTCCCAGCGCCCGCGCGACCAGCCCATCCAAGCCGGCGTCGGAGCTTCCTGTTTGGTGTTCATCCGAACAATCCGCTGCGCGCTTCCGTACTCGTAAGTGAGCAAGATGTAAGGGCTGGACCCTTGCACGATACGGAAGGGAAACGGCATGTAGTTGGCTCGCGGCACGCCCGCCATGTAGCACTTGAACTCCGGATCGCCCAGAGCGTGCCAGGTTTCGTCGCTGCTAACGTCCACTTTGGTGCGATTGGCCAAATTCTGTTTCTTCTTTTCGAGCGCCCACGGCTGGTACGGAATCACGCCATCGCCTTCGATGATGGTCTGCCCCGCCGGCCCCGCGCCGTAGACGCCGTTGATTTCCGGATGGGGGCCGGATTGCGCTTCGTGATTCTGAAGGTCCCAATCGGCGGTGACGAAAGCCTGCCAGACGCCGTTCAGATCGGGATGGCCATCAGCCAGTCGCGGCGGGCGGTAGGTTGGGAACTGGGCGGCCGGCCGGGTTTGCTGGCTGAACGCCGGGAGCGGGACCAGCGCTGCTATCAACCAGAACGCCGTGGCGCGCGCACTCTTGCGTGCCGTGTCGAGACTCATCTCGACACCTCCGGAGCGTCGGCCAAGCTTCGGCACGAGTGCCGACGTGGCACGCACGAGTGCGTGCTCCACATCACAACACCACATCGGCTCGGATTATCTCGATCCGGAGGCTGCAATCGGGACGTGCTTCTCCAGCATCTTCCGCCGCACCACGCCGCCATAGACATTGCCCTTCGAATCCACACCCACGGCCTCGGCGCCGCTGTGCTCCTCGGTCGTCGTCTCCTGATCCACGATGAACGCTTTCACCAAGCCGGTCTTGGCGCTGCCGATGCGGATGCCTTTTTTCCAGCCGGGTTCATCCTGGCCCCAGGATTCCGAGTCGGCCACATACAGCGTGTCGTCCTTGGCGATAAACATGCCGCTGGGACGGCCGAACTGGCGCCATTCGTCGAGGTACTTGCCCTCCTGATCCATGATCACGATGCGGTTGTTGCCGCGGTCGGCAATGAAAATGCGGCCCTGCGAATCGATGGCCATGTTGTGCGGACCCATCAGCTCGCCGGGCATGCGGCCCTTCTTCATGATCACCTTGATGAACTTGCCGTCTTTGTCGAATTTTACAATGCGCGATTTGCCGTAGGTGGGCGAATGGCCCTCGCCGACGAAGATGTCGCCGTTCGGCGCCACCAAAATCGACGCCGGTTGATCGAAGCTGTCGTTGGCGTCTACGGGCTTGCCGCCCTTGCCGATGGTCAGCAGGAGTTTGCCGTCCTTGCTGAATTTGAACGCCTGGTTGCCCTTGGTGCCGTCGGTTTGTGCGTCGGTGATGTAGACGTTGTCGTCTTTGTCCATCCAGAAGCCGTGGGGGAATTGGAACATTCCCGCGCCCCACGAGTTCAGCAGCTTCCCGTTCTGGTCGTAGATCAACACCGAAGGTTCAGTGCGGCCGGCGCAGGAATTCTCGTGGCAGCGGCCCAGCACATACAGCCGGCCGTCGGAACCTTCCAGCACGCCGGTGATCGCGGGCCAGGTCATCCCCTTCGGTAGTTCCGCCCAA
The DNA here is from genome assembly GCA_035604115.1 of Bryobacteraceae bacterium. GTDB lineage: Bacteria > Acidobacteriota > Terriglobia > Bryobacterales > Bryobacteraceae > Palsa-187. The sequence goes on along the minus strand of DATNJC010000028.1, from coordinate 859 downwards.
TCCCGCAACGTCTTATAGGGATTCGGCAGTTCATCGTTGGGCGGCTTCATCAAGACCGAAGCGGGAGTCGCGACACCGCGCTGAGCAAAGCCCGGCGTCGCCATTGCTAAGGCGGCCACCATGGCCGCGGAAATCCTGATGTTCATGGTTTGTCCCTAAGCGTTCGTCCCTAAATGTCGTCCCGGCCGATGTTGACGATGAAGTACTCGGCTCGGATGTCGCCAACGTTCTTGGCGTTGTGCATTTCGTTGGACCCGATCACGCCGACGTCCCCCGGTCCTAGCCGGTACGGTTTGCCGGCGATGGTCAGTTCCATGGTGCCGATCCGGATAAACATCATCTCTTCGCGCAGGTGCTGATGGGGCGGATGATTGACTTCACCGGGCGCGATATCGCTCATGTGCGATTCGATCTTGAAGCCCGTGTGGGTCTTGGCGGTGAACATGCGCTTGGACTTGTTTTTGCCGTTGATCGTATCTGGAATGTCCTTATAGAGCCACGCTTTGGTCTTCATGACCGGAAGCTTTTCGACGCCATCGGCGGCGGGGGCGGCAGCTTGCTTGCCAGATCCGCTTTGCGCGCGGCCCGTGACCGCAGTCGCGGCGAGCGCCGGAAGCAAAAGGCTCAAATCTCTGCGTGAATATTTCATTGAGTGGGACTCCTTCTACCGGTTTTCCGGTCCTGAATACTATACACCCCGCGCGTCGCGGACGCCAGCGTGAGTCTTGTCTCATGCAAGATGAGCCTGAAGCGGGGGTTCGTTTCTCACACAAGATGAGCCTGAAGGGCATGCTGGGGATTGATCATCCGCATGAAGTCCTCAGAGAAGTTGAGCCTGGAGCAGATCCGGGCGTTCCTA
>DATNJC010000027.1:0-4896 GCA_035604115.1 Bryobacteraceae bacterium | reverse complement strand
GTTCATGCTCGGGGCGGTCGGTGAGGAATCGTGCTGTGCCGTCGAACGCCTCACCCCCGATGGACAACTTGACTTGAGGCGTCTTCTGCACGTTGCGCACCCACTGGCGATTCACGTTTGCGGTTCCGATATATACTTTGTCGCCGTCCACGACGAACCAGATCGTGACATCGTAAGGCTTCCCGGACTTGCGGCCGTAGTGGGTCAGCGCCACGGTCTGCCTGGCCGCTACGCTCTTCAATCGCGTCAGTACGTTGGATTCCATACAGCTTTCCGTCCTCAATTTTAATCAGGAAGCGTCAGGCAGGTGGTCTTCTTCCTTGTCATTGAGGTTGGGGACGTTGGGGATGTTGGGCTGTCTCTCAGCGCCGCTATCGGCAGTGTTTAGCCTCAGCTCGACCGCGTGCTCCTGCTGATCGTCAACCAGTTGAATGACGTTACCTTGTGGCTTGACGCCATCCACCGTAACACTCGTCTCGCCATGCCCGGCCGGCTCCTGCACGATGGCGATGTGATATACCGTCTCACGATATCGGTAATGCACCTTGAACTCTTTCCAATTGCCGGGAAGGCACGGAGCTAAGTGCAGTTTGTCCACGTCCAGTCTCAGCCCTAAGAGCGATTCCACAATCAGGCGGTACATCCATCCGGCCGACCCTGTGTACCACGTCCATCCCCCGCGGCCAATGTGCGGCGACAGTGCATAGACATCAGCAACCACGACGTACGGTTCCACTTTGTAGGTCGCAATCGTTTCGGCAGATGCCGCGTGGTTCACGGGGTTGAACAGGGCGAAGAGTTCCCAGGCTCGCTGGCTGTCTCCCAATTGGGCGAACGCCATCGCCGCCCAGATGGCCGCATGAGTGTATTGCCCCCCATTCTCGCGCACGCCCGGAAGGTATCCCTTGATGTAGCCGGGATTCAAATCCGACTTGTCGAACGGCGGATCTAGGAGTTGGATCAGTCGCCAGTCGCGGTGAACGAGGCGCTGCTCCAGCGCCCGCATCGCCATGCGCGCGCGCTCGGCATCGCCCGCTCCGGAGAGAACGGACCAACTTTGCGCAATCGAATCGATCTGGCATTCGGGGTTACTGGCCGATCCCAGCGGGGAGCCGTCGTCGAAGTAGGCGCGGAGGTACCACTCGCCATCCCAGCCGTGCAGATCAATGTTCTGACGTACCTGAGCCGCCTCGCGGCGGCAGCGTTCGGCAAAGGGCGCGTCGCCATGCACGCCAGCAACCTCAGCGAAGCGCAGCAGCACGTCATAGAGGAAGAAGCCCAACCAGACGCTTTCGCCTTTACCCTCTTGGCCAACCAGGTTCATCCCATCGTTCCAGTCACCGGAACCCATAAGCGGCAGGCCGTGTTCACCAAAGCGCAAACCCCTCAGGATGGCACGCTTACAGTGTTCGTACAAACTGGCCGTCTCTCCCAACCGGTTGGGGAGATCGTAATACGAGTCCTCTTCCGCGTTAACCTGACGGCCATCGAGGAAGGGCATCGGTTCGTCCAATACCCCGGTATCCCCCGTGCCGAGAACGTACCGGGAAGTCGCCAGGGGCAGCCAGAGGTAATCATCCGAACAGTGGGTGCGCACGCCTCGGCCCGAGGGGGGATGCCACCAATGCTGGACATCGCCCTCGCGAAACTGACGGGACGCGCAGAGGAGCAGGTGCTCACGAAGCAGGCGGGGCTCGGCATGGATAAGCGCCATCGCGTCCTGCAACTGGTCGCGGAAACCGAAGGCGCCCCCCGGTTGGTAGAATGCGCTCCGCGCCCAAAAACGGCACGCCAGAGTTTGGTAGACGAGCCAGCCGTTAGCCAGGACGTTGAGGGACTGGTCGGGTGTTTCCACCTGCACCGCGCCCAGCGTGTGCTTCCAGTACTGCCATACCGCTTCGAGTTCGTCATGGGCGGCAGGCGATTCGCGGAAACGATTCGCCAGGTTGTGAGCGTCATCTTCGCCACGGCCCACGCCGAGAGTGAAGACGATTTCACGCTCTTGCCCGTCGGCCAACTCGAACGGAACCTGGATCGCGGCACAGGGATCCAAAGCACCGCCAGCTCTCCCCGAAAGCCGGGACCGGCTCATAGCCGCCGCATTCCGAAGCGTGCCGTTGCGGCCCAGGAACTCTGTGCGATCGCCGGTCATGGTGCGGCTGCGATCGTCTACGTTGAAAAAGGCAACCCGGTCGGCGAACTCCGTGTTGTAGGAGTTGCGCGCGAACAGTGCGCCGCCGTTGGGGTCAATTTCGGTGACCACGTGCAACGCCGATTTCGGCCGCAGGTCGCCAAGAACCCATTCCACGTATCCGGTGGCGGAGAACCGGCGTGATCGGCCCGACTCATTTCGCACTTTCAACACCGTAAACTTAACGGCCGCGTCGGTGGCCACGTAAACTGACATTTCGGAGCGGATGCCGCCCTCTGTGTGCTCGAAGACGCTATAGCCGAATCCGTGCCGGATGGTATAAGGTGCCGCACCGGGTCTGGGCATCGGCGTGGGTGACCAGAAGTGGCCGCTATCTTCATCACGGATATAGAACGCCTCTCCGCTCGAATCGCTCACCGGATCGTTGCTCCAGGGAGTGAGGCGGAACTCGTGGGCATTTTCACTCCAGGTGCAGGCCAGACCGCTTTCTGAAATGACGGTTCCGAAGCGCGAGTTCGCCAGTATATTGACCCATGGCGTCGGAGTCATTTCCCGCTCGGTGGTCGTAATGATGTACTCGCGCCCGTCAGGGGTGAATCCGCCCATTCCGTTGAAGAAAATCAGATCGGAGCGAGGTGCGGCGGCGACGGCAGCGGGTTCGGGCCGCTGGACTCGGGACACGGGAAGTTGCGGAACGGTGACTTCTTCGGCGCGGCGGCGCTGCATCTGGCCTAGCAGCGTTCCGCGGCTGTCCGAGAGGATGGCGCGCGCGACCGACTGGAACAGAATGCGGTCCTCGCTCGATATCTGGTCCCCCGGTCTCACAAAGATGCTGCCCGGCTGATCTTTCAAGGTGGCTTCAACCCCTGCGGAAATCAGTCCCATGATCTGGTCTTGCAGATCCTGCCGGTAGCCGGAGTGATCTTCGTTCCAGATCAGCAGGTCCACTGCCAATCCTTTTAGGCGCCAGTAACCGTGGGCCTGGATGAGTTGGCGGGCGAGGTCGATGTTGGCCGGATCTCCGATCTCGAGCAGCACGATGGGCAGGTCGCCGGAAATGGAATAGCCCCAGAGATCGGACTGCCCACGGCGGTTCTTCATGAGGACGCTGGCGTCAGCGCGGAGCGAGGAATTGGCGTACACGATCGAGCCGGCCAGTTGTCCATAGAGTTGCGCGTCGGCTTCGGTGGCATTGATCTGCCGCAAGAGCACTTGGCCATGTGTCCACGCGAGACCGAAGACGCGATCCGCGAGACGCCGATCCTGGTACTTTTCAGCAAGGCCCAAACAGGCGGCGCGCGTCTCGCCGATGCCGGACACGATGTCGATCGTCACCTTTTCTTCGGGATTGAGCACGATTTCATGACGGATGGCGACGATCGGATCCAGCACCGACCCTTCGCGGCCCGAGAGCGGCGCGGGCTCGGCCATGGCTTGTGGATTGGCGATAGTGCGTCCCCGGCCGATGAATCGCATCCGGTCAGTTTCGTAAGAGATTTCTTCGATCTTCGCCCCATGAACGGCCATTAAATGAAACATCCATGGCGGCTGCTCTTCAGGAGAGCGGGGCCGGCGAGTGCAGAGAATCGTCCGCTTGTCGCGGATGATCTCAGTCTGGACGAACAGATTATTAAAGGCGGGGTGAAGCGCATCCGCCGCAGCCGATCCGAGAACGACCTCCGCGTAACTGGTGACCTCGATGGCTCTGCGCGCTCGCGAGGAGTTGGTGATGGTGATGCGGCGCACCTCGACGTCATCCTCTGGCGAAACGGCTATTTCTGTGTAGGTGTCGAACTGGTGGTCGCGGCGGCGGAACTCCACCCGCCCCTCGGAGAAGATGGCTTCGTAGCTGTCCGCCGCTTGGAGCGCCGGCTGAAATGTGGTGGACCAGAAGTCGCCGCTGGCGACGGCACGGATATAGCAAAATGTACCCCAGTTGTCGCAGGTACCATCTTCGCGCCAGCGCGTCACCGCAATGTTCTTCCAGCGACTGTAGCCTCCACCGGCGTTTGTGATCATGACATGATATCTGCCGTTCGAGAGCAACTGCAGTTCCGGCATCGGCGTGTCAGGACTGGTGAAAGTACGTACTGGCGCTTCCGAACCGGTGGCAGCAGCACCTACGTCGGAGAGTTCGGCGAGGTGCGAATAAGATGCTATGGCCTTGGGCACCCGCTCCTGGAGCAAGAGCGCGGCCGCCTGGAAGGCCGGATCCGACTGGAATCGCTTTTGCATGGGACGGTCAAGAAGCAGGTAGGCCAACGACAGCAAGCTCATGCCCTGGTGATGCGCCATGAACGACCGAACCACGACGTTCGAGTGCCCGCGGGGCACACGCGAAGGAGTGTAGTCGATCGCTTCATACAAGCCATACTCCCCCTCGAAGCTGTCCGCGGCGAGTGCCTGAAGATTCAGGCAGGCCTCCTCGGGCGCTACCATCAGCGCCAACGCCGAGGCATAGGGCGCAATCACCAGATCGTCCGCGAGCCCGCGTTTGAAACCCATGCCCGGTACGCCAAACGCGCGGTACTGATAGTTAAGGCGAGCGTCGATGGAGTTGTAGCCGGATTCCGAAATACCCCAAGGCACTCCGCGCTTGGTCCCGTACTCGATCTGTCTGGCCACGGCGGCCCGGTAGGTCTGATCGAGCAGCGTGTTTTCGTAGGTCGGCATCACGATGAGCGGCATGAGGTATTCGAACATCGAACCGCTCCAGGAAAGGAGAATCGGATCTCCACCTGCGG
>DATNJC010000026.1:0-5340 GCA_035604115.1 Bryobacteraceae bacterium | reverse complement strand
AGGTTGTGTTGCAACTGAGTCGACGCTGGGACTGGTAGCCTGAAGAGACTCCAAAATGCCGACCCGACCAGCGATTTTCAAGTGGCGCCAGACCGAACCCGTCCTGATTCTTTGCGCCGTTCGCTGGTACTTGCGATACTCGCTGTCGTATCGAGACGTGGAAGAGATTTTGACGGAACGCGGCCTGGAAGCCGACCACACTACGGTTTGGCGTTGGGTGCAACGGTATGGTCCCGAATTAGAGCAGCGGATGCGGCGGCATCTCAAGCCGACCAACAAGTCCTGGCGCGTAGACGAGACCTACGTTCGAGTGCAGGGCCGCTGGTGCTACCTGTATCGAGCCATCGATTCCGCCGGAGCCACCATTGACTTCCTGCTTTCGGCGCTGCGCGACGCCGACGCCGCCAAACGGTTGTTTCGCAAAGCGCTGAGCCATCTCTCCCATCCACAGCCTCGTGTCATCAATACGGACTTGGCACCGATCTACGGCTCGGCCCTTCCCGACCTAAAGAAGGAAGGGACGCTTCGCCGCCGTTGCCGGCATCGACCCGTACAGTATTTGAACAACATTCTCGAGCAAGACCACCGCGCGATCAAACGCCGGGTGAACGCCAAGCAAGGGTTCCGAGAATTCCAGGCGGCGCAGCGAACCATTCAGGGTTATGAGGCGATGCACATGCTGCGGAAGGGGCAGGTTCGGTGGGTGAGGGGAACGGATGTTCGACGTCAAGTTCAGTTCATCAACAAGCTCTTCGAATTGCCTGCCTGAACTCCGGCATCGACCGGTTCTCCGCACAACTCCGCGCAGCCCGTCGACGCCAATCGAAAGTTGCAACACTACCGATAAATCCAACCTCAATCTTTTTGGGTGGTGTTCCTTGGCGACTTTCCGTCTTGGCGAGATAAAATCGAATCTCTCCCCAAGACGCTAAGTCGCTAAGGAACACCGATTAGGCGGATCTCAGTTCACCGGCTCGATAGCGTAGTAACCCTTGCGAGCCTGGACCTTATAGTCCTTATTGCTAGGCACCCGAATGTCCAGCTTGCGGAACGTCCCGTCCTTCTTGGGGTTGGTAGGCGTGTACGCGATCGAATACTGCGAGCGCAGCTCTTCCTGCAAATCGCGGAAGGCGTCTTCGATGGTGTAGCGGCGGTCGATGTGAAACACGCGCCCGCCGGTCTCCTGCGACATGCGGCGCAGCTCGCCCTCACCGCCGCCTCCGCCGCCGAACGGTCCATAGGCGCCGTAATCCACGTAGTAGAAACTGTAAATGATGCAGTCGGCCTTCTGCGCCGCCTCAATGGCCTTGTCGCGCGAGATCTTGCTGCCCGTGTCCACGCCGTCGGTGATGGTGATGATGGCCTTGCGGCCCACCTGGCCTTTCAGCTTCTCGTCCGCCGCCAGGTACACTGCGTCGTAGAGAATGGTTCCCGCGCCCGACGACAAAGTGGGCACCGGGCCGGGATGCAGTCCGCCCGTCGGCACGCTCAGCCGCAGCGAATTCAAGCCGTCCAGCAGCAGCCGCGGGGAATTGGTCGAATCCTGCAGCAGCTCCGCCTCGGCGCCGAACTGCATCAGGAAGGCCTCGTCCTTCTTGCGCAGAACCTGCCGGAAGAACGAGTCGGCCGCGCGCTTTTCGATATCCAGCAGCCGCTCCTGGCTCTGGCTGGTGTCCACCAGCATGCCGATAGTCACCGGCACGTCGGTTTCGCGCGTGAAATACTTGACCTCCTGCTTCGTGTTGTCTTCGAACACCTGGAAACTGTTCTTCTCCAGGTTGCCGATCAGCATGTTGTTCTTGCCGCGCACCGTGCAGAAGACGTTCACCAGGTTGACTTCGACCTTGATGACCGCGTCATCCTGCGCCGCCGCCACCCGGGCCAATCCGGGCAGCGCCACCAGACTTTGCACGAAGTTCCGCCGGTTCACTGGATCCCTCATACGTATACTACAGTAAGTGACGCACGCCGAGCCGTGCCAGGTTTCCTATGCGTAAAGCAATTCTGCATCTAAAGCGCGCCGATCCGGTGATGGCCGCGATCATTTCCCGCGCCGGTCCGTACAAGATCCAATACCGCGAGCCGAACTTTCAGACCCTGGTCCGCTCCATCGTGTACCAGCAGTTGAGCGGCAAAGCGGCGCTCACCATCTTTAACAGGCTGCTCACGGCCGCTGGCGATCCGCTCACCCCCGAAGCGGTTCTGAAGCTCCGTCCGGCGCGCATGCGTACTTTGGGCCTTTCCAAGCAAAAGCTGACCTACATCCGGGAGCTGGCCCGCCTAACCCGCGACGGTCACGTGGATTTCGCCCGGCTGCCGGACCTGGAAGACCACGCCATCGTCGAGCACTTGACCCGGGTCAAGGGCGTGGGCGTGTGGACGGTGCACATGTTCCTGATCTTCGCCCTGCGGCGTCCCAACGTTCTGCCCACCGGCGATCTGGGCGTGCGCGCCGCGATAAAAAAGTCCTACGGTCTGGAGCAACTGCCCAAACCCGCCGAAATGGAGCACATAGCCCAAGCCTGGCATCCGTACTGTTCCGTGGCGACCTGGTATCTGTGGCGCAGCCTGGAGAATCAGGGCGCGATGTAAAAATGTAATACAAAAGCGATGCTGCGTGCTGTTGCCAGGCCCGGTTCCGAAGCGCGCGTTCCTGCTGGCGGGGATTGTCCCCTAGACTAGTCCCCTCGGAGAAAAGCCCTATTTCGTACATTTTCGCCCCGTTTTTAACAGCTTTGGAGGGGGCCACTCTGACCCCATTCAGGGCCGCAGAGTCACCACGGTGGCTCCCCAGCCCCCAGCCTCGGCCGGAGCATCGCCAAAGTCGGCCACGAAGGGGGTAGCGGCGAGAATCTTCCGCACCACTTCGCGCTGCACCCCAATTCCTCGCCCGTGAATGATTCGCAAGGCTTTAAACCCCAATCGATGGGCTTCAATCAGGTACTCTTCCACTGCCGCGGCCACATCCCGGGGTGAAACGGAGTGCAGGTCTAATACATCTTCAATCGGCAGCCGAATGGGTTCTTGGGGGGCTTCCATGGCGAAAGAATATTTCCTTATCAATCGTATACCTTAGGACGCCATCGGGAGGGGGACCACGCCCCTAGTCTTTCTTCACTTAGGACTGCTCCATTCGCCAGCAGAGGGGGTTAGAATGGGCGTGCGGATTAGAGTTCATGCTCTGCTTCTTGTGCGGTAAAAAAATCGGGTTCTTCCGCTCCCTGGTGGACCAGCAGTATTGTTCCTCCGAGCATCGGAAGGAAGCACGCCTGGCTTCCTCGCAAGCCCTGCGCGAAGAGGAAGACATCGAACTTTGGGCGGTGGCCCGCAGCAAGGCCAAGGTGGCGCGGGGAGCGCCGTCGGCTGGACAAACGGCCTCCATCTTCGCGTTCTTGACCGTCGGCGGCTTGCTGGTGGCGGCGCTGCTGCTGCCGGGGCCCAACGGCGGCAATGCCGCTGCGTTTCCTCCCGCGTCTCTGGATCCGGCGGTGAAGCCGGGATTCATGTCCCAAGCCTACAACGGCATCGCCGAAATCGTGCGGCAGCGCGCTCCAGTGACGCTGCACGCCGATTTCCACAGCGGGCTGAGCGATTGGACCACGACGGCGCTGCGCGGCTCCGACAAGATCGACGATCCCAAGGACTGGATTTCGGCCAACCGGCCGGACCTAGTGCTGCCGGGCAGCCTGCGCATCTGGAAGCGGTCCGAGAATCTGGCCAATTATCAGATGGAATTTCAGGGCGCCGTCGAGAAGAAGAGCTTGAGCTGGGCCTTCCGCGCCAGCGGCTCGGATAACTACTACGCCAGCAAAGTGGTGATCACCAAGCCCGGCCCGTTGCCCAACGCCAGCCTGATCCGCTACGCGGTATTGAACGGGCGCGAATGGGACCGCGTGCAGCTTCCCCTGCCGGTGACGCTGGAACGCGGCGTGGATTACCGGGTGCGCATGAGCGTGCAGGACGACCACTTTATCGCCTACCTGAATGGGCGGATCATCAGCTCCTGGAACGACAACCGGCTGAGCCATGGCGGCGTGGGTTTCTTCGCCGACGAGGACGACGGCCAGCAAGTCTCCTGGGTCAGCATCTCCGAGCGCGACAGCTTCATGGGCCGTATGCTGGCGCACTTCTCGCTGCTGGTGTGGCCCGGCGACCCCGCCCGCTAGAGTCTCTCGCCGTTCTCGGCTCCTCGATAATCTTAGGGTTGCTTTGAACATCCAGTGGGTGTAACCTTTCCCAAGCCAGGATGCCAAAATCGTGGCTGATTACAAGAGAAAGGGATAACCCATGCCTCCAGCTCCACCTTTTCCGCCTGGATTCGTTCCACCCGGGGTTCCTTTTCCGGAGGGTATCCTCACTGGTACCAGCAGTGATTTTACGGCTGTCTCCGGTCAGTCGAACAACGGGATAAAGCGAGCCAGGACAACAATAGGCTGAGGGATGCTGGCTCACGGGAGACACAACTATGCGCTGGTTTCTGTTCGGAGTCGCCGGCCTGCACGCACTCTTCATGCTCGCTGAGCTTTTTCCGTGGTCCCTGCCGCTCTTGCTGCGCATAGCCAGTAAGACACTGCCTGAGGGCGAGCCCTTCCAGCCCGCTCAACAAAACCTTGTGTCAGGTATCGTGCACAATGCCGGAATCTACAACGGAATTGTCGCGGGAGGTCTATTCTGGGCCGCTTTGGGCGGAGATTCCTCCCTCGCGGTCGCGCGTGTGATGCTGATCGGCGCAACCGCTGCCGGCGTCTTCGGAACCGTTACGCTCAAATCGCCTGTAAGCGCCTTTCAAGGCGCCGTCGCGATCATCGGGTTGATCCTCCTGTAACGCACGGGCAAAGCCTCACTTCTCCGGCGGCGCCTGGCGGCTCCTTGAGCCTGGCCTGCTTCAGCATCACCACCGGCGTCTTAGCCATGCGGCGTCTGCGGAGCCATGTGGACGAACGCTCCCGCGACCAACCTGCTTCTTCCAAGCCCAGAGTCGCTCCTGGACCAACCGGCGCCTCAGCCACGGCGGCGTGGGTTTCTTCGCCGACGAAGACGACGGCCAGCAAGTGTCCTGGGTCGGCATCTCCGAGCGCGACAGCTTCATGGGCCGCATGCTTGCGCACGTCTCGCTGCTGGTGTGGCCCGGCGAAGGCCGCCAGAGCCCCGAAAATACCAAACGAACCCAAGCCATCCTCATCCCCACCCCCATCCCCATGTGGGGCAGGTTGGCAACCACAGCTGTCCAAATTAGCCAGGATCGACGGCTTAGACGCCGCCAAGCCCAGCAAAGACCAAGGTAACGTTGTAGGAGGAAAAACAGGTTGGGATTCATGCTGTCCAAGGGAATCAGGCGTT
>DATNJC010000025.1:0-20013 GCA_035604115.1 Bryobacteraceae bacterium | reverse complement strand
AATCAGCGCCTATGTCGACCAGCACAACCATCAACCCAAGCCGTTCATTTGGACTGCAAAAGCCGCTGACATCCTCGAAAAGGTCAAGCGCGCTCGCAAGGCTCTCGATAATCGGCAATCTGCTTGACGCACTAGACTAGTGACTGTCATGTAGCCTCCTGACCAGCGCACCCTAAGACACTGCTATGACACTGTCGATGCTAGTCGTCTGGATTCATGGTGTCAAGCGCCCGGCAGAACGGCAACTTGTCCGGGTGGTGTCTAGCAAAACGGAGCGCCGGCCGGAAGGCCGACGGCGGGCAAAATTGCCCGCCCCACCTATTGTTTCTTAATTCAACCTATTTCACCGCTAGTGTGGCGGTGTTGGTGCTGCTTACGCCATTCGCGGTCAGCACGATGGGCGCGGGTCCGGAAGCGGCGCCGATGGGCACTACGACTTCCACCAGCGTCACGCCTTCGCAGAATCCGGGCGTCGTGCCGGCATACAGGACCGTCGCAGCTTGGCCACCGATGGTCGCCGTTACGGGGAACATCGGCTCGCGCAGAATGTCGCTGGTGATGAAACCATCCTTTCCGGGCGGATTCTTGGGTCCATCGCCAGTAGCGAATATGTACACGACTGTTCCGGCGGCGGCGGGATTCGCGGCGGTGTTCAGAGTCCCGTCCTGATTGAGGGCTGTGGCCGCGCCCGTGCCGCTGCTGGTCTGTGTGAACACACCGGGCGCCGTGAAGGCCACTGGCGAAGTGAGTGTGGGGAGGGTCTGCCCCTGGAAAGTGACCACTATGTCGGCGGTGCTGAATCCAGAGATCTCATACGGCACGACGAATCCCAGCTGGGATGCCTCCGCGTACAGGATCGGCGCGGGGTGGCCGCCCACGGTGACCGAGACTCCCCCGACCGTCGTTCCCAAAGTCCCGCCCGCGGCCGGAATGACCGCCGCGGCCCTCGGCACGGGCCCCATTCCGACTCCCGTGACGATCGCCACCTCACCGGGCGCGATGGGTCCGGTCTGGTTGCTGGCGCCATTGGCGACGCTCAACACCACCGAAGGCGGCGCCAGGCTGCCGAGTAACCCGTGCGGAACCGCAGAACCGGGTCGCACGCCGGCGGTGAAGTACAGGTAGTTCACGTCACCGCCGCTGCCTCCGTTACCGAACAACAGTGCCCACAAGCCCGGAATCGTGATCGGCACGCCGCTGGAATTCTGCAGCGTCCCCAGGTAGTTGCCGGTCGTGGCATCGAACGCATTGATCAGGCCGTTGCCGAAGTTGCCCACCAGCAGCGCCCCGCCGAAGGCTCCGAAGGCCGCGGGCGCGACCGCCATGCCCCAGGGAGAATTGAGCGTCCCACCCGAGATCAGATGCGTGAGCAGATTTCCCGCGGTATCGAACACCGCCACATATCCGTTCCCCGGACCCGCCACGTCGTTGAATTTGTTAGCGTCCTGCATGGCGTAGGCCACGTACAGTTTGCCGCCGATGTTCCAGATGTTGAAGGGCGCGAATCCGGCGGGAACGCTCGGATCCTTGAATCCGCCCGCAACCGTGGTGGCTTTGAAGTTGGTGTCGAACACGTCGATGTTGCCGGAGTTGAAATTCGGGGCGTACAGCAGCGGACCGGTGCTGGGATTGGCGATCGCCAGGCCCTTGTACACCGCGCCCGTAGCGGAGTTGTCCGCGTGAATTTCCGCTAGCGTGCCCCCGTTCCAGGCCGAGATGGTGCCGTCCTCGGTCGAGAAAATGAACGAAGCCGCATTCCCGTTGGAGAGCTTAAAGCCCCCGGTACTGTTCTGGACTTGTCCGGTGGGCGTGCCTGGGCCGCCCTTCGCAGCTGGAACTACCGGCGCGGTCGCCGAAACTGTTCCGTTGCTGGTGTAAACTCCCGCGGTGCCATGGCGATGGTTCGACACCCAGAACGGACCGGCGGCGCTGTAGCAATTGCCCCACGGATCGAGCAGATTCGGATCGGTGAAATCGGCCACCCCCGCAGTGTCGGCTACCAGATTGTGTTGGGTGTAACTGTTGACGCCCGCGGGAAACGCTGCGGGCGCAAACGACAGAATTGCGATCGAGAGTGTAGCGGCGCAGGAAATGCGCGCGGCTGCGAATGCACGTTGCTGCACGATGCCTCCTTATGTGGCTGGTCAGTCTAACTGAGACTGGCCGTGAAGTAGCGGCGGAACAAATCGGCCCCAGTTAGTTTACCGGTTTAGCGCTTCGCGCGCGGGAGGCGGGGGAGGGTGCAGGTCCGGTGTCCTATTCAGGCTTCGGACGCGCCCGCGGACTAACTACCGTTTTTGTAGCGGCGGTTGTACCAGCGCTTGATGTCCGGCCAGAATTCCTTGAGCACCTGGGAGAACGAATCGGTCGCCAGTGCCGTATACAGACGCTGGAAGTTATCGAACGTCGTGCGCTCGCCGGGATAGTATGCGTTGCCGATGCCCGCCGCCACCGAGTTTCCAATCACCTCGGAGAAGTTGAACCGCTGGCGGCCCTTATCGTCGGGGGCGACGAAAATGCGCGTGGCCGCATAACCGGCTCGAAACCATTTGCTGCCGTACCCGCGACGGAAATAGCGGGGGTCCTGGTGGAACAGCGAGGGCATGATCGATTCGGTCATCATGTTGCCGATGACCTGATCTCCAAACGCCGTGCCGTAGCGGCGGCCAAAGCCGGCCATGCCCTGGCCGAAAAAGGCGTGCTGGTCGGTCAACTGGGCCAAAGAGGCAAACGCCCCGGCCAGCGGATACACCGGGTAGTCGGTGGAATCTTTCAGCCCAATATAAAACTTCTGCTTGATGGTCAGGGGCATGAATTCGTCGGCCGAGTTCACCGTGCGGTAGTTCGGCAGCACCCCAAACACGCGCTTGCCGACCGGAGCGTTTCTGGTGTCTCCGGCTTCCTGTTCAACGGGCGCAACGGGGCTGGGAGAAGCGCTATCCACCGGCAGAGGAGGATCGGAGGACGGGTCACACGTCGCTGGGGCATCCGGGAGCGGACGCGCCGATAGCAACGCGACAGAAGCGAAGATGAGGCAAAAACGAGACAGAGCGAGTCCTACCCTTGTGGATCGATTGTTTTTAGTTTACTACACTGCGGGCCAGTACCCGCAATCGCCAGACACCCTAACGGACGTTTTGCGGTGCCGGGTTGGTTACGTATATTTACGGAAGAAGTGCTTGCTTGAGGTCAAAAGCCTCGTCGGCGGCTTGGGCCGGGGTAATCGCGGCACCAGCCCCGAATAGCTTCCGCGCTGCCACATGCTCGCCGGGGCGATTGATCGAATCCACCGAGCGAAGGTGTCCTTGAAAGTAATGAAAAACCGAGAACTTCCCGCTATCCGGGTCGCCCCGCAGGACGCTTTGATCGGCCTCCCCGGGCAGACCTGCGATCTGCAGGTGGATGTCGCCTTGATCCGACCAAAACCAAGGCACCGCGGAGTAGGCCCCCGGGCGGCCCGCCAGGCAGCGTGCCACGCAGATGGCTTGGTCGACGCAGTTCTGGACCGACTCCAGGCGCACCCGGGTCCCGCTAAAGCGGCTGGGGAACTCGGCGCAATCCCCGAGGGCGAAAATACGCGGATCGGAGGTGCGCAGGTGCTGGTCGACGGCGACGCCGTTACCGATCGCTAAACCGGCGTCGCGGGCCAGGTCTACGTTGGGCACAATCCCGATGCCGGCGATCACCAGGTCCGCGGCAAGGCGGGTTCCGTCCGCCAGTTCAACGCCGCGCACCGACGCCCCGCCCGTGATCTTGGCGACGCCGGCGCCGCATCGAAGATCCACACCCCGCGCGGAATGCCGGTCGCGGAAGAACTCCGAAACTAACGGCGCGACCACGCGGGCCATCAGGCGAGGGAGGGCCTCGACCACGGTGACGTGTTTGTCCATCTGACGGGCCGCCGCGGCGACTTCCAGGCCGATAAACCCGCCGCCAATGACCACCACATCGCGCGCGGCGGCCAAACGCTGGCGGAGAGCGGTGGCTTCATCCACAGTGCGCAGGTAGCACACGCCTGCCAGTTCCGCGCCCGCGACGGGCAACAGCCGGTTGCGCGCGCCCGTGGCCAGCACCAGAGAATCGAACCCGATGCGCGATCCCGAGGCCAGGCGAACCTGTCCTGCCGCCGGATCGATGGCTTCCGCGCGCTCGCCCATCAGCAGTTCGATTCGATGGGTGGCGTAAAACTGGGCCGGACGCAGCGTCAGCTGGTGCGCCTGCTGCCGGCCCAAAACGAAGTCTTTCGAAAGCGGCGGGCGCTGGTACGGGAGGTGCGGCTCTTCTCCGATCAGCGTGATCGGGCCGTCGAAGCCTTCGGTGCGCAACGATGCGGCGGTCTGGTAGCCGCCTTGCCCTCCTCCGACGATGACCACGCCGCCGGACAAGGCCACCCTACTTCTGCGTTTCGGGCATGCGGACCACCAGGCCGTCCAGTTGCACGCGCACTTTTATCTGGCAGCTCAGGCGGCTATTGGGAAGCCGGTCGGCGGCGGTGCACTCGAGCATGGCCTCCTGGGTGTCGTCGATGGGATCGAGCAGCGGCAGGAACTTCTCATCCACGTAGACGTGGCAGGTCGCACACAGGCAGGACCCGCCGCATTCCGCCACGATCCCGTCGATGCCGTTCTGCACGGCGCCTTCCATGACGGAGTCCCCCAAGGGCACATCGACGCGGGTGGTTACTCCGGTGTGAGAGATGTAGGTGATGTTGGGCATAGTCCTCAAAAATTCGGCTGGAAGCAAACTCACATTATCGCCTAAGCCGGGAGGATCGGTGCCCGCGGGCCGCAAACGGGTTCGAGCCTGCCCGTGCGGAAACCATTGGGCCACAGACTCCACACAGATGGGTGCGCAAAGCCTTGGCCCCCACCCATCTGTAGTGAAATCCGCGTGGTATCCGTGGCTGAGAAACTCAGCTAGGTATTTACTACTCCGCTGCGCTCATATTCTCCCCCGTCGGGGCGATGAGACCCACGTATGTTCTTTGATTCAGGATTCGACAAGCCGTGATTCTAGCCATTGTCTCATCCGATCCCAGTTTTCATAGCGACGTGCGGGCGGCCTTGGATTCGCGTTTTCGATTCGAGGCGGTCTGGAATCTCGGTTATGAGGACGCCGCTCGTCTCCTGGGCATCAAATCCGAGGAACGCTGTCTGAACGTCGTCAATTTTGCGGATCACGAGCGCGCCTTGCCGTTGGTCCGCACGTTGAGCGGCAGGCCGCAGATCACCACCGTAGGCGTCGGCGGCGGCGTCAGCCGGGATGACGTGCTGGTGATGATGCAGGCGGGGGTTCGCGACGTGGTGCCGCAATTCACCTACCGGGATCTGCTGCATGCCGTCAACCGCGCCGTGGCGGTGCTGGGATCCCTGGGCGAGATTCTTGCGGACGTGTATTCCTTCGTTCCCGCCAAGCCGGGATGCGGCGCAACCACCCTCGCCACCCAGGCTGCCGGAATGGCGGCCCGCATGGGAGGAGAACCCACTCTGCTTCTGGATTTCGATATCCGGCTGGGGGTCACCACGTTTCTGCTGAAAGCCGAAGGAACCCGCACCATCGTGCAAGCCTTGCAGCAGGGCGGACGGCTGGATCGGGATATATGGTCCAATCTGGTGTCGCAGATCGGTAATCTACACTTGCTCGGGTCCGGCGCCGCCGATTTCTCCCACACCTTCCTGCCGGATCAGTTCCGGGAGCTTCTGGACTTTGCCGTCCGCCAATACTCGGTGGTCAGTGTGGACCTGCCCGGATCGATGGAGGAATATGAGTGCGACGTGTTGCTGCGCTCGAAAAGCATCCTGCTGGTCTGCACGCCGGACATCGGCGCGCTGCATGTGGCCCGGCGCAAATCGCAATGGTTCCACGATTTGCATCTGACCGACAAGGTCTCGATGGTGGTGAACTGCGTGGAGGGCCATAACTCGCTTTCCGTTCGAGACGTCGAGCGCATTGTAGGTTTGCCGGTACGCCATCTGCTGCCGGCCGGCACCAAGGATCTTTCGAAGGCCGTGGGCAAGGGTGAAATCCTGGACGCTCGCTGTCCCCTGGGCCGGCGCATCGCCGCGATCGCCGCCGATATGGTGCGCGGGAGACCGGCCGTAAAGAAGCCCAGCCCGGTGCGGCGATTCGTGGACTATTTCTCGGTCAGCCCCGCCCGCGATGCACGCGTGGGCTAGGCTCCCGTTTGGCTGGAGAACGTTATCGGGAGAACGTCAGATTGGAGCAGCAGTGACTAAAGAAGCGATCTCGGCCATCCTGGAGCATCTGTGCAACGAAGCCCGCAATTCCGCGCACGCCACCTTTGGGGCGCTGGAATTCGGACTCGATGAGGGCTCCGATTCCCAGCGGAGATCCGCCGCCCTCGGCAGAGCCAGCGCCGACCAATTATTGCGCTCCATCGACGATGTCCTGGACCTGCTTTCCAGTACTGCGCCGAAACCGCCGCCGCTGGAGGCGTTCGACCTGGCGCGGTGTGTTTCTGAGATCATAGAAGCTTTGAATCTGGCGTCGGCAAAACGGCGGAGCCACATGGTTCTGGAATCCGTGGGTGGACCCCTGCGGATGAACCAGGACCGCAAGGCCGTCGAACAGGTGATTACGCGCGTCCTGGATGCCGCTTTCAAGCTGACCCGATCCAGCGACGTTCATGTCAGAATCGCCGCTGGCGGCGAGAACAGCGTTCGGCTGGTGGTCCAGGCCCGCGATGGGGATCTCGCGGCCCGCCTAACAAAATGGTTGAATGCCGATCCCGACCAGGCGGTTCTCCGAGATTCCGCCGATGTGCCGTTCGAAATCGCGATCATGGTAGCGGGAAAATGCCTGCGTGCGCTGGGGGGAACGGCGGTGCCGGAGCGCGACTCCGCCGGACACTGCGCCGTCGCGCTCGAACTGCCCTCGCTTGGCCAAGCGGCTGGCGGGGAGGAAGCCGCCGGCCACGACGCGCAGCCTGAAGCTTTGAATATTCTGGTGGCCGAGGACTGCGACGACAGCTTCACCTTGACCGCACTGGTCCTTCAAAAGGAGCATGTGTGGCGCGCACGCGATGGGCGGGAGGCCCTCCGCATGGTTCAGAAGCAGCGCTTCGACCTCGTGCTCATGGATGTTAACATGCCGGGGATGGACGGCTACGCGGTGATCCGCAGCATGCGCGACTGGGAAACTCAGACCGGCAACGCCCGCACGCCCATCGTGCTGCTGTCTTCCGACGATCTGGAAACACAACGCCGGTCCGCGGCGCAATGCGGGTGTTCCGGCTTTCTGCGCAAACCGCTGCTCCAAAGGGACCTGACGTCCCTGCTGGACCGTCTGAAACAGGCCCGAATGCCGGCTTGAGGCGTCCGCTTCAGGATACGGCTGGCTGCGCTTCGCTGTCGCATTGGGCCGGCGACTCAGGACCGCGCTGCTAAACGCTGGGCTGAGTTGGCCATGCGTCGCGGGCGTGGCGATTGACGTGCTTTATAAAGAAGCAACGATTCCGCCGAATGGCTTCTTTCCAAATGGTACCCTCGGCGGAGGGGCCGGGTTGCCAGACCCTCAAGAGATCAGCCCGGCCCATCTCACAGCCTCATAAGCAGTCGATTTTCATAAACTTGGGGCGGCTCAACTGAAGTTTCCATACCCCGAGCCGCCTCCAAGACTCTCCCTTCCCTTTTGACAGAACCGGTCCAGCAGGCCAAACACTTGCGGCGCGCTTCGCCATATCCCGCAGCGCCTGCGCCGGAGCACCCAGCGAACTGCGCCATTTTCACGCGTCCAAGCCGCAACGCTCCAGCCCCGACGCGCTTGCAACCCTTCTCCCCGGCGCGCATAATGTTGTCATGAAGCTGGATGTCAGCCGCCGCGGGTTTCTCGGCTCCGCGCTGTTCACTGTCGCGGGAGCCGCCCGCGCGCAGAACCTCCTTCCCGGCGCCGCTCCGGCGACGGACGGCAACGTCTATGTGTGCCCTATGGACCCGGACGTACGTTCCAACAATCCGGGCGTGTGCCCGCGCTGCGGCATGAAGCTAGCGGCCGGCATTCCCGAACAGGTCGAGTTCCACCTGGATCTCGAAGTCACTCCGCACCCCCTAAAACCGGGCCTGCCGAGCCGCTTGAGCTTTTTCGTGCACGATCCGTGGAAGGATCGCCCGGTGACGAATTTCCAGTTGGTGCACGAAAAGCTGTTCCACATGTTCATCGTCAGCGAAGACCTGCAAGTCTTCGTGCACGACCATCCCATCTTCCAGCCCGACGGGACCTTCACCTACGATTACAAGTTCCCCAAGGCCGGGATGTATCGAATCCTGGGCGACTTTTATCCCGACGGCGCCACGCCGCAACTGATCGCCAAGACCGTGTTCGTCTCGGGGAGCTCCGGCCTGGCTAAAACGCCGGTGCTGCCGCGCGACTATTCGCCCAAAGACACGGAGAATATGAACGTGTCGCTGCACACCGATCCGCCGCAGGCCATCGCGGGCATGAAGACGCAGATGTACTTCGATCTCAAGCCAGCCGATGGATTCGAGAAATACTTAGGCGCCTGGGGCCATATGCTGGCCGCGAGCGACGATCTGGTGGATTTGATTCACACCCACCCCTTCATCGCCGACGGAGGCCCGCAGGTCGAATTCAACGTGACTTTTCCGCGGGCGCAGACGTACCGGGTTTGGGTGCAGTTCCAGCGGAAGGGCGTGGTGAATACGGCGCGGTTTGATGTGCCTGTTGAGGAGTTGAAGTAACGGCGCTTGCAGCAGGCGCCGGCATCAGCATCACCGCCGCTTCCGCGGGTACCCCGTGGATCACCGTTCCGGCAGGTAACTTCACGGGCGTGCGGAACAGGAATGCGTGCCCCGTCTGCGGACGGTAATCGCTCAGCCACACCAGAGGGCGCAGGTCTCCATCCGGCGTTTCCGCTACGATCTGCGAGGTGGTGTGGTCGGCGACGGTTTTGGGCCACAACCCGTCGACGGTCAAAGGGCGGGGGAGTTTGAATTCGCCACTCACCGTCACGGCGGCTTTCAGCGCGGCCTTGGGAGGATCGGGCGGGAAGGCGTCGCTGTCTTTGGGCGGAGGCGGCAGGTCTTTGTCTTCGCCTTCGGGGACGCCACCATCGGCCCAACTGACGATCAACTCCATTTGCTCAGGCGTCAGGGACTGATCGTTACGGAAGTCGCCGAAGCCTTTGATCGCGCCCCAGGGCGGCATGCGGCGCGTCAGGATTTCTTCCTTGATGGCGACGGCCCACGGACGCGCTTCGTTGTAGGTCATCAGCGAAAACGCCTTGCCGTCGGGGTGGTGGCAGGAGGCGCAATGTTTGTAGACGATGCGCGAAATCTCACGCGACCAGGTGATGGGCGTCGTGATGATGTCGTGGCCCTGCGCGCTATGAGCGAACACACAGGCGCCGAGTAACAGAAAATAGCGCTTCATCCCCACTTTTCCGAGGCCAGTATAGCGCACCGCGCAAAACCTTGTAGCTTTATTGCGGCATTCGCGGCAGCCGGCTTAACCCGTAGGTGAACGGCGGAGGCAGGTTGGTGGCGGTCCCGAAGATGCGTCCGGTGCTGTCGTCGATCCACTTGTACGGGGCCAGGTTGTTCAGGTAATAGTCTCGGCCCGTGCGGGCGTCGTGATAATGGCTTTGGCCGGTGATGAGTTCGTCCATCTCCTCGAAGTTTTCATCCACCGCGTTGAGCTTCTCGATGAACGCCGCTGCCTGGCGCAAGCTCTGCTGCGCGCGGCGGTTGATCTCTTCGGCCGCCTGCTGGCTGAGATTGTTCTGTTTCTGGGTCCAAGCCGGGCTCCAATTCATGCTGGCCACGATATGCGTGAGAATCGAGTGCGCCTGCTCCGACTGACTCCGCGGAGCGATCGACGCTCCCAGCCCGATCACCACCCAGTAAACGTTGTCGCGCGTGATGCGCGTGACAGCTTCCATCCGCGCCTCCATCTCCTGCTTGCCGTGGGCGCAGGTGAACACGGCCTCTCCTCCGTCGGTGCGCGAGGGGATCACGGTAGGAAGAGCGGCTTCGGCCGTCCGCGCCAAATCGGGCCGCTCTTTGCCGGAGACGAATTTGAGCCCGGGACACAGGCTTCCGATCGCGAACTCCCCATACAGCCGCGCGAATTCGGCGCCGGGGATGTAGTGCAGGATCATCCCTCGTCCACCCAGGCCGGTATCGTAGACCAAGCCTTCCTTGCGTCCCAACTTGCGGTCGAGATCGCCCTGCGGAGCGAACGTCGGCATGTTCGGATCGCCGAACATCAGATAGGTCATCTTGTCGGGCGATAGCGAGCGGACGTAGGGATTGATTTGGAGCGCGGCGTGGCGCACTAATCCGCCCTCCGAGCGCCAGCCCGCGGGCACCTCGACGGTGAAGGCTTGTTCGAGAGGATCGGCGATGCGCGTGTACGCAGACACGCCGAGAGTGCCCACAGGCGCACTGGACGACGGCGCGGCGCCGGGCAGCTTGGCTGCGGAAGGCCGGACTCTAGTCGCCGTGGAGGGCGCACCGGCCGATGGCAGATTGGGCGGCGCTTGCGCCATCGCGGCGGCAACCAGCATCGTGCACGTACACAGGAACTTCATGCGGTCCAGTGTACACTTCAGGCGGGCGGAGCAGCATGGCCTGAGCGCGGTGGGGAAACGCTACACTGAGGAAACTGAACTGTGAGTGTCATCGAGAGGATCCCCGCCGGGGCGCGAGTACTCATCGTAAGAATTCGCTCGATGGGCGATTGTGTCCTCACCACACCCGCGATCCGAATTTTGGCGGACGCGCGGCCGGATGTGCAGATCGGCGTAGTAGTCGAACCGCGCTTCCGGGCGATTTTCGAAGGCAACCCCGCCATCTCGGCAATCCTGGAACCATCCTTGATCGAAGTATCCCGCTGGCGCCCGTTCCTGTGTTTGAATTTCCACGGGGGCCGGCGCAGCCAGATCCTGACGCTTGCCTCCGGGGCTTCGATACGGGCCGGTTTCGGCCATCATCGGGGCGCCGGACTGTACCACCAGCGCATTCCCCGCGCGCAGGAAATTCTGGGTGAAGAGCGGCCAGTGCATACAGCGGAACATCTGGCATCCGCGATGTTTTATCTGGGATGTCCCCGGCGGGCGATCCCGCGCGCTCAGCTCTACGCTTCGCCCGGCGCTCCCCGGCGGCCTTACGCAGTGATCCACCCGGTGGCGGCGGCTCCGTATAAGACTTGGGGGCCCGGCGGGTTCGTCGCGGCCGCTAAGCACGTTCGCGAGCGGCATGGGCTCGACCCGGTGTTCATCGGCGGCGCGGAGGACGATATGTCGGCGTTCCGCGATTTCGAGTGCGTCAGCGGTGCGCCGCTGGAGGCGATCAAGTCTCTGGTATCCGGAGCGTCGTTGTTTGTGGGGAACGATAGCGGTCCCGCGCACATTGCCGCGGCCTTCGATGTGCCGCTGATGGTGCTCTTCGGCAGAGTCGAGCATCAGACGACGTGGGCCCCATGGCAGGCGTCCGCTGCGCGAACGCTTGTGGATGGCCGTGGGATTTCGGCCATCGAGGTTGAGCAGGTCATCGCGGCGATTGACGACCTTCGAGGTTCCAGTACCGCTCCCCGTAAAGGAGCGATACCCGGCAGCCTCTAGAAACTCATGCGATCTTTGGCGGCTTCGATCTTCCGCCCGTCCACGCCGTAGATGGCCAGCAACTCGCCCCACTCGCGGAAGTCGCCGTGGCGCTCGCGGTATTTCACTACCGCATCGGCCTCCTCGGGTGTGAGCGAAAACTGCGACTGGAGCTCGGCGGCCTTGGCCTTGTTCACGTTGACCTTGCCGGCGACCTCGACCTTGGGATAGTTGGTCGCGAGATACTTGGTCACGGTGTCCAGCTCGTCCTTGGTGGCTGAGCGCACGCGCGTGCCCATGCGAATCACAATCGCCTGCCACTCCTCGGGAGTGTGCTGATACTTGGTGAAGTGATCGGGCAGGTGGCACGCGGTACACTCGCGCAGGATGATCTGCTTGCCCTGGCCCTCGGGCATTTCCTTCGACGCGCCGGCGGCGGCTGCGATCGGCGATGCGGAACCCTCTGCAACCGGATAGTTCTTCACCAGGTAAGCCGTGATGGTGTCCAGTTCCGCTTTGGTGGCCTCAGCACCGCGGGCGGCCATGGTATTCACCATCGCTTTCCAATCCGCGGGGCTGAGGCGCTTCTTGGTGGCGTAGTCGAGCGGATGGCACGAGCTACACACGTTCGCGAAGAGATCCTTGCCGGGTCCTTCCGGCAGATCCTGCGCCGGGAGCGCGACCACGGACAACAACGCCAGGGCACCCAGCCATGTGATTCGCGGGGCGATTAGCCGGGCTGTCATTCAACGGGCCTCCGCGTTTTGCGCCGAGGTCTTCTCCAGCAGCCGGCGAATCAGCGCCGCCGTGCTCTGGTGCGCGATGCCGCCGGTGTTGGCCACGCCACCGATCCCCAAGGCCAGATCGAGTGGTGTGCGCCCGGACTTATTCTTCAAGTCCAGCTTTGCGCCATGGTCGGCGAGGAACTGCACAATCGAATCCGCCCCGCGCTGCGCCGCTGCGTGCATGGCGGTGTCGCCGCGGTCGTTGACGGCATTGACGTCGACGCCTTTGTCGACGCACAGTTTGAGGGCTTCGACGAACTCGGCTTCGGGCCGCTCCTCGCCCCCAGCAAAGCGCGCGCCCTGCCCGGTGGCCGCCGCGAGCAGCGGAGTCGTATGGTCGTCCGTAGGCCGCTTGGGATCGGCGCCCTTGTCGAGCAGCAGCCGCATCACGGCCACATCGGCGGAACGCGCCGCGCGATAAAACGGAGTGGCTCCGGGCGGCACGCCGATACCGCCCTGGGCTTGGCGCCCCGGAAGTTTGGTGGTCATCTTGCCGTTGGGATCGGCGCCATGATTCAGGAGGAACTGGATGAACGCCAGCTCGTCCAGTTTGTCGGTCACCGGCTTGCGCGGGCGGTTGCCGAAATAATCCAGGTTTCGCATCTCGACCGCCAGATAAAGTGCGCCGTCGGTGAGACGGGCTCCCTTTTCCACCAGCGCGGCGGCAAAATCGTAATGGTCGTTGTAAATCGCGTCGAGCAGCGGCGTGAAGCCATACTCCGGTTCGCCCTGATTTATATCCGCGCCGGCCGCGATCAGCGCATCGGCTGCCTCGATCGCACCCTGGCGCGAGGCGAACAACAGCGGGGTCAGACCGCCCCTGAAGTAGACCGCCTGCGTTCCTCCGGAAGCCACCTTGCGGAAATTGAAATCGTAGAAAGTGGATTTGGCGTTGACGTCCGCGCCCGCGTCGATCAGGAGCTTGGCAATGTCGGCGTGGTTTTCCGACACCGCGAACATGAGCGGTGTCTCGCCGCGATAGGACTCTTTGGCGTTGACATTGGCGCCACGCGCCAGCAAGGCCTTCACTCCGGCCGCCGCGCCTGTGCGGGAAGCGGTCATCAGCGCCGTCTCACCTTCGCCCGAGGTGGCGTTCGGATCGGCACCGGCCTGGAGCAGCGCGTCGATCATCTCACTATTTCCCAGGTTCGCGGCCTCGCCGAGTGCGGTGGCCTTGTCTCGACTCACGACGTTGGCTTGCGCTCCCGCGCCGAGGAGCAGTTTCACGGCTTCCATGTCGTTCTGGTGAGCGGCCCAGATCAACGCCGTGGTCCCATCCGCGCCGGGCGCGTTGACGTCCACCTTCTGCTTAAGCAAGGTGCGCAGCGCCGCGTGATCCTGAGTGCGCGCGGCGTCAACGAGACGAACGTCGGCGGCGTTCGCCGCGATTGCGGTGGTGACGACTCCGATCAAAAGGGCAGTCCGCATGTCGGCCTCCTAATAACGTGGAGCCGGCTTTAGCCTGCAACGGAGGCTTCAGCCTCCGCGCCGGCACGTGCGCTAAAGCGCTCGTCGCAGGCTGAAGCCCGCTCCACATTCACCTATCAAATCTCTATCCAATATCGATCCGCCCCGAGCTATCGCCCAGGCGATCCGCAGCAATGCCGGCCTTGTCGAGCATCGCGACCAGCAGGTTCGAAAGCGGCGTCATCAGCGGCGCCTTGACGTGGAGGTTGCCCTTCAGCCGGCCCGCCGCGCCGCCCGCGATCAGAGCGGGCAGAATGTCGTGGCTGTGTACGTTGCCGTTGCTCATCCCGCTGCCGTACAGGATCATCGAATGGTCCAGCAGATTGCCTTCGCCATCCGGCGTTTTGCGCAACTTGTCCAAGAAGCCCGCGAACAACCCGATGTGATACGTGTTGATCTTGGCGTGCTGGTCGATCCGCTCCGGCACGTTCTGATGGTGCGAGACCGGATGGTGGCCATCGGGCACGCCGATTTGCGGATAGGTGCGGGTGCTCAGTTCGCGGGCCATCATGAAGGTGGTCACGCGCGTGATGTCGCCCTGGAACGCGATCGCCCATAGGTCGTAGAGCAGCTTCACGTGCTCTTCGTAGGAATCGGGCACGCCCGCCGGAGTATCCGGTGCGGCGATTTCGGACTCGCTGTGTTTCTTCTCGGCCTGCTCGATGCGGCGTTCGATTTCGCGGACGTTTTCGAGGTAATCGCTCAGCCGGGCTTTATCGCGCGCGTCCAAGGTTTTCGACAGATCCTTGGCGCTTTGCGCGATGCCGTCCAGCAGGCTGAGGTTGTCCTTCAAGCGGGCCGCTCGCTGTTCGGGCGTAGCGCCGTCGCCTCCAAACAGGCGCTCGAACACCACGCGCGGATTGAGCTCCATCGGATTCGGCGTGGTCGGATTGCGCCAGGAGATGGTGTTCATGTAGGCGCACGCGTAGTCCCCGCCGCAGCTTCCGAGTTCGGTCGAGTGATCCTCGGTGGCGATCTCTAACGAAGGATACGTGGTGTCTTGACCGATCTTGGCCGCGATCATTTGGTCGATGGTGATGCCGGAGCGAATCTCGGTGCCGTGCGCCGGGCGGACGCCGTTCAGCCACATCGAATTGCTGATGGCGTGGCCGTTTTCGGCGTTCAAGGCACAGCCCGTGACCACAGTAACGCGGTCGCGGAACGATTCCAGGGGCTTCAAGATCCGCGAAAACTTGAAATCTTTTCCATCGCCGATGGGCGTCCATTGCGCGAGAATCGTGCCGTGCGGGACGTACACGAAACCGGCGCGCAGCGTAGGCTTGGCCGCCGTGCGGGCTAGCGGAGTTTGCGCCGGCACCATGGAGTCTAGTAATGGCAGCGCCACTGCGGCGCCGATCCCGCGCAGGAACGTGCGGCGCGGCAGGTATTTCTTGGTGAGGATCATGACTAATTTTCCCCCTAACGCTCTGTACCGCTTCCTTACGGTCGCGGTTCGGTAACGGCATTCCCAGCGGCGAGCGGCTTGGCCGCATCCGGCGCTTTCACTCGCATCTGGAACGGTGGACTCTTCACGATGCCGAGCACCAACTCGGCAAAACGATAATTTTTAGCCGCGGCCTCGCGCGCTACGGTGCGGACTACCGGCATGTCGTAATACTCGGTGCCGCGGCCCAGCGCGTAGGTGAGCAACATCTCCGTCGTGGTACGCACGAACTGCTCAGGATGTGCGGCGATCGCCTGGATCATGGCTGCAGGGCCTTTGACCGGTGTTCCGTCCGGCAGCGCTCCGGCTGCGTCAACCGCTTCACCGGTGTCTTTTGTCCGCCAATGCCCGATGGCGTCGAAATTCTCTAGCGTGAAGCCGACTGGGTCCATAACACTGTGACAGCCCGAGCAAGCCGGATTCGAACGGTGCTGCTCCATGCGCTGGCGCACCGTGCCCACGGCCATTTCGTTGAACGCGGGAACGTTGGGCGGAGGCGGCGGAGGCGGCGTGCCCAGAATGTTGGTGAGCACCCATTTGCCGCGCAGCACCGGGGAGGTCCGGTTGGCGTAAGACGAAACCGTCAGCACGCTACCCTGCCCCAGCAGCCCGCGCCGCGCCGGATCGGTGATGGTCACGCGCCGGAACTGATTGCCGTACACGTTGGGAATCCCGTAGTGCTTGGCCAGACGCTCGTTGACGAAGCTGTAGTCGGCCGTCAGTAGTTCGGTGACGGGCCGGTTTTCGCGCAGGATGCTGCCGGTGAATAATTCCGTTTCGCGCAGGAAGGCCTGCCGCAGGTTGTCGTCGAAATCCGGGAAAATCTGCTGATCGGGGACGATGCCCTTCAGGTTTCTCAAGTACAGCCATTGGCCGAAGAAGTTATCGGCCAGCGCGTCGGAGCGGCGATCGGCCAGCATGCGCCGGACTTGCTGTTCAAGAACCGCTGGGTCTTTCAGCTTGCCCCGCGACGCCAGCGTGATCAGTTCGTCGTCGGGAATGCTGCTCCAGAGGAAGAACGACAGGCGCGAGGCCAGTTCCAGGTCGCTGATGCGAGAGGCGACGCCCGGCGCGGCCTGCGGCGGATCGGATTCCGCGCGGAACAGGAACTGCGGATTCACAAGAATGAACGCCAGTGCGGATTCGATTCCAGCGTCGAAGTTTCCGGGGCCGCTTCCATTGTTCTGACCACGCTGGAAGTAGGTGAGCAGTCGCTCCATGTCCGTCTCGGTCACAGGCCGGCGATAAGCCCGTCGCGCCAATGTGGAAAGGATCTTGCGCGCACAGGGCACTGGATCGCCGGCGGCTTGGGGATGGCATGTGAATACGCGCTGGCGGCTGGGCGTGTCGCCGGGGCCGGTGGATTTGTATGGTCCGGAAATCGAGATAAAGTCGAGTTCCGAAATCCCGGATGTATTGATCGGATCGACCTTCTCGCGCTGGTAGGGCTGCAGCAGTTCGACGGTTGGACCGGTCGTCGCTTGCAGAAACGCCACGCCCACCTCGTGCGGACCCGCACTCACGGGGAGTTGAATCTCCAGGCGCTTCGCGAGTTGTTCGGCCGATGCGGTCGGGTTCGTGTTACCGAGATCCGCGTCTTTTTGCCCGCCGATGGTCGCGATGCGAACGCGCTCGCCATCTATGGTGATCTCCACCTGGCTGGGGATTTCGAGACCGCGCACGGTGTTCACGGTATTGCCCCAGAAGCGGACTTTGAAGCGATACTCGGCGTCCAACGGAAAGTTGTAGCGCACCAGGATTCCGCCGCGCGTGCCCAGCGGCAGGCCTTCAATGTGCCGGTCCTGCGACAGGTCGGGCCGGACGTGGAACGTCGAGGTGGTGGGCGCGATCGCCGGATCGCCCACCGCCTGCCCGCTGATCTTCCAGGCAGCGCTCACATAGCGCTCCATCAGCACTGGCGAAACGCTGAGCGAATCGGCGATGTTATCGAAACCGAAGTTGGCGTCGTCGGCGGGGAGGAGCGTCGAAACGTCGACGTCCAGCGCGAGCAAATCGCGAACCGCGTTGCCATATTCGGCGCGGTTCAGGCGATGCAGCCCCACGCGGCCCGGATTCACTTTAGCCAAGTACGCCTGATCGAGCTTGTTTTCAAGGCCCGCGATGAAAGTGTCCATGGCGGCGCGGTCCGGACGCGGACGCCCCAGCGGTGGCATCATTCCGCCGCGCAGTTTACGGATGACTTTTTCCCACGTTTCAGCGCCGCCCGCGATCTTGTCGGGGTCCGCCACGTCCAGCATCAGACCCGCGGTCTTCAACTTCTGGTTGTGACAGCCGGTGCAGTATTGATCCAGGAAGGCGCGCTCTGACGGCGCGGCTTGTACGAGCACAGTACAGCCCAGCAGCACGCCAGCCGCGAGCCGCGACATCCGTGTGTTCACTTGGTTCACGCAGGCAAGATTATATCGCGTCCGAATGCCAAACTACAGGGGGAGGGCCACAGGGAATGGTCAGAGTAGCTTGAGCATCGCGTCCTCATCCCACCCCAGCACGATCTCGCTGCCCTTCACCAATATCGGCCGCCGAATCAGATTCAGGTGTTGACTCATCAACCGGATCGCTTCCTTGCGCGACGGCGGCGACTCCTTCATCTTCTTCTCGCGGTACAGCTCATTGCGCGGATTGAGAAACAGCTTGTAGTCCCGGTCGCCGATCAGCGTATCGAGCTCATTCTCGGTCAAGCCTTTGTTCAGATCGACTTCTTCATACTTAGCTCCCTTGGCGCGGAGGAAACTCCTCGCGTTGCGGCAGGTCGTTCAAGTGGGCTTCAGATAGAACTTCATAGGCGTCATTGCACGGGCTTTCCGTCCAGCACAAATGTCATCAGCTTGGGGAACACTGTTGTGGACGTGGCGGGTGGCGGCGGGGCGCCGGGTTCGGCGTTGCGGCCGACTACGACGCCCGTTCCGCCCATCAGCGCGATGTATTGCTTGCCATCGAGTTGATAGGTGATCGGCGGACCCATGCCGCCGCGCAGACCGGTCGCCACGTCCAGAAGTTTTTCGCCCTTGTCCGCGCTATAAGCCACCAGGCGGCCGTCGGGGATCACTTGGATCACCAGGTTGCCCGCGGTGGTCACGGTTCCGCCGCCGGTCGAGCCTCCGCCGGGTGTCCGCCAACGCTCTTTTTGCGTCACCGGATCCCACGCCACCAGCGCCGAGCGCGACTGGCCTTCAGCGGGGGCAGCCGGACCGATCGCGGGCGGCTCAGGCAGCGTGGCCGGCGGCGGCGGCGCGACTCCGATTCCGTTGGCCGGCGGAGCGCCGCGCTTGACACCGATATTGCTCTGCCCGGGCTTCACCACGAAGTCGGTATCCAGCGCAAAATTGCTGCTGCTGACCAGCGTGGTCGGAACGTATACCAGACCCGTCGTGGGATTGAACGACATCGGCGCCCAATTGTGCGCGCCGCCGGGGCCGGGCGAGATTTGGATGGGCTCGGTCCCATAGTGCGCTTCGGGATTCACGAAGGGGCGCCCGGTGCGCTCGTCGAGTCCCTTCGCCCAAGTGACCTTGGCGTAGGGCTGGCCGGAGATGAACTGGCCGCTCACGCGATCGAGCACGTAGTAGAAGCCGTCCTTGTTGGCTTGCATCAGGACCTTGCGCGGCTGCCCGCGAATGGTCAGGTCCGCCAGCAGGAGTTGCTGGACGCTGTCGTAGTCCCACGAATCTCCGGGCACCGGTTGGAAGTGCCACTTGAGCTCGCCGGTGTCGGGCTTCACCGCCAGGATCGAAGCCACATAAAGGTTGTCCTTGCCCTTGGACTTGCGCAAATCTTCAGGCCAGGGGCCGCCGTTGCCGGTGCCGACGTAGAACAGGTCGGCGTCAGGATCGTACGCCATGCCGTCCCAAACCGAGCCGCCGCCGCCGAGTTTCCAGTAGTCGCCCGACCAGGTCTCCGCGGCTTTCTTGAGCGCGGGATTTTCGAACGGCTTCGACGGGTCGCCGGGGACGGTGTAGAATTTCCACGCGAGCTTGCCGGTGGCGGCGTCGAATGCGGAGAAGAATCCGCGCACGGGGAGTTCGGAGCCGGCCGCGCCAATGATTACTTTGCCCTTGGCGATGCGCGGCGCCATGGTGACTGTGTAGCCGTCCTGCGTGTAGGACACGCGCGATTCCCACACTGGCTTTCCGGTCTGCATGTCGAGCGCGATCAGGCGTCCATCGATCACCGGTGCGATCACCAGGTTCTGATACAGCGCGATCCCGCGCTGCACCACGCCGCAGCAGATGGTCGACCGGACTTTGTCCTGATAGACCTCCGGGTCCCAGCGCCACTTCTCCTTGCCCGTGCGGGCGTCGACCGCGAACACGACGCTCCAATTGGTGATGCCGAACAGAATGCCGTTGTAGGCCAGCAGAGTACCTTCCTGGTTGCCGCCGCCCTTTCCGGCATCGTAGGACCAGGCCACGCCCAGCCGGCTGACGTTGGTGGTGTTGATCTGGTTGAGCGGGCTGTAGCGCGTCTCGCCAGGAGTGAAGCCGTAAGAAATCCAATCCTCGCCGCTCTTCGAGACGTTCCGGAGCGTGGCGTCGTCGATGCGGCCCGATGCGGCTTTGACCGCCTGGGCGTTAGCGAAGGGGCTAGACCATTTTCTGAGTATTTATAGACCATAGCCGCAGTGGCGAAAATGGGCTGTTGCGTGTTCTGAATTCACCGCAGTAAGGGCCGCGGCCACGGCATGCTCCAGCAATTCCAGTTGGCGGATCTTCCAAGCTCGC